>JADFYE010000001.1:81971-165984 GCA_015233195.1 Candidatus Omnitrophota bacterium
AGTATTTTTTCGAACTTATATTGGGTAGATCAGCATTTATCGCCGAGCAAATGGGAAATATTTCAGATGTTTGTACGGAATTATTTTTCACATTTTGATCCATATTTTTTGTTTTATAAAGGATCAACTAATGTTATGCATTCAACCGGTTTTCCGGGGCAGATATTAAGCTGGGTAGATACTTGCGCGATGTTGGGCGGGATCATTTTATTGATAAATTATTTATTTAATCGGAAAAAGTTAGCAGCGGAGAAGCGGGGTGTAGATGGAATTTGGTTTAAAGTATTAATAGTTTCAATTTTATTAGGAATGTTGCCAGCAGCAGTTACGTCAGATAATCCACATGCTTTACGTTTTTTAGTGGCGTGGCCTTTTGTGATGATATTATCAGGATTATTATGGTCTAAGATTATGGATTGGGGAAAGCTGTTTGGGGTTACGTTTGTAGTGGTCGCGATATTGTTTTCAAGTTTATTTTTATATGATTATTTTCATGGATATAGGGATAGATCTAAGGGGATGTTTGTATATTTGTTGAAGGAGGAAGCAGAAGCAGCTAAAGATCCGACAGATTGGGCAAAGATCATTGCACAGTTTTATTGGAGCGATATGCATGTTAGATATTATATGATGTATTACGGAAAAGATAAATGTATGCAGTCGTATGAGCATTGGAGTAATATCAGTCAATGGTATAAGAGTCAATTACGGAAACAAGGCGAGCCGATTAGAGGGGAGTAGCCCCTATTTTAATTAGTAACAGGCGAGAGGAGAAATGAGTATGTCAGCCAAGAATAAAATTTATTATGGCATGGGACTTCACATGCATCAGCCGCCGGGTAATTTAAAATTGCTGATAGAGCATAATCGTTGGGAAGCTCAGCAGATTATTAAGTGTTATGACCGTGCTGCCCGTTACGCCTTAAAATATCCTCAAGCGCCTTTTCATGTAGATTTTTCTGGAATATTATTAGAGCAGTTTTTAGACCAGAATATTATTGATGCTTACAAAGAATATGTTGATATCCCGCAGATGTTGGATAATTATCGGAAAGCCAAAAATATTGAAATAATTGGGATGGGATATTATCATCCGATATTTCCGTTGATACCGCAGGATGACTGGTCTGAACATTTACAAAAAGGACGGGCAATATTTGAGAAAATTTTTGGTCAGTCGCCTAAAGGTTTTTGGCCGTCTGAAATGGCTTTTTGTATGGAGATGATACCGGCATTGAAAAAAGCCGGATATGAATATGTGGTTGTCGACCATGTTCATGTGCATAATGCAAAAGAAGGTCAGCCGGT
Organism: Candidatus Omnitrophota bacterium; assembly: GCA_015233195.1. Lineage (GTDB taxonomy): Bacteria > Omnitrophota > Gorgyraeia > Zapsychrales > Zapsychraceae > JADFYE01. Next base: position 83,280 of record JADFYE010000001.1, read on the forward strand.
TGATCCGTTTAAATTATATAAAGCCAGTTTCGGCGGGAGTGAGATTGTTATAGTTCCTCGGAATAGGGATATGTCTAATGCGCAGGAAAGCGGCTTGAATCCTGCATGGTTTTTAAAAGAGTCAAAGCATAAAGTTGCGTCGGGTTTTGTTTCGTCCGAAGACCGGCTTTTGGTTACTTGGTCTGACGGGGAAAACGGAGGTTGGTTCCGGCAGATAGATGAGAATGCTGGATTTTTTGGTTATTTTTGGGAACCGTTGGTACAAAAAGTATTATTAAAAGAAACTGATATCACGTTGGTAAAATTAGGCGAATATATAAAAAAGAATCCGCCTAAAGATTGCGCGACGGTGCGTACTGGCGCATGGAATGTTGGCTCGACTACAGGTTTTGATTTTGGTCAATGGAATGGTTCTGAATCGCAAAAACGCGCTTTAGGATATTTGTATCAGGTTGATACTTGGTATTGGGAAAAGCAGAAAAAGCTGGGCGATGTGCATAATGAAAATTTAGAAAATGCCCGGGCGTGTATTCTCGACGCTGAAACCAGCTGTTATTTATTTTGGGGAGAGATGTGGCTGCCTAAAATATATGAACGGCTGGATTCTGCTAAAAGATTATTGGAAAGAGTGTAAATGGAAGACGAGCGCATTTTAAAAGGCATGATCCCTTGGACTCGTAAAGAGTTCGATTTAATCAATCGATATTTATTTGAATTGCTTAAAAAGCCTAAAGATGACTGGAGTATGCAAATACATGAGCCGGCAGGTTTGGGGTTAGGACCTTTTCATCCTATGTCTCAGGTATATGATTATTTTAGCAAGCAGTATAAAAATACAGTTTTGTTCAATGCTCATTTTGTAAGATATAATAAAATTATATCTTTCTTACAAGCGCATGAAATGCGGATGAAAGAAGAAGGTTTTATGGTTAAGAAAAGCGGAGTTCCAATGATTAAGGATGAACTGCTGGATGTGCTTTGTTTTGCTTCTTATTCGGCTGTTGGCGAAGATGACCAGCCGGCATTTAATTGCGACGAGATCGTGAAATTCACTAAACAAAAAATCAGCGGTAAAAATCCGTTTCGGGATCATTCTTAATGAAAATAAATTCTTCGTTTTTATTTCGTGCGCTGCAAAATCGCAATTACCGTTTATTTTTTACTGGTCAGGGGATTTCTCTGGTCGGTACTTGGATGCAGCAGGTGGCAATGGCATGGATGATATACCGGTTAAGTAATTCCGCTCTAATGTTAGGTATGGTAGGTTTTGTCAGCCAGATACCAGCTTTTTTGATCACTCCTTTTGCCGGTATTTTTGCTGATCGCTATGACCGTCGAAAAATGTTGGTCATAACTCAAACTTTAGCCATGACTCAAGCTTTGATATTAGCAGTATTAGTTTTAACTAAACATATTACGATACCGTATATATTTATTTTGAGTGTATTCTTAGGAGTCATAAATTCTTTTGATGTTCCTATCCGCCAGGCGTTTACTATAGATATGATCGAAAAAAAAGAAGATCTAGGTAATGCCATTGCACTTAACTCGTCATTGTTTAATGTAGCACGTCTGATTGGACCGTCTTTGGCTGGATTTTTGATCGCGTGGTTGGGCGAGGGAATTTGTTTTTTAGTGAATACGTTGAGTTATGTGGCGGTTATAGTTTCTTTATGCCTTATGATTATGCCGCCTTTTGTGCGGAAATTATCAGAGCAGCATATTTTCGAAGAAATTAAAGACGGAGTGGTGTATTCATTTGGTTTTATGCCGATCCGGGTGATTTTATTGGCGTTGGCAATGGTAAGTTTATGGGCGACACCCGCGCAATTATTAATGCCAGTGTTCGCAAGGGATATTTTTCATGGCGGACCTAAAACTTTAGGTATATTAGTGGCTGCTGCAGGGATGGGAGCTTTATTGGGCGCGGTTTATTTAGCTCAACGTAAGAGCGTGGTGGGGTTAGGTAAAATTATTGTCAGGGCTACTTTACTTTTTGGTATAGCAGTGATCGCGTTTGCTTTGTCGACAATTTTTTGGTTTTCATTGGGCTGTATATTTTTGTGCGGGTTTGGCATGATGGTGCAAATGGCAGCTTGTAATACTATTTTGCAGACTATAGTCGAGGAAAACAAACGTGGTCGGGTCATGAGCATGTTCACCTTGGCGTTTATGGGCACAGTTCCTTTTGGGAGTTTGATTGGTGGTAGTTTAGCGCATAAAATTGGTGCCCCAGCGACTTTAGTTTTTGGCGGGGTATGCTGCATTCTATTCGGGCTGATGTTCGCCCGGATGCTTCCGCGTTTAAGATCTGAGATCCATCCGATTTATCTGCAAAAAGGCATACTTACGGTATAAATCTAAAATTTGCAACCTTGTAATCCTTACTTGCGGAAAAGCGGAAGGTATGGTATCCTTCCTTAAAAGGAGAAGATTTATGACTATTACAATGACCAGCAAAAATCAAGTTACGATCCCGAAGAAAATTGTTGATAGGTTTCATTTAAAGAGGGGCACGATCTTTGATATTAAAGTTGATATGAATAGAATTGCATTAATTCCGATGGAATTAATTGAAAAGACTTATACCGAAGATGAATATAGAAAGCTTGAAGAAATTTTTCAACAGGAAAAGCATACGGCGAAACCAATGAGTAAGGAGTTAATTCAAAAATTAAAAAAAGGCAAAATATAATGCCTCTTTTCCTCTTATATGCTTCTTCTTTCGAGCGTTCATTATTGTTTTTAAAAAAAGAAGGCTTAAAATGTGTGGCTATCTTAGCCGGTAACCATGATAAAATTAAGAAATTTTTATCTTAAAAATCGCTTTTGTCCGCGTTTCCCCCAATTTTTCTTTTGCCTTTTTTCTATTTCTTGACAGTTCCACATCAAAATGTTAGCATTATATTAGGAAAGTTAGATTAGTCTAACTTATGTAAGGAGAAGATAAGTATGGAAATAACGTCTTGCATGGAAGATTATTTGGAAGCGGTTTTGATTTTGAAGGAAAGGAATAAAGTCGCGAGGGTTAAAGATCTTAGCGCGCTGCTTCAAGTTAAAACTCCGACGGTTAACAGCGCTTTAAAATGTTTGACAGATAAGGGCTTGATTGAGCATGAACATTATGGATATATTGATCTGACTGTTTTAGGGGAGAAGATCGCAAAAGATATTTTTTGTAAGCATCAGGCTCTTACTCATTTTTTGGAAAAAATTTTAGGAGTGGATAAAAAGGAAGCGGCAAAAGATGCTTGCCGGATGGAACATACAATCGGAGTTCAAACTTTTACTAAATTAAGGAAATTTGTTAAGTTTATTGAGGATAAACCGAATATTATAAAAGGATTTAATCATGGATATATTAAAAGGGGTACTCATTGAAAGTTTTAATTTATTGAACGCAATGTCGCCTTATTTGCTGGTAGGTTTTTTTGCGGCAGGGTTATTAAAAGTTTTTTTAAGAGAGGATTTGGTACAGAGACACTTAGGCACACATAATATTCAATCAATATTTAAAGCTGCTATATTCGGTATCCCGTTGCCTTTGTGTTCTTGCGGAGTAATTCCTGCGGCTTTAGCATTGCGTAAACAGGGCGCGTCAAAAGCTGCAATATTTTCTTTTTTAATATCTACTCCTACTACAGGAGTGGATTCGATATTGGCGACTTTTGCTTTGTTAGGCGGGTTTTATACTTGGTTTCGAATATTGGCGACTTTTGTAGTGGCTATGATAGTTGGAATGGCAGCGCTTTTAATTAAAGACGTAAAAATTAAACAAAATATTAAAGACGAGAAAGAGCATTCGTGTCCGCACTGTCACGAGGAAGCAGCTAAAGAACCCGCGGTTTGTTGCAGTCATGACCATAATAAATTTGGGTCAAAATTATGGCAGGTTTTAAAATTTGGTTTTGGAGATTTGCTAAAGGATTCAGGTGTATCAATATTATTGGGTATTCTTATAGGAGGATTAATTTCATATTTTGTTCCAACTACTTTCGTGGAACATTATTTAAGCAATCCGTGGTTATCAATGTTGATTATGATGGCAGTTGGTATTCCGATGTATGTATGTTCGACTGGGTCAATACCAATAGTGGCTGCATTGATGATGAAAGGGTTGAATCCGGGGGCTGGATTTGTGTTTTTGATAACCGGACCAGCGACCAATGCAGTTTCATTCGCGGTTATAGCTAAAGAATTTGGTTTTAAGTCGATGTTGTTGTTTTTAGTTTCTTTGATTTTTGCTTCATTGTTAATGGGCTGGGTTTTTAATTTGGCGTGGAATTTTTGGGGTATGAATTTCATGACCATTATGCATCATCATCATGGGGCAGGTTTACCGGTGTGGATAAATTATATATCGAGTGGTATTTTTATAGTGTTGATTTTAATCAGTCAGAAAAAATAGTCGAATATTTGGGGTTGCCATATATAAATTTAAAATATATAATATCTATCTTATTAAAGAAAGGAATACTTATGGGCGCGCTACATGTTAATGAACAGAATTTTGAAGCCGAAGTTACAAAATCGGACATGGCAGTATTGATCGATTTTTGGGCGGAATGGTGCGGACCTTGCCGGATGATGTCGCCGGTAATTGATGCTATTGCTGATGAATTGAAAGGTAAGATCAAAGTGGTAAAAGTTAATATTGATGAAGCGTCAGGTTTAGCTGAACAATATAATGTCATGTCGATTCCGACATTAGCAGTTGTAAAAAGGGGTGAAGTAGTAGATGTTTTCGTTGGCGCTATGCCTAAGGAAGCGTTGATCACAAAATTGCAAAAATACGTATAGTTTTAGGAGAAGAATAAGATGTGGATTGAGATGTTTAAAGCTAAGATAGCTCACGCGACAGTGACTGAGGCGAATCTTAAATATGAAGGAAGTATCACGATCGACGAGAAATTGCTCAAAGCAGTTAACATTATTGAGGGCGAGCGGGTGCAAGTTCTGAATATAAATAATGGAAATCGTTTTGATACTTATGTTATTCCGGGTAAATCAGATTCTGGGGTGATTTGTTTAAATGGTCCAGCAGCGCGGCAAGGTTTGGTGGGTGATCAAGTGATGATAATAGCTTATGCGTCGATGGATGAGGCAGAAGCAAAAAAATTTAAACCTAAAGTGGTGAATTTAGATGATCGTAACAAAATTAAAAATAAGAACGGACGGTGATCCCTGTCTGCGCAAGAAATCCGATCCGGTAAAACAGATCGGTGTTGCAGAGCGTATGCTTATCAGCGCAATGGCGCAAACTATGTACGCGGCTGAAGGAGTGGGTTTGGCAGCGCCTCAGGTTGGGATCAATCAAAGGATATGTGTTGTGGATACTGGTGCGGAATTGATAGTTTTTATCAATCCGGAAATAGTATCTAAAGAAGGCAAATGTGATTTTGATGAAGGATGTTTAAGCGTTCCAGGTAAGCTGGTAAAGATTTCTCGTCCAGAAAAAGTCCGGGTTAAGTTTTATGATGATCAGGCTATTTATCAGGAACGGACCTTGGCAGGGTTAACTGCCCGGGCGATTCAGCATGAGATCGATCATTTGAATGGTCGTTTGATTTTGGATTATGTTAAAGAAGGTATTGGGATATTAAAAGAAAAAGTTACAGCTTAAACATTCCGAAGTAAAATTATCCGTGAAAACATCAGAGTTTCCATCAATTGATAATACAAATTCTTGCCGGCAATTGCCTGTTTGGTTTAAACAGCGCGTCCCAGATCAAAATAAAATAAATGAAATGAAGCAATTACTGACCAGCGTCTCTTTGCACACAGTTTGTGAAAGCGCACAGTGTCCGAATATGGGACAATGCTGGGGGCAAGGTGTTGCTACTTTTATGATATTGGGCGATCGGTGTACTCGTGCCTGCAAATTTTGTGCGGTAACTTCAGGCAAGCCTTTGGATGTGGACCCTGAAGAGCCTTTGCGCGTTGCACAGGCAATCAAAAAACTCGGGTTAAAATATGCAGTGATAACATCAGTCACCCGGGATGATATTCCAGACGAGGGTGCAGGTCAGTTTGCGTCTACAGTCAGGAATATACGAATGCAGTGTCCAGAGGTTAAGGTTGAACTTTTAGTTCCAGATTTTTCTGGCAGGGGTGGTTTGATAGAACAAGTCATATCGAGCAAGCCGGATGTGATAGGTCATAATATTGAAATGGTCGAGCGTTTGTTCCCCAGTATTCGTCCACAAACTAAATACCGCAGGTCTTTGGATGTGCTGCAGGTTTTTAAAGAAAATAACGACGATATTTTAGTTAAATCCGGTTTTATGATCGGATTAGGCGAAAAACGAGATGAAATATTTAAAACAATTGATGATCTGGCTAATGTCGGGTGTAATATAATAACTATCGGTCAATATTTATCACCGTCTAAAACAGAACGGCATGTTCAAGTAAAGAAATTTTATTCTCCAGAGGAGTTTGAAGAATTTAAAATCTACGGGGAGAAAAAAGGTGTTGGGTTTGTGTTGAGTGGTCCGCTGGTACGTAGTTCGTTTATGGCGGAAGAGGGATATAAAAATGTTAAATTAGGATAACAGATGAACGAAAAAGTTAAAAATATTTTATCATGGTTTGTTCGGGTCGGACTGAGCGCGTTACTTTTGTGGTTTTTGTTTACCAAGATCGTTGACGTGAATAAAATAATTAATGTAGTCAAAGGCGCGGATCTAAAATATTTGGGCTATGCACTTTTGGTTTTTATCATAACCACTATTGTTATATTTTTCCGTTGGGTAGTGTTTATCCGAGCGCTGGATCTTACAGTTTCGGGGTTTCAGATCATGCGTTTTTTTATGGTCGGATTATTCGGTAATTTATTTTTACCGAGTGCTATCGGCGGGGATATTATAAAGATCATTGGCTTATGTAAAAACAGCGACGACAAACCAAAAGTTGTGGCATCGGTTTTGTTAGATCGTTTGAGCGGATTTGCTGGCATAGCATTTACCGCGGTTGCAGCATTTTTGATAGGTTATAGAATAATTAATAATAATTTTCTTTTGATTCCGGTCGTGGTTTTGTTTTTAGGGTCTTTAGTAGTGGCGGTGATTCTTTTTAATTCTGCGGCGTATGAGCTTGTAGGTAAATTATTTTTTGGATTCCCTAAAGTGCGCGATTCTTTGATGCAGATGCACGCTGATATTGGATTAATGAGAGGGAAAAAGTGGCAAGGATTTTTAGGAATAGTATTATCAGCGTTAAACCAGGTTATATATTCCTGTGTTTTTTATTTAATAGCCCGGGCTTTTCACATTGACATAAGCCTTTTATATTTTGTGTTATTTGTTCCGTTGTTATGCGTAGTATCTATGGTGCCGTCATTCGGCGGGTTGGGTGTACGAGAAGCTGGCGCCGCGTATTTATTCGGGCGGATCGGCGTTGATTCAGGAGTAGGAGTCAGTATTTCTTTAATGATATTTACTTTTATGGTTATATTAGGCATCGTAGGAGGAGTGATATATGTCTTTACAGTATCTTCTGGACGGATACAACATAATCCACCAGATGCCGGAAGCAGATAAAGGATCTTTGGAAAGTTTGCGCGACCGGTTGGCGCAATTGGTTTCAGGTCAACGTCCACAGGGTAGTTTACGTAATAAAGTTACTATAGTTTTTGACGGACAGCCGGGTTTTTTAAGTCCTAATTCTTTTAATGACGTTAAGATAATTTTTTCCTCTGATGAGTCGGCTGATGATAAAATCAAGAAGCTGGTGGAGTACTCGGATAATCCTAAGGCGATAGTAGTCGTAACTGATGATAATGGTATCCGAAACGTGGTGCGGTCTTTAGGCGCTGGCGTGATGAGCGTGAAAGATTTTTTAAATAAAGGCTCTCGCAATGCTGCTGTTGCTAATAAAAAAACTGGAGTAATACAAGGCAGTCAGGATAAGAAATTATCGAGTTCACGCGAGCGGCAGATAAATGAGGAATTTGAGAAAAGATGGATAAAAAATAGCAAATAGCAAAGTTTTGACATAAATATGAACGGTTATTTTAAAAAATTTTATATTTGGTGTTCTCACATAGGCGAGGCTGTAGTTTTTTTCTCTCGGGCGCTGAAATTTATTATTACTGGCAAGATTAGATTTAATGAGGTTTGGAAGCAGGTTTATGAACAGGGCGCGCAGACCGTAATAATAGTTATTCTGACTTCTTTGGCTGCAGGTGCAGTGTTGGCAATGCAAGGTTATGTTTCTATGAGTCGTTTCGGAGCGAAAGAATATGTGTCGCATTTAGTTGCTTTGTCGTTAGTTCGGGAGTTAGGTCCAGTATTCACAGCTTTGATATTTTCAGGTAAAGCTGGAGCAAAAATAACTGCTGAACTTGGGACTATGAATGTAAATGATCAAATGACTGCCACACGTGCTATGGGGGTTGACCCTATGGAATATTTTGTGGTGCCGCGGATGCTGGCGTGTTTTTTGGTATTACCATTATTAGTGATTATTTTTGAGTTAGTTGGTATGTTTGGCGGTTATATCGTCGGGGTAGGGCAGGCGCATTTACCAGGAGCGTTCTATTTGGCGCAGACTCAGCGGGCGATTGAATATGTGGATTTTTTTAGCGGATTTATTAAAGTTTTCTTTTTTGCTGTTATAATAGGTTGGACATGTTGTTTTCAAGGGTTTAATACTAAAGGCGGATCGTTAGGTGTTGGACAACATACGACCAACGCGGTAGCATATTCATATATTTTGGTAATTATTTCGAACACGATATTAACAAAATTGATTTTAACGATTTGGGGATAGGCATGAAAAATTTAAAACTGATTTTAATTGGGTTTTTGATTCTGCCTTTATTTGGTTGTTTCAGCGGTACGTATACGTCTAAGGGCGGCATAGATGACTATCAGCTTGAGGCGCAGTGGATACGGGATGGTCTGCCTTTAGAATTCGAACATGAATTATGGTATCCACAAGATGGGATAGAAACTTTTTTGGAGCCGGAAGTTTTGAAAGTCGGGCAATATAAAGAAGTGGATGTTTTTGTGGAAAAAGTTGATATTCGACCGTACAACCGTCTTTATACCCGGTTTAATAAGAATAAATTTCGGTATTATGAAAAAAAATCAAAATGATCGAAATCTCCGGATTGTATAAAACTTTTGGCAGCCAGAAAGTATTAGACGGAATAAGTTTGGAAGTTCCTAAAGGCGAGATATTGGTTATATTAGGTCAGAGCGGTACTGGCAAGAGTGTATTGTTAAAGCATATAATCGGATTGTTAAAGCCGGATGCGGGTAATGTGAAACTTAATGGCGTGGACGTATCAAATTTATCCGAAAAAGCTTTACTGCCAGTCAGAAAGAAAATTGGATATCTGTTTCAGGATGGGGCGCTTTATGATTTCATGAGTGTTTTTGATAATGTGGCGTTCCCTTTGTTAGAACATACCAAGTTTTCTTTTAAGGAAGTACAGAATAAAGTAATGGCAACTTTGGAAAGTTTAGATTTGCATGATGTGGTTGTGAAATTCCCGTCGGAGTTAAGCGGCGGCATGCGTAAACGGGTGGCATTAGCTCGGGCGATAATTTTGGATATAGAGATATTGTTGTGTGATGAGCCTACGTCTGGTTTAGATCCGATACGCAGTCGGGATATTTCAGAGGTGATACATCAGGTATCGCGTAAATTAGGTTGTACCACAGTTATTGCGTCGCATGATATTGCGAATTCGTGCCGTATAGGAGATAGAATCGCGTTATTAAACGACGGAAAAATAGCGGCTTTAGGCAGCGCTAAAGAATTGCAGGCGTCAAACGATCCATTTGTAAAAGAATTCATGAAAGTATAGGAAAATATATGTCGAAAGAGATTAATTACGCGGATTTACAAAATCGGGAGCAGCGGAAATATTTTACTGCCGGATTATTCTTTGCAGTCGGATTGATTTTGTTGATAAGTTTTATATTTACGATCGGAAGCAATAAAGGATTTACCCAACGTAAATTTCATGTAAGTATTCTTTTCCGGGAAGTGGGCGGTTTGAATGAAGGCGCACCAGTAAGGTTGCTGGGCGTGACTGTTGGAAGCGTGTCGAATATAGAATTTTTAGATAAAGATGTTATGGGCAGGCGGGTGAGGGTTGATTTGGCGATTTTTAATAAATATCGTAAACAGTTAAGCCAGAGTGTATCTTTTTCCATTGAAACTGAAGGTATATTGGGGGAGAAATTGGTTGAGATATCAAGTTTGGATGGCGCGCCGATTCCTGATTTAAGTAAAATGATTATTGGAAAAGATCCTTTTGAGGTGCAGGATTTGGCTACAGTTTTTGCGGATGCTGCTGCGTCTTTTACTGAAACTGCTAAAGGGTTAAGTGAAATAGATACTAAAGGTCTGGCTGATGTTATGATGGAAAGTTCCCGGGCGCTGTTAATTACATCCAATGGTTTGAATGAAACTATGGGGGATTTGAAAGAGGCGGCTAAAAAGACTAACCGGTTATTGGATCGGGTGGAACAGAAAATTATAGACGGAAGCTTATTTAAAGTATTTTAACAAAGGAGAATTATGGGCGCTGATGTGCTTGGTAATTTTATACTTGCTTTCACAAAAGTTTTAGAGGTTTTGTTGAGCATAGCCTATTGGTTGATATTGATCCGGGCTTTAATTAGTTGGGTATCTCCGGATCCGTTTAATCCTATAGTCCAATTTTTATATCAGACCACTGAGCCAATTCTGGTGCCAATACGCCGGATGTTACCAATGATGAGCATTGATTTATCGCCGATAATTGCATTTATTTTAATCTTGTTTGTTAAAGAATTTTTGGTTAGAACTTTATTTGAATTTGGCATGAAAATAAAATTAGGGGCAAATGTGTGATAGATATATTGCCGATCTTTTTTTCAATTTTTTTAGCCGGCATTGTTTCTTTGCTTTTGGAATTATCGCTCCTCCGAGAATTTGTTTATGTTTTTGGATGTACTGCAGCAACCAATGCTTACATTATTTCAATATTTTTATTGGGTTTAGTGGCAGGCGCTTACCTAGGCACATTTAATTATCTGAAAGAATGGTTAGATAAAAATCCCCGTAAATGGTTTGCTTTAATACAGCAGCTCAGTATTCTGTTCATTTTATTATTTTTTATCACTAAAAAACATTTGATCTATGACATTGATGGTAAAAATATTGTCAGAATTTATTTTTTTATTTGTGTGCTTACCCCGTCGTTATTAGCAGGTTTGGCTTACGCGTTAAGTGTTAAAATAATGCATATCCGAGGTGAAAAAGCCATAACTTATATTTATGCGGTGAGTACTTTGGGCAGCGTTTTGGGAGGATTGGCGCATGGCATGTGGTTGGTACCGACTTGGGGTATGACCTCGACTTATATGGTTGCAGTTGTGTGCGCAGGGTTGGCTATTTTATTTATTATTCCTAAAACACATTGGGTATGGAAAGTTTTACTGATATTACAAATTGTATTGATTTTGTGGGTTATGCAGATTAAGCCTTTTAAGAAATGGTTTGAAAATAAAAATGTGGTTTTTAGTCAAGACAGTCAATTCGGTATAGTTGAGGTATGGAAGTTGACGCCAAAGTTGGTAACATTTCATAATGAAAGGATTTTTGGGAAGAGTAAAGATATTAGAGCAGATGAAACCTATGTTGATTTTAAGATCAATAAAGTACATCAAAGTTATAATTTTTTGGTTGATCGGTTAATACATGAAGATTGGGCGAAGTCGAGCTTGGCAGTGGTTAAACATCCGGCGAAAATTTTATTATTTGGATATGCAAGCGGAGTAACTGCTGCGGCTTATTTAAATTCTCCTCAGACCGAAGGTATATATATCGTAGAGAATTGTGGACCAATTGTTGAGGCGGGTAAAAGATTTTTTCCTAAAGAATACGTTAAAGTAATGCGAGATCCCAGGGCGCATATGATAATTGATGATTTCAGAGGGTATTTACGTTTTACGAAAGAAAAATTTGATATTGTGGCAATTGATCATAGTTTGCAGGATCCATATTCCAGCGGTTTTTTTACAGTTGATTTTTTTGAATTATTGAAAAAGAAAATGAACCCTGATGGTTTAGTGATTTTGATAGGAGATGGTTTGTCGGGGAAGACTACGCGGGTATCATTTAAATATATTTATCGAAATATTGATCCAAATATTCAAAGGCATGTTAGAGAAAATTGTTTATACATGTCAGATCAGCCGATTGGTGAATGGGCGGCAAAAGACTATGCTGTAGTTGACCGTATTGCAGATAATAAAGAGCTGGTGTTTTATGATGACCGGGTGGAGCGAAAGAAAAGTGAATGATATGTTTTATGACATATATTGACAAATAAGTTTTTTCGGAGTAATGTTTATTTAACTCCGTCAGCGTGGATGGAGTTTGAAACCAGAGCGAGCTCTCTGGTTTTTTCTTTTTATAAGGAGGTTGCTGATGACGAATAGTTTTTTTGAAATATGCGTGTCGATGGTTTTGCTTATTTTGCTTTCAATTCCGTTAGGCAAATACTTGGCGCATATATACAGCGGTAAAATCGTTTGGTTAATGCGTTGGATGTCGCCGGTGGAGAGATTTATTTATAAACTTTTCAGCGTTAACGACTCTGAAGAGATGTCTTGGAAGGTTTATATAAGAGACTTCCTTATATTTAATATCTGGGGGATAGTCATTCTTTTTTTTATTCAAGTATTTCAAAACCATCTGCCTTTAAATCCTCAACATTTACCTGGTCTGTCCTGGGATTTAGCGCTTAATACTGCGGTGTCTTTTGTTACTAATACGAACTGGCAGTCGTATGGAGGTGAAACAACCATGAGTTATTTCACCCAGATGTTTGGGCTCACTGTTCAGAATTTTGTTTCAGCAGCCGCAGGTATGGCTGCTTGCGCGGCATTTTTGAGAGGGTTTGTCAGGCATTCTACGGAAATGATCGGTAATTTTTGGGTTGACCTAACTCGCAGTGTTTTGTATGTGCTTTTACCATTAGCAATTATTTTCGCTTTGTTTCTGGTTTCACAAGGAGTGGTTCAGACATTTAAACCTTATGTGAATGTACAGACGCTGGAAGGACAGAGCCAGTCTATCGCGGTTGGACCTGCAGCAGCACAAATATCTATTAAACAAATCGGATCCAATGGCGGTGGATTTTTTAATGTCAATTCCGCGCATCCGTTCGAAAATCCTACTCCGCTGTCAAATTTTCTTGAGACTATGGCAATTCTTTTAATTCCTTTCGCGTTTCCTATATTTCTGGGCGAATTTCTTAATAAACGAAAAGAAGGCTGGGCTGTTTTTATTGCCATGCTGATATTGTTCGTTGCCGGGCTGGGTTTAGCTTTGTCGTCTGAAATGAGAGGGAATCCCATCCTTAAAAATTCAGGTGTTCACTGCGGTATTAATATGGAAGGAAAAGAAGTCCGTTTTGGAGTGATTCCTTCGGTTTATTGGGAAGCTGCTACAACAGCGACTTCGAACGGCAGTGTAAATGCTATGCACGATAGTTTTACGCCTATTTCCGGGCTGGTGGCAATGTTTAATATTGCTATTGGAGAAGTTATTTTCGGCGGTGTAGGCGTGGGACTTATAGGGATGATGTTTTACGCTATTCTTGCGCTTTTTATTATTGGTTTAATGATTGGGCGCACTCCTGAACTTTACAACAAGAAACTCGGTGAATCTGAAATGAGCATGACTGTTATCGCGATTGTTCTGCCATGTGTAACGCTTTTGGCACTAACGGCTATTGCTGTAGCGTTGCCGGTTGGTCTGGCAGGTTTAAACAATTCTGGACCGCATGGATTTTCAGAAATTTTTTACGCTTACGCCTCTGGTGTAGGTAATAATGGTTCAGCGTTTGCCGGTCTGACTGCTAATACTCCGTTTTATAATTTGACGCTTACATTGGCTATGCTAATCGGGAGGTTTGCCACTATAGTTCCGGCGCTGGTGATAGCTGGAAGTCTGGCGCAGAAAAAAATGTCGCCTGAGAATCGAGCTACACTTCCGACCGCGAGTCCGGTGTTTGTGGGTATTCTTTGCGCAACTGTTATTGTAATTGGCGCGCTGACATTTTTTCCGGCAGTTACCATTGGTCCGGTATTAGAACATTTTCAAATGACGGCAGGAAAATTATTCTAGGAGAAATATATGGGTGACAAAAATATTTCGTTATGGCAGAAAACCATAATTATAAACGCAGTCGTTGGAGCGTTAAAAAAATTGGATCCGCGGAGTTTATGGGAAAGCCCGGTGATGTTTCTGGTTGCTGTTGGCGCAGTGGTGACCACAGTTATGGCGGTTATTTACGCGGCGCATGGTCAGAACGCGGGATTTGAATTTCACATTTCGCTTTGGTTGTGGTTTACGGTTTTGTTCGCGAATTTTTCCGCTGCCATTGCTGAAGGCAGAGGTAAAGCACAGGCGGAAAGCCTTAAACGGTCGAGGGAGACAGCGTCAGCAAAACGTATAAATAAAGACGGCAGTATTGAAATAGTAGCGGCATTGGATTTGAGAAAAGGCGATCTGATCAGCATTGAAGATAATGATATTATTTCCGGGGACGGTGAGATTGTAGAAGGGACGGCGCTAATCAATGAGTCTGCGGTTACTGGTGAATCTGCTCCAGTTATCCGTGAATCTGGAGGCGACCGCTCAGGGGTTACTGCTGGTACAAAGATTTTATCCGGAAAAGTTAAAGTCCGGATTACCGCTGATCCGGGTAAGACCTTTATTGATCAGATGATAGCTATGGTCGAGGGCGCGGAACGGAAAAAAACTCCGAATGAAGTCGCGTTGGAAATTTTGATCATTGGTCTGACTGTAGTATTTTTAATTGTGGTTATTACTTTTCCGTTTTTTGCAAAGTATGTCCAGGTTGACGTGTCAATTGTGGTTTTGGTTTCACTTTTAGTTTGTCTTATTCCGACGACGATAGGCGGTTTGCTTCCGGCGATCGGCATCGCGGGTATGGACCGGCTGCTTAGGATGAACGTAATTGCTTTAAGCGGTCGCGCAGTTGAAGCTTCAGGCGACGTGGATGTTGTGCTTTTAGACAAAACCGGAACGCTGACGCTGGGGAACAGAATGGCTACAAAATTTTTTCCTGCGCCTCAAGTAACGGAAAAAGAATTGGCTGAAGCCGCGTTATATTCGTCGCTGGCAGATGAGACGCCTGAAGGCCGCAGTATTATTACCTTAGCCAAAGAACGGCTGGGAATTCATGGTACAGACATTACTCCACCGGAAAATTCAGTGTTTATTCCTTTTAGTGCGCAGAACCGGATGAGCGGTGTGGATATGCGGGGGCAGCGTATCCGCAAAGGCGCTGAAGATTCCATCGCACAATTTGTTAAAGAAAATAGCGGCGAGGTTAAACCCGAGGTTTCTCAAATTATTGAACAAATTTCTTTTGAAGGCGGGACTCCGCTGGTGGTAGCTGATAATGGCAGAGTGCTGGGGGTGGTTCAATTAAAAGATATTATTAAAAAAGGGATTAATGAACGGATCGGACAGTTGAGGAAAATGGGAATTCAGTCAGTAATGATAACCGGCGATAACCAATTGACTGCTGCGGCTATTGCCGCGGAAGCTGGTTTGGATGATTTTTTTGCTCAGGCGAGACCAGAGAAGAAATTGGAATTGATCAGGAAATATCAGTCGCAAGGATATCTGGTAGCTATGATTGGCGACGGAACCAATGACGCGCCTGCTTTGGCGCAAGCGGATGTGGCAGTTGCAATGAACGCCGGAACTCAAGTCGCGCGGGAAGCAGCAAACATGGTTGATTTGGACTCCAACCCTACAAAACTTTTAGATATCGTCGAGATCGGAAAACAAATATTAATAACCCGGGGGGCGTTAACCACATTTAGTATTGCCAACGACGTGGCAAAGTATTTCGCGATTATTCCCGCAGTGTTTATTGCTCAATATCCGGCTTTGCAGATTCTTAATATTATGCATTTGACGAATGCTAAAAGCGCGGTGTTATCAGCTGTAATTTTTAACGCGCTGATTATTCCGGCGCTGATCCCGTTGGCGTTGCGCGGGGTGCGTTATAAACCAGTATCCCCGACGGAATTGTTGTATAGGAATTTACTGATTTACGGCGCGGGCGGGATAATCCTGCCGTTTATCGGAATCAAGATCATTGATATGTTGTTGAATTTGTTACATTTAATTTAAGGGGTGCTAAATGTTTAAAATTATTTTTAGACCTTTGTTGGTTTTGTTGTTCTTCTCTGTTTTGACCGGAGCAGTATACCCGTTGTTGATAACTGGATTGAGTCAAACCTTATTCCCTCGACAGGCAAATGGGAGTATTATAATAAAAGATGGTAAACCAATTGGATCTGAATTAATTGCTCAGCCGTTCACTCAAAACAAATATTTTCATGGACGTCCTTCAGCAGTTTATCAGACCACAGCGAATTCCAGCGGCAGTAATTATGGACCTACCAGCGTGAAATTAATGGATTTAGTCAAGGAGCGGGTAGCCGCAGTAACCCGAACAAATCCGTCGGCAGATATCAAAAATATTCCTGCTGATTTGGTATTGGCATCAGCCAGCGGACTTGATCCGCATATTAGTCCAGAAGCGGCATTGTTGCAGGTTGAACGTATAGTGCAAGCGAGAAATATTTCGAAGGAGCTCATCATTAAAATTATAAATGAAAATATAGAATCACAGCAAGCTGGTTTTTTGGGAGCAGACCGGGTTAATGTTTTGAAACTTAATTTGGCTATAGACGCGATTATGGAGGCAAAACATGAATGATGAAATTTCCCGCCCAGATCCGGACGCATTATTGAAATTGACCGATGATGCTGAAAACAAGCGCGGTAAGTTGACGATCTTTTTCGGCGCTGCGCCGGGCGTTGGAAAAACTTATGCCATGCTTCAGGAAGCGCAGAATCAAAAAAAAGAAGGCGTTGATATTGTGGTCGGTTATGTTGAGCCGCATAAACGCAAGGACACTGAAGATTTGCTGCAGGGGTTATCTCTGGTACCGGTTCTGAAAGTTAATTATAAAGATCTTCAATTGGCTGAAACTGATGTTGACGCTATTATCCGCCGCCGTCCTAAAATTGTTCTGGTAGATGAATTGGCTCATACCAATGCTCCAGGGTCAAGGCATGATAAGCGTTATCAAGATGTCGAAGAGATTTTGCAGGCAGGAGTTGATGTTTATACCACATTTAATGTCCAGCATTTGGAAAGCTTGAATGATGTGGTGTTTGGTATTACTGGTATTCATGTAAAAGAAACTGTGCCGGATAAAGTGTTTTTTGAAGCGGATGAGGTAAAAATTATTGATTTGCCTCCTAATGCTTTGCTAAAACGATTGTCTGAAGGAAAAGTTTATTTAGGCGAGATGGCTCAGCGCGCGGTCGAGAAATTTTTTACTGCCGGAAACTTGACTGCTTTACGCGAGTTGGCATTACGCTGCATAGCTACCCGGGTTGATAAAGATGTGGACGTTTATAGAAAACTTAAAGCGGTTAGAGAACCTTGGCCAGTAGCGGATAAAATTTTAGTTTGTTTATTTTCCAGCCCTTCGGCTGAACATCTGGTACGTTCTGCATTCAGATTCGCTTCAGAACTTAATGCCCGCTGGGTTGCTTTGCACGTTGCCACAGAAAATGACATAGCTATGACTGAGCAGGAAAAACTGTGGCTTAACAAAGCTTCGGATTTGGCTAAGGAGCTGGGTGCTGAGATGGTTTCTATTAAAGGTATTAATGCCGCTAATGAAATTATACGGTTTGCGCAGGATCATAATATTACTAAGATTGTTTTGGGCAAGCCTAACCATCTTAGAAATAGTTTATTTTTTGCGTGGAAAATGATTAAAGAGACCAGAGGTATTGATATATTTTGGTTTTCGCATGAATTTAAAAAAGGGGTTTTCTTCGAGAAAAGTAAATTGAATCAGTGGAGCGGCGTTTTATTTGGTATCTTTTGGGTAGGCGCTGCAGCGATCGGCGGACATTTCCTCAGGGATTATTTGAGTGAAACGAATATGTTGTTTTTGATGCTTTTGCCGGTTGTGGTGGTGGCATTGAAGTTCAACCGCAGGTCAGCGATTGCTTCCTCGGCGTTTAGTGTGATCTTGTTTGATTATCTTTTTGTCAAACCGTATTACACTTTTGCGATTTCAGATTTTCAATATTTTCTTTCTTTTGTGGCTTTTGCCGCAATTGCTTTTGGTTTGAGCAGTTTGGCTTCGCAGTTGAGGTTTCAGATCCGGGCATTAAGATTTAGTGAGGCTCAGAGCGCCGCGCTTTATAATGTTACCAGCGACTTGCTGGTGGCACGGACAGTAGATCAGATCGTAGAGGTTATGTTAAATAATATTCGCAGAATATTACCGTGTGAAGCTGGTGTTTTTATTTTTGAAGAGGGGCGGGGTATAATCGCGCAAAAACGGAGTCCGGGTTTTATTTTTGATGATAAAGAAGAAGCTGTGGTTTTATGGGTTCAAAAAAATGCTCAGCCTGCTGGACCTGGAACCAAGACTTTACGTGAAGCTAAAGCTATTTATTTACCGGTAAGTCGTGAGAAATATGTTGAGTGTGTGATTGGTATTAAATTACTTCAAGGCGGCGCATTGACTACGGAGCAACAGACCTTGTTAGGGGCTGTAGGCAGGGTTGGAATTTTTGTTTTGAAAAAGGTGTAGGCGGGTACTGATTGGCTTGTGTAATAATTTACTTGCAAAATATTAATATAAAGTATAAGATTTCTTCATTATTTACATTAGATATATAAGGAGTAAGTGATGTTTGGAAAAATGAAAGAATTGATGGAGATGAAAAATCAGGCTGACAAGATCAAACGTGAGCTTGAAGCTACTGATGTAGAATGTGAAGAGGTTCGCGGTATCAAGATCACTATGAACGGTGCTCAAGCGATCAAAGCGATTGATATTGATCCGATGATGTTAGGCGAGAAGAATAAAGAAAAACTTCAAAAAGATTTGATGCGCAGTTTTAATGGCGCGGTTAAAAAATCACAAACTGTAGCGGCTACGAAGATGCGTGCTCTTATGCCGGGACTTCCAGGATTTTAAGCATATTTTATTAATAAAAAAGGAGAAAAAGAATGCCTTACGAACAAGCTAAAGATGTGTCAGTTTATAAAGAAACTATTGAAATGGGCGATACCCGCGTAACTGTCGGGGTTTTTTCGTATAATGAGGGAGCTAAAAAATTACAATTATCCCGTGAAAACCAAACTGCAGAAGGCGAATGGCGTTTTGCTAAATTAGGTCGTATGACCAAAGATGAAACCGAAGCAGTTTTACCTTTGATGCAAAAAGCTATAGGGCAAATGTAATTTTGTAGGGTTACGATATTTCGTGACTGTGAATTTATCTCGGCAGACCTTATCTTAAAAATAGGGTCTGTCTTATTTATTGTTAATTTGGTTTTATAGGAGATTGGTATGGCAGAAATTTATTTAACCCGCGCAGGGTATAACAAGTTAATGGCAGAATTGGAAGCGCAGAAATCCGAGCGTTTAAAGATCGCTAAGGCTATTGAAGAAGCGCGGTTACAAGGGGATATTTCCGAGAACGCCGAGTATGACGCAGCTAAAGACGCGCAAGCGCATAATGCGGTGCGAATATCTGATTTAGAAATGAAATTAACCAGTGTCCGTTTGATTGAAGATCAGGATATACCTTCAGATAAAGTTTTTATAGGCGCGGTGGTTACTTTGCTGGATATGGATACTGATGAAAAACTTCAGTATATGATGGTTTCTCCTGAAGAATCAAATTATGAAGAGAATAAAATTTCAATCACTTCTCCGATCGGAAAGTCTTTAATGGGACATGGCGTGGGTGAGGATCTATCTATAAAAGTTCCGGCTGGGGTGCTGCGGTATAAGATTGAAAAAATAGAAAGACCTAGTTAGAATAATACAGAGTACAGAGCACAAAGTCACAGAAACTCTTTCATTTCCTTCCAAAAATCGATATAATATCGGCAATATTAATATTATTAATAATAGGAACAGCTATGATAAATATCGGTATAATCGGTTGTGGACATTGGGGTCCAAACCATATTCGTATTTTCGATCAACTTCCCAACTCTAATTCTTTGATGTGCGCTGATCTGGATGACAAACGTTTACAAGCGATTAAACAGCTTTATCCGGATATTCAAACGGTAAAAGATTTCAAGGAAATATTAAATAACCCTGAGATTGACGCGGTTTGTATTGCTTCACCTACCAAAACGCATTATGAGATCGCGAAGTTAGCTTTAGAAAAAAATAAACACGTTTTATGCGAAAAACCGCTCGCTGTTACTGTGGCGCAATGCGAAGAACTATATAAATTAGCTGAGAAACAGAAACGGGTGTTGTTGGTTGGACATGTTTTTGTTTTTAACGCGACCATTGCCTGGGTCAAGGAATATATTGATTCCGGAGAAATGGGTAACATATTTTACGCGTATTCTACCCGGGTAAATTTGGGACCTTTCCGTTATGACGTAAACGCTTTATGGGATCTGGCTCCGCACGATATTTCTATTTTTAATTATTTTTTTAATAGTTGTCCGATCAATGTTTCTGCTCGGGGACATAAGGTATTAGGGGGGAAGTTGGAAGATCTGTCTTTTGCTACTTTGGAATATCCTAATAATATTGTGGCTAATTTGCATGTCAGTTGGCTGGATCCGCGCAAAGTACGGCAGATCACTATTGTAGGTGATAAAAAAATGCTGGTTTGGGATGATCTGGACGGTGAATGTCCGGTAAAGATCTATGATAAGCACGTAGAGAAAACTGATACTTTTTATGAGACTTATGGCGAGTTTCAATTGTTATCAAAAGTCGGGAGTATTTTGATTCCTAAAATAAATTTGAATGAACCGTTAAAAGCACAGGCGCAATATTTTATTGAATGTGTGTCTAAGAATTTACCGCCGGCTAAAGCTGACGGGCAAAAAGCCGCGGACGTGGTCAAGACTTTAATAGCGATACAGAAGTCGATGGAAGGGAAGGGCGGGTGTGTTGATTTATGAAATTTTTTAAACATGAAAAAGCTATGGTAGATGATGGGGCTATGGTCGGAGATGATACCCGCGTGTGGGCAAATGTATATATTCAAAAAGGCGCGAGCGTTGGTAAAGGCTGCAATGTATGCAATGGGACGTTTATTGAACGCGGCGCGAAAATTGGCGATCATGTTACGATAAAACATAATGTTTCGATTTTTGACGGGGTTACTATAGAAGATGATGTTTTTATTGGTTCTAATATAGCTTTTATTAATGATCGATTTCCGAGGAGCAATCGCGAAGACGCTTGGACGCTGGAAAAAACTTTGATAAAAA
This sequence comes from Candidatus Omnitrophota bacterium, assembly GCA_015233195.1. Lineage (GTDB taxonomy): Bacteria > Omnitrophota > Gorgyraeia > Zapsychrales > Zapsychraceae > JADFYE01. The sequence continues at coordinate 104,628 of JADFYE010000001.1, forward strand.
AAGGCGCTACTTTAGGCGCTAACGCGGTGGTGATGTGCGGATTGGTCGTCGGAGAATATGCAGTGGTGGGTGCTGGCGCGGTTGTTACGAAAGATGTTCCGGCTTTTACTATAGTGGTAGGTAATCCAGCGCGTAAAGTAGGAATGGCATGTAAATGCGGGCGAAAATTAGACGCAGCCATGCAATGTTCTTGTGGGAAATAATATGTCTAAAATTTTGGTAAGCCCGATTGCGTATAATGAAAATGTTAAATTAGAAAAAGTTATAACACGTTATTTAGGCAGTCCGGCAAAGGGATTTACTGATTATTTGGTAATGGATGATTGTTCAGACGACGGCACAACTGAAATGATCGCGTCCTACGCTAACATGGGGGTTAAAACTTTGCGCCATGAAAAGCGTTCTGGTGTCGGCGCAGCGATAAGAACCGTGATTAGATTTGCACAGAAGAATAATTATGATGTGTTGGTGATCATGGCTGGGAATGATAAGGACGATCCGAATCAGATACCGCTTTTGGTCAGCCCGATCGTGGATCAGGGATATGATTTTGTACAAGGGTCGCGTTATAAAGGCGCGAATGGTATAGGCGGAGATATGCCGTTTTACCGTAAATTAGCTACACGTTTGCATCCGTTTTTGATGAGTTTGATAACCGGCGTAAAAGTAACTGATACGACCAATGGGTTCAGGGCGTTTAAGGTATCAATTTTGAAAGATTCTCGGATTGATCTCGACCAAGAGTGGTTAGATAAATATGAATTGGAACCATATTTGCTTTTTAAGACTTTAAAATATGGTTATAAATTTACAGAAGCGCCAGTTACTAAGATTTATCCGCCTAAGAAATTGGGTTATACAAAAATGAAGCCGTTTTCTGGGTGGTGGAGTATTTTAAGACCGCTTATATATTTAGGTTTGGGTATAAAAAAATAGCCCCGTAAAATCGCGGTGCGATCACGGGGTTTATAAGAAAGGGTAAATATGAAAAAATGGATTTTGTTTTTATTATGCGTTGCAGTAGCTGGCTGTACTTATCAGGGGAAGAAATTTAGTGATTATATTAGTGATCCTCGGTCAATAATCAAAGATCCGCATTTTGAGCAGTATAAAGAAGAGCGGGATGCTTTAGAAAGTCAATATTTGAAAAAAGAAATCTCATACGCGGATTACATTCAGAAGATGAAGGATCTGGATATGAAATATACAAAAGAAGTTAAGGAGCGGGACGATAAGTTACAAAGTCCGAATTTATAAAGCATGAAATTATATGGAATAAATCCAGTTTTGGAAAGATTACGGGTAAATCCGAAATCAGTAAAGAAGATCTATATTGAGCAAGGGCAATCCGGCGGTATTATTCAAAAGAAAGCCACGCAGAATCATGTGCCGTTTTTATTGGTTCCGTCTACAAAAATGCAGAAAATCGGCAGAGATAAAAATACCCAAGGGTTTATGGCTGATGTAGAAGATTTTCAGTATGCGGATTATGATGATGTGCTTTCAAATGCTAATGAAAAACACCGCACTTTGATATTCTTAGACGAGTTGAATGATCCGCAGAATTTAGGGGTTATGTTGCGCAGTTTGGCGTGTTTAGGCAGGTTTGCGGTTATATTGACTACGCATCACTCAGTAAGCGTTACTGAAGCTGTGTTAAGGATCGCTTCGGGCGGGGACAATTATGTGTTGATCTCGCGAGTGGCTAATTTAGTCAATGCTATAAAAAAAGCTAAGGATCAGGGATACGAGATTTTTGCCGCTGATGTTAATGAAGGCGAAATTTTAGGAGAAAAAGAATTTCCAGCTAATTTAGGAATTGTTATTGGTTCAGAACAAAAAGGCATCCGGGATATAGTTTTAAATCAGGTCGACGGTAAGATTACTATACCTATGTATGCGGAAAACATTTCATTTAACGCGGCGCAAGCCATGACTATTATTGCTTATGAAATCACCAGACAAAAACGTCAAAGACAAAAAAAGTAAAAATAAAAAACCTGACTTCAAGAGCGCGGTTAATTTTTTTGCTGAAGCTGGATTATTGAAGCATGTAAAACGCAGCGGGTGGTGGGTTGCGGGAATTAAAGACCCTGAAAGTGTAGCTGAACATTGTTTTAGATGCGCGGTCATGGGTTATTATATTGCACAGCTCGAGGGAGTTGATCCGTATAAAGTTTTGCTTATGACATTGTTCAATGATATTCATGAAGCGCGGATAAATGATTTGCATAAAATGGGTCATTTTTATATTGATTTTAAAGAAGCTGAGAAAAAAGTGTTCGCTGACCAGATTAAACCTTTGGATGAAAAAGTTAATAGCGAAATGGCAGGTATACGGAGAGATTACGATGGGCAATTAACAGCTGAAGCTATAGTAGCCAGAGACGCGGACATATTAGAATGTCTTTTACAGGCGCGTGAATATTTTGATAATGGACATACTAAAGCTAAGAAATTTTTTAAAGTCGCGCCAGATCATTTAAAGACTAAAACCGCGAAGAGTTTATGGGAAACTATGAAGGATTGGGATAGCGGTGAGTGGTGGGAAAACGTAGTAAAATTTGAAAGATAACCGGCTCCGCAGATGCGGGATCGGTGCTGTGTGGCGCCGATCCCGCATCTGCGGAGCCGGTTAAAAAGTATGAATAAGCGTTAAATTTTATTGAGGTTAATGTTAAAATGAAACGTATTGGCATAGCCGCAAGTAAGATCGCCCGGGGTAATTTGTTTGTTTATAATTTACAGGTTCTTTTAATATCTTTTTTGTTCTCGTTGTTTGTTTTTATTATTTCAGGCGCAACTTTACTAGTGTCGTTAGTGTTGATTTGGTATTTAGGCAAAGAATTAAATTTTTTTACTTCTGTTAAAGAATGGCGAACGGTTTTTACAATATGCATGGGCACTTTGACTTTTGCGGTAGCTGTATTCAACGTGGTAGCAGTATTAGCAAATTTTAAGATAAGAAGGAAACGGCGTAATGGCAGTTGAAAAAGATGAACTCAGTCAATTAGTAGAAAGTCTTCCGGTTGGTATCTTAAGAGCTGGTCTAAGCTCTAAACCCAGAATTATATATTGTAATAATGGATTAAAAGATTTGTTGGATATTTCGGCTAAGACTTTGATTGGTTTACCGCTGCAGGATATTTTTGCTTACTCTGGTAATTATCTTGACCTTATGGATATTTTAACTGAACAAGGAAGTGTTGAACAGTTCCAGGTCCATTTAAAAGGAAAAGCTAAAGACCCAATCAGTTGTTTGGCTTTCGGTCGGGTAGTTTCGGAAGAAAATTCCACGCAAAAATTCTTTGATATTTCGTTTTTTGAAAACTCCAGACAACGCAGGCATGAACAAGAGTTGTCTGAATCCAAAGAATTATTTAAAACCATATTTGATACTACGTCCGCCGGAATAATTGTAACCGATGATAAAGACCGTATTGTAGCTTGGAACCCGTCGGCGGAAAAAATGTTTGAAATGGGAAAGAGCGATCTGTTTAATAAATCCATGAAAGATCTTTGTCCTGATTCCGAATGGAAGGATATAAAGTCAGTGCTTACTGCAGGTGACCGGGATGTGTTGTCAGATATTCAAACTCAATTTTGCCGTAAAGATGGCTCAGTGTTTGATGTGCATTTGACCATATCAGTTCTTAAGAATTCCGAGAATAAACCCATGGGTTTGATCGGTATTATGCGGGATATAACTAATCAAAAGAATGCGGAAAAAAAGGTTATTGAGTCAGAACAAAAGATCCGGATTCTTTTGGATAATTCTTCAGCGTCTATAATTTTGACCAATGATAAAGAACAGATTGTTACTTGGAATAAATATACTGAACATTTGACCGGTTATTCAAAAGAAGAATTACACCTTAAGCCGATTAGTGAACTGTATCCGGTAAAAGAATGGGAAAAGATCCGTTCGGCTGATATCCGTAAAAAAGGCAGCGCGCATCATTTGGAAACAAAAGTTTGTACTAAAACCGGCGAAGCTATCGACGTGGATTTGTCCGTGAATATTTTAAAAGATGAAGAAGGTAAGGTGAGCGGTTCAGTAGGTATTTTGGTTGATATTACTAAACGTAAGCAGTTGGAAGAAAAATTAGTCCAGGCTAAGTTATCTGCTGAAGAAGCTAACCAGACTAAATCAATGTTTTTGGCTAATATGTCGCATGAAGTGCGTACACCTATGAATGCTATTTTAGGTATGCTGGATTTGACCTTGGACATGCCGTTAGGCGCTGAACAGCGGGAGAACTTAGTAGTAGCTAAGGAAGCTGCGGAAAATCTTTTAGGGTTGCTTAATGATATTTTGGATCTTTCCCGCGTCGAGGCAGGTAAGATAACCCTTGAGCATATTGAGATGCATTTGCCGAATGTGGTTAAAAATATTTGTAAGGGTTTGGCAGTAATTGCGAAAGATAAAAATTTGGAATTGGTTTTAAATGTTGCTTCGGATGTGCCTGAGTTAATTCTGGGCGATCCGGTAAGGATACGTCAGATCATAATCAATTTAATTAATAATGCGATTAAATTTACTCCGCATGGACAAATTAGGACAATTATTAAAGTTGAACAGCGTAAGGGCAATAAAGTTGTTTTACGTTTTGCAGTACAGGATGATGGGATTGGTATTGCAGCGGATAAGATTGATAAAATTTTTGAGGTTTTTACTCAGGCAGAGGATTCAACAGCTCGTCGCTATGGTGGTACTGGTTTGGGGTTGGCCATATCAAAACGCTTGGTCGAAATGATGGAAGGCAGGATTTGGGTGGAGAGCGTGGAGGGGAAAGGCAGCACATTTTTGTTTACTGCAAATTTTGATGTAGTTAAAGATGTCTCTGGTTCCGCGGTTGATACTATGGGTGATTTTATTCCGCAGGGAGTAACCTCTGAGATTAAACATTTAAAAATTCTTTTAGCTGAAGATAATTTGGTTAATCAGAAAATCGCTTCACGGATGCTTGAGAAACAAGGGTGGGAAGTTTTGGCAGTGGTTAATGGTAAAGATGTTTTAAAAGCTATGCGCGAAGACCGTTTCGACTTGATCTTAATGGATTCATATATGCCGGAAATGGATGGTTTGCAAGCCACTCGCACTATCCGTGATCTTGAGAAAAACACTGGGAAGCATATTCCGATTATAGCTTTGACTGCCCGGGCGATGCAGGAGGATAGGCAGATATGTCTCGACGCTGGCATGGATGGTTATGTGGCTAAACCTATTGACCGGAAAAAATTAGTTAAGGAAATAGAAGTAGTAATCCAAAAAAGGAATACAGATGAGTGATCAAATTATTGATGTGCCGGAATTGTTGGAACGAGTTCAAGATGATAAAGAGTTGATGCTGGAGTTGTTTGATATTTTTATGGAAGATTATCCGGGGAAACGCAAACAACTTGAGGAAGCTATAGCAGAAAAAAATTTTGAAACGATCCGGGGTGTAGCTCATTCAGTAAAAGGCGCGTCCGGTAATATTTCCGCGAAATTGGTAAGGGAAGTATGCATGAGTTTAGAGAATAAAGGTAAAAATAATATTATTGACGGAGCAGATAAAGATTTAGCGGTTTTAGATGTTGAATATGCCAAAATGGTCGAGCGGGTTAAAGAATTAAAACAAGAATATGGGAAATAATTAGTGACAGGCACTAATTTTAAACCTTTATCAAGACCGTTTATTTTAGCGGTCTTTTTTCTTTCAGTCCTTATCATCTATATCTGGACTATACGCTTCCCGTTTGTCCACGACGATAAATTTTTTATTTTAGGAAATCTCAACATTAGTAGTTTTGATCTTAGGTCGATCTTTGGGGAGGTGGTGTTTCGGACTAAGGATTCGATACTTAATAGTTATTATCGTCCAGTTTTGGAAATAATCTATCGGATACTATTTATTTTGTTTGGACCGGTTGCTGCAGGATATCATGTTTTTAATTTTTTACTTCATTTTGTAAATGGGTTGATGTTATTTGTGGTCTTGCGTAATTGGCTGGAACCTTATTACCCGTCGGATACTTCCATATCAAAACACGCGGCTTTTTGGGTTTCGCTATTTTTTTTAGTGCATCCGATACAAACTGAGGCTGTGGCTTGTATTTCCGGAATATCAAATCTGGTTTATGTTTTTTTTGTGTTGTTGTGTTTTTATGCGTATCAAAAAATAAAATGGACTGGAATTCTGTTAATCAGCTTTTTTTGCGGATTAATGGCAAAGGAACAGACAGCAGCAGTACCTTTCATATTGTTTGGTGCGGATTGGATTATTAATAAGAATTCATTTTTAAAAGTTTTAAAAGGTAAATGGCAGGTGTGGCTGGGATTAAGCGTGGTTTTTGTTTTGTATTTTTTGATGCGCAGGTACGCAGGTCATTCAACTAATGAATTTGTTTTTCTTTTAAAGCCGGAGGAATTAATATTACGGGTAGCTTCTATTCCATCGACTTTGTTAATGTATATTAAATTGGTACTATGGCCAACCGAGCTGCATTATTATCGCTCGACCGACGTTTTAGCTCCTTGGCTTAAGCCGTTATTAGTTTTATTGACAGTGAAACTGGGGATTGTATTTATTATGGTCAGGCTGGATCCGGATCGACGCAGGATCGCGGGGTTTGGCTTGATCTGGTTTCTGGTCGTATTGCTGCCAGTATTGAATATTGTGCCTTTAGTAAATGAGTATTCATATATTTTATCGTCAGAACATTTTTTGTATTTACCGGTGGTTGGATTTTTATTATTTATATTCGTGGTGTTTGATGCTTTTATTTCTTGTGCGGCTGTGAAAATTAGAGTTGCGATACTTTGCTCCTTAGCTATAATTTGTGGGATTTTATCATTTAATCAAATATGGGTATGGCGGGATGAAGTTTCGTTGTTTGAACGAACAGTAAAATATGAACCAGGTTTTGCTAGGGGTCGGCATTTATTAGGAGTGGCATACGCGGATCGAGGAGAATTTGATAAAGCTCTTGAACAATATTCAGTGGCTGTAGATAGGATGAAGTATTATGATTCGGTTGCGCTAGACGCAAACGCGCAGTTGTTTTACCGCAGGTTTGCCGCGGACATATATTTCGACGCTGCTTCCGCATATTTAAGCATGAACAATAGGATGGCTGCTTTGATACTTGCTAAAAAAAGTTTGCGTTGTGATCCGGATAATGTAAAGTCTTTGAATTTAGAGGGTGTGATTTATGGGTCGATGAAACAGTATAAAGCTTCAAAAAAATATTTTGAGCGGGCGCTGAAAATAACACCGCTGGATGTAAACTTAAAACATAATTATGAACGAACCATGAAATTTATACAAGGAGAAGGGAAATAATGGATCCGCTTTTAATATGGGGACTGGGTTTAATGGGTTTGATTATGGCTGCCATAATTTTTATATATTTGGTGCCTGAACAGAAAAAGAGCAAAAAGAAGCGGCAGACCAAACCAAAAGAAGAAGTATTATCAGTTGAGCAAAAAGATTGGAAAGAGGCATGTTTAAAATTAGAAAAACATATTGCAGCGCTGCGTCAGGAAAGTGTGCAGATTCAGAAAGAAGTTGCGGTAAAAGATAAGCAGATTTTGATAGAGCAGGCAAAATATAAAAAATTGGATGAACGGCTGGAGCAAGAGAGAGTTTGGCATAAAAAAGAAGAGCAGGAAATTGATAAGCGTAAAAATGAATTGCAGAAATTAAAAGATGATTTAAGCAAGCTTCAGGAAGTTTCGGCTCGCGAGCATGGGCAGAACATACGCATGGAAAAAGAATTGGTGGAAGTGCGTCGGGTTAATGCTGAAGGGGAAGAGTCTCGCCGTAAAATTGATACAGAAAATATGCAGTTAAAAGCACAGATTGAAGGATATAAAACTCAGTTGGCTGATTTAAAAAGACAGAATTCTGATTTGGCTCGTCAGCGTGAGGATACAGAGTGGGTGTCGAAGGTTGATTATCTGGAATTACAGAAGCAATTGAAAGAATTGAAATTAAAACTTAATAGTGAGTGACGTTAGATAAAAAGCAAATTTTTGGCTAAAGTCTTAAGTATTTAGCGGAACGCTGGTTAGTCCCTGCGAGCCTAACTGTGCTCGAAGATAATTCTCGCTCTCGTACGATAAAACTGTACGAGCCGTGCCCGCTCGAATTATCTAACGTCCGCTTAAATACTTGCGACTTTTCTTTAAAAAATTTGCTTATATAGCTCTAATTGTTGTCTTTTGAAAAGGATTAGAAATGTTTTCGAATAGAACAAATTGGAATTTGGAATCAAATGATATTTCGCTTAAGATCAACGATCTTAAAAAACGGGGTAAAATATTTTTTGATTTAACTGTGTCTAATCCGACGCAATGCCATTTTGATTTTCCAAGTGAAGAAATAATTAGGGCGCTAACTTCGCAGCGAAATTTAATATATGAACCAGCCTCTCAGGGATTAATTGATGCTCGTAAAGTAGTCCAACAATATTATGCTTCTCGAGGGTTTGATATACCTTTAAACCGGATATTTTTAACTGCCAGCACCTCAGAGGGGTATTCATTTTTATTTCGGCTTTTGGGAAATCCGAATGAAGTAGTATTGTTTCCTGAGCCGAGCTACCCATTATTCCAATTTTTGGTGGATATAAATGACCTTAAAATGCAAACCTATAAATTGAATTATAATGGGCAGAGATGGTCGGTGTCGGCTTCAAACATGTTTACAGTTGAAGCCGAAAAAATTTCAGCTATTGTTTTAGTTAATCCGAATAATCCGACCGGGTCTTTGATAAATGAAGATGATCTTGAAGTTGTCAATCGCATGGCTTCACAAAAACAAGCAGCAATTATTTCGGATGAAGTATTTTTAGATTATTTATTCGACGGAAGAATGGATTATCCTAGTTTGGCAGGGAATAAAACTAATTTGACTTTTGTGTTAGGCGGGGTATCTAAAGCTTTGGCTATGCCGCAGATGAAATTATCTTGGATCATTATTAATGGTCCTGATGCTTTGGTAAATGAAGCTATTGCTCGTCTTGATGTAATAGCTGACACATATCTTTCAGTTAATGCTCCTGCGCAAAACGCTTTAGCAATGTGGATGGGATTTCAAAAAAATATTAGAGATGAGGTAATGAAACGGTTGGAGTCCAATCGTAAATATTTGCAGGAAAAAGCGGTTAATGGCTCAGGATTAACATTGTTAAACAGCGACGGTGGTTGGTATGCAGTGTGTAAGGTCACAAGTGCTGAAGGCGCGAGCGATATTGAAGAAACTGATTTGGTTCTGCAGCTTTTAGAGAATAAAGGTGTGTTTGTACACCCCGGATTCTTTTTTGATTTTCAAGATTCTCCTTATATTGTAGTAAGTCTCCTTACCCCGCAGACCATTTTCATGCAGGGCATCGATAGAATTATTGATTATTTACGAAATTTGTAGGGACAAGGTTTCCACCTCTTTTTTAAATCTTAACCAGGTTGGCATTCTTATAATTTATAGTATATATTTTAAGTCTAATAGATTAATCCATAAGATTTAAAATATGATACTGAATATTATTCCCAAATTTATTTTACGCAGGATAATTGCGGCGATTGTTTTGACTGCATTCGTAGCCACGAGTGTAATTTCTCCTGCAGTCGCGCAAACAGCTTTGAGCTTACCAGCCGCAGGTTCACAGATTAGTTTAAGCCCAGCATTTACCCCAACGTTACTTACCGGGGTGAAAATATTCCCTGAAAATCCGTTTAAGTTGGAATTTATTTTAAATAAAAGCCCTGAACCACGTGGGGTTCAGGGTGCGCCCTTTGAACCGGGTCTGGTTCAGGGTGATAATAATGATCCCCTCTCCAGCCTCCGGGGAGAGGGTCAGGGTGAGGGGAAACAGGAAGATATAAAAAAAGAAGCCAATCGTTTAATCAAATATTTTTTAGCTTCTGTAACTGTCCCGGAAAAAGACCTTTGGGTAAACCTTTCGCCTGTTGAAAAAAATTGCATCACAACTGAAGCATTTGGTCAGACCGAAATGGGTCGCGATTTGCTGGCGCAAGACTATATTCTCAAACAAATCACTGCATCATTGCTTAATCCTGACAATGAAACCGGTCGGAAGTTTTGGGAATCGATATATTCGAAAGTATACCTTCCCCCCAACAAGAATACTGGGGTGGGGAAGGGCAGGGTAGGGGGGCAAGACTTTGATATCTCAACAGATATCTTGAGCAAAGTCTGGATCGTCCCTGCAAAAGCGGTGGTGTATGAGGGGAAAGATAGCGCGTACGTAGTGGAATCAAAATTAAAAGTGCTTTTGGAAGAAGACTACAATGTCATTCTGAGGAACGAAGTGACGAAGAATCTAAAAAAAGATCCTTCCCCTTCGCAAACTCAGGGTCAGGATGACGCAAAGTTAAATATGCAATTAATGCGTCAAATCATCATCCCTGCCCTAGAGCGCGAAGTTAACGAAGGCAAGAATTTCGCTCAGCTTCGACAGATTTACAACTCTCTCATCCTCGCCACATGGTACAAAGATAAAGTAAAATCAAGCATATTTGGCAAAGCCTACATTGACCAAAAGAAAACCGGCGGCATCAACATCTCCGATAAAAACGAAAAAGAAAAAATTTGGGCGCAGTACGTTGAGATATTTAAAAAAGGCGCGTACAACAATATCAAAGAAGAATATGACCCTGCCACGCAGCAGATCATAGCAAAAAAATATTTCTCCGGCGGAGCAGGACTGAATGAAATCAAAGAAAATGGCGCTTATAGCAAGACAACGGATAAAGCTAAGCAACCTAAAGGTATTTTGGACAGCGCGATGGTTGTTAAGGTTACGCTCGATCCTGCTATGAAATCCGAAGACGCTGCTATGCCAGCTGACAAGATCATTCCTATGACCTGGCAGCAGGCTGTTGAAGAATTACGGAAAGTTCCTGTTGTGCGGTCAACAGCGAAAAAGTGGATCGCGGTCATGGCATTTAATAATAAAGGGGAAGTATTGTTACGGCATAAAGTACTAGATGATTCCAATTTAAATGATTGGATGCATAAAGACCTTATTACAGATCCAGAATTTCAACGTAAAAATGAAGTTAGCGTTGATTGGGTTTCGGTTGTGTTCGATTATAAGAATGGGAAAGTGGGAGATATTATTATTGATGCACCAGCTTTGTCAAATCAAAGGCAAGGACATACAGATGGAATATTGAAATTCAAAGGTCTTTTGCGCGACGAGTTACCGCAAAATTGGCAGATACAGCCTGGACGGGATCATATTCAGCGATATAAAGTCATGTTAAAAAATGATGTGATCCGTGCGGCGCGTCTTATGTGTGATGCTTGGCAGCCTATTGATCCGCTTATTGGAGAAACAAATACCAAAGCTTTATATGATGTAAACCTTGGGGAACAAGAAAGGTCATTAAAACAAATCGCAGCAGAATCATTGACAGAGGATTTTGCGATGCTGGCAGACGCGGAAACATTGGAAATTTCTTCTGGTCAGGATTTAGGGTGGGAATTACAAAAATTTCTTAAAATAAATCCGAATTTAATCTTAGAGAATAAGCGGCAGGGGCTTAAATATAAAATTCAGCGACGATTAGGAGACGCGGAGCATCTTGGAGTTTATCAAGCTTTACGATTTTCTGAACAAGAACCACAAGGTAAGATGGTAGCTTTAAAAATATATCACGCGCCGTTTATGTATTATGTTGAGATTCAGGAAATAGCCGACTTTTTTAAAGCCATTAAAGACGATCCGCAAGCAATTGAGTTTTTTGCAAAACCAACAGAAAAATTAGCAGTCAGTATGGCGCAATGGGAAAATTATCATTTGCTGGATATGGATTTTGTAGAGGGCACACCTTTAAGTCATATTACTGATAAAGAAAAAAGGCTTAAAATAATTTTAGATTTTATTGAGAAGTTAGCGCACATTCATAGAACATATAAAGCATTTCATGGAGATTTAAATGAAAATAATGTTATGGTTCATCCTGATGGTAGTCCGGTAGTTATAGATTGGGATTTTTTAAGAATTGCAGATGACCGGGACAGCATCGAGCAGATTAAGTTTTCAATGAAGTATAAAGATATTTTTTCTGTTGGTTCTATGCTTTTACAGACTTTTGTACCGTCAGCAGAAGTGTTGGAATCTCCAAATGTGTTTACTGGTGATCTTTGGCAGACTGATGTTGACATCAGCGCAACAACCCCAACTGAAATAAAAGGAGCTGACGGTATTGTGCCCGAAGGAATATTAAAAATAATCAAAAAAGCCATGTTGTGTACGCCGAGTGATCATTATGAATCACTGGATCAATTATTGAATGATTTAAGAAATGAGCTAGGTGTAGCGAAGAATACTTATAGTAATGGCACCAGTCCAATATTTACTAATAAACAACAAATAATAGATTTCTTACAGCAGTTTCCTTTTGCAGAGGGGCATGTACATTTTGGAAGTTCAGTTCCGGAGGATACTTTGTGGGAATTGGCGCTTGAAAGGACTGAATTAGATTGGACGGATATAAATCAGGAATTAAATCGAGTCTTTGGTGTAACAGTTGATATTAAAGATATTTTAGATGAGGCACGTCGAGAATATGCTGTAGGTAAAGGTGAATTGATTAATATAGAAAAAATAAATAAGTTAAAGACTGAATTTTTAAGTTATTTTACATTGAAAATAACTGATAAAGTTGATTTGAGAAAATTTAGCACACTTTATGACATTTTAGGAACTTTAACGCGAGGGCCATCTGCGTTGGTTGAAAGAATATCAAAACAGATTGCGTTAAAAAATTATGTAAATGGAGTAAAAGTTTTAATTCAAAGAGCTACTTTGCCTAAAGGACATAATGAAATAGATGTGTATTTTAAAACGCGGGATAAATTATACGCGATCAAGCGGGGTTTTGAAAGCGCTGAACAAGAGGTTAATTCAAAATTAAAAAGTGGTGAGGTTGGTCTTCAAACTAAATTGGTAGTTACTATTGGAAGATCATCGAATGTAGATGTGCTGCTTATGCAAACTAAGGCTTTATTACGGGTATTGGCAGATTATAAAGATTTACGAGAGTTTGTAGTTGGATTTGATGTGGCAGGAGAAGAAAGTTTAAAATCGCCGACTGAATTGATTCCGGTGTTTGATTTGATCGATCAATATAATCATCAAAGGCAATTGAAACAAGAAGAGGTTTTAGCCATAACTTATCACGTAGGAGAAGACTTTAAGCATGTTTCAGTTGAGAGCAGTATTCGTAACGCGGATGAAGTTATTGAATTGGGAACGCGTGGGATCGGTCATGGTTTGGTGCTGGGACTTGATCCTCAAAGATTTTTGGGCAAAACTAAAAAAGAACACATTAGTGAACGGCTTACTCAAATATATTATGATCTTAAGAATAAAAAGTTTTTCAAGAAAGAATTAGCTGCTGTTGGTTTGGTTATTGATGAAACTGTACTTTGGGAGGAGCTGAAAGCATTTCCAGATGAAAATGAATACATTAAAAAACAAATTTTGCCGCTGATGGAGAAAATTTTAACGGCATCAGCGCTGGATATAAAGTCTGAAAAGAAACTTTATGCTCGGTTGAATAAAATGAAACAATTATTTAGGCACAAAACTGTTTCAACGTTATATGAAACGCAGGAGAGCATTAAAGTGTTAAGACAAAGGCAAAGGTTTGTTTTAAATAAAGCGATTGAAAGACAGGTGATTATAGAAGTTAATCCATCGGTTAATGTTCTTATCGGTCCAATTGAGGAATATAGAGAGCATCCTCTACCTAATTTGCTTAGATATGAATATACTGGAGCCAAGGCGGAATTTAAAGGCCAGCGGCCGCTGGTATCGATTAATACGGATAATCAAACAATTTTGGGTATAGATTTGATTCATGAATATCTGCAAATGATATTAACATTTGGTTTGACGCATGACGACGTGAAACAAATCATTTTAAACGGAATTAAATATAGATTAGGTGGGTTTCCATTAAAGTATGCTGAACAAATCCGTGCAGTATTTGAGGCTATGGGGGTGAGTGTAGATATTGATCAGGCTATGGCAGTAAAAAGCAGACCAGGTCAATATGCCAATTTTACTGATTTTTCAAAGCGCGCGATTTTAGGTCCTCTCCCAGACGGGAAAGGTAGTAGCATTACGGCTCAGGAGATTATTGAAAGAGAGTTGCCGGCAGCTTTATATACGGTTAAAAATTTGATTCGTCTGAGAATATGGATGGATGAGAATGGATATGCCGATCGACCGGTTGTTATTTGGCAGAATTTAAGTTTGGGGGAATATTATCCTTATTTTACTGAGGATATTAAGCGTCACATGGGCGTAGTTGATTATCTTGAAGAAGGTATTACGAAAAAAAATATTATGCGATTAAAGAATGCCAGGTTTATTTTGATTAAAGCCAAAATGAGTTCAGAATTCGCTAACATTAGTGAGGAGTATGAAAAGTTTATGTATTTATCGTCTAGAATCAAAGCTCCGATAGTGATGATTGACCACAGTAATGGTATTTTTTCAAAAGCGCAAATACAAATTAAATTAAACGAGGAGAGCGCGAAGCGTGAGGTATTGTCTTTGGGCGTTAAGGATGATAAGGATTTAGATAAGTATGCAAGTTTATTTAGGCAAGAAAATTTGTTTGTTTTATTAAATCCGAATTTAAAACCAATTGCTCGTGACGGGATATCATCGTTTGATGATCCAGGCGGTAACTTAGTTTCAGAAGTTACGATTAATAGCGAAAGAATGAAAGCTTTAAAGGCATTGAAAGTGTTATTAGGATATGCTGTAGAAAATAACTTGAAATTAAATGACACAGACGAAAAGGGCGGGATTGATTTAACTCGCGATAAAATGAATATCGAGGTTAAAGGGGCACAGGATAGTGTTAAATTTAAAGTGGATCAAGCCATGTTGCAACAATTGCAAAATTCTTCAGGTTTAATGCCAGTAGTGGTTGATGTCCATCCGCTTACAACGACGATTGAAGTTTATTTGAATAATTAATTATTAAGTAAACTTTTCTGCACTAAAAGTTTTTTCTCACCTATAGGGATCACTTTATATCCATATTTTTCCGGATCAGCTAGAAATTCGTGAAATTGGGTGTCAGCTCTGAATCGGGAATATTCGAGCAAAGGAGGGGACACAACTATCATGTTGAGATTTTGTCTTTTTGAAAAATCCCAGTATTTCTCGTCTGGTTGTTTTGAGTATTCAGGATATGAGCAGTAGTTATTATCAAGGTAAATATTTAAACTGCCTTCAGCTTCTAATAAATTGACGGGCGCTTTAATATGTAAATCATCTATAGCGCGGATAATTTGTTCAGTAGGTTTAGGAATACTTTTAGTTTTATTATAAAAAAAGAAACAGCTGGGCGTAATGATAAATAAGATTAATGCTGGAATCATAATTTGTTTTAGGGAATGATTTTTAGTGCTTTCTTTTGGGTTTAATAAAATGCATAAAAGCAGGATTAACATTATCCCGGTGAATAATATGTAGTGCGTGCGGGGAAAGATAACTAATACAGATATGAGTGAAGTTAACAGATAAATTGAAATGAAAAAAATTGGACGTAAATTAGTTTTGAAGTTTTGTTTTATTGGGATTTGTTTGTTTTTTAATAAGACAAATAAATATAGAAAAATTGCTGATATTAACATATATGCTTCCGCGTAAATATAAACTAGCGGCGGCAGTAGAATGTTGGTGTGCAGCATAAAGCATTTGAACATTTGGTTGCAAGTGCGAGGGATATTCGCGAGCACGTGTTTTATAAATAGTATTGGGTTGTTTAACAGCGCTTCTTTTACAGTGGTAGCTGTTCCAAAATTTATTTGCATTATTTCATTCCAATTAGTCATGGGGTTCAGCGTTGAATGGGTCCATCTGACCCAGTTGACACCAAAAGAAGGACCAAAGGCACAAAACCCGCGGTCTCCGTTTTGGAAATGGAATGGCATACCACGGAATATTTTAATGGCACATAGGGAAGTAATAATTACCGCACCGAGAATAATATAGTCTTTTATTTTTAAATTTTTTATTTTAAACAGAAAGGATAACAGGTAAATACCGAAGAAAATTAAAAAAGTTAAAAATAATTCTGGTCGGATGTATGCGCCTACCAGCGCTCCGATAGTTGCTATTGCTATACTTGAAGTGAAGGTTTTAGGTTTTTGCGCAAGTGCTAGGGATATTAGTATGCTGATAGTAGCAAAATGATAAACTTTAGTGAACACGTCGAGATTTACTTTGGCTATAAGCATAAAAAATGTAATGATGGCTGAATTTAAAATAGGGATTTTGTAAGCGCGAAGGGTTACATACAGAATTAAGGGCAATAAAATGGTTAGTATTTGCTGGTTTAAATAATATAACGCAAATTTTTGGGGTGTTATTAAAGATAATAAAAAATACCAGATCGAATATATAGGACCTACTTGAGCTCCGGTTATGCCGGATTTAAGAAAATTTACACCGCCGGATAAATATGAGCTTTCATCGAACAGGGTGATATCCATAAAGTTTGGCATGCCATAAGTGAATTTTAAGGCGCATAAAAATAACGCGAAAAACATTATCAGGTCAAAATGGGCAGATAAAAATTTTTTAAACATGGGTATTTCTCCGGAATATTATTTTTTAAGCCAATGTTTTTTTAATGCGAAAATATACCATTTGATATATCTGGGCAGCCATTGAGCTAACTTGAAATTTGATTTACCTGCAGTGCGGTCTTGCCAGGTGGTAGGGATCTCGGCAATTTTAAATCCTTTAAAGTGGGCTTTAATGGTTATTTCCATTCCTAATTCAAAGCCGCCGTTACTTTCAATAGTAATAGCTTTTAAGACTTGAGGCGAATACATTTTAAAGCTATTGGTTATATCGTGGGTAGGCAGACCAGCTAAATAATGTAAAGAAACTCCGGCTACGCGGGATAAGGTTTTTTTAAACCAGGGACCACCAATCTGTTTGCCGCCTTTCATGTAACGGGAACCGCAGACCAGGTCAAAGTCGCTATTAAGTAATTCTAACATTTTGTCAACTTTGCAAAGGTCATCTGAGAGGTCAGCCATAGTAACTAAAGCCGGATTTTCCCCAGAGGATTCAAGACCGGTTTTAATAGCGTTTAAAGCTCCACGACCGTATTTATTTTGCATTAATAGTATGTTAGTCGCCTTAGTATTTTTTATATATTCAGTAACTTTGGGGATAGTGGTATCTTGCGGAGTATCGTAGACGATAAGTACAGTGTTTGGTACAAGGATTAATTCTTTGATTTTGTCCAGCGTCGATTTAATGACGTCGCTTTCATTATAAACCGGGATAACAATGGTTAAATGCTCAAATTTCATTGTCACGTTTTTCAGATTCCTCCCAACTTAATCTGTTCTCTAATCCAGGGGATGATTTCATCTAACGCTGTATCGAGCGAGGTGTTAGCTTCGAATCTAAGTATATCTTTGGCTTTTTGTACGTTAGGAACTCGTTTTTGTACGTCGTACTGGAACGGTTTATCGGTTGTGTATTTAAATGGTTTATTCGGATTTATTTTTTTCCAAATTGTTTCTGCAAGTTCAAGTACGGTAGTTGAGATAGGCGTGGATAAGTTAAAATCATTGTTAATAGCTTTAGGGTTTTCTATGCAAAGCCGGATGCCTTTAGCTAAATCACCGCCGTAAGTGTAATGACGGATTTGCCCACCATCGCCTAAAATATGCAGAGGGTCTTGACCTTTTAAAATCTTTTGGACTAAGTCAGGTACTACGTGGCTCATTGCCAGTTTTACATTGCCGGACATGATCTCTTTATCAGTTAACGCGCGTTTCTCGCCTGTTCCTATACAATTAAAAGGTCGGATTATGGTGTAAGGTAATTTATATTGTTCCCACGCGCCTTTGGCAAAATATTCACAGGATAATTTTTGAAAGCCATAAGTAGAGAGCGGAGGAGGACATTTTAGCTGTTCTCCCTCAGGCGTGGGGAATATGTCGGTTGATTCAAAAACCATGGAAGAAGACATCACGTTGATTTTTTTTAATTGTTTATTTTTAAATGCCCATAATGCCGCGTCAAAAGTGGCAGCAGTAATGCGTTCGTTTTCTGCTAATAGGTCATAAGCGAATTCGTGGAATAAAGAGATGCCGCCGATGATCGCGGCACAGGCTAAGACCTGATCGCAGTCAGCGATAAGCGCTTTCATTAAAGGCAGGTCTTTGGCATCGCCTTCAACCAGACGGTAATTAGGGTTAAGGTCATAACTCTTTTCTACTTTGCCGTATTTGGAAAAATTATCGATACCGACTACATGATGACCATGACTTAATAATTCTTCAATTAAATATCCGGCAATAAATCCGCTGGAACCTGTAACTAATATTTTCATAATATTTTCCCGCCTTTATTATAAAAGTTCCAAATGTCGACTAAGTGAATATGCTCGGGGATTTTTAATTCAGAGTATTCTTTGTGTGGTGTGCCAACTATAAGTATGTCGCATTTTTTTAGAAGCTCATCAGTAGTTACAAAATCAGCATCTTTTATGTAAACGTCATGGCACAATACTTGAGCAGCTTCGACAGTCAAGATTTTTTTAAGTTTGTAGGATAATGATTCGCGTTTATCGTCTATGTTAGCTTTAAAAGCCATGCCTAAAATTCCGACGGTCTTAGTTTTTAGGTCAATCTTGGATTGAAGCTGGCTAATTACAAAATTAGGCAAGCCTTCATTAAGCAGCATAGCAGAATGCCCTAAAAAGAAATTGTTATTGCTGAAAGAAGAGAGCTGCATAGTGTCTTTAAATAAACAAGGACCAGCCGCAAACCCGGCTTTGGGGAACGCTTTTGCCCGAGGATAATTAAAAGTAAGGGCATCGTAAATTTTATAAAAATCCAAGTTGTGACTCGCGGCTAATTGATAGAACTGGTTAGCAGTAGCGAACATTATGTAGCGCCAGGAATTGGTAAATAATTTTGCCAGTTCAGCTTCAGGCGGAGTCAGGCGTAATACATCTTTAGTCAGATGTTTGAATAATTTTTCAGCCTCTTCAAATGAGGTTTCATCAAAAGCGGAAATTATTTGGGGAAGGGTTCGTAATTCTTCCATGCCTTTGCCTTCAGCTAAACGTTCCGGACAAAAGGATAAACGCACATTTTTATTATGTTTTTTTAAATAAGCACAAACGTTTTCAGTAGTACCGGGATAAACTGTACTGCGTAAGACGATATGCTGCCCGTCAACAATGTCTTGCATTAATCCGTCGAAGAAATCTAAAAATATGCGGTATTGCGGATTTAAGTATTCATCGACCGGAGTACCAATCACTACGACTACATAATGGGCTTGGCGGATGACATTTTTATCGTTTGAAACAAAGAAGGTGTTATTTAAGACTTTTGCCAGCACCTCATCAGCGCCTTGTTCCATAAACGGTATTTTTCCTGCGGATATAGTCTGGACAGCTTTTTCATTAATGTCATAAGCTGCGACTTTCATTCCAGTTTGAGCGAGGGATATCCCAAGAGGTAAGCCAATGTGACCCAGCCCGCCGATAACACAAACATCGTAAGCATTTGCCATAAATATTCCTGTTTATCCGATTAAAATAAAAAAACTATTGAACTATCCCTATATTAATAACAAACAGAGATTTTGCAATTTATATTTGTGATTTGCTTTTATGATTAAGGACGTGGCATACTTTAGAATCAATAACAATAATACTATTTATATTAAATCTATGCGTTTAAAACACTTATATATATTGCGTAAAAGTGTTACGTCAATTGTTCTATTCGCTTTCCTATTAACAAATGGGTTTGCTCATGTCTGTTCTGCGCAAAATGTTGTTACGCAAATAACTTTAAGTCCGGCATTTACACCCTCGCTTCTTACTGGTGTGAAAGTTTTTCCTGAAGATCCGTTTAAGTTGGAGTTTATTGTTAATAAAGGTCCAGTAAAATCGCTTCGCGATCACGGGGTTGATGATAGTCATTCTGAGGCTTTAGCCGAAGAATCTAAAAAATTAATCAAATATTTCCTCGCTTCAGTTACTATCCCAGAAAATGATCTTTGGGTTAATCTCTCGCCTACAGAAAAAAATCGGATTACAACAGAAGCATTTGGTCAAACTGAAATGGGGCGAGACTTACTCGCGCAGGATTACATCCTTAAACAAATCACATCAGCACTACTTAATCCTGATAATGAAACAGGTCGGAAATTTTGGAATGAAATTTATAGTAAAAGTTATAACGTAGGGGCACGACATGTCGTGCCCGAAATTCCAACAGATATCTTGAGTAAAGTTTGGATCGTCCCAGCAAAGGCAGTGGTTTATGAAGGGAAAGATAGCGCGTATGTTGTGGAGAGTAAATTGAAAGTGCTTTTGGAAACTGATTATTTTACGATGCAAAAAATGAAAAATTCCAAAAGCATCCCGAGGACACAGGACGAGGGAGTACCACAAAAAGATCCTTCACCTTCGCAAGCTCAGGCTCAGGATGACGCAAAGTTAAATATGCAATTAATGCGTCATATCATTGTCCCCGTACTTGAAAAAGAAGTTAACGAAGGCAAGAATTTTGCACAACTGCGTCAGGTCTATAACTCACTCATCCTTGCAACCTGGTACAAGAAAAAAATAAAAGATAGTATATTTAACGCGTATATCGACCAGAAAAAAATCGCTGGCGTTGACATTTCGGACAAATCCGAAAAAGAAAAAATTTGGGCACAGTACGTTGAAACATTTAAAAGAGGCGCATATAATTATGTCAAAGAAGAATACGACCCTAACGCTCAACAGATAATTGCAAAAAAATATTTTTCAGGTGGGGTACAAATTAATGGGCGTTATAAAAAAGCTGAACGCGCGCAACTCGCCGCTAAAAAATCAGACGGAGCAATGATAGTTCGCGTTTTTTTGGATCCAGAGCAAACTCAAGAAATTATTCAGATTAAAGATGGAATAGATCTTCGGAAGGTTGTAAAAGAAGCTTTTGTGAAAAATCCTAATATTGTTTTAGAAATACCAGGACATAATATTCGATATGAAAATTTGCAAAGTTTAGGATTTGGAGGGTTTGGAAATGTTTATGCGGCTACGAGAAGGTCTGCGGATATGCATGACGGTAAAAGAGTGGCGATTAAAACATATGAAAGTGTAGGATGGTTTAGCTCGAAAACTGAAGTTTTTAGGGAATTTTTAAATGTAAGGAGTGGCGATGTTGCTGCTAAAAACTTTTTTGTTGGTGTGACAGATTTTCGGGATGCAGCCAATGGCGACAGTTTAGATGTATGGAAAAATTATGGTTTGTTGGATATGGATTATATTGAAGGTACGCGATTTTTTGAATTAAAAGATAAACAGCAGAAAATCAGAATTTTATTATATGTAATTGAGCAAATGGCAGGTTTTTTTAGAGAATATGGCGTTGTTCATGGTGATTTACGAGCGAATAATATTTTGATCAAATCTGACGGCTATCCAATTGGAATTGATTGGGATTCGTTGTATATGTATAACGATTTGATGGATCGGTTTAAGTTTGTAAAAAGAGATATTAATACAGTTGGAACAATGCTTTTACATGTATTTGATCCTAAAGCAACTCTTCATTTAGTTACTGATCCCAAGTCGACAACTAAAGGTTTAATCGTACAAATTAGTGGAGGCGAAAACATTCCTCCTGGAATAAAAAAAATTATTAAAAAGGCGGTATTTTGCAGAGAAGATAATCGTTTTGAATCTTTAGAAGATTTGTTGATTGATTTAAAAGCAGCTTTAGCAGAAGAAATGCCGGAGATTTTTACGAATAATAATTTACACGACGGTGATCAGGCGATGAAACACACTGGGGGTATTGATTTAACCGGAGATAAAATGGCTGTTCAGGTTGAGGGGACTGGTGATGGCATTCAGTTCAAGTTCGATCAAGCTATGATCGCTAAAATTCAAAACGCTTCAGGACTTGCGCCTGTCATTATTGATATTAGGAACATGAATATAAGCCTGCTGCAGTTTTTAGGAGTTAATGAATAATCTTCTTCTAGGATGATTCAATAATAAAATGAATATTTATATTAAGATCATTAGGAAACCTTGCCTTGTCATTAGCGTTAACGTCTGGTAGAATGGTCGAAATTTTAATAGTATATAGTATAAGGAGAAATGATTATGGCTCGACCGGATTGGGATCAATATTTTATGAAATTGGCAATGTTAGCGTCGGAAAGGGCAACTTGTCCACGGATGCATTGCGGTTGTGTTTTGGTAAAGGGTAAAAGTGTTATCGCGACTGGATATAATGGTTCTATTCCCGGTGATGATCATTGTGAGGATGTGGGTTGTCTGGTCGTGGAAAATCATTGCCAGCGGACTAATCATGCGGAGATGAACGCGCTTACGCAGGCGGCAAAACATGGCAGTGCGGTTGATGGGGCAACTGCTTATGTTACTAATATGCCGTGTACGACTTGCGCGAAAGCGGTCATTGCTGCGGGTATTAAGCGGGTGGTTATTTTCTCGGATTATCATAGCACGTTAGCTACGGATTTTTTTGCTAAAGCTAAAGTGCAGATTGATAAAATTGCTATGCCGAGTAAAGATATTGTGTATGATTTGGAAAAATATACGTCGGCGAAAAAATAATGTTAAAGACTAATAAAACACATATTGTTGATGAAAAAGGTAATCCGGTTCAACTGCGCGGAGTAAATTTCGGCGGTTGGTTGATGATGGAGGCGTATATACTTCACGCGCCTAATTACGCGGAACATTTATTTAAAAAGAAATTTGCGCAAGTGTTGGGTGAGGATGTGTTGGCAGAATTTGAATGCGCGTTCCGAGATAATTTTATTCAGGAGGAGGATTTTAAGAATATAAAAAAATTAGGTTTTAATTGCATCCGTGTTCCGTTTAATTATCGTGTGGTAGCGCCGGCGATGTCTGGTAAAGATAGAGGCGGATTAAAGTATTTGGATTTGGCAGTTGAATGGGCAGAGAAATATGGGATATGGGTAATATTGGATTTGCATGCCGCGCCAGGAAGCCAGAATCACGATTGGCATTCTGACAGCGATGGACGAGCGAAATTGTGGACGCATCGGTCCAATCAGAAAAAGACTTTGGCAGTGTGGGAATTTGTGGCAAATCGATATAAAGATTGTAAATCAGTTGCCGGTTATGATCTTTTGAATGAATCAGTATTAGAGGATACAGCGCTTTTGAATAAATTTTATAAAGAGATTATTAAGACGATCCGTTCGGTTGATAAAAATCATATTTTGTTTATTGAGGGGAATAAATGGGCTACTAATATCGCGTGTTTAGATGAATTCGAAGATGATAATTACGTTTTAAGTATTCATAGTTATGAACCTTTGCATTTTACTTTTCATTTTGAACCAGGTTTAAGATATCCGTTAAAATCATTAAATTATAAGTGCGATCGTTCGACTTTGGCCAAGCATTTGAAGCAGTATGCTGATATTGGTAGAAAACGACAAGTTCCTTTGTATAATGGCGAATTTGGAGTGCATTATAGAGAAGGGTTTTATGGCGAGGATTTATGGGTTCTGGATATGGTTTCGATTATGAATGATCTTGGCATTCATTGGACGTACTGGACTTATAAAGCGATTAAAAATTCTGTTTTCCCAGACGGATTATATAGTTATTATCCTAACCCAGTTTGGGTAAACCGCATGGGACCAGTAAGCGGATGGGATACATTCAGCCGTTTATGGAAAGAGCATAAAAATGCAAAGGCACTTTCTTGGCGGACACAAGAATTTAAATTGAATAAAGAAATATTAAATGGTTTAAAATAATGGAAAAGATCACCAGTACTACTAATCCTAAAATTAAAAAATTGATCAGCTTGCGTGACAGTAAACACCGTCGAGAAGAAGGGCTTACGGTGGTTGAAGGCTATATGGAGGTTAAGCGGGCGTTAGCTTGCGCGTTTCAATTGACTGAAGTGTTTTATTGCGCGGATTTATTAAAAAAATATGACGATTGTATGGTTTTGGAACAATTGAAAAATCAACGGGCACGTTTAGTTGAGGTGTCAGATAGTGTTTTTGAAAAAATTTCATACGGCGATCGGCAGGAAGGGATTATAGCTTTATGTAAACCAAAAACATATGCTTTACGTGAATTAGTCAAGTTACAAAAGCCAAAATTACTTATGGTTTTGGAATCTGTAGAAAAGCCGGGTAACTTAGGTGCGATATTACGGACTTGCGACGCGGTTGGTGTGGACGGTGTTATTGTGTGTGATAAGCGTACTGATATTTTTAATCCTAACGCGATCCGAGCGAGTTTAGGCACGGTATTTTCAGTTAAGATCGCGTTGTGTTCAAATGATGAGGCGTTGGAGTTTTTTAAAGCTAACAAAATTCAAGTGTGCGCGGCGTTTCCAGACGGAAAACAAGTTTATTCAGATACGGATTTGACTAAATCTACTGCGATAATAATGGGGACAGAGCATGAGGGATTGACGGAGTTTTGGATGCGCAACGCGGATACTCGAGTTCGTATACCAATGAACGGATTAGCAGATTCTTTGAATGTTTCAGTATCAGCGGCAGTGCTGTTATATGAAGCCCTTCGTCAAAGGACAAAGAAAGAGGTAGCATGAGACTACAAGTTTTTTTATCCAGAAATGGCGTGAGTTCTCGTCGAGAAGCTTTGGAGATTGTTAAAGCTGGTACGGTTGAGGTTAATGGTACAGTTATTGATGAACCTTCTTTTGAAGTTGATCCGACCAAAGATCGGGTTATGTGTAAAGGCATAACTATTGAGCCAAAGCCGTACAAATATATTCTTATGAATAAACCTAAGAATGTTACGACTACAAAATTTGATCCGCACGCGACGAAAACGGTTTATGATATTTTACCAAAACATTTTAATTTTGTGGCTCCAGTAGGGCGATTGGATCGCGACACCGAAGGGTTATTATTATTGACCAATGATGGAGATGTGGCTCACGCTTTGACTCACCCTAGTTTTAAAGTCGAGAAAACTTATTACGCATGCGTGGAAGGTCGGCTGGACGGTGAATCTAAAACTAAATTAGAAACCGGAGTATATTTAGACGGTATAAAAACTGCTCCTTGCCATATACAGATCTTGCGTAAAAGTAAAGAAATGACTGAAGTGCGGATCACTTTACATGAAGGTCGGAATCGTCAGGTCAGACGCATGTTTGCTAAAGTAAAAACCAGAGTTAAATTTTTACAGCGTATTGAGCAGGGTCCATTGAAACTTGGCAATTCTAAACCTGGCTGGTGGCGGGAGCTGACAACAGAGGAAGTGGCAGCGTTGAAAGAAATAGTTCAAAAGAACCGGCTGAAAGAAGAGCAAGTAAGCGATAGTATCGTCACCCGAAAACCTGGATCAGGCAAAAGTTTTTGGAAGTCGAAAGCGTTAAAGAAGTTAAAACCAAAACAAAAAATAAACATAAGAAGTAAGAAAGTTTACGGCAGAAAATAGGGTTTATGATTACGATCAATAATATTACCATGGGGTTCTCGGAGAGAACCCTTTTTAAAGATGTCACGCTTAGTATTTTTAATAATGAAAAGATTGGTCTGGCTGGTCCAAACGGCGCAGGTAAATCCACATTATTTGCTATAATTCGTCGAGAATTAGAGCCGGTATCCGGCTCAGTCCAAATTCAAAAAAATATTAATATCGGACACCTTCCTCAGGAAGCTAAATTTCATTCAGAAAAAACTGTTATGGAAGAAGTTACTTCTGGGGATGACCGGATCAAGGCTCTGCTCGAAGAGAAACACAAACTTGAAGAGACAGATAAAGTAATGACAGACCGGTATGGTGACATCATGCATGAATTGGAATTATTGGGGCTATACGAAGTTGAGCATAAAGCG
This sequence comes from Candidatus Omnitrophota bacterium, assembly GCA_015233195.1. Classification (GTDB taxonomy): domain Bacteria; phylum Omnitrophota; class Gorgyraeia; order Zapsychrales; family Zapsychraceae; genus JADFYE01. The sequence goes on from JADFYE010000001.1 coordinate 130,545, forward strand.
GAAAAAATTTTGGCAGGTTTAGGATTTAAAGAACAGGAATTCCATAAACCTATAATGCAGTTAAGCGGCGGCTGGCAAATGCGGGTATTGTTAGCTAAGCTTTTAACTTATCAATATGATCTGCTTTTACTCGATGAGCCTACCAATTATTTGGATTTGGAAGCTACTTTGTGGTTAAAAAGTTTTTTAAAGAATTATTCTGGTTCTTTTGTTCTGATCTCGCATGACCGGGTGTTTTTAAGTGAAGTTACTAATTACACTATTATGCTTGAAGGCAGACAGATGTTTAAGGTCAAAGGTAATTATGACGACTATAAAGCGCAAAAGGAATTGGATAACCGTTCGATAGAGAAGAGGCAAAAGGTAATTGAAAAAAAACAACAGCAGTTGGAGCGGTTTACCCAGCGTTTTCACGCCCAGCCTAACCGAGCTTCAGCAGTTAAAAATAAATTGAAGATGCTGGAAAGATTAGCAGATGAGAAGGAAGAATTGCCTGGTGAAGTTAAGAGTGTCGGGGAATTTGAATTCCCGCCGGTGGCTCGTCCGGGTTATGTGGTTGCAGGCGCGTATCAGGTCAGCAAGTCGTACAAAGATATAACTGTTTATAAAAATTTAGATTTTGAAGTTTTACGCGACCAAAAGGTTTGTTTAGTAGGACCGAATGGCGCGGGTAAATCTACTTTATTAAAAATGTTAGCTGGAGTTTTAACGCCTGATACCGGCGAGATAAAATATGGTAATAATGTGGACGTGGGTTATTTTTCTCAAACTCGTTTAGATATTCTTAATCTTGAAAAAAACGCGTTTGAAGAAGTTGTGGCTAATTGTCCCAGCGGCGTGCCTGCAGTTAGGGTGAGAAGTCTTTTAGGTTTATTTAATTTTCATGGCGATGATGTTTTTAAACCGGTAAAAGTTTTATCTGGAGGGGAAAAGAGCCGGTTGATTTTAGCTAAATTGTTGATTGACCCTCCGAATTTTATGTGTTTGGATGAACCTACCACCCATTTGGATCTCGACGGTATTAAAGCTTTGACTACTGCGTTTCAGAGATATGAAGGCACTGTTTGTTTTATTAGTCATGATCTGTTTTTTATTCGGGAAGTAGCGGATTGTATTGTTGAAGTAAACCGGGGTAATTTACGGATTTTTCCAGGCGGGCTGGATTATTATTTGGAAAAGAAAAGTCAGTCAGATGACCAGCTTCGGGAAGAAGCTAAATTATTGAAAGAAGCTCAGCTTAAGAAACAGGAGCAGGAACGAAAACAAAAAGAACGTCAGTCTGCCAGTTCAGTAGTTGATGATGCGCATCGTAAACATTCAGAGGCTAAGAAGCGTTTAAAAGAGATAAAAGAGGAATTGAGCAGTTTGGAAGAGGAGAAGAAAAATCTTGAGGTTGAGAATTATGTTAAAGCGCGGAAAATGACGGAGTTGTATAATTCGCCGGAAGTTAAGGATTTCGGACGGAGATTAAAAGAGATTCAATTGCGGTTAAGAAGTATAGAAATGACGTATAATGGTTTGGTGGAGGAGCGGGATAATATTAATAAGGTTTGATTATGGATATTAAGTTAGATTTACATGCAATTTTTTCTGACGGGAGGGCGTTGGAGAATGCTTTGCATAGCGCGATGAGCGAGGCGAAGACGAAGAAGGCGAAATGTTTGGAAATTATTCCAGGAAAAGGGTCTGGGCAGTTGAAAAAATCTGTTTTACGTTTTCTGGAAAAAAATTATAAAGGGGAGTATCATCGTATTGAGAAGGATGATAAGAATTGGGGCAGGGTGTTTGTGCATTTTAGATGGGAGAAATAGATTATGAGATTATTTTTATTGTTATGTGTTTGTGTGGTTGCTTCTGGTTGTTCTACCGCCTCGGGCTTGGTGACTTTAAAAAATTTGACTAAAGAGCAGAAGCAGACTCAGCTTGAAGTTGATAAACAGGATGTTCAGTTTGCGAAATTATGGGTGCTGGCTAGTACAGGTTCTTTTGGAGATAGAAAAAATGCTCAGGATTTTGAAAGAGATTTTGGTGCTCCGATATTGATTAAGCAAGTAGAGGTTAATGGCAAAAAAATGGAAAAGTGGTTATATCGGAACAGCACGAAGTTTTTTGACGCGCAAAAAGTTTATTTATATTTTGATGAACAAAAAAATTATGTAAAGTTTGATCGAGTAGACGCAAAACCCGTAGTTAAAAAATAAAAGGTCTTATGTCCATTTTTGATATTTTAATAATTGTTGATACCGCGCTTATAGCGTTTTTGGTATTTTTCCGCAAAGATATTGGTGGGAAACATATTGACGAACAATTTGATCGTCTGGAAAAAAATCAGGAACGCACTGAACGTATGGTACGCGAGGATGTTGCTCAAAATCGTGAGGAATTATCCAAAACGCTTAATCAGTTTAGTGAGACTTTTTCTAAACAAATTTCGTCTATGGCGCAGGGTAATGAGGCGCGGTTGGAAAAAATGCGGGATGTGGTTGAGGCACGATTGAAAGAGTTACAGGCGGATAATAGTCAGAAACTTGAACAAATGCGGGTTACTGTAGACGAGAAACTGCATAATACTTTGGAACGGCGTTTGGGTGATTCATTTAAATTGGTGAGTGAACGTTTGGAAAAAGTTCATCAGGGTTTGGGCGAGATGCAGAATCTAGCGTCTGGTGTGGGAGATTTGAAACGAGTGTTACTTAATGTGAAGACTAAAGGTATTTGGGGTGAGATTCAGTTAGGTAATTTGTTGGAACAAACTTTATCGCCGGATCAATACGAAAAAAATGTTAGGACTAAATCAGGTAGTAATGACGCGGTAGAGTTTGCGGTTAAGCTTCCTGGGCGTAGCGGCAGTGATATTGTGTATTTACCAATAGATTCTAAATTTCCGACTGAAGATTTTGAACGGTTATTGGACGCGCAGGATAAGGCGGATGTTGTTGCTATGGTTGAAAGCCAGAAAGCGTTGGAAGCTCGTATCAAAATGGAAGCTAAAAAGATTAAAGATAAATATATTGATCCTCCGCATACTACTGATTTTGCGATTATGTTTTTACCGACTGAGGGTCTTTATGCTGAAGTGTTGCGTCATCCCGGATTATTCGATCATTTACAGAGAGAACAACGGGTTACATTAGCTGGTCCAACGACTATAACTGCGATATTAAATAGTTTACATATGGGCTTTAGAACTTTGGAAGTTGAGAAACGCGCGTCGGAAGTTTGGCAGGTATTAGGCACAGTTAAGACTGAATTTCATAAATTCGGCGAGATTCTCGAGAGTACACAGAAGAAGATCGAGTCAGCGCAAAAAGAATTAGAATCTGCTACGCGTAAGACCAGAACCATTGAGAAAAAATTGGATAAAGTTCAAGGCATTACTGTGAGTGAAACTGAAATACTTCCTAATTTAGAAGAACATGAATAAAGACCGCATCTTTCCCGAACATATTGTATATTTCACCTCTTTACGCGACCTTGATTTTACCTTTCCTAAACCAGAATACATTCCGAATGAGAAGCAGATAGCTTATTTGACACAACGTTTGGGCATATCCAAGTTTCCTGTTCTCAGCTTAAATCAAGTGCATGGCGCGGATGTATTCGTTGCAGAAGATCTGCTGGAACAGGGGACTATGCTCGTGGATGGTGATGCAATAATCTGCCAGCAGTCAAAAATCCCGATTATGGTACGCACCGCTGATTGTCAGCCGATCTTTGTTTACGATGCTGGTACGGATGCGATCGGAATGGTGCATGCAGGTTGGCGCAGTACTAATCAAAATATTTTGATTAACACTTTGGAATTGATGAGTAAAAAATATGGTACTGAGTTTCAGGATGTAAGTGTTGTTTTAGGTCCGTCGTTGCGTAAATGTTGTTACGAAGTAGGTGAAGAATTTTTAGAATATTTTCCAAAAGAGGTTGAGATAAGCAACGGTAAGAGAATGTTTGATTTGGCGCAAGCTAATGTGCGGCAAGCTTTGGATAGAGGGGTGGGAAAGGATCGGATATTTGATATAGGCGAATGTACTGGATGTTTAGCGGATAAATATTTTTCGTATCGGCGTGAAAAAGACGCAGCCGGCAGAATGATAAGCGTGATTATGAAGAAGTTATAAGTGCGGCAAATTTTTGGTAAAAATCTTCGGTATTTTGCTGAACGCTTGTTTAATCCGGCGTATTAAACTACGCTCGAAGATAATTCTTGCTCTTGGACGATAAAATTCGTCCAAACCGTGCCCACTCGAATTATCTAACGTCCGCTTAAATACCTGTGATTTTTAATTTTAAAATTTGCCGATTGGAAATTGATTTCAACGTTGCTTACGAATTTTAAAAATATGATAGTTTATTATCCCCTCTCCAGCCTTTGGGGAGAGGGTAGGGTGAGGGGATCTTTTAAAAATATTTATTTTTTTACTTTGTACTCTGTGTACTCTGTACTTTTTAAAAAAGGAGCGCTTATGTATTCTATAGTTTTTGTTACGGTTAAGGGTAATGAGGAAGCAAAAAAAATCGCGGACACTTTAGTGATAGAAAAATTGGTAGCGTGCGTTAATATGATTGATCAGGTCAAGTCAGTGTTTTGGTGGAAAGGTGAAGTGCAGTATGGGGAGGAAATTTTGTTGATTATGAAGACCAAAGATTCGGCGTTACCTCAATTGATTGCTCGGATAAAATTATTACACAGTTACACTGTACCTGAGATCATATCAGTTCCGATTAAAACTGGTAATCCGGATTATTTAAAATGGATTGGTGATTCTGTTGTCGATCATTGATTTTTTGGTACAACACCCAGTTCTTGCATTGCTTCCAGCAGATCTTGTTTAGGATTCCATTTCATTTTTTGCAGCTGAGGTATGGTAACATCATAAACGAGGAATGAGTATGCGATATGATCTACTGGTTTGAAATTATCTCTGAGCCATTTAAACTTTAGCGGTTGGTATACACCGACCAGCCAGTTAACTTCAACAATTATCTTTCCTGGTCTAGGGCTGTCAGGTTCAAAAATCACTTCAGGATGTTGTTTCCGGTATTCGTCGAGTCTCCCATAATTTTCACCCCAATGCAAATTTGAATCTGCAAGGATTTTATAGGAGTTCATTCTTTTTCCTACCAGTTCGTTAAAATATGAAATGTATAAAGGAAAATAAGACAGTACTGAAATTATTGACCAGGTGATAAGGATAGTTGCGGGAATTATTTTACCTTTCCAATTTGTTTTTAATATGCATCCGCAAAATATATAAATAAAAGGAAGTACTACAATAAAAAAACGTATACCGATCTGGGCGTTAAAAAAGTAATTGAAATATATCCAGAAAAACAAGATTGGAACAGCTAAAAATAATTCATTGTCAAAAAATTTAAATTTTTTAAAATTTATTATTGCGAATATTATAGCCCAGCTAAACAAAACAATGTTAGCGAGCGGTTCTTTATATAAATAAGCGATAGTGTAATAGTTCTTGAATCCGGTAAAATTCGCGGTTTTGTATTTTAATTTTCCAAGCAGATAAATATTAGAATAGCTTACCCCAGTTTTTTCATTAAAACTTACCCAGTCCATCCCGTCTATATATGCCACTGGTAAGGGCATTGGTATTGAATTTAATATTGGAATGTTTTGGATTGATTTGAATAGTTCACTGCGGAAAGTATATTGTTTTAACGGGGTGCCGGTTTTATGGAATTGGAAGCCGATGTTTACTATTATAATGAACGCGAAAAAGACGGATAATACATAGAGTAAAAAAGGTTTGATTGAATTGTTTACGTATCCGCCTAATTTTTCCGGTTCTTGTTTTGCGCAGCCTCTTAAAAAACGGATAAATGCAATTGCGAAAAAAATTAAGAATAAATAAATACAGGTGTATTTTACTAATTGACTTGTAGCTAATGCTATAACGCTTATGATCGCATTTTTTTTATTTGGTTGGTTGTAGAATTTCCAGAAATAATAGGATGCAATCAGTATTGCGGTTGCACAAAAAACGTCGGTGGTTACCAAATTACTATGGGCGAGCATGTTGGGGGCGAAGACCGCCAAAATTAAGGATAATATGCTTCCATTAACGCCGTATAATTTTTTACTCCATATAAAAATATAAAAACAAAATAATAATGAAAATAATGGAGTTATATATCTGCCTTGTTTAATGCCGGAAGCTACATTAAAGGTTGTTTCTTTTGAGATTCGCGAGGACAAATATGCAGGCAGCGCATTTAAAGCTGATATTGGCATTTTACTATCCATAAAATATTCACTACGCTCTGGATGCCCAGAAAGATAAGCCAAGCCGTATTTTAAATGATATTTTTCGTCGCCAGTTTCACCTTTTTTATGCAGGCTGGCTAGGGAAAGCGTTAAATTACAAAGTAGTAGCACTATTACCCAGAGACGTGTATTTTTCAGGCTAACTGGAATTTGGTTTAACATAATTAATATGCTTTTTCTGGGAGTAATTTATTTTTTGGATCAATAAACATTTCAGCGTGGATAATTGCCCAAAGCGCGTTGCCTTTAGGATTAAAATGCATATCATTTTCGTAATAAAACATATTTTGTGGAGTATCTTTTAGTAAAGGAAGTAAGGGGGAGTATGAATCTAAATAAAAGGCTCCGGTTCTTTCTGCCGCGTCTTTTATCACCGAGAATGGTCTTAAAGACCATTTGGGCTTTTCTTGATTATTGAAAGTAAATTGTTCCCAATGTGGAACTCCGGTAAGAACTAGTTTTATGTTATTTTGTTTGCAGTATTCGCCTATTTTAACCAAGATGGAATGACTGAACATTACGCTATCGAGGATGTTTTGATCCCATTCGTAAGTACACCAGGAAAAACGGTTAAAGACCACGGGGTTGTCTTTAATTTCTTTTTTAAAATATTTTTCCAGGTTTGCCTTGTTGGTATATTTTTTTTCTTTGAATAACTTTATATAAAGGTTATAAAGGTTAGAGTTTTTAAAAAGAAAAAGTTTTAGGGTATTATTGAAATTAGCTTTTACCAAACCGTCGGGAGTATCAATGAATAATCTTTCATGGAGCAAAAGTGGGGGAACTGCCCAGGGATCGCCGTTTTTGTCGAATATAGTATTATGTTTATAAACCCAATCATCATAACTGTCAGTCATATCAACGTTGATCACAACTACGTCCGGATGGTATTGGGTAATAAAATAGCGGATTAAAATATAGTATATAACATTTCCATAACTAGACGTTCCGGTATTAATAACTTCAAAATTTATCCCTTTGTTTGAAAATTTATCATTCAAGACTTGCTGCACAATGGACGGTACAGATTGCTCCATAGGCATGACCCCTTCAGTAAACGAATCTCCAACATAGAATATACGGTAGGTGTCTTTAGGTTTTTTGAGGGCAATATCATATTTTGCTATCCAGCCTTGTTTATTATAATAATGAGTATAAGAGTTGGGATAATTTTTGCCGTGACCAGGAAAGGTGTTTTTATAATTTGGTCGCCAAGCGTGGTTAAGCCGTGGATGTTCAATAAGATTGCTGGTGGGCTTGGTTACCCAGAAACTTGCTACCCAGTCTAAGAAAAATAATAATAAACCAGTAATTATCAAAATAATAACGACGTTGATAATTACTGTTGTGATTTTACGTAATGTTTTTTTCATTATTTGAATTACATTGCTTTATTAGGCTGCTTTTTTTGACTGATAAAATCTTCTAGTCTTGCTTGAGTTCTTAATTCAGTTATGAATTCATTAAAAGCTTGGGAATATTTTTCCTGGCGTAATTCTTTATTGATACTCTCTTTGTTTTTTTCGAACTCGACTTTATCGGCAGGTTGATAATTATCTAAATGTAAGATAGCGTAACCTAAGGATATTTTAGTGACCGGACTTATTTTGTTGTCCTGATTAAGATTGAACGCTGCTTCTTGGAAATTTTTAGATAATCCTATTTTAGGCAGATATTCTTCTCTATTAAATAGCGGAGTTTGCGCGATATCCAGTCCTAAGGATTTTGCGATTTTTGCAAAATCATCTAATTTAGTCAGACCTTGTTCAGTTTTGATTTTTTCTAAATATTCTTCGGCTTTTTTCTGCGCGATATCTTTAGCGTTGTTTAAAAGAACCGCATCTTTAACTTTATCTTTAATATCTTTCAATTCTGGAATGTAGGCGTCTTTACGTTCTTTTACTTGCAAGATTTGGATACCTTTGGTGGTTTCAAATGGAGCAATAGTATCACCTTGATTTAATTCGAATAATTGTTGTAACAATTCATACGTCCAGCCTAAGGATAAATCAGCTTTTTCCATGGAGAAGAAAGGAGTAGTTGACGCTTGCATTTTAAATTGTTGCGCGGTTTTATCTATATCTTTTATTTTTTGTAATTCTTGGTATATTTCATAAGCTTTGGTACGCGCTGCATCATTTTTAGTAAGATCCTGTGCATCAAAAGGAATATTAATATAAGACACATTTATCGTAGGCGGCATAACGAATTCGAGTTTATATTTTTCATAATATCGATTGATCTCGTCTTCAGTTATTGAAGTTTCTTTTTTGAATTGTTCCGGAGTTATAAGAGCATAACTTATTTGGACTTTTTCATTTTTGCGTTGATAAAGTCCAAAAACTTCTTGTTCGGAGATGATGCCTGGATTGATGTGTGAATCAACTAATTTACTGATTTTTATATTGTTACGGATCATTTTTTCAAAAAGGTTAGGTTGTATACCCATCACTTTGGTCAGTATTATAGTGTAAAGCTCATTATCGAATTTATTGTCGCGTTGGAAGAAGGGAAGTTTTTGTATGTATTCTACAACTTCCTGGTCAGATACTTTTATTTTTTTTGCGTTATATAACATTATCAGGCGGTTCCAAGTTTCTTGATCCATATTTATCATGTTACGGACTTTTTCAAAATTTTCGCCGTATTGAAGCATATAATGGATTTGGATTTCATCGTGCGCTTTACGAAATTGCACGTGATCAATTGGTTTACCGTATATTTTTCCAGCCATATCTTCTTTGGACATTCCTAACTTAAGAACATAGCCGGAAATGGCAAAAGAAATAATTATAAAAAAAGTAATAATGTAAAGAACGGTTTTGGCTACATGTTTTTTGCGGATGATTTTTAGCATGATACTCCTTTTGACTGCTTGACTTTTTGAAAGTTTTGTGGATGATTATATATTCACAAAAATCATTTTACAAGTAATTTATAAAGGTTTAGCTTGAAATAAACTCTTTACAAGCGAGAACGGATTGATATAATACGTTACTTTTTATGAAGAATATAAGTTTATAATATGGTGAAACTTATGAAAGGTATTGTATGGCTAAATTAAAACTAGGTCTGCCTAAAGGCAGTTTACAGGAAGCAACGGTTAAGGTTTTTGAACGGGCTGGTTTCAATATTTATGTGTCCAGCCGTTCTTATTTTCCGTCTATAGATGACGTTGAAGTTGAACCGGTATTATTACGCGCGCAAGAGATGTCAAGGTATGTTGAAGAAGAGGCTTTGGATTGCGGTATAACTGGCGCGGATTGGGTGGCTGAGAACGGGTCTAAGATCCAGGTGTTAGCTGATTTTAATTATGCTAAACAAAGTTCGTCGAAAGTCCGCTGGGTATTGGCTGTTCCGGAAAATTCAAAAATAAAAACCGTCAAAGATTTGGAAGGCAAGCGTATCTCGACGGAAGTGGTGAATATAACTAAAAATTATTTGAAAAAAAATAAAGTCAAAGCTGATGTTGAATTTAGCTGGGGAGCTACTGAAGCTAAGGTCGCGGATGGCTTGGTCGACGCTATTGTGGAATTAACTGAAACTGGCAGCAGTTTGCGCGCGCATAAATTACGAATTGTGGATACGATTTGTGTGTCAGTTACGCAGTTTATTGCCAACACCAAAGCGATGAAAGATCCGTGGAAGAAAAAGAAAATGGATCAGTTGGTTATGCTTTTAAAAGGCGCGATCGACGCTACTAATATGGTCGGGCTTAAAATGAATGTCAGTGAAGAAGCTTTGATGAAAGTGTTGAGTTTGTTACCGTCTTTACAAGACCCGACGGTTTCACATTTGACTAAAAAAGGCTGGGTTGCCATTGAAGTGGTAATTGATGAAAGTATCGTCCGAAATCTGATCCCTAAGTTAAAGGAAGCAGGGGCGAACGGGATTATTGAATACTCTTTGAATAAATTAATTTACTAACCATAAAAGAAGGTGATTGTTATGCCGTGCGGTAAAAAAAGAAAACGTTGTAAGATTAGAACGCATAAGAGAAAGAAGTTGCGTAAGTCTTTGCGTCATTTGAAAAAACGCGATACTAAATAAAAGAGGATGTCGATGACCGCGCATCTTAAAAAGTGCGTCTTTGTGATGTTGCTTACGGGGTTAATAGTTTTTAGCCGGGCTGCGTATGCTTTTGTCGACGAAGACAGGGTCTCAACCTCCAAAGGCTTGGCTCATTACGCAATGGGACAAGTATATGATCTTTTAGGGTTGTCAAATCGGGCTGCCTTTGAATATGAAAAGGCAGCCCAGTTTGATCCATCTAATTATTTAGTCCGCCTTCGTTTAGGTACTGTTTACGCCCGCTTGAATATGGTAGACAAAGCAGAGCAGGAACTTCAAGAATCAACCCGCCTTAATCCTGAAGAAGTCCAATCCCATTATCTTTTAGCATTGTTATATTCTAACGGCAGTGATTATGAAAAAGCTGCGGTAGAATATGAGTCAGTATTGAATAAATATTCTAAATTAGACCCAAAGAATATTGACATCTATACATATTTAGGTCAGTTATATTATTCGCAGAAAAAATTTGATCAGGCTATAAAACAATTTGAAAATATTTATACTTTGGAGCCGGATAATGTAGATGTTATGTATTTATTAGGATCTTTGTATGTTGAGGTTGGTCGAGAAAAAGAAGCGGTGGATATTTTAAAAAAAGCTTTAGTTTTGTCGCCGGAACATGACGGGTGTTTAAATACTTTGGCTTACATTTTCGCTGAGCAGGGCAAGGATTTGGATGCGGCGCAAAAATTATCAAATAAGGCTTTGGAAATAAGTCCGCAAAGCGGAGCTTACTGGGATACTTTAGGCTGGATATATTTTAAAAAAGGAATGTATAAGGAATCTTTGGAAGCTTTGTTAAAAGCTGATCAAAGGATCAAAGATCCGGTTTTATATGATCATATGGGTGATGTTTATCAAAAATTGAATCAACATGATAAAGCGTTGGAATTTTGGAAAATGTCGATAGCTTTGGATCCAGACCAGAAAGCTGTTGAAGATAAGATTAATGAAATTAAGAAATCTCAATCCAGTGTTTTAACTCACCATGAATAAATTACAATTATTCTCTCCTGCCAAATTAAATCTTTTTTTAAAAGTCGTTAATAAACGTGCAGATGGTTTCCATAACATTGAAACTTTGTTTCAGCGTATCAGTTTGGGTGATGAAATTATTTTAACTAAAAACACTAAGGGAAGTATAACTGTAAGTTGTAACCATCCGGATGTGCCTATAGATGAACGCAATTTGGTTTATAAGGTGGCAGCTATGTTTAAACAGGATTTTTTAGTAAAATCCGGGGTTCATATTGATATAAACAAGCGGATACCAGTTGCTGCTGGATTGGCTGGCGGTTCAGGTAATGGTGCAACTGTTATTAAGGGTTTAAACCAGTTGTGGGACTTGAAGTTAAGTAAAAAACAACTGATAGAATGTGCCAGAAAAATTGGAAGTGATGTAGCTTTCTTTTTGTACGATACTCCCTGGGCTTTAGGTACAGAGCGTGGGGATAAAATTCAGGTGCTGGATATCAAAACTAAGTTTTGGTATGTTATCATTACTCCCTGTATTAAGCTATATACATCAGACATATATGGGGGGCTGAATTTACAGTTGACAAATAAAAAAGTAGATGTTACTATTCTTATCCAAAAATTAAAAAATAATAAAATTAACGAATTAAAGTCTTTATTATTAAATGATTTAGAAACTGTGATCCTTAAGGTTGCTCCAAGATTGAAAACTATCAAGGAGAGATTGGGATTATTTGATATAAAAGGGGTTTTGACCTCAGGCAGCGGGCCTTCGGTTTACGCAGTGGTTGAAAATGAGACTACGGCAAAAGAGATAGCTCAACATTTTTCAAAGCGGTATAAGCAGGTTTTTGTGGCTCACACCCTTTGAGGGAAAGGAGCAAGCTGATGGAAGTTACAGAGATCCGGATTTTTCCTAAACAAGGGCAGGATAAAAAACTTCAAGCTTACGCGACCGTGACTTTTGATAATAAATTTGTGGTGCGGAATATCAAAGTTATACAAGGTTCTAACGGTCTTTTTATTGCTATGCCGTCGAGAAAAAGTAAAGCGGCATGTCCTAACTGCAATTTTAAAAATGAGGTGGGGAGTAAATTTTGTAATCAGTGCGGAAAAAGTGTTCCGCTGCTGAAGACTGATCACACCCCAGATCCCAAAGCGGACCATCGTGATGTGGCGCATCCGATCACGCAGGAGTTCCGCGATTATCTGCAAACAAAGATTTTAGACGCCTATCAGCAGGAAAAGGTCAAAGGACCAAGCGCTTATGCGCATGATGATATTGGCGATTAAATTTGCTTGCCTGGTGGTGTAATGGTAACACACAAGAATTTGGATCTTGTTTTCATGGTTCGAATCCATGCCGGGCAGCCATTTTTTTGCACGGCAAAAAAATGGCAGAGCAATTGAGCAATCGAAAATAGACAATAGATAAAAAAACTCAATTGCGGTCTAATGTTCAATTGTTCTATTGTTCAAAAGGTTATTTATGGCTTTTTTGTTTGAAAATCTTGAGGTTTATAAAAAAGCGATTACGTTTGCCGATGAAATTAGTGTTTTGACTGATAATTTTGTTAAAGGGAATTATTATCTGGTTGACCAGTTGAATCGTGCAGCCCTTTCAATTGCTGCTAACATAGCAGAGGGGAATGGTCGTTTTCATAAGGCTGACAGGAAAAATTTTTTTATAATTTCGCGGGGTTCTGCTTTTGAATGTGTACCGATTTTAGAATTATGTAAAAGAAAAAATTTGATTAATGAAGAAAAAGCTCAGGTTTTAAAAGATAAGTTAGATGAGATTTGTAAAATGTTATCAGGGTTAATTAATTATTGATAGTTAAATAATATATGGCTAAAAGTGAAATTCAAAGCTTACTTGATGGGTTGACAGATGAAGGAAATGGATATGGCGATCCAGAAGCAAGAAGAAACGCTGAGTTGAGACTTCAAATTCTTATTGCAAAAGAACAACAGAAGACTAGTTCTACACTTAATTGGTTAACGTTTTTTCTTGTTGTTGTGGGAATTTTACAGGTGGTTATATTGGTATTTCAGATCTGGATAAAATAGTTATTTTTAAAAAAGCAAATAGTTTTTTATGTCTGAATTACGCACAGTTATATTGGCAGCTGGAAAAGGGACTCGGATGAAATCTGATGTTCCAAAGGTTTTGCATTTGGTTTTGGGCAAACCGATTATTCAGTATGTGATCGACGTAGCAAAAGCTGTTGGTTCTTTGAAAAATTATGTGGTTTTGGGACATCAGGCGGATATGGTAGCGGCTGTGGTCGGTAAAGACTGCGAGTATGTGAATCAGACGGAGCTTTTAGGTACTGGCGACGCTGTTAAAAGGACTAAAAAACTTTTAAAAAATTTTAATGGTAATGTTTTGATTTTGTGTGGTGATACTCCTTTGCTGGATAAGAAGGTAGTAAAACAGTTGGTCAGTTTGCATAACCGGAAAAAAGCAGTCTGTACTTTTTTAACTGCGGTATTGGATAATCCTTTTGGTTATGGACGGATAGTTCGGGATAAAAAGGGCAATGCGGTTGCTATTCATGAACATGGGGACGCAACGTCGGATGAAAGAAATATTAAAGAAATAAATGTTGGTGTGTATTGCGTGAGAAGCAAGGATTTGTTCGCGGCTCTGGATTTAGTTAAGCTCAATGCCAAGAAAAAAGAACTTTATTTGACTGACATGGTCGAGTATTTTGCGAAAAAAGGTATGAAGGTTGAGACGGTGGTAACGGATGATCCAGATGTGGGTTTAGGAGTGAATACGCGGGAACAGTTGGCTTTGGCAGGATTAAAGCTGCGGGATAAAATTGTGCAGTATTGGATGGAACAGGGCGTGACGATTATGGACCCTATTTCGACGTTTATTGCGCCGGATGTTACGATCGGTAAGGATACTCTGATTAGACCCTTTACATTTATTGAAAATAATGTTAAATTGGGTGCCCGTTGTGTGGTCGGACCTTTTGTGCGGTTCCGTCCTGGTACGCGTATCGGTAATAATGTTGATATTGGAAATTTTACGGAAGTTAATAATTCGTCGATGGGTGACGGTTGTTTTATGAAACATTTTAGTTATTTGGGTGACGCGGTTTTAGGTAAGAATGTTAATATTGGCGCGGGCACAGTTACTGCGAATTTTAATGGCATTAAGAAGAATGAAACTAAAATTGGCGACGGAGCTTTTATCGGCTCTGATTCTATATTAGTCGCGCCGGTAACCGTCGGTAAAGGCGCGTTAACTGGAGCGGGAAGTGTGGTAACAGCAGGCACTAAAGTTCCGCCGGGTTATGCGGCAATAGGTGTGCCGGCTCGTTTGCGAAGGAGAAAAACTTTATGAAAATTTTTACTGGAAATGCCAATCCGGAATTAGCGCAAGGCATGGCGGATTGTCTGGGAATTCCGCTGGGTAAAGCCCTGGTATCTCGTTTTTCTGAGGGAGAAATCCGGGTAGAGATAAAAGATAATGTGCGCGGTCGCGATGTTTTTATAGTACAGCCGACTTGTTCACCAGCGAATGATAATTTAATGGAATTATTGATTATGATCGACGCGATTCGTCGGGCATCAGCTAAACGGATCACGGCGGTTATCCCGTATTATGGTTATGCTCGTCAGGATCGTAAAGATCAGCCGCGGGTTCCAATCACTGCAAAGTTGATCGCGAATTTGATTGTAGCTGCAGGCGCGCACCGGGTGTTGACTATGGATTTGCATGCCGCGCAGATACAGGGATTTTTTGATATACCTGTGGATCATTTGTATGGTATTAATACGATTTGCGAATATTTTTCACGTAAGAATATTGAGGATCTGGTCGTGGTTTCACCGGATGTGGGTGGTATTAAAATGGCGCGCGCGTATGCTAAACGTTTAGGCGCTGGTTTAGCTATCGTGGATAAACGCCGTGATAGTCCGGAAAAAACTGAAGTCATGCATATTTTGGGTAATGTTACTGGGAAGAACGTGGTGTTGGTCGATGATATTATTGCTACCGGCGGCTCGATGGTCGAGGCGGTTAATGCCCTGGAGAAGCATGGAGTAAAAGATGTTTATGCTGCGGTTACTCATGGAGTGTTATCTGGTGATGCGATTAAAAAATTGCAGAATTGCGTGGCGTTAAAGGAATTGGTAGTTACTAATAGTATTCCTTTGGATGAATCTAAAAAAATCAAAAAAGTTATTCAGGTTTCAGTTGCACCGTTGTTAGCTGAAGCGATTAAACGGATAAAGGAAGAACAGTCGATAAGCTGTTTGTTTTACGAAAATAAATAATCAAGGAAGAGGTGGTTAGTCAAAATGGAAGAACTTAAATTAGATGTACAAATTAGAAAGAACACTGGAAAAAAGGATGTGGCAATTACCCGAAGTGCTCAGCAGGTACCGGCGGTAGTTTATGGTGAAAAACAAGAACCTACTAATGTTAAGGTCGATCAAAAAATTTTTGAAAAATTAATGCGGCAGCACCATGGTCAAAGCGTTATGTTCCATTTGAATGTTATGGACGGTGATAAAAAATTGCGCGACCATTCGGCTTTGTTGAAAGAAGAACAACGCGATCCAGTATCCAATGAATTGATCCACCTCGATTTTTTAAGAATTTCTGCTACTCATGAACTTAATGCTAAAGTTCCAGTGGTATCAATAGGCGAACCAGTTGGTTTAAAAGCCGGCGGATCTTTGGAACATGCTTTATGGGAGATCGAAGTTGTTTGTTTACCAAAAAATTTACCAGAGAGACTTGTGGTTGATGTTAGCAGTTTGGAAATTGGTAAATCGATTCACGTGTCGGATTTAAAATTGCCTGAGGGTGTACGCACCAAACATGATCCTGCTGCAATTGTATTCGCGGTAGTTCATGCTATACGTGAAGAAGTTGAGGTAGCGGCAACTGAAGAAGCACCAACAGAGCCGGAAGTAACAAAAGAAAAGAAACCTGCAGCAGCTGCAGCAGCGGCACCAGCAGCAGGCGCTAAAGATAAGGATGCAAAGAAGAAGTAAAGAGGTAAAGAGTGGAGAATTATCTTATTGTTGGGTTAGGTAATCCAGGAAGTAAGTATCAATATACTCGGCACAATATCGGTTGTTTAGCGATCGAATATTTGGCTGAAGAAATGAAGTTGAAGTTTCACGCTAGTTCTTTTACAAAGGCTGTAATAGCCGAAGGGTTGTGGGAAGGAAAGCAAGTTTGTTTGCTTTTCCCGACCACGTTTATGAACAATTCCGGTACGGCAGTTCGCAGGATGGCGGAAAAATATGCTACCCCGCTGGAGCATATTTTGGTCATTTGCGATGATTTTAACCTGCCATTTGGCCAGTTGCGTCTTCGATCTAAAGGCAGTGACGGCGGTCATAACGGTTTGTTATCTGTGATTGAGCATTTAGGCAGCCAAGATTTTGCCCGGCTACGGATGGGGGTTGGTGAACCTAAAGGTGGAGATGTCGCGGATTATGTTTTGGAAGAATTCACAAACATTGAAAAAAAGGGTTTGAAAGAATTTGTTTCTGAAGCAGCAGAGTGTTCACACTCGTGGATACAAGAAGGTATAAGCAGATCAATGGAGAAGTTTAACAGAAGGAAGGAAAATGGAAAATAAGGTGTTAATAAGAAAATACGAATTAGTCACGATCATTGACGCAAAATTGACTAATGATCAAAAAGAAGCTATCTGCAAAGAGGTGGTTGAGATTTTGCAGAAGGTTGATGCTAAGGTAATAAACAGCCAGGTGTGGTTCGAAAAACACAAATTCTCGTTCGATATTAAAAGATGTAAAGAAGGAACGTATTATTTGACTAATTTTGAAAGCCCGGCATCGTCTATATCAAAGATCCGCGCGGCGTTACGTTTAAAGGAAAAGGTTTTGCGGTTCGAAATAATTAAAAATGAAAAAACTTAAGGTTGATCGGTAAGGAGGAACAGATGGCGAATTTAAACAAAGTGTTTTTAATTGGTAATTTAACCAGAGATCCGGAATTGCGTTATACTCCGGGCGGTACAGCAGTAGCCAATTTAGGGATTGCGGTTAACCGTCGGTTTAAAGACAGTTCAGGTGAATTAAAAGAAGAAGTTTGTTTTTTGACTGTAACGGTTTGGGATAAACAAGCAGAGGCTTGCTGCCAATATTTAACTAAAGGCAAACCGGTTTTCGTCGAGGGCGTCTTACAATCCCGTTTTTGGGAGACCAAAGAAGGTGAAAAACGCAGCGCGATTGATGTACGGGCGGAACGTGTTCAGTTTTTAGGCAGTTACGGTGCAAAAGAAAAAGAAGATGTAAAAGTTCAGGAAGCAGAATTGGAATCTTCAGTAGGTGAAACCATTAAACCTGAAGATATAGCTTGGGACGAATAAAAGTCGGAAGTTAGAAAAGATAAAAAGTTTTAACACGGAGGAATAGAGTTGAATAGAGAAAAACTTGCAGATAAAAAAAGAAAAAGGCCGAGCTTCAGAAGCAAGATGCCTTTTAGATTTCAGGTAACTCCGGACGTGGAGTTTGATTACAAAAATATCCCATTGATCCAGAAATTTTTGAATGAGCGGGGGAAAATGCTGCCTCGTCGTATAACTGGGGTAACCGCTAAACAGCAGCGCAATTTGTCAACATCTATCAAACGCGCGCGTTTTTTAGCCTTGTTGCCGAGCGGCAGCGCGAGATAAAAGGAGATTATTAATGGAAGTTATTTTATGTGAAGATGTCCAAAGCCTTGGCAAAATCGGACAAGTGGTTAAAGTTAAAGACGGGTTTGCCCGTAATTTCTTGATCCCTAACGGTAAAGCGTATCTTGCTACTGCGGCAAATATGAAACGTATTACCAAATTGGAAGAAAAACGTAAAGCTGAACATGAGAAACAAAAAAGTGAAGCTCGCGTTTTCGCGGATAAATTGGAAAAAGTTTCTTGTACTATTCCAGTTGAAGTCAATGATTTGGAAAAATTGTATGGTTCAGTGACTGCCCAAGACATTGCGCAAGTTTTAACTAATGAAGGATTTGAAATCGATAAAAAACAAGTTGAGTTGGCAAAGCCGATTGAAGAGCTTGGTATTTTTGATGTCAACGTAAAAGTTCATCCGGAAGTGACAGCAAAAGTCCGCGTATGGGTCACGAAGAAATAAGAATCCCCCCACATAATATCGAGGCAGAAAGATCGGTATTAGGTTCGATGCTTCTCGATGCTGAAGCCATTGGCACAGCAGTTGAGATCTTGGATGAAATGTGGTTTTATGAGGAATCGCACCGGCTTATTTATCGGGTGATTACTCAGCTTTATTCAGAGAATAAAAGGGTTGATTATTTAACTCTTACCAATAAATTGCAGAATGAAGGCCTTCTGGAAAAAACAGGAGGCCTTTCTTATATCTCCGGTATATTCGATTCTGTACCGACTTCTGCTAATGCTGAACATTACGCGCAAATTGTTAAAGAAAAAGGGGTGTTGCGGGCGCTGATCAAGAATGCCACTAAGATTGTTTCTGATTGCTATAACACTAAAGGTGATGTTGATCAGTTGGTAGACCATGCTGAGCAGCTTATTTTTGAAGTTGCGGATTTAAAACAGCATCAAAAAGCTTTTCATATCAAAGATTTAGTTAAAGAAAGCATTGATAAGCTTGATAAACTTTATCAACGCAAGGAGCATATTACCGGCGTTCCTTCTGGGTTTATTGAAATTGATAAAATGACTTCTGGTATGCAGCCTTCAGATTTGATAATTGTTGCAGCCCGACCTTCTATGGGAAAAACTGCTTTTGCTATGTCAATAGCTGAAAAAGTAGCATTGGAGCATAAACGTCCAGTTGCAATATTTAGTTTGGAGATGTCAAAAGAGCAAGTGGTTCAGCGTATGATTTGTTCTCAGGCAAAGGTTGACGCGCATAAAGTCCGTTCTGGTTTTCTGGCTCCATCAGACTGGCCGAAAATCACAAAAGCTGCAGGTATGCTTTCAAACGCTCCAATTTTCATTGATGATTCGCCTGCAATATCAGCTTTGGAATTAAGGGCAAAAGCTCGACGATTGAAAGCTAATTATGATATTCAACTTATTTTATTGGATTATATCCAGTTGATGCGTAGCGCCAGCCGTTCTGAAAACCGGCAGCAGGAAATTTCTGAAATATCTCGCTCTTTAAAAGCTTTGGCTCGGGAGCTTAATGTTCCGGTTATAGCCTTAAGTCAGTTATCGCGCGCAGTTGAGCAAAGGCAGGATCACCGTCCTCAGCTTTCTGATTTGCGTGAATCCGGAGCGATTGAACAAGACGCTGATGTGGTTATGCTCTTGATGAGAGAAGAATATTATGCTCAAACTGAAGAGAATAAAGGGTTGGCAGAAATACACATTGCTAAGCAGCGTAATGGTCCAGTTGGTTTTGTAAAATTACAGTTCACTAAAGAATTTATTAGGTTTGAAAATCTTGCACATGTTGGTTGACATCATATTAGTATGACTTTATAATCAGACCAATCAACATTCCATAAACCAAAATATTCCAATACTTTTGAGGCCTATGAAAAAAATACTATCGGTTCTCTTCCTTATCAATCTAATGTTTTTAGCGAATACCATTTATGCTCAGGAAAACCAGCCTAATCCATCTGGAGGGCAGCCTGCAGTGGTAGGAATGTCAGGTACTGCTCCAGCAGTTTCTACTGTAATTGATGACAAAAAAATGGTTACTGCGATTGAGGTAAAAGGAAATAAAACGATAAGTATGGCTACGATCTTGTCTAAGATCAAGTCCAGAGTCGGGCAAGAATATGTACAAAATATTGTCAGCGATGACCTAAAACGTTTGTACAACACTGGTTATTTCTCTGATGTAAGGGTTGACCGCCAAGATTTTGATAAAGGTTTTAAGGTGGTTTTTTTGTTGGATGAAAAAAAGGTTATTGAAGAAGTTTCTTTTACCAAAACCAGATATATCAGCGCTAAGGTTTTAAAAACTAAAATTCAGACCAAGGTTGGCAGGTTTCTGGATAGTAAAGTATTGAAAGAAGACGTTGAAAAGATCAAAGAAATGTATGTTAAAAAAGGTTTGACCAACGCGCAGATTGACGTCGAGCAATTCGTAGATGATGTTACTAATAAAGTAAGTTTGCATTTTGTGATTGATGAAGGACAGAAGATTAGGATCCGTAAGATTAATATTTTAGGCAATAATACTTTTAGCGACGGCGTGGTGATGAAGCAGATCAAGACCAGAACTAAGAATTTATTCCGTTCTGGTATATTAAAGCAGGAAACTTTAGACGAGGATATGGATCGGATAGCTTCTTTTTATGAACAAAAAGGATTTATTGACGCTAAAGCCACCTATACTATTGATAAGATGCAAAAAGGCTGGATCCAGGTTGATGTGAAAGTGGAAGAAGGAAGCCGCTACTTAGTAAGTAGTTTGAAAATTGTTGGTGATAAAGTTATCTCGCAAAAACAGATAAAAGCTGCCTTGAAAAACACTTATGAAGGTGGTTTTTTCAGTAGACAGAAAATGTCGGTTGATATTGCGGATATCCGTACTTTATATTTTGATCAGGGATATATTTTTGCGAATGTTAAAGATGAAGCAGCGATTGATACCAAGACCGCTAAGGTAGATATTACTTTAAATATTGAAGAAGGAAATTTGGCGTATATTGAGAAAGTTAAAATTCAGGGTAATACCCGTACGCGCGATATAGTTATCCGCCGGGAATTGAAGCTGTATCCTGGAGATCGGTTTGATGGCGGGAAGTTACGTCGGAGTAAAGAACGTTTGACTAATTTGGGATATTTTGATGAAGTTAATTTTGATATGGAAGATACTTCTGTTGCTGACCGTAAGAATCTTTTGGTCGACGTAAAAGAAGCGAAGACTGGGTCTTTCAGTTTTGGCGGTGGGTATAGTACAGTTGACAAGGTAGTTGGTTTTGTGGAAGTTGATCAGCGTAATTTTGATTTTTCAAAATGGCCGAATTTTACCGGAGCAGGTCAACAGTTGACATTAAGAGCTGAAGTTGGTTCTACTAAAAACAATTTATTATTGAGTTTTACTGAACCATGGTTATTTGATCATCCAATATCAGCTGGTTTTGATCTATATCGCAGCGTACATTCTCGGGATAATGATTCAGGTTATTCTTATGATGAAGAACGTGTTGGTCAGGTGTTGAGATTAGGAAAACAATTTTCTGAATATTGGAATGGTGGATTATTTTATAAACATGAATCAGTTAAGATTGATAATTTTGAAGATGGGGTATCAGCAGATTTGAGAGCAGAAGAAGGTCGGAAAGATATTAGTATGGTGGGGACTTCTTTAAAACGCGATTCCCGGGATAATATTTTCAGTCCGACTAAGGGTGCTGTAACTGATAATGGGCTGGATTTGGCTGGAGGTCTTTTAGGCGGGAGTACGGATTTTTATAGATTAAAAACTGACAATAGTTATTTTGTACCTTTAAAATATGGTTTAGTTGTTGAATTTCGTGGTCGGGCTGGTTATATGGATGCTTATGGCAATTCCGAGAAAGTTCCTATATTTGAACGTTTCTTTGCTGGCGGCGCCCGTACCATACGTGGTTATGATGAACGCCATATTGGACCGATCGATTCAGTTAACGGAGATCCAATAGGTGGTGATAGTATGATGATTGGTAACGTAGAATTAACTATTCCAATTGTGGATTTCTTTAAACTAGCAGCGTTTTTTGATACTGGTAATGTTTGGGCAAGCGCAAATGATATTGGTAAAGGCGGCCTCAAGTCCGGCACTGGTTTTGGTGCCCGGGTTAAAACTCCGATAGGTCCTATAAATCTTGATTATGGGTTTCCTCTTAGTAAGCAGTCGGGAGATCAAGAGAAATCCAAAAGCGGGAAATTTTACTTTAGTGTAAGCCGCGGATTCTAAAAACTATAAATTATACTTTTTATATTTAGAAAGGAAGGGGTGTATCAATGAAAAAAATCGGTATATTTTTAATTCTATTATTAGCGGTGGGGTTGTGTGTTTCATCAGTCCAAGCTGCGGAAATGAAAAAGATTGGGTTTGCTGATTTAAGTCGTTTATTCGACGAGTATTACAAAACTAAGGACTATGATAAAGTTTTAAAAGCCAAGCAAGATGATTATGAGAAGACTACTAAGGCAAAGGTTGATGAGATTCGGGATATGGAAAGTAAATTAGCAGTATTAAAAGAAGATAAAAAAGATGAGCAGCAAAAAGTAATTGATAAAATGAAAGCGGATTTGCTTGAGAATGATCGTCAACAGAAAACCGAATTAAATAAAGAGCGAAATAAGAAGATCAGTGAAATATTGTTAGAGATCGAAAAGATTGTTAGTGCTTATGCTGAAAAGGAAGGTTATTCTTTGATTTTGAATGACCGCGTTCTGGTATATGGAAACGACGTATTTAATATTACAGAAGACATCTTGAAGATATTAAATAACGCGCAACCGAAAAAATAAAAATGCAAAAGACTTTAGGAGAGATTGCTAAATTTGTTGGCGGGACAGTTTGCGGCGACGCGGAGGTTAAAATATCTTCTCTAAGCGGCATACAAGAAGCTGGTCCCGATGACATTACTTTTTTGGCTAATCCTAAATATGCTCCTTTAGCGCAGATAACTAAAGCAGCTGCAATTGTGGTGGATCAAAAGACCGAGATACCGAAAAAGAATTTGATCCGGGTTGAAAATCCGTCGCTGGCGTTTTCAAAAATCATGTCGCTTTTTGTTGAGGAAGATGAATTTTGTATTAGTGGAATTCATCCTTCGGCTGTAATATCTTCGGAAGCCAAGTTAGGAAAAAATGTAAATATTGGTCCGCATGTTGTTATAGAGCCTAAGGCTGTCATAGGGGATAATACGACTATCGGCGCTGGTTCTTATATTGGGTATAAAGCTTATATTGGAACTGATTCTTTTATTTATCCTAATGTTACTTTACGCGAAAAAATATCGATTGGTAATCGAGTGATAATTCATAGTGGTACAGTGATTGGTTCCGACGGATTCGGGTATATTACTACCAACGGTACACATAGTAAAATTCCGCAATTAGGAACAGTAGTGGTAGAAGATGATGTGGAGATCGGCGCTAATGTTACTATTGACCGTGCCAGATTTGATAAAACGTTTATTGGTCGGGGTAGCAAGATCGATAATTTAGTGCAGATCGCTCATAATGTAATAATTGAAGAACATTGCATTATTGTTTCTCAAGTGGGCATTTCTGGAAGTACTAAGGTTGAACATCATTCTATTCTCGCTGGTCAGGTTGGATTAGCAGGTCATTTAACTATCGGGGCTGGATCTATCGTGGCTGCTCAATCCGGGATATCGAAATCGATTCCGCCTAATTCAGTGATGTTTGGTTATCCGGCTCGTCCTATGGATGAAGCAAAAAAATTGAACGCAATGTTAGGACGATTAGCGCATTACGTGGAACAGATCAAAGAACTTAAACAAAAAGTCGAAGCTTTAGAAAATAAATAATGGAAAAACAACATACTTTAGCTGCTGAAATAAAAATCGCTGGAGTTGGTTTACATACTGGTCAGTTAGTCCATATGATATTAAAACCAGCGCCTGTGAATTATGGTATAGCTTTTGTCCGAGTTGATCTGCCCAACCGTCCGGTTATTAAGGTTTGTCCTGAAAATGTTACAGTCGGCGAAGAGTTGACCAGATGTACTGGTATAAAATGCAAAGATGCGGCAGTATATACTATTGAACATTTGATGAGCGTTTTAGCTGGTTTGAAGATTGATAATTTATTGGTCGAAATTGATGCTTCAGAAACTCCGATTCTCGACGGAAGCGGGATAGAATTTCTTAAAGCTATTGAAGATCAGGGAGTAGCGGAACAAGACGCTGAACGCAAATATTTTAAAATAATAGAACCAATTGGTATGGATGGTAAAAATTGTTCGATCTTTGCGCTACCTGCTGATGAATTTAAAATATCTTACACTTTAGTTTATGAACATCCGCTTTTAGGTACGCAATTTTTCGAGATGAATTTAGATAAAGATGATTATAAAACTCAATTAGCTGGCGCGCGTACTTTTTGTATGGAACGGGAAGTTTCATTTTTACGTGAGCAGGGTTTGGCTAAAGGCGCGAGCACGCAAAATGCTTTAGTGTTCGCGAATGACCGGGTTTTAGATAATCAGCTTAGGTTTCCTAATGAACCTGCCCGGCATAAAGTATTGGATCTGGTGGGTGATTTGTATATGTTAGGCAAACCGATTAAAGGTCATTTTGTGTGTTTAAAGAGTGGGCATGAATTGAATTATAAGCTGGTTAAAAAAATTGCGGCACAGGAACAGAAATTTTATGATAAAGCAGTAGTGCCAATGTTTTCTGCTGAGGGGAAACGTGAGTTTAAGATTGAAGATATAATGAAGATTATTCCTCATCGTTATCCGTTTCTTTTGGTGGATAAAGTAGTTGAAGTTGAGCGTGGAAAAAAAGTAATCGGGCTTAAAAATGTTACTATGAATGAACAATTTTTCACCGGGCATTTTCCTGCTCGACCAGTTATGCCTGGAGTGTTGATGCTGGAAGCAATGGCGCAAACAGCTGGAATATGTGTGTTGAGTTTGGAAGAGAATTTAGGAAAGGTTCCTTTATTTATTACTATAGATCAAGTAAAATTCCGTAAGATGGTTGTTCCGGGAGATCAATTGGTCATGGAAATTGAAGTAGTTAAAGCTCGGGGGCGG
This sequence comes from Candidatus Omnitrophota bacterium, assembly GCA_015233195.1. Taxonomy (GTDB): domain Bacteria; phylum Omnitrophota; class Gorgyraeia; order Zapsychrales; family Zapsychraceae; genus JADFYE01. The sequence continues at coordinate 155,596 of JADFYE010000001.1, forward strand.
CTGGCTCAGATTTTGGCTGTAGGTAAAGTTGCAGATGCTGTAGTAGTTGAAGCGGAAATGAAATTCGCTTTAGAAAACGTTTAAAAGTTTAAGAAGTCTTGTTTCTTGACATTTGGTAATAGTCTTTATATAGTTATTAGAAATTTTATTCAAAGAATCAGCAGGTAAATAATATGGAAAATATTTCAATACATGAAACCGCGATAGTTGATCCAAAAGCAAAATTGTCTCCAGGGGTCAAAGTTGGTCCATACGCAATTATTGGTCCAGACGTAGTTATCGGTGATCATACAGTTATTGGTAATCATGCGGTGGTTACTGGTCAGACAAAAATCGGCATGAACTGTAAAATTTATACCGGCGCGGTGGTCGGCAGCCCACCTCAGGATAAAAAACATTCTGCGGATGATAATGTGTTCCTTAATATCGGTGACAATAATGTTATCCGGGAATATGTTACCATTAATCCCGGAACAGTTGACGGCGGATCACAGACCGTGTTAGGTAATAATAATTGGATCATGGCATATTGCCATGTTGCCCATGATTGCGTGATTGGCAACAGCTGCACTATGGCTAATAATGCTTCTTTAGCCGGACACGTTGTAATCGAAGATAATGTTACGATCGGCGGGTTTGGGGCAATACATCAATTTACCCGTTTAGGCAGGTTGAGTATGATCGGCGGCTGTTCAAAAGTTTCTCAGGATGTTCCGCCGTTTTGTTTGTGCGACGGGAATCCCGCAAAAGTTATAGGGCTGAACAATGTTGGTCTTAAACGCAGCGGTTTATCACCTAAAACATTATTATTGTTAAAACATGCGGTTAAAATTCTTTTTCGTTCAGGTTTATCAAAGAAAACTGCTTTGGAAAATATTGAAAAAGGATCAGAGATGGTCCCTGAATTACAGCATCTGATATTTTTTGCCAAAACTTCTAAACGGGGCATGATCAGTGGTAGTAATTTGACAGAAGATTGATATATGTCTGATAAAATTTTAGGTCTCATTGCCGGAAATGGAAAACTTCCATTTCTTTTTGCTTTTAAGGCCCGTAAACTGGGATATCAGGTTGTTGCCATGGGCGTTAAAGGCGACACTTCATTTTTTCTGCGGTTTTTTGTCGATAAATTCAAAATGTTTGGCGTCGGAGAACTTAAAAAAAGTTTTGAATTTTTGCGTGCTCAGGGTGCCAAAGAAGTAATTATGGCTGGTCAAGTAGACCAGAAAAATCTTTTTGATCCTTCTGTGAAATTTGACGATGAAGTACAAAAACTTTTTAAGGCAATTTCAGACCGTAAAGCAGATACTATTTTTTCGTCGATAGGTAATAAATTAAAAGAATATGATATGGCTTTAATTGAACCTGCGGCTTTGATGAAAGATTATTTAGCGCCTAAAGGTACTTTGACTAAACGCGGTCCAACTGAAAAAGAATTGGTTGATATTGAATTCGGTAGAGAACTGGCTAAAAACATGGGTGGTTTGGACGTGGGGCAGACTGTTGTGGTTAAAGAAAAGGCGATTGTAGCGATTGAAGCTATGGAAGGTACTGATACGACGATATTACGTGGCGGCAAGATAGCTCAGAGGGGCGCGGTAGTCGTAAAAATGAGCAAGCCGAAGCAGGATACGCGTTTTGATGTGCCGGTTATTGGACCGCGTACGATAAAAAATATGATAAAGTCTAAGTGCGCTTGTTTGGCAATTGAGTCGGGAAAAACTATTATTATTGATATTGGAAAAACAGTTAAGCTGGCGAGTAGAGTTGGTATATGTATAGTGTCAATTTAAAATTCTTGCGTCACGATTCGTAGGGGCACAATATTTTGTGCCCGAATTAATTAATAAACATGAAAAAAATAATTGATAAAATAAATGATTTAAAAAAGCAAAAGAACGCGGTTATTCTGGCGCATAATTATCAGCGTCCAGAAGTTCAAGATATTGCGGACCATACCGGCGATTCTTTGGGTTTGAGCATTCAAGCTGCGCAGACAAAAGCTGATATTATCCTTTTTTGCGGCGTGTATTTTATGGCAGAAACTGCCAAAATACTTTCGCCAAATAAAATTGTGCTTATACCTGATCCGGATGCGGGTTGTCCAATGGCGGATATGATAACTGCGGATCAATTAAGAGAGTTAAAGCGTCAACATCCAAAAGCTAAAGTAGTTTGTTATGTTAATTCTCCGGCGGAAGTAAAAGCGGAAAGCGATGTTTGCTGCACTTCAGCGAACGCGGTTGAAATTTTGAAAAAGATGTTTACGGAAAAAGACGAGATTCTTTTTGTGCCTGATAAATATTTGGGTTCATATGCGGCAAAAAAAGCTAAGCGTAATGTTATAACCTGGAATGGTTATTGTCCAACCCACGCGAAAATGCTTCCCGACGACATTTTGAAGCTAAAAGCTTTACATCCTGAAGCTAAAGTTATGGTGCATCCGGAATGTCCTGCGCCAATTATCAAATTAGCAGACGAAGTGTTGTCTACAGCAGGCATGTTGCGTTACGCGAAAACTAATGATGCAAAAGAATTTATAGTGGTTACGGAAATGGGAATGATTTATCCTCTGAAAAAAGAAAATCCAGAAAAAGAATTTTATCCGGTATCTGATCTGGCAGTGTGCCCGAATATGAAGCGGGTTACTCTGGAGAAGGTTTTATATTCTTTAGAGAACATGGTCTATAAAATTGAACTGCCGCATGAAATCATGAGCCGCGCCTGGGGAAGCATAAATAGGATGTTGGAATATTGAGTAAGATCATATAATGCTACGAATAACATATTATGTAATTTTGTTAGTATCACTTTTTTTAACTGGATGCTCGGCGACTACTGCATTCCGTTCGTATCCTGATGTTGTTAATCCTACCATAATTGAAATCAGAGCCGGTAAAAATGTTGATATTAATTCTGTATTTGTAGGCGGGGTTAATAGTAATGACAAAATCCTTTATTTAATGGAGCGTGGACGTTTAGCGCAGTTTCAGGGGAATTTTGAGGCAAGCAAGCGGGATTTTGATGACGCTATTGCTGCAATTAAAACTAATGATCAAAAAGCTATTTTTAGTTTGTCCGGAGCTGTAGCTCAAGGTAGTTCCGCGATAGTCAATGATAATACCATTCCGTATGTAGGTGACGGGTATGAGCGGGTTATGCTGCATCATTATCAAGCTTTGAATTATTTGGCATCTGGTGATCTGGAAGGCGCAGCAGTTGAGGCAAGAATATCTAATGCTGAACAGGACGAGTCTTTAGACCGTCATCAAAAAGAAATTGGTCGCGCTGAGCAATTAGCCTCGGAAAACCGGGTTAGTTCTAATTCATCTGAAGTGGAAGAAATTTACGGCAGGATGGATAAGATTATAGGCGGTGTGAAAAACTCATTTCAAAACGCTTATAGTTTTTATTTATCCGGAGTGCTTTATGAAATGCAAGGTCAATTCGAAGATGCTAAAATTGATTATAAAAAAGCTCTCGAAATTTATCCGGATAATGTTTATTTGAAAAAAGATGTATCACGTTTGTCAGCCATGTTTTCGTCGAATGATACAGAAATTATTGTATTTTTCGACCAGGGGTTGGTTGAGGCAAAACAAGAACAGCAAATTCCTATTCCAGTGCCAGTGCGGCGTGACTTTACTTTAATGGCAGTAGCTTTCCCTTTTTATGAGCCGTTGCAAATCGAACCAGAAATATTAAATATTTCCGACGGGGATAAAACTTTAGGTACAACTTCAGTGATTTGCGATTTTAATGTGTTAGCCATGAAAGCGTTAAAAGAGAAAATACCGTCTTTAGTTACGCATCAAGTTATTAGAGCTATAGCAAAATATACTATGGCGCATCAAGCTGAGCAGCGGATGGGATTTTTAGGGTCTTTAGGCGCTGCTATTTATAATCTTGCCAGTGAAAGAGCTGATACGCGGAGTTGGTTGACCTTACCAGCTAACGCTCAAATATTTAGAGGTACGATTGCTCCCGGCGAGCATACTTTAAATTTTTCAGTTGATGGAGCGCAGGCTAGTTTAAAAGTTGACATTGTGGAAAAAAGTAAGAATATAGTTTATGTTATAAAAATGGGAAACAGATTAGAAGTTAAAATATTAAATAGCAAATAGGAGGATATATGAAATTTTCAAATTTGGTTTTAATTGTATGCGGTTTAGCTGTATTAAGCGGTTGCTCGTCTAACATGAAGGTGCGTTATACTGATCCAACGCAAGGGCAGGTGGTTTCAACTGAATTCAGCTCAACAGATTTACAATTGATTGCAGGCGCTATGGTAGATTCAATGATGACATTTCAGCCATTAGCCCAGATTACCAATTTACGTCAGCCAGTGATTATGGTCGATAAAGTTAAAAATAAGACCATGCAGCATATTGATACTGAATCAGTAACAGATTCAATTCGTGCTAAATTAGTTAAGTCAGGAAAATTCCGTTTTGTTGACCGAACAACTGAAGATGCTGTTATGAACGAATTGAATTTCCAAAAGACCAGCGGCATGGTTGATCCGGCCAAAGCAGTCGAAACCGGAAAACAATACGGTGCGGAGTACATTGTAACTGGAAATATTTCCGAAATTACACAAACTAACACCAAAGTTACGGATACATATTACAAATTCACTTTAGTTCTAAAAAATCTTAACACTGGTTTGATCGATTGGACCGATGAAAAAGAAATTCGCAAGATCGGTACCAGGGGGATGTTTGGGAATTAATCTGTAAAGTGGAGATTGTATTATGAATAAATTAAAACGTTTTATATTTCGATTTTTTGTATTGTTAGCTTCGCTTATTGCGGCTATAAGCGGAAGAAGTGTTGATGCTGAGATGGCGTATGGACCATCGCCGCAAGCTATGCGTGGTGAGATGGAGGAGCATGAGCAAGCAATGGCGAATAAGTTTAAATCGTATTTGTATGATGGTGATTATATACGCCCTGTGCAAAATGTAAAACGTATGGATGATAAAATATTGTTTTCTTTTATGGATACGCAGCTGTTCTTTTGTTTAGATAAAGTAAATAATATGCCTTCAACTATTTGTGATTATAATGCGCCTAAAGTAGAGAATGGTTCAGAATCAATAAAACAGTTTTTACCGGTAAAAGGAGCAATTTATATTATTAATGCATGGGCGGGGACGCAAGAATATATTATTTTGTCAAAGGATCTAGTTTTTCAGAAAGAAGGTAATTTTTTTAGATTGAGAATTGATAATAAGACTGAAGTTTTTGTTGATTTGAGTGATTTATCTAATCCAATCTCGTTTAATAATGCTGATTTAAAAAAAATAGGGTTGACGGATATTAAAGGATAAGAAATAATAATTTCGCATGAATTTGAAATTTTTCTTTCGTAATATAAATCAACAGATTTTTACTTCCACTTTTAAGTTTTCTTGCGAAGGCGGGAAAGTTAATCCTCCTAAATATGTGCTTTGGGACTCTACCCGCCGCTGCAATTTGAATTGCGAACATTGCGGCGCTAAAGATGAGACTTATCAAAGCGAATTATCCACTAAAGACCTAAAGAAGTTCATTGATGATATTGCTCGGTATCGGGTGGAATTTTTTATGGCTACTGGAGGCGAACCTTTTTTACGAAATGATTTGTTTGAGGTTTTTGCTCACGCTAAAGAACGCAAATTGCATACTGGTGTAGCTACTAACGGGTTTTTTATTAATGAACAGAATGTATCTGATGTTGATAGGTTTTTTGAAAGCATTATGATAAGTATCGATGGAACGCGTGAGGTACATAATAAGATCCGCAGAAATCCGCAGGCTTTTGATAAAGCCATGCAGGCATTATCATTGTTAAAAAAGAAAAGCCGTGCATATTTAACAGCGTCGACTACGATAACAAAATCAAATGTTGGGGATTTACAGTTGTTGGCTAAAAAAATTGCAGAGTTAAAGCCTGACCAGTGGCGGATAACTAGCATCATGCCGATCGGTAATGCTGCTGTTGATAAAGCTTTGGCTTTAGACCAGAAAGATTTTATTTTTGTTTTAGATTTTATTAAAAAGAATCGGAAGCAATTTAATATTCAGGTGGGTGAGAATTTGGGCTATTTAGGCAGATATGAGCGTGAAATAAAAGACGGGCCGTTTTTTTGTCCGGTAGGTTATTTAACTTGTTGTTTGGGCGTGGAGGGTAATATCCGGGGTTGTCCGGAACAGCCGGATAATGATTTTTTTCATGAAGGAAATATTTTAAAAGATACATTTGAAAATATATGGTCAAAAGGTTTTCGTAAGTATCGAGAGCAAGATTTGATAAAGAATGAAACTTGTAATGTTTGTAAAGATAAAAAAATGTGTGCTGGCGGTTGTTGGGTTATGAAATTAAACAGTTTGAATTGTTCGAAGATGATTTATAAATTATAGCTATTAATATTTTCATATTTACATATTTTGACATTTTATAGTTTTTGTGTTAAGGTTTAACCAGGAGGAAGAAAATATGCTTAGAAAATTAGGGCAGAATAATCAAGTTGCAGTACCCAGAGAGATTGTTAAACGGATGGGACTTAAAATTAATGACTATATTGATATCCGTATCGAGGGGAATTCTATAATATTAGAGCCGCAGGTTTTGATACCAAAAGATCAGGAATATTTTTATACTGAAGCGTGGCAGGCTGATGAACGTAAAGCTGCGATTGATATTAAAACTGGCAAGGTAACAAAAACTAAGAACATTAAAGAACTGCTGGGTAAATTAGAGGCATGATGCACATAGAAGCTACTGATACATTTATAAAACTATTTCGTAAATTACCCTCTGATATTAAGGATCGAACTAAAAAAGCGTTGATGATATTAGCTGAAGATCCGGATTATCCCTCATTAGGACATAAAAAAATGGCAGGACATTCTGATATTTTTGAACTAAGAGTGTCTCAAAATTATCGTATAACTTACCAAAAAGTGGGGGATACTGCGTATTTACGCAAGATCGGCACCCACAATCTTTTACGAAATCCTTAGCAGTAAGCGGTTTCTCTAAATTAGTTTTATCCCCTTATTTTTTTAATATTTATAAATTATACTTTATATGTATAAATGGTTTTTGTTTTTGTATTGTTACGTTTTTTATAAGGGGCAAAAAATGGGGCAGTTAATTAAAAAATCTATTTGTATGGTTACCCTTGTAGTATTTATATTTACAAGTGTAACACCGTCTTATGGTCAAATTTTATCGACCATGCCAGCACCCGGCACAATGGTTCAATTAAGTCCTGCATTTAAGCCAGCACTCCTTACAGGGATCAAAGTTCATCCAGATAATCCATTTCGTTTTGAGTTCATTTTGGATGCGGGAAGTAATAATGATAAAAATAGCGTAGGGGCACGATATATCGTGCCCGATAAAGATGCAATAAAAACCGAATCAGAAAAACTTATAAAATATTTTCTCGCCTCATTGACTGTTCCTGAAAAAGATTTGTGGGTTAACTTATCACCAGTTGAAAAAGACCGTATTGTTCCTGAAGCTTTTGGAAAGACAGAAATGGGACGAGACCTTTTAGCGCAGGACTATTTATTAAAACAATTAACTGCGTCACTTCTGTATCCAGAAGGCGAGATTGGACGACAATTTTGGGAAAAAGTATATAAAAAATTACGTGAAATTAAGGCGAAGGATGCGATAGATCCCCTCTCCAGCCTCCGGGGAGAGGGTAAGGGTGAGGGGAGTTTAAACAAGAATTTAGAAACACCGACAGATATTTTCAATAAAGTTTGGATCGTTCCGGAAAAAGCGGTGGTGTATGAAAATGCAGAGGCGGGTACGGCATACGTTGTTGAAAGTAAATTAAAGGTTTTGACTGAACAAGATTATTTTGCGGGTGGTAATCCCGTAAAATCGCTTCGCGATAACGCGACATCGCAGGTTTTGAAAGAGATTGTTATACCTGCGCTGACGCGGGAAGTTAATACTGGCAAAAACTTCGCCCAGCTTCGACAAGTCTACAATTCGCTTATTCTCGCTGCATGGTATAAAAAGAAAATTAAAGATAGCATTTTAAATCAGGTTTATTCAGATAAAAACAAAATTTCCGGCGTTGACATCGCCGACTCCAAAGCTGCTGAAAAAATCTGGGCGCAATACGTCGAGACCTTTAAAAAAGGCGCATACAACTATATTAAAGAAGAATACGATCCTAATACACAGCAGATCATTCCCAGAAAATATTTTTCAGGCGGGGTTAACGTAACTAATCTTACTGATGCGGCAATGACTGTAGTTACTTCTTTGCCGGAAAACTTACAGAGTGATGGACAAAAGAAAATAATAGTTGATCTCACGCCTGCAAAAAATACTACTGATGGGATTAGCGGAGTAGAACTAATGGCGAACGAAATTAGGTTGCCACCGGATAAAGCTATGTTGATGGATGATTCTTTTGTTGCTGAACCAATTGATAGTATTCCTGTGAATTCAGAAAAAGTTGAGCAAGACGGAAAAGTTTTATATAAGTCTCCTCAGGCTTTGGAAAAAATGCGGGAATTGGATAGTTTCGTGGCTAATAGTGAGTTTGAGGTGGAAGCAGCTGGTATAGGTTTAACCAAACAGTTTTCAAAGGATCCAACAAATCAAACTAGTGTTTTAGTAGATTTTATTCTTCCCAGAGAAGGAAAAATTTTTGCGATTAAAAAAAGGTCTAATATAAAAAATTACGATAAATTTGGTGATGCTTTAGCTTTTTCTAAATCTTTAAAGTTAATATTGAAGGGGGGAAAAATATTTCTTGAATCAAATGAGACGGAATTCTCATTTGTTTTTGATGAGCTGTGGCCGCATTTATTGAAATATATACAGTTGTTAGTTGATCAACCGTTGCCGGTAGATATAAAAGAGGTTAAAAAGCTATTAAAAGAAAAAGGGGAAATGATTATTAATATTGACTGGGATATGGTTGTTACACGTTCAAGCATAAGAACAACAAATTATTATTATGAAAGAGTTAAACAAAAAGCTCAAGAGGAACGGGCTCTGCCTAATTTTGATATGCATTATCATCCTATGATTAGAAGTGCAAAAACGTTATTAGAAAAAGAACCACTTTATGATCGGGAAGAATTTTTTGAATCCCTCGTGCAATTTTCTCCAGAAGATGCTCGTTATATAGAATATTTAGGTATGCAATGGTTTGAAATCCGCACGCTAGGAACTTCTGAAGATATTAATTCTCAGTCTTTAACAACTCAAAGAATTTATAATATGGATACTATTAATCACCTGAGAGATTTACTTAGAAAACCTATTAAAGACTTTATCGCGCTCCCTGCGTCTGAGATTACACCTGAAAAAGTTTATGCTTTCACAACAGCTTTGGTAAATGTTATGGAAACAGATGATGATAATATCGATTTGAAAGCTATGGTTAAATACAGTATGGATGAGGAAGACTTTGATAAGTTGGAAAAGAGATATTCAAGGAAATCAATAAAAAATTTAAAGGATTTTGTTTTGTATATGCTTTTTAATCGTGAAGATTCTCTTGAAGAATTTAGTTCAACAACAGTAGATTTTTGGAGGGATATTGACTCATTGAAACCTGGTGCATTATTAGACGAATTAGATCAACTTTTTTCAGATAGTGATTCTGTTATTGAAAATTCATTTTTATATGTTTATGGTAAGTTGGTAGATGAGTATGATCAGGCAATGAATACTGATTCTCCGTGGCAGGCACAAGATAGTATAACCGAAGAGGATATTTTGCGAGTTGCGAGGGAAAATGGTATCGACGTAGGAACAAAGGAAATCATGCTGCATGTTGCTGGTTCAATGAAAGGAACACAAACGTATAAGCTTTATAATGAAGAACTTTTACGGGATGAGGGTGTAAATATTGTAATGATTCCGTATCAAATCAGGGAGGATCAATTTGATCAGCTTATTGAAGTTATCCGGCGGTCTTCAAGGATTAAAGGCGCTAATATTGGCGCGCCTTTTAAGACGATGGTCGGGAAATATGTGGAAGAGAAAGATGATCCAATGGCATGGATCGGTTTTGATACAATTATAAAAAATGAGGGCAAGTTTAACGGGTTTAGATTTAATGGGGATGCTTGGGTTACGGCTTTTAAAGACGAAGGACATGGAACTCTTACAGATAAAAATTTTGTTATTCTCGGAGCTGGGGCTACCGGAAGCGCGATTGCTGTCGCGTTAATTGCTGAAGGAGTTAAGAGCATTACTTTTACTGAATATGATGCTGGTCGTAGAACTTTGATCAGTGATAAATTCAGTCAGGTATCAGGCAAGACCAAAATAAAAGTATTAACACCTGATTCACTTGAGTTACAAAGCGTTATTAAATCGGCAGATTATGTTATTAATGCTACAGGTTTGGGCAAAGA
>JADFYE010000020.1 GCA_015233195.1 Candidatus Omnitrophota bacterium
TATATTTACAGATACTTTCTCAAGCTATTGAGGAAACTATTTTTAACCGTTGGGGAGTCATCAGCCGTCATTTTGAACTTATCGTCAATGAATTATGCAATGATAAACTTCGACCAATGGTATCCGCGTTGTTGATCGCTATAGCGCACGGTAAAAACAAGGTTCAGGATATGGCAGATGAGACTGGTTTTTCCAAAGCTCAGATAAGTTTAAAATTGACCCGGTTGATGGAGCAAGGAGTAGTACATAAAAATGGTAACTATTATTATTTTCAGGATAAACTGCTGAAATATTGGATCAAATATATGTTTGAGCGTCGACAGAAAGACGTGGCAATATTCCCGGATAAACAGCGCAAAGCTTTTAAAGAAGAATTTAAGTCTATGATCGAGGAGTTTAAACTTTGCACCCGTAAGACTCTGCCTGATCGTATTGGTGAATTGCTGATGTGTTTTGATAATGAGTCATTTGATCTTAACGGGCGTAAATATAAATTACCAGTGTTCTCTAAAGTTGAGACAGTAAAATTACGTAATGATGCTGGTGGGATGTTTGAAGCGATCGCAGCTAAAACGGATGAACAACAGTGGTTTATTATTACTAAAAAAGATCATTTGATGGAGAGTGATGTTAACGCGATTTTATCTGTTGCTCAAAAAATACCGAAACCAGAGCGGTGTGTTATTATAGCTTTAGCTAATATCGAGGATAATGTTCGTATCCGGGCGTTGCAAGAACATGTTTGGATCTGGAATACAAATGAACTGAACACTCTATTATCACTTTTTGATAAACCATTTATATCGTTATGAAAATTGGCGTATTATCTGACACACATTCAAACGCTTTACCAAAACAATTGCTTGAAGATTTTAAAAGTGTTGATCTTATTGTGCATGCCGGAGATATTTGTTCGATCGGGGATTTGAAGGTTTTACAAGGGCTGGCAGATGTTGCGGCAGTACAAGGCAACATGGATGAGGAATCGATCCGAAGCGTTTTTCCAAAAAAAAAGTTTATAAATATCGAAGATAAAGTATTAGCAATATATCATGGCGAGGGTCCTTCTGCGAAGGTGGTGGATTTTGTAAAACACGAATTTGATAAGGAAAAAGTGGATGTAGTAGTATTTGGTCATTCCCATCGTCCCTATAATGAAGAGTTTAATGGAGTGTTGTATTTTAATCCAGGCAGTCCTAATGACCAGGTGTGTTCACCGTATTGTTCGTATGGGATTCTAGAAATTACAAAAGATAAGATATCAGGGAGAATAATTAAAATTGAAAACTGAAAATAAAAGATTATGGGCGCCCTGGCGGGATAAGTACATCACTCAAGACATTCGAGAGAATAAAGGTTGTGTATTTTGTAAAATGCTGCAGGAAAAAACTGACGCAAAAAACTTTATTGTCACGCGTTCTAAGCATTGTTTTGTGGTCTTGAATTTATATCCATATAATAACGGTCATTTATTGATCATGCCTAAACGCCATGTCAGTGATCTTGAAAAAATGACTAAAATTGAAAAAGAAGAAATGTATGGCTTATTGGAATCATTTAAGTCTATTTTAGACGAGGTTTTGGTTCCCGGCGGGTATAATATTGGTATCAATCTTGGTCATATTGCAGGCGCTGGAGTGCCGGGACATTTACATATTCATATAGTGCCTCGTTGGCGCGGGGATGTTAATTTTATGCCGGTAATAAGCGGCACAAAAGTAATATCGCAATCTTTAAAAACTTTACATAAAATGTTGATAGATGCGTACCAGAGAAGAAATAGAAAAGTTTGAAGGTGTTGTTTTAGCCTCTTACGCTATGCTTAGTAAAGATAGTGCTGGTCGGGAGTATCAGGAACCTGCCAGTAATAATCGAACTTGTTATCAGCGGGATCGTGACCGCGTTGTACACAGCGAGGCTTTCCGTAAACTCGAATATAAAACTCAAGTATTCGTAATATTTGAGGGGGATTATTATCGTACTCGTCTAACCCATACCATTGAAGTTGCGCAGATCGCGCGTACTATTGGACGTAATTTGGGGTTAAATGAAGATTTGATCGAGGCGATTGCGCTCGCGCATGATCTGGGACATTCGCCTTTTGGTCATGCGGGTGAATCAGCTTTGGACGATATTATGACTGAGGCTGGATTGGGTTTTGATCATAATTTCCGCAGTTTTGAAATAGTATCCCGTCTAGAAAAACGTTATCCGCAGTTTGATGGTTTGAATTTGACGGAAGAAGTTCTCGTCGGTATATTAAAACATGAAACCGGATATGATCATCAGGGCGTAGTTTCTAAATATCGGGATAAAGGACCTACTTTGGAAGCTAAGGTCGTGGATATCGCGGATGCTTTGGCTTATCTGTCGCATGATATCGACGATGGTTTAACTTCAGGGTGTTTACGACCGGATGATATGAGAGTTTGCGCGTTATGGCAGGAAGCTAGTTCACGCCTATCTGGACAGTCTTTTGCTGAGAATAAAGAAATGTTTAAATATCAAGCGGTTAGGTTTTTGATTGATATGCAGATCCGAGACCTTTTAGAAGCATCGCAAAGCCGGTTATTAAAATTGGATTTTAAGTCGTCTAAAGAAGTTAAAGATTATAATTTGAAACACATTAATGAACCAGTCATCTCATTTAGCGACGGAATGAAAAAAGAACGGGATAATTTGCAAAAATGTGTTGAAGAAAAGTTTTACCGCCATTATCGTATCGTAAGTATGACGGAACAAGCTCAGCGGGTGATTCGGACGTTATTTTCAACTTATTTGAAAAACCCGATGCAGTTACCTTATGAGATTTATCCGCGTAATCGTAAGATCGACAAGAAAGAACAGCACGAAATAATTTGTAATTATATTGCCGCAATGACGGACAGGATGGCACTTAATGAGTACAGGAAAATCTTTGAGCCCTATCAAAAAATATAAGCGGCTGCTTTCAGCAGTCCATATGGTTTACCGTTTGGTTAACTCAACTTATAACCTACGGGAACTCACTCTTCGTATGACGCGTTTATTGTGTCAGTTTATCGACGCTAGTTATGCTTCAGTTCATATTATTAATAGTGAAAATGGAAAAGTAGAATTAGTGGCGGTGTTCAATAATAAGATCAATATTTTACTCAATAAGAAAAAAGATCTCAAATTTATATCGGCTAAAGAAAAAAAGGTGGCAAAAGGTTTTGTTATATGCGAGGATAATTTTATTGGTTTGCCTTTAGTTGCAGACGATAATATCGGCGCGATATTTGTAAAACGCGAAAAGCATGAGGGGGCGTTCACTGAGGCTGACCTAGAAATGTTAAAAGTGGTCGCCGAGCAATCGGTTACTGCTATCCGTAATATTCAATTAAGTGAAGAGCAGCAGAAAATAATTTTAAGCAGTGTTAAATTTATTGGTCAGCTTTTGGAAAAGCATGGTCATTCGTTCGCTAATCCGCATACGCCAGTATATTTTAAAATCATCGAAGTGCTGGCGAGGAAAATGAATGTTGGGCAAGACGGGCTGGACGCTTTATATTACGCGAGCGTTCTGCGCGACGCCGGAGCAGTTGATGTTCCATATGATATTCTATCTAAACGCAGTCAATTAACAGCTCAGGAATTTAAAGTAATCCGGGAACAGCCGACGAAGTGCGCGGAGCTGATCCGTCCAGTGGAATTTTTAAAACCAGTGTTGCCGATTGTGCTTTATCGCCATGAAAAGTATGACGGGTCAGGTTATCCGTCGGGATTGAAGAAGGAGCAGATACCTTTAGGTGCTAGTATCATGGCTGTCGTCGATGCTTTTGAGGCTATGACTACAGAACGTCCGTATAAAAAATCTTTATCCGTCGAGTCAGCTATTCTCGAATTGAAAGCTAACAGCGGAACTCAGTTTAATCCGGAAGTGGTTAACGCGTTTGTTGATTTGGCTAAACAAAAAAAAATAAGAAAGTACTTGAGTTTTAAGCAGTAAACAAAATATAATGATCTCTGGGGGGAGAAGATGGTACAAGAATCGCAATTCGAATTATTTCCAGATTCGACTAAACCTGCTTTTCAGGTTGTCGAAAACCGGTATCAATTAAAAAGCTTGACAGTTTCTGCGGAAAACATTATTGTCTTATGCATTATTTCCGTGGTAATTGGGGTTATTTGTTTCTCAGTAGGAGTTGAGCGCGGGAAAAACGTTGCTGTTCAGGATTATATTACTAGTGCGTCTCCCAAAGAGATAGCAGTTCCGGTAATTAAAAAGACTGATCAGGCAAATACGGATAATTTAGAACTTTTAGCTGCTAGCCGCGGTCCAGTTGTTTCGCCAAAAACAATGGTAAATGCGGATAAAACTCAAGTTCCTATTAAACTCGCTCAAGCTAATTTAGAAAATTTTTACACGATTCAGGTTGGTTCTTATAAACAGGAAGGACCAGCACAAAAAGCTGCTTCAGCTTTAAAAGGTAGCATGGGTCATGAGACCTTTGTGATGACTAAGGGTAAACACGTTATTGTGTGCGTTGGAAAATTTGATGAGAAGCAGGACGCGCAGCAGTTTACTTCGAAGTTGAAAAAGAAGTATAAAGATTGTTTAGTAAGGAGAATTTAAAAAATGTCGTTACACCCATCATTAAAAGTTTCATTGGCAGGTTCGCAACAGCGCTCTGTCATGACCCGTATTGAACGTATCAAAGATATGATGAAAAAAGGTACTTGGAAAGAAGATCAAGATGTGACCGCTCTTCCAAAGACCAAGTCTGTTCGGGTTAAAGCAAGACGTAAAGCAGCTAAAGCTGAAGAAGCAGATACAAAAGCAGCGGCTGGTGCTCCGGCAAAAGCAGCTCCTGCTGCAAAAGCAGCTCCGAAAAAAGAAGCTCCGAAGAAATAATTTTCTTTTGTTCTATCTTGGTTCGTATGTTTTTAAAAACAATATCAGTTGTATTTTGGTGCTTAATCGCACTGCTATTATTACAGTCAGACCTGGTCTCTGCCGAAGAACAATTTCCTTTCGTAGCAGAGACCGTTTCTGACCTTGTCAATGTTAGGGCGAGTCAAAGCCCTGATTTCGAATCTCTCTATCAAGCCCGTATTGGTACAAAATTTGTGGTAGTTGGCAAACTTTATTCTTGGTATAAGGTTGAGCTGCCTATGGATGCTGTGGTCTATGTAGCTGCTAAATATGTGCAATTATGTTCAGATAACACCGAAGGCGTGATAACTGGTGATAAAGTGAATGTTCGGGCTAAGCAGGATGTTGACGGGACTGCTGTTGGAAGAGTTTTAAAAGGGGATAAAATATCAGTATTAAAGGTGGCACTGGATTGGCTGTCTATCCGTCCGCCGTCAGGCAGCTTTGGTTGGGTAAAAATAGATTCCTTAAAATTTATTTCTCAAGATGTTGAAGGCTACAAAAAAACTTTAAGTCCAGTGCTAAAAATAGCTCCGGAAGAATTAAAATCACCACTATTCTGTCCTTTGCCTGAAAAACCCGAACCCACAGTAAAATAATAATTGGAGAAAATATGTTTTGGGAATATGTAGCAGTTATTGGAATGTTTTTTTGTGCTATGGTGGTCCACGAATACGCGCATGGGTGGGTGGCTTATAAACGCGGAGACACGACTGCCAAAGATATGGGCAGGCTGACTTTGAACCCGTTAAAACACATCGATCCGTTTGGTACGATTTTATTACCAGGTATATTGATGTATTTACAGCATCTGGGCGTGAATATTTTTGTATTTGGTTATGCTAAACCTGTGCCGGTAAATTTTATGCGTCTAAAAAACCCCAGGCGTGATGTGATTTGGGTGGGAATTGCTGGTCCAGCCGCTAATGTATTATTTGCCGCAGCTTTGATATTTGCTCGTCAGTTTTTTCCTTTAGGTTTGCCGCAAGAGGGAATGGGAATATTTATAATTATCAATTTAGGATTCGCCGCTTTTAATATGATTCCGATACCGCCTTTAGACGGATCACGGGTAGTGATGGGGTTGCTTCCGGATAAAATGGCAATGCAATATGTGAAACTTGAACGATATGGATTCCTGATAATCCTTGTGTTATTGTATTTAGGATTAATTGATCGGGTAGTTTGGCCGTTTGTGGATATTTTGGCAAAATTGCTTAATGTACAGTTGTAATTTTAAAAGAAAATTAAGGTTAAATTGAAGTAAAGGTTTCGGAAATGAAATTAAATAAACGAGTTGATCGTCAATTTTTCGAAGTAATTAAAATGATCCGTGATGCTCAGTATAATGCTATCAAGAGCGTTAATGCTGAACTTGTAAAACTGTATTGGGGCGTTGGGGAGTATATCAGTAAGAAGCTTGTTTCTGCAGAGTGGGGAGATTCTGTTGTTGATAATTTGGCAGATTATATTCAGGCTAATTATCCTGAATTTAAGGGTTTTACTCGTCGAGGTCTTTATCGGATGCGGCAGTTTTATGAAACATATCGAAATCATAAGTTTGTGTCACCACTGGTGACACAAATTAGCTGGACCAATCATTTATTGATTCTTTCGAAGACAAAAACAGATAGTGAGAAAGAATTTTACCTTCGTTTATGTGTTAAAGAAAACTATAGTAAAAGGGAGCTTGCGAGACAGATTGATAGCTGTTATTACGAGAGGGTGATGATCTCAAAGAAAAAAGTGTCACCACTGGTGACACAAATTAGTCCGGATGCTGGTGAAATATTTAAAGATACTTATATCCTGGATTTCCTTAATCTTCCTGAAATTCACAGTGAAAATGATTTGCAAAATGGTATTGTCAATAACCTTAAAGGGTTTATTTTGGAGTTTGGTAAAGATTTTGCTTTTATCGGTCAAGAATATCGTTTGCAAGTCGGTAAGAAAGATTATTTTATTGATCTTTTATTTTTTCATCGCGGATTACATTGTCTGGTTTTATTTGAATTAAAAATTGATGATTTTAAGCCGGAGCATATTGGTCAATTGAATTTTTATCTTGAAGCGCTCGACCGTGATTTAAAAAAGCCAGATGAAAATCCTAGTGTGGGCATAATTCTTTGTAAATCAAAAGATGAGGAAGTTGTAGAATATGCTTTAAGCCGTAATCTTTCTCCCGCACTAGTTTCCGAGTATAAAACAAAACTTATTCCTAAAAGGATCTTAGAAAAGAAGTTACATGAGTATTATTTGTTAGGGGAGTCTGCGATAGAAAAGAAAAAATAAATTTTAAATATTTTGGAGTGATATATGAAAATAATTGATGTTAAGTTAAAAATGAATTCGTATTCGATCGTCGTTGGTAACGGGATATTGAAGGATATTGGACGATATGTTAAAGCGCTTAAATGCGGTACGGACGCGATTATTATTACGAATCCGGGCATAAATAAGTTATATGGTTCAGTTATTGCTAAGAGTTTAAAAGCGCAAGGGCTTTCGTCTAAGGTTGTTGAGGTGGCTGACGGTGAAAAAAGCAAACAGTTCAAAGTCGCGTTTGATGTTATTCAACAAATTGCACAGTATGATGTTTTTAAGAAACCCTTTGTTGTCGCCTTGGGCGGCGGCGTAGTCGGTGATCTCGCGGGTTTTGTCGCATCCATTTATAAACGCGGAATTCCTTATATTCAAATTCCTACTACATTATTAGCGCAAATAGATTCCGCTATTGGAGGTAAAACTGCGATTGATCTTCCGGTTGGTAAAAATCTGGTAGGCGCTTTTTATCAGCCGCGTATGGTGTTTTCAGATGTTGCGCTGCTGCGTTCACTTGACCAAAGACAAATATTGAATGGTTTCGCTGAAGCTGTTAAGTATGGTGTGATCTGTGATGTTGCTTTATTTACATTCTTAGAGAAAAATTATCAGAAGCTTCTAAGTGGTGATCTTAAAGTTTTGGAACTGGTTGTTGCTGAGTGTAGTAAGATTAAGGCTGCAGTGGTGGCTATTGACGAGAAAGAAACCATAGGTTTACGGACGATCTTGAATTTTGGTCATACGATTGGGCATGCAATAGAGGCGGCAAATAAATTCGGATATTATCAGCATGGCGAAGCTGTAGCTTTAGGTATGCGTTGCGCCGCTGAAATATCTGTTATAAAGAAATTATGTTCTCCAAAGGATGCCGTGCGCCTGAACGCATTGCTGGACGATATGGGTTTGCCTAAAAAGATCGGCAAAACAAAACTCTCTGATATCCTGTCCTTAATGAAGCGCGATAAAAAATTCATATCAGGTAAAAATCGCTTTGTTCTCATGCGTAAGATCGGCATAGTCGATGTTATTGAAGGTGTGCCTGAAGAAGTTATAAAAGAAGTAATAGGTAAAAATATATGACGTGGGATAAATCAGTAGAAATAAAATTTAAAGAAATCATTGCTAAAATTCCGATTTTTATGCGGGACATAGCAGAGAAAAAAGTTCTGCGCAGGATAGAAAAGATTTTAAGCGAAGGAACCCGTTCCATAGTTACTGAAAAAGATATGATCGACGCGTTTTTTAAAGAAACCCCGTTTGGCTTCCATGGTCCAATGAAAACCGATATGGATTTATTGGGCATTGATTATAAAAAATATGGATATTAATAAATAAAGTTCTACCCTATTTATTTTTTTTCTTGACAAGGTTTCTCAAAACCTATATAACCTGTAGGTTTACTGGAAAACCTTATGAAACTTACAACTCAAAGTGAATACTCATTGTTAGCGCTTTTATACCTTGCCCGCCACGGCGAAGATGGTTATATTCCCCTCACAAATATTGCCAAAGACCAGGAATTACCTTTTAAATATTTGGAACATCTCATGCGTACTTTAATCAGGGCTGGAATTGTTCGTGGTCTTAAAGGTCAGCATGGGGGATATCAATTAGCACATAAGCCCGAAGAAATAACTATCGCGCAAATAATCCGTCTTTTAGACGGAGCGCTAGCTCCGATCGGATCAGTCAGCCGTTATTTTTATAAACCATCGCTTATTGAAAAAGAAAAAAAATTAAGTAGAGCGATGAAAGAGATTAGGGATTATGTCTCTGCTAAAATGGAAGCTTTAACTTTAAAAGATTTAGTATGATTTTAAAGTATGCTAACTAGTATTAGGAAGAAAAAAATATGGAAGAATGGATAAATAAGCTTGATGAATTAAAGTCGATCATAAATAAGACTGAAAAAGCCCAGCAGGAACGCGAAGCTAATCTTATTGAGGCGCAAGGACTGGCGCATATTGGCAGCTGGCTTTTTGATCCTGAAACTCAACAGCCTACATGGTCGACAGAAATGTTTAGGATCTGGGGTTTGGACCCTAAACTTGGTCCACCGAAATATGCTGAGCATTCTAAGTATATTCATCCAGATGATTTTAAGCGTTTTGATGATGCTGTCAGAGGAGCGGTTGAATCAGGTAAGTCTTATAATTTGGAACTACGGATTTGTCGTCCAGACGGCTTGATAAGGGAAATTGTTACAATCTGTGACCCCCAGTGTGATGATAATGGAAAAGTATTACGTTTGATGGGTACTTGTCAGGATATTACTGAACGGAAAGAAATTGAACGCCGCCAGTATCTGGTGTCTCAAGTATTGCATATTTTTCTGGGGCAGGCTGATTTGGCATATACGCTCAGTGATGTTAATACTGTAATTAAACAGATAACTGGGTTTGACGCTGTGGGAATCAGGCTGCGCAGCGGAGATGATTATCCGTATTTTGTTCATAATGGATTTTCTGATGAATTTCTTCTTAAAGAAAATACTTTGATCACGCGGGATCAGGATGATAGTTTTTGTAGAGACAACGAAGGCAATATTAGTTTGGAATGTACTTGTGGTTTGGTTATTTCAGGAAAAGCTGATCCAGCTAATCCTTTTTTTACTAGGGGTGGAAGTTTTTGGACAAATAATTCAATGCCGCTGTTAGACTTGCCAGTTGACCAGGATCCTCGACTTCATCCGAGGAATCGTTGTATACACGAAGGTTTTTGCTCTGTGGCATTAGTTCCTATTCGCGCTAATGATAAAATAATTGGTTTATTACAACTTAATGACCGGAGAAAAAATTGTTTTAGCCTAGAGATGATCCAGAATTTTGAACATATTGGTTCGATTATAGGTTTACAAGTTATGCGTAAAGGAGCTGAGGAAGCTTTAAATTTTAACATGGCAAAACTCGGTCTTGCGCTTAAATCCGCCCAAATGGGAGCGTGGCAATTAAATATAGTTCAAGGGAAACGTTTTTTTGATGATCAGGTTTGTTATCTTCTTGGAATAGATCCCAGCACTTTTAAAGGAACTGCTGATGAATTTTTTGGGGCAGTACATCCAGAAGATCGGGAAAAGATTAAAACCGCTTTGGCTAATACGATTAATACTGGCGCATCATATGAAATTGATTATAGAGTTATTTGGTCGGATAAAAGTATACATTATATTAATGCTCGAGGAGAATTAATTCGTGATGTTAATGGTATTCCTGAAAAGCTTAGTGGAATATTATGGGAGATCACAGCGCGCAAGCAAGTGGAAGAAGCTTTGCGTAAAAGTGAAGAGGAATATCGGAGCATTGTAGACAATATTGGTATTGGCGTAGCATTGATAAGTCCGGATATGGAAATTTTATCTTTAAATAATCAAATGAAAAAATGGAATCCGCATATTGATCTTAAAGAAAAGCATATTTGTTATCGTTCTTTTAATAAACCGCCGAGAGAAGAAATTTGTTCTTACTGCCCGACAGCTAAGACTTTGCAGGATGGGTTAGTACATGAGTCTGTAACAGAAACTCCGATGGGCGGTCAAATATTTAATTATCGTGTTGTATCTTCGCCTATAAAAGATGGCACTGGTAAAGTTGTAGCTGCAGTTGAAATGGTCGAAGATATAACTGCACGGATGCGGGCGGAAAAGGCAATGCAAACTATGCATGTTCAGCTAGTGCATGCCGAAAAACTTGCGACACTTGGAGAAATGGCTACAGGATTGGCGCATGAAATTAATCAGCCGCTGGGAGGGATTTCTTTGGTGGTGACTTTTTTACGGAAGTTTATGGAAAAGAAAATTTTAACTGATAAAGAATTAGGATCAAGTCTTAAAGATATTGATGATTGCGTTAATAGGATGGCGCATGTTGTCCAGCATATGCGTATTTTTGCTCATCAAAAATCTTTGCCTTTTCAGCCTATGGTAGTTGAAGAAACTATTGACGCAGCCTTGAGTTTATTGGGTTCTCAGCTTAGGAACCATAATATAGAGGTGAGTAAGACTATAGAATCTAATTTACCTCAGATTATCGGAGAGCCGCATCAGCTGGAACAGGTTTGGATTAATTTTATTTCTAATGCCCGCGATGCTATGGATGAAAAACAAAAGCAGATTAAAGAGGGGAAATTATTTCTGGATGGATATAAAAAACAGCTTAATATCACAATATCACATGAAAAAGATTCTAATAAATTACTTGTAGTTTTTACTGATAATGGGGTTGGCGTAGGCGAGGAAGAAAAGGATAAAGTTTTTGATCCGCTGTTTACCACAAAAGAAGTTGGGAAAGGAACCGGATTAGGTTTATCTATCAGTCGCGAAATCGTGGGATCTCATAATGGTAAGATCGAGATAGAAAGTAAAAAGGGAGAAGGCGCGAGTTTAAAGGTTTATTTACCTATTATTAACAAAGGAGAACAGGCATGAAAAAGAGTTGGTTGATGGGTTGTATAACAATTTTAATTTTTGGGCTGGCTTTTATATTACCGGCTTCAGCACAAAATGCTACACAAAATATTCCGCAAACTAAAATAACTTTATTGAATGTTTCTTATGATCCGACCCGTGAATTGTATCAGGCGTTTAATAAGGCGTTTGCTGATAATTGGCTTACAAAAACTGGTAATACAGTTGAAATTAATCAATCTCATGGCGGAAGCGGTAAACAGGCTCGGGCGGTTATCGACGGGCTCGAAGCTGATGTAGTAACTTTAGCTTTGGCTTATGATATTGATTCAATCGCGAATTTAACGGATCTCATTCCTAAAGATTGGCAGAAGCGGCTTCTTCATAATAGCGCGCCGTACACTTCTACGATTGTTTTTTTGGTACGCAAAGGTAATCCTAAAAACATTAAAGATTGGGATGATCTGGCTAAACATGGGGTTAGTGTTATTACTCCTAATCCGAAAACGTCAGGTGGTGCGCGCTGGAATTATCTGGCAGCTTGGGGTTATGCGCTCAAAAAATTTGGAAATGAAGAAAATAAGGTTAAAGAATTTGTGTCTGAAATTTATAAGAATGTACCAGTTCTAGATTCTGGTGCGCGAGGTTCTACCACTACATTTGTTGAAAGAAAGATTGGTGATGTGTTAATTGCTTGGGAGAATGAAGCGTATTTGGTGGTGAATCAATTAGGCAAAGGTGAATACGAGATTGTTATGCCGTCTATGAGTATTTTGGCAGAGCCGTCAGTGGCTTTGGTAGACAAGAATGTTGATCGTCATGGTACTCGTGAGGTTGCTAAAGCGTATTTGGAATATTTATATTCAGAAGCAGGTCAGGAGATAGCTGCAAAAAATTATTATCGTCCACGTTTGGAATCAGTTATGGCTAAGTATGCATCAAAATTTCAGAAAGTTGAATTAATCACTATAGACGAGGTTTTTGGCGGATGGGCTAACGCGCAGAAAACGCATTTTGCGGATAAAGGCACGTTCGACCAAATCTACCAAGTAAAATAAGGATTTTATGTCAGGACCATTTGTTAGAAAAAGTATATTGCCGGGATTTTCTTTGTCTTTGGGGTTCACGATATTTTATCTGAGCCTTATTGTATTGATTCCGCTATCTATGCTTTTTTTAAAAACTGCTTCTTTAGGTTTTAAAGAATTTTTAGAGGTTATCATGGAACCCAGAACTTTGGCTGCATATCGTCTGAGTTTCGGTACAGCATTTGTTAGCGCTGGCATTAACGCGGTATTTGGATTTATTGTGGCTTGGGTTTTGGTAAGGTATTCTTTTCCGGGAAAGCGGATAGTAGATGCTCTGGTCGATTTTCCTCTTGCGCTTCCCACAGCTGTTGCGGGTATTGCGTTAACTGAACTTTATACTCCTACGGGATGGGTAGGACAATTTTTACAGTCATGGGGCATTAAAGGCGCGTTTAGTCCTTTTGGGATTACGATAGCTTTAACTTTTATTGGTTTGCCGTTTGTGGTTAGGACTATACAGCCGGTGTTGGAGGATTTGGATCCTCAAATCGAAGAGGCTGCTGCGTCTTTAGGCGCTAACCGTTGGCAAACTTTGACTGGAGTTATTTTTCCGATAATTTTTCCCGCGCTCTTGGCTGGAGTAACTTTAGCCTTGGCTCGGGCGATCGGAGAATATGGTTCAGTTATATTTATCGCTGGTAATATGCCTATGAAGACGGAGATTGCTCCGCTTTTGATCATGACCAAGCTGGAACAGTACGATTACACGGGCGCCACGGCGATCGCGGTGGGGATGCTTTTGATCTCGTTTTTGCTCCTTGCCACAGCCAATTTCTTTCAGTGGCTTACGTCGAAGAATTTAGGAAAAACATAATGGGCGCGAGGACTGAACCAAAAATAATTCAATATTTGCTGATATTTCTTGCTCTGGCATTTTTTAGTCTGTTTATTGTTTTGCCTTTGGTTTGTGTTTTTCATAATGCTTTAGCCAAAGGCTGGTCAATCTATCTCACAACTTTGCAGGATAAGGATGCTATATCCGCGATGAAATTGACCATGATTACTGCATTGGTTGCTGTGCCGTTAAATTTAGTTTTCGGAGTAGTGGCATCTTGGGCAATCGCGAAATTTGATTTTAGAGGCAAGAATTTTCTTTTAACGTTAATTGATTTGCCGCTTTCAGTTTCGCCGGTAATTGCTGGTCTTATTTTTATTTTATTATTTGGAGCGCAGGGTTTGTTAGGTCCGTGGCTTATGGCGCATAATATTAAAATTGTTTTTGCGATGCCTGCGGTAATTTTAGTAACTATCTTTGTTACGTTTCCGATTGTTGCGCGCGAACTAATTCCGATTATGAAATCGCAAGGGAATGAGGAAGAAGAAGCTGCTATAACTTTAGGAGCAAGTGGATGGAAAACATTTTGGCTAGTTTCAGTCCCAAATATTCGCTGGGGAATTCTTTATGGAATTATTTTGTGTAATGCCCGGGCTATGGGCGAGTTTGGCGCAGTTTCAGTAGTTTCTGGGCATATTAGGGGATTGACTAACACTTTGCCTTTGCATGTTGAGATTTTGTATAACGAATACCAGTCAGTCGCGGCGTTTGCAGCAGCGTCGATTTTGGCACTGTTGGCAATTTTTACTTTAATCGCGAAAAGTATAGTAGAAACAGTTATTGTAAGAAAAAGTATTTAGGAAAAAATCATGAGTGAACATCAAAATATAGAATATAAACAAATTTGGCATGATGATTATTTAAAATGGGTTTGTGGTTTTGCTAATGCGCAAGGTGGGTTAATTTATATTGGTAAAGATGATAATGGTAAGGTGGTTGGTGTTGAAAATTATAAAAAATTAATGGAAGAAATTCCTAATAAGATTCATGATTTGCTTGGTCTTATTGTAGAGGTGAATCTAAAGAAAAGTAATTCACTTAATTTTATTGAAATTATAGTCCCGGAGTATTCAGTGCCTATTTCATGCCGTGGGAGATATTATTATCGAAGTGGAAGCACAAAACGAGAATTAACGGGTAGCGCGCTTAATGAATTTTTACTTAAAAAAATGGGTAAAACTTGGGATGAGGTTATTGAATCTAGGGCAAAATTATCTGATATTGATAAGAAAAGTATTGAGATATTTTTGAAGGCTGCAGCTAAAGCTAAAAGATTTCCCGTTGATGAAACGCTATCGTTAAAGGATTTACTTGTAAAATTACAGTTAATTGATAAGGGAAAATTAAAACGCGCTGCTGTTGTTTTATTTGCTAAGGAGCCGATGAAGTTTTTTCCTTCGATGTGTGTACGGATAGGTCGTTTTGGAGAATCAAAAGTTGATTTGAGATTTCAGGAATCTATTGAAGGTAATTTGATCCATTGTTTACAAGAAACAATCGAATTACTCGACCATAAATTTTTGATCAGTCCAATTTCTTTTGAAGGTATTCATAGGATCGAGAAATGGCAATATCCGCTTCCGGCATTGCGCGAGGTATTACTTAACGCGCTTATTCATAAAAATTATATGGGAGCGCATATTCAGATTGAAGTTTATGACGACAAAATTTGTTTTTGGAATAGTGGAGGATTGCCGGAAGATTTAAGTATTGAACAGTTAAAAAAGCAGCATTCTTCAAATCCGCGAAATCCTTTTATTGCTGATGTATGTTTTAAAGGCGGGTATATTGACGCTTGGGGACGAGGGATTGAGAAAATCATTAACGCGTGCAAGGAAGCCAATCTTCCTGCTCCTGAATTTGAAGAAAACAGTGGGGGCATGTTAGTTACGCTTTTTTATAGCAGGTCTAAAAAAGATAGATCGGGACAAGAGCCAGAGTCGCAGCCAGAGTTGCAGCCAGACTCACAGCCAGAGTCATTAAGAATGCGTGTTTTAGGGTTATTGGGAAAAAGTGAGTTAAGTAAATCCGGTATTTCTATACAGCTTGGTCAGAAGAAAATTTCTGGGCAGTTAAATGTGGTAATTCGTAAGTTATTAGAACAAAAATTTGTTGAGTTAACCATCCCTGGTAAATTAATAAGCCGCAATCAAAAATATCGTTTAACAGAAAAAGGTAAATTATTAATAAAGTAAGGTTTGAGATATGAGTATTGAAGTCAAAAATATACGCAAAAATTTTGGAGATTTTCAGGCTTTGCAGGATCTCAGTTTAAAAGTTGAGTCAGGCGAGCTTTTAGCGCTTTTAGGTCCTTCTGGTTCAGGAAAAACTACTTTGCTAAGAATTGTAGCAGGGCTGGATTCAGTTGATCAGGGACAAGTGCTTTTCGAAGAGCAGGACGCTCAGCACCAAAAAGCTAGAGAACGCGGAGTGGGATTTGTTTTTCAGCATTACGCGTTATTTAGGAACATGACAGTTTTTGATAATATCGCATTTGGTCTGAAAGTACAGCCTCGACGGATACGCCCTACAAAAGCTAAGATCCGGCAAAAAGTTCTTGAATTGTTGAATTTGGTTCAGTTAGAATGGCTGGCTGATCGTTATCCATGGCAATTATCCGGAGGACAGAGGCAGCGTATTGCTTTGGCGCGTGCGCTTGCAGTCCGTCCTAAAGTTTTACTTTTGGATGAGCCGTTTGGTTCGCTCGACGCTCAGGTCAGAAAGGAACTTAGGCTTTGGCTGAGACGTTTTCATGACGAGTTTCATATAACCACTCTTTTTGTGACACATGATCAGGAGGAGGCTTTGGAAGTTGCTGACCGGATAGTAGTCATGAATAAAGGTAGGATCGAGCAAGTAGGAACACCTGAAGATGTTTATCATAATCCAGCAAATCCGTTTGTTCTTAGTTTCTTAGGTAACGTAAATTTATTCCATTGCCGTTTGGCAGAGGGAAAAGCTTTTATCGGAGATTCTGCGTTGGATGTTCCAGGTTTAGTATTAGATCAACCTAAGACGGCAAAATTATATGTGCGTCCTAATCAGTTTAAGATTTCCCGTGGTCCGGGTAAAGGCGACGCTTTAAAAGCAATGGTTGAATATGTTAATCCTGCAGGAATTGTAGTTAAAGTGAATTTGAAGACTGAGAATGGCGAACGGATTTATGTTGAGATTTCGCACGATGAATTTAATCACCTCAGGCTCATGAAATCGCAACAGGTGTATGTGAGTTTAAAAGACGTCACGTATTCGGAATATGTATAAGACAGTATTAAAAAATATTTTAGGCGCTTTAATTCTGTTAGGCATAACCTTCCTGCTTTTCTGCGGTTCTTACTTTCATGTTTTTGAAAAAAATGAGCTGGATACGCTGGATCTTAGATTTCGTTTTCGTCCGTCGATAGCTAGGACGGATAAAGTAGTCATCATTGAGATTGATAATGAGACCATTAAAAAATTCGGACGTTTTCCTTTAGACCGCAGTTATCACGCGAAACTGATTAATGCTCTTTCTAAATTTGGCGCTAAGGCGGTAGTGTTTGATATTTTTTTCAGTGAACCGCAAAGAGGAGACAGCGAATTAAGAGACGCGATGCGTTTTGCAGGGAATGTTTATTTGCCTTATGTTTTTGAAGTCAGGGAAAAGCCTCAAAATAAAATAATTTGGGCAATTAATTATTCAACTCAAAATTTAGCCCAGTTAGCGAATGCGGCAAAAGGAACCGGCTACATTAATGTTATGCCTGATCCTGACGGTAAATTCAGGCGTGCTCCGCTTTATATCCGGTATAATGACAACATGTATCCTTCAGCTGCTTTTTTAGTAGCTTGTGATTTTTTAGGAATAGACCCTAATAATCGTTATATGATGCCTGGAGAATATTTGGCATATGATGCGTCGCATAAAATACCATTGGATGAAAATTCCAATATCATTATTAATTATTCTGGGAAATGGGCGCAGTCGTTTCAACATTATTCTTACGCAGACATTATTCAGTCGTATAAAGCGCATGCCTCAGGTGAAAAGCCTATACTGGATTTGAATATTTTTAAAGGAAAGGTTTGTTTGGTTGGATTTACCGCAGATGGTACAACAGATCTGCATCCAACGCCGCTGGAATCGCTTTATCCTGCAGTCGGTATACACGCGGAAATTTTTAATTCTTTAATAAATCAGAATTTTATTACCCGAGCATCAAAAGTCCAGAATTTGTGGGTGCTGTTTGTATTATTCTTTATTGTTTTTGTGTCGTCGGTTACTGCTGCGCCTTTTAGAGCATTCATGATTCTCTTGGAAGTTAACGCTATTTTTATTTTTGTCAGTGTGATGTTGTTTAATTTAAAGGGTATTTGGATTGATACTTTTTATCCGCTTGCGATTTCTGGTCTGGTTTATTTATTGTGCACGGTTTACCGTTATATCGCTCAGTTTAAGGAACGAATCATAATTGAAAATGAATTAAAGATCGCCAGACAGATTCAGGAAAGTTTTTTACCTGAAAACTTACCTGATGTTGAGGGGTTGGATATGGCTGTAACTATGATTACAGCTCGTCAGGTTGGAGGCGATCTTTATGATGTAATTAAATTCGAGGATGATAAAGTCGGCATTATGATAGGCGATGTAACTGGCAAAGGTATTCCAGCCAGTCTTTTTATGGCTATGGCAGCCAGCTCTTTTAAATTTTATGCTTTGCCGGATATTAGTCCGGAAAAAACTTTGTTGGATCTAAATGAAAAAATTATTAGAGATTTTTCTTCCAATCGTTTCGTGACTGTGTTTTACTCTATTTTTGATCTTAAAAAGCGGATAGTGTCATGTGCGAATGGCGGGCATTTGCCGGTTTTGTATTTTCCGAATGGTAAAAAAGTGGTTTCTTTAGACGCTGCAGAAGGATTGCCTTTGGGTATGATCAAAGGCAAGTATTCAAATAAACAGATAAAATTTGACGAAAAAGATATCTTTATCTATTATACGGACGGCATAATTGAGGCTGTAAACTCTAAAGGCGAGATGTATGGCATAGAAAGACTGACCGCTCTAATTGAACAAAATCGAAATTTGCCTGCTCTTGAAATATGCGCGGCAGTTGAAAATGATGTAATAAATTTCAGGTCTAAACGCAAACAACAGGACGACATTACATTGATCGTTATTAAGGTGAATTAAGCATGACAATTGTTGATGAAATTATTCCTTCAGACATGGCTTTAGCGTCTGATTTTGTTTCTGGAGTTTTTGAAAAATTATTGTTTTTGTCGTTGGATGATGCTACTGTGTTCAATTTAAAGCTTTGTCTGCATGAAGCAGTAGTTAATGCGATTAAGCATGGGAACAAATTAAACAACGCTTTGCGCGTCCATATTATAATTAATAATGAAACGAATAAATTGATCATGGAAGTTACTGATCAGGGTGCAGGGTTTGATCATAATGCTTTGCCTGATCCGACGGATGAAAAAAATATCATGAAGTACAGCGGTCGCGGGGTTTATTTGATAAAAAATATTATGGACGATGTGAAATTTATTAATAATGGACAAACTATAAAAATGGTTAAGGTTTTAAAGAAGGAGGAAGGTTAACGTGGACATAAAACTTGAGAACATAAAAGATGTTGCTCTGGTTGTTGTAGGCGGCAAGATCAACATGGATAACTGCAATGAATTGCGGGATGCGTTTAAAAAAATTCTTAAAGAAGGCAAGACTAAAGTTTTGATCGATTTTAATAAGGTGGATTTTATTGACAGCTCAGGGATTGCTTCATTGATCGAAATGTTCCAAAATTTGGAAAAAGTGGGCGGACAAATGCGTTTATGTCATGTGAATAAGAATATTATTGGTTTATTTGAAATCACAAAAGTACATAAATTATTCGGCATGTTTGAAAATCGGGAAGAGGCGTTAAAGGAGTTTTAAAATGGTGGTAGAAGATATAACTGCAATTGAGCAAAAAGCTCATTTATTGATTGGTGAACATAAATATCAGGACGCCGGAGAGTTGTATTATCAGGCAGCTAAAGTGCTTCAAAAAGAAGGAAAGCATGACCGGGCTGCGATTTGTTTGGCTGCCTCTGCCAGCAGTTTGGCTTTGATATTTGGGGAACGGACTTTTCATAGGATAGCTTCTCTTTATGAAGAGGCAGCAGAAGAGGCAGAGAATTCTAAAGATTTTGAATACGCGTCTATGCTCTTTAAGCACGCGGCGATTGCTTATGAACGCGATCATGATAACAATGCATTTTCTGAATGTTTTTATAAGTCTAAAGAAGCTTACCGTAAATTTTTGGTTTTTGATCTTTTTCAAACGCAAAAAAAAGATGAAAATGTTGAAATTAAGTTTAATCTTAAAATGATCCGCAGGCGGATAATACCATTGTTTAGTATTACGTTTGCGTCTCTTTTGTGGGGGCATGGAGAACGTCCGCACCGGACTGTGCTGTTTGGTTTTGTACTGATACTTTTATGCGCGGTTTTGTATACTCATGGTCATTTTCATAAAGATAATGTGATCGTTAATCCGAATTTATTCCAGGCTACATATTTCAGTTTTACCAACTTCACTAAAGTCGGCGCTGAAAGTTTGAATCCTATTGGATTTAATAAAGCTATTGCTGTTATTGAAGCTTTCAGCGGGATTTTTATCATTCCACTTTTTCTCACAGGTCTTTGCCGTAAATATTTAAGGTTTTAAAATTCAACAATTTCAACAATTTTTTATTCCAGGTTAAAGGTTAAATTTTCATGAAAAATTTATTTGTTTGTTTGGGATTGGTTGGTGTGTTGGTTTTGTCTGGTTGCGACCATCCAAAAGCGCAGGTTTTAAAAGAATATTATGAGGTTCGGAATTATTTTGGAACTGCAGTTTCTATTCACGCGTTTTTTGATCCTAAAATTGATATTGCAAAAGCTGCTAAAGCCTGTTGGGAAAAAGCAGACCAGATACAGTTTAATATGAACATTTATGGTGATCCTAAAGACGGAGATTTAAGTCGGCTTAACGCATCAGGATTGAATGGCGCTCAGGTCGGGGAAGATGTTTATACTGTTTTAAAACATTCAGTTGAATATTCAAAGATTACAGGTGGTGCGTATGATGTGACAGTGTTACCGCTAATAAAATTGTGGAAAAATGCCGCGAAACAAGGGCGACTTCCAGAAAAAGAAGAATTAGAATCGGCTAAGGCTAAAGTTGGTTATCAAAATTTACGGCTTGAAGAACCGAATAAAGTTTTTTTTATGAAACCAGGGATGATGGTTGATCTAGGTTCTCCGGCATCAGGATATTTTTGTGATGCTTTGGCTAAGATATTAGAGGCACATAACATTAAGAATTTTTTAGTTGATGGAGGCGGTGAAATATATTACAAAGGGAAAAATAAAGGCAATACGCCTTGGCGGATTGGGATTGAGGATCCGTTTCATAAAGATAAGATTTTAGCTGTTATAGAATTACAGGATAAAGGTGTATCAACTTCAGGTAATTATGAGAAATTTGTTACGATTGGAAATGAGAGGTTTTCTCATATTATAGATCCAATCAGCGGTTACCCTCAAAAAGATACAGTAAGTGTAACTGTGATTGCTGATACAGCAGAAGTAGCTAATGAGCTGTCTACTGGCATTTGTGTTATGGGAGGCAAAAAGGGTATTGAACTTGTCCGTTCGCTTAAAAATGTTGAAGCGTTGATTGTAGAGAATAAAAATGGGGTTATTAGCCAGTATCAGACTGATGGGTTTCAACAATTTTAACATTTATTTATCTTCAGTTTTTTTCAATTTCCTACCAGGAAAATACTCCTTGACAAGGATAGACCGGTTGATATAATTTACCAAATCATAAATACTGTAAAATTTTATTAGGATTCTAATTTGTTATTTTAGAAAGGGATAGTGTGATCTCTGAGTATTTGACCACTTCACAAACCGCCAGACTTTTTCATGTCACACGATTTACTATCCTAAACTGGATAAAGCAGCAAAAACTACAAGCTGTTACCACTCTTGGCGGGCACCAAAGAATACCTCAAAAAGCCATAGAAGCGCTTCTCAAGCAAAAACAACAGGTTAAGAAAACACCGATTGAACCTATTGTTTTGAAATCAAATATCGAAGTAAAAGAAATTGCACCAGCAGTAAAAGAAGTTGCGCCAGTTCAGGTTAAGCAGTTAAGAACGGTTAGACCTCCGCAAGCAAAGCAGGCAGAGATCTCGCGCATTATGCGGAAAAGTTCATATGTTTCCGGAAAGTTTTTTGCGGCAATCAAAAATGAATTTTCAGGAATTTTGAGATAAAATTTTATGAAGCAATCTGATAAAATTGAAGTCATTGTGGTTGGTGCAGGACCGGCAGGTTTGGCTTGTGCGTACACTTTGGCTAAAGCCGGAGTTGAAGTTTTAGTGTTGGAACGGGGAGAACATCCTGGCGCGAAAAATATGTTTGGCGGGATATTTTTTTCCAGTATCATGGAAAAGTTTTTTCCGGATTTTTTATCTGATGCTCCTTGGGAACGTTTTGTGGGTAAAAGAAAATTCGCGCTTCTGACTGGTGACAGTGAGATGACGTTTGAAATGAGTCCGAGTACTTTTAATCGTCCGCCGTTTAATCATTCTTTTATCGCTAAGCGCGGTCAGATGGACCAGTGGTTCGCTAAAAAAGTTGAAGAGGCTGGCGCTAGTATTATACCGAATTATTGTGTGCGGGATTTTTTGTACGAGCATGGAAAAGTGGTTGGGATTACCAGCGGCGGTGATGATGATAGTTTTTTAGCAGATTGTATTGTATGCGCCGAGGGTGCTAATTCGCTTTTAACTGAAAGAGCAGGGATGCGTGAAAAGATCGGACCAGATTATCGGTCGATCGCGGTTAAAGAAAATATTCGTTTTACGCAAAGTGTTATTGAAGATCGTTTTGGCGTGACTGGACAGCAAGGTGCTGCTTATGAATATTTCGGATCATCAGTTAAAGGGCTGTTAGGGAATGGCTTTATTTATACCAATCGTGACAGCATTTCTGTAGGCGTGGGATTTTCGATTAATGATTTTATAAATCTTGGCAACAAAAAAACGCCGAATGATATTTTGGATGAATTTAAAGCGCACCCATCCATAGCGCCTTTGGTACGCGGCGGTGAAACTGTGGAATATATGGCGCATATGATACCGTCTGACGGATATACCCGTTTGCCTAAATTTTATCGAGATGGATTGCTTATTGTCGGAGACGCGGCTGGTCTGATTAACGCATCGTTTTTTCATGAAGGGGTTAATTTGGCTATGGCATCAGGGATTGCGGCAGCTGAGACTATTATTGAAGCGCGGAAACAAAAGGATTATTCTTCTGAGAATTTATCTTGTTATGAAGACAAACTGAATGCGAGTTTTATTTTGCAGGACTTGAAAAATTCTAAGAATTTCCTTGGGTTCTTAAAAACGCATAAAGCGATCATCAATGAATATCCGGCGATGATGAATGATATTTTGGTCGAGTATTTCACTGTTTCTGAAAAACCTAAGACCATGATTAAAAAAGAAATTTTTAATCGGGTTAGAAAAACTGTGAATATTCCGAAAATGGCAGGTGATATGTGGGGAGCTTGGAGTAATTTGATATGACAGCTGATACATTAGTTAAGAATGTTACTCATGGGTCAAAAAAACTTTCTTTGGAAGATAAACTTTTTTTGGTTAAGACCAAAAAAGATAGTATTAGTCATATTACGATCAAGCATAAAAAATGTCAGAGCTGTTCTAATAAGGTGTGTTTGAGGATTTGTCCGGCAAATACTTATGAAGAACGCGACGGTAAGATCGAAGCTGCTTATGAAAATTGTTTGGAATGCGGCAGTTGTAAAGTAGCTTGTCCGCATGGAGCGATAATTTGGGAAAATCCTCGAGGAGGTTTCGGGATAACATTTTTAAACGGATAACAAAAGAAGGAGATTTTAAATGGCACATGTAATAGGCGGGGCGATCGCAGTAGTTTTAGGAGTTACAGGAATTATTGGTTGGTGGGATAATTTTGGCGATTTTTTACGTGGAGGAATTCCTCTCGCGCTTTTTATCGGTGGTCTTATTGCGGTTAATACTGGTCTGAAATTTTTAAAAGAAAAGAAATAATTTATGAAGCGTTTTGTAAAAGCTAAAAAAGAAACTTGTTTCAGTCCTTGGCTGGGCTTCTTGGTTATTATCGCGGTATGTGTTATCATTGCCGGAGCGATTTTTGTTGAATCAAATACGCATCCGCGCAGACACAGAGTGCATGCAAAACCTGCTCCTCAGCCAGTAACTGTGCAAGCAGCTTTTCCGGCGCAGGGCGGCGCGCCAGATGCGCCAGACGGCAAGTTTGTATTTTAAAGTTTAAGGATGGAATAAATAATGTTAGACGAAAATAGAGATGACTTTTGTAATCAGCCGATAGGTCCATGGATCATTGGGATTATTGTCCTTTCAATCATGCTGGTCTTTTGGATCGTAATGAAACGCGAAGATATTATGCAGAGCGTTGAAATGGAACAACCTGCTCCTCCTAA
This sequence comes from Candidatus Omnitrophota bacterium, assembly GCA_015233195.1. Lineage (GTDB taxonomy): Bacteria > Omnitrophota > Gorgyraeia > Zapsychrales > Zapsychraceae > JADFYE01. The sequence continues at coordinate 24,080 of JADFYE010000020.1, forward strand.
AATTAAAATGCCTATTCCAGGAGAACCTATTTTTCCAAAAGGGGTAACGCCTGCTGCTTACCGTGCTCCGGTTGATACGAATTATAAAGTCGCTGCTATCACTAAAGCAACTCCGAACGGCGGCATGCAGTTGGTGGCTAATCAAACCAATGGCGGCGGATTTCAAAACTCTTTAAAAGATGCAGTTAATATTATTATTCCTTCAGTATGCGACGTGCATGCCCGCAGAGTGGTTCGTGCTGTAAATAAAAAAGCGGTTGACGCCCAGAATTTAAAATTTGTTCCGCCTTTTGATGGAGTCATAGATAAATTTGTTGCGAATAAAGGGTATGAGAATATTGGTGCAGGGATTTTTGTTGACCAACGCGGGTATGTGTTGACTAATTATCATGTGACTCAGGAAGCAACAGATATTGTGGTAACAGTTTTTGGTCCGCCTTCGCAAGATTATCCGGCTGAAATTGTTGCCAGCGACCCGGTAAATGATTTAGCGATAATTAAAATCAAAGGTGATGGTAATTTTCCTGAAGTGCAGATTGGTGATTCCAGTTTTACTCAGGTCGGTGATTATGTAGTAGCAGTGGGAAGTCCTTTTGGTATTGAGCAGACTGTGACCAGCGGGATTATAAGCGGGATCCGTAAATCTATTGTTATCGAGGGTGTACGTTATCAAAATTTGTTTCAGACTGATACTCCGATTAACCGTGGTTCATCCGGCGGTCCTTTAGTTAATTTAAAAGGCGAGGTTATTGGTATAAATACTGCGATTTACGCTCCAACTGGAGTTTTCAGCGGTACTGGGTTTGCGATACCGATCAATGACTGCAAAGATTTTTTGGCTGCAAATCTTGGAAAAAATTATTCTGTTCCAGTTGATCAAAGGGGTATGATTGCGCCTAACGTGATGGATTTAACTAAAACTCCAAAAGGACCGATCCCGATACATTTTGGTCTTGAAGTTATGCCGGTTAATGATGTTATTGCAAAACAGTTTGGTATAAGCGAGCATCAAGGGGTTTTGGTTAATCGGGTTTTGGACGGTGCTTCAGCAGATGTGGCAGGTATTCAGCGAGGAGATATCGTAGTAGCTGTAGCAGGCGTGCCGGTAAAAGGAATGGATGATATTCCTAAAATTGTCGCGCATTTTAAAACTGGTGACAGTGTTAATGTCCGTATTTTGCGTAATGGTAAAACCGACGAGATTTTAGTGAGATTGCAATGAAAGCAAAAGTGAATTCAAAACTTACGTTTAAACAAATCCAAAGGCAAATTAATGATTTTGCTAATAATAAGCCTTGGCATTTAGCTGGTATTGGCGCAGCAGTATTTATTGGTTTATATTTGATATTATCATTTTTATCAGCTGCAGAATTTTTTCCTGAACCTCAAAAGCAGCCAGTGCAAAGGGCTATGGTTTTTGAAAAAGGCGACAGCATGATGTGGATCGATATGGAACTGGCTCCTGTTTCAAGGAGTATCAGAAAATCGTTTAAGATCCCAGGTAATATTAAGGGAATATTCGTCATTGATGAAGGTAAATCATCAGCGCAACAATATGGAGTAAAGACTGGGGATGTGATTGTTTCTATTGGACGTAAACCAGTTCCTTCTGCACGTGAATTTATTAAAGTGGCTAACCGTGTGCAATATTCAGACGGAATTCTTTTAGATATTTATCGCGATGGTAATCAGTTGTATATAACCATTCCATTTGCGTATCAATATGGTCCGCTTATGGGACCGAATAAGGGAAGTTGGCAGCTTGGTTCACCGGTGGTCGGACAAGCGTTTAGATATGGTCCAATAGTCAGATAAAGGAAAAATATGGTAATACGTACTCACATAAAAAAACATACGCCTACTTTTGAAGAGATCTCTACAAAAGTAAAAAATGCTGATTTAAATACTTACTTTATTTTTGGCGCTATTATTATTGTTTTAATAACTGGTGTGTACGCATTATTCGCTCCTGAATCTTCTAATCCAGTTGTTGGAAATCCGGCATGCGGAAAAATCGTAGTTGCAACTAATGGTCCATCTTTGGCTTCAAAAGTTTCTGCTACTCTACCTGAAGCAAGTTATTTTTTGGTAGTAAATCCTTTATCAAAAAGGTTGGTTGAATCAATTCAGAATCCTTATCGTGGTAAAGTTCCGAATCCGCAAATTGCTTATTTGATTGCAGGTAAAGGAGAAGAAGCAGTTATTGTCGGAAGTATTGACCAGCAAAGTTATAACATTTTTAATCAATTTAGTATTCGGGTGTTTGGCGGATATCAAGGTCAGGCAAAAAAAGTTGTTAGTCTTTATCGTAAAGCCCGGATTGGGCAAATGGCTCGTCCAACTCCGACTACAGTAAATGTTTTGCCAGGTGCTCAAATGGGACAAGGTCATGCGCAAGTTGCTTTTGGTCAGGCAAGATTTAATTATGCTTGTCCAAGATGCGGGCAAGCTGCTACTAGCCAAAATTATAATGGAGTAGGTTGTCCGGTTTGTCCTAATTGCGCGATCCAAATGACACAACGAGATATAACCCAGCAAACTATGATTTTAGGACAGCAAAATCGTCAAGGTATGCGGGTAAATCAGCCATATTGTCCGCTTCCAAATGTAATGGACGGTGGTTTACTGCAAAATGGTATGGGTCTTCAGGCTGGCGCGCCGCAGCAACAGGTTGGCACTCAGGGTGGAGTGCAGGCTGGTGTAGCAATTCAGGAAGTTTATGCTAAGGGTGTTATGGATGGACTTAGTATGCGAAATAATTTTAATGGTGGTATGCAGGCGGCTTTTGGTTTTGGTCCACAAAAGCAGGCTTTTGTTTGTCCGGTTTGTAATTGGAGGATGAAAGCTGAACGTCAGGGAAATAATTTTCCAGCTTGTCCGAATTGCGGATCACCAATGGCTTTAGATATGTCGAAACAAAATCAAGAAGCTGCTACGCCTTTGGCTGAAGGATTGTTTGCTGCAAATACAGTGCCGATGAATCAGCAGGTTAATCCTATAAATAATCAAGTGAATAATCAGTTGCAGGTTTTTCCGGGACGAGAAATAACGCAAGGTTTCCAATGTCCGAATTGTAACTGGCGGATATATTCAAAACAAGGGGCTAATGATTTTCCTCAATGTCCTAATTGCGGACAAATTATGGCGCGTGCCGGAAAGAATTTTCAAACACAAAATACTCAAAATGGCGTGTTCGCGAATCAAGTAGCGTTGCAGCAAAATTATCAAACAGCACCTGCACAGGGGAATGTAAATGCTGCGCCTCCGATATCTCCGGATGCTCCAATGCCTCACGAATATCGAGGAGAATGTTCAAATTGTCATCAGTTTTTATCGCCAGCAGCTGGACAGGTTCAGAATAACGCGGTCGCAGATCAAGGCGTCGCGCATGTAGGGATAGGAAACAATAAATGAGCACATCACTTACGGAACATAGTGAACGTAAGTGATCTGTGCGAATTTAGTTCCGTGCAAAGCATCGGAACTTCCAAAAGTTTTTTATAACTAGATCAGGAGGGGATATGGAACCATTTTCAATGTTAGGAGTTGTGTTGTTGTCAGTAGCAGCAGGGGCGATGTTGTCAATGGTTTCTAAGAAACCCAATGCGCCTGATAGTCAAGCACCAAATAATGTTGCGCCTGAAGAGCAGCCGCAGCAGCAAGAAATGATTTCCGAATATATTGAAGAAAAAACGCCTGGAGTTATAGACGCTGAAAAAGAAAAAGCAATTGACGAATTAATTTCCGGCAATTAAATAAAGAGGAATGAATATGGCAATTACTAAACCAATAATTTGTACACTTTGTAACGGCGAGATGCAGCTTTATACTGGACCACGTTATAATAAAAAAGTCAGCGGAGGTATGATCATTGGCGGTATTTTCGCTACTTGCTTTTGGATTGGCGCGGTTTTAGGAATCCCGTTAATTATTGCTGGTTTATATATGACTGGTTCTAAACGGCATTTGTGGGTTTGTAAAGATTGTAATACTGCGATTGAACGTGTTGAAATTAACCCTGAAAAATTGTCAAAATAATTTAAGGTTTTATGCCAAATCAAATTAAAAAATATCATCAACAGCGGATGCAGAGATTTCTGCTGGTCATTACGCTTTTCATTATCGGCATTTTCTTTTTAGCTGCCTTAATGCATGTAGGCGCTGGCGATGCTGAATGGGGCGGGATGTCTGTATCTAATGCTACACCAATGATGATGATGGAACATAATATTCCAAAAGATGAACAGGGTGTGGTCGTGGACTGGTGCGAAGATCCGGCTTATTCCGCAGGTGTTCGAGCAGGTGATCTTTTAAAAGCTATCAATAATAAACGGATTAAAAATTTATCGGATTTTTTAAAAGTTACTAAAGCAACTAATTTAAAACCAGGCGCGCTTTTAGATATTTTACGTAATGGTCAGCCGCTTTATATTACGATGGAAAATAAAGTTGGTATTCATGACCAGCTTAAAAAATCGTTGAATATTGATATGGGAGTAACTGGCACAGAAGGAACAGCCAGTATTCCTGCAAAAGTATCTTCAACTGCTCATAATCAAATGACACCGGTTGCTTTTGCGAATCGCTCACCTGCAGAAACTGCTGAAGCCGGAGTAATTGGCGCAGCTCCTAATAATCCCAACATGTCTTTGCCTACGCCTAAAGAACAGGGCGCAGCTACCAAAGAATTGATTGAAGGGCATTGGCTTGGTATAGAACTTATTCCGTCAACGCCTGAATTAGCAAAAGAATATCAGATACCGCCTGACATTAAAGGGCTTTTGGTGGATGAAATTTCTCTTGAGTCAGCAGAATCAGGAATATTGGCAGGAGATATGGTCGTAGCAGTTGATGGTGTTTCTACGCCGGACTTGGTCGCGTTTACTGAAGCTACGAGATTAGTTAAGAATAATTATAAAGCTAAGATTTTAGTTTCCCGTAGAGGCAAATTAATGGAATTTACGATTTCTTCTACCCGGACTATAGGATTTTCACAAAATGAGGCAGCTCAACCGATTACTCCAGGGGCGTTAAGCCCGCATCGCAGCAGGAATAAGCCTTGTACTACTTGCCATATTATTATGCTGACCGGCGGTCAGCTTCCCACAGATGCGGGAGATATTTTACCAAATCCGCCGCCGATAGTTAAAGGCGCGGTTGCTCCTCATGAATACCGAGGGAAATGCAAAACGTGTCACCTTATCTTGAAAAAGTAAAAATGACTTCAAAAATTAATAAGCAAGCGGATGCTGCATACTTGCCGATCTGTATTGATATAAAAGGAAAAGAGTGTTTGGTTGTAGGCGGTGGTAATGTAGCATTAAGGAAAATCACAGTATTAAGGAAATTCGGGGCAGCAGTAACATGCATGAGCCCCTTTTTTGTTAAACAGTTGGAACGTCTTGCGGATTTGGAAAAGATCAAATGTATTAAACGGGTTTATCCGTTGACATTATCGTTAAAAAAATACGCGTTGGTTATTGCTGCTACTGATGATTCGGATGTAAATAAACAGGTAGTTCGAGATGCTGTACGGGATAAAATTTTGGTGAATGTGGTTGATAAAAGCGCTCCGGGCAATGTTATTATGCCAGCGATTTTGAAACGTAAAGGTTTTACTATTAGTGTGTCTACTGGGGGACGCAGCCCAAGTCAGGCAAAAAAAATAAGGGATACTTTGAACCATGCTTTATAATTTAATGTTTTTTTATGTTTGCATGTTTCTTTATCTGGTAGGAACAGTGTTGTCTGTCATGTCTTTTTTAAAGAATGATAACGCTTTGTTTGGTTTTGCAAAACAATGGTTTATAGTTGCGATAATTTGCGGTGTGTTTTTCTTTTTTATCCGTTATCGGGAATTTGCGTATGTTCCAATGGTATCACTTTTTGAAATCACGTTTTTTTATGCCTGGCTTTTGAGTGTGGCGTATGTTTTATTCGTTAAGGAGTCTGCTGGACGGATAATTCAGGGTTTAGCACTGGTGATTTTTGACAGCCTTTTGGTTTGGAATATGTTTATGGATAAAATATATCATCCAATAAATCCGTTGTTGAGAAGTTTCTGGCTAGTGATCCATGTGCCTTCGATAATATTAAGTTACAGCGCGTTTGGAATATCTTTTGCAGTCAGCGTTTATTACATTTTTGCGGATATAAATAAAAAAACTGTTAGTCATTTGGATAAATTTAATAGCGGACTTATTCTGGTCGGAACAATATTGTTGGGATTTGGAATTGTAACTGGTTCGATTTGGGCGCATTCAGCGTGGGGAAATTATTGGAGCTGGGATCCTAAGGAAACTTGGGCGCTGATAACGTTTATCATTTACGGTGTTGCAGTATTGCTACGAAAAATTTTTAAAATAAAACCGTTTTGGGAAGCAGTTGTTTCAGTCTGTGGATTTTTAGCCATGCTGTTTACATTTTTTGGTGTGAGTTTATTAATGGTCAGTCATCATGCGTATAAATAAGAGGTAAATATGCAGTTAGTTTTGATCGGAACCAGTCATAAAAAAGCGCCGCTTGCCATGCGGGAGAAATTTAGTTTTTGCGGCGAGAAGCTTGAGCAATATTATGCCCGGCTTAAGGCTTATCCTGAGGTGAGTGAAGTATTTCTTTTATCTACTTGCAACCGGGTCGAACTTTATGCAGTAGGGTCGGATCCTTTAATTGTGGCAGAACGGCTTAAAGAATTTTTAAATGAAGTTCATGGGATACATTCAGCAGCTTGGGACGAGCATTTTTATACTCGTATAGATAAAGAAGCTTTGGGGCATCTTTTAAGAGTTGCGAGCGGTTTAGATTCAATGGTTATTGGAGAATCAGAAATCATTGGTCAGATCAGAAAAGCATATGATCAAGCTTGCGCTTCTGGAGCTATCGGTACATATCTGCATAAAACTATTCAGGATTGTCTTCAGATCGGGAAAAAAGTAAGAAGTTTAACTGGTATTTCTCGTGGCGTAACTTCGCTTTCAGGTGTGGTCGTGGAATTGGTTAAAAAACAATCTGACCTTAAAGATAAAAAAGTTTTGGTTATAGGCGCAGGAAAGATCGGCGCTATGACAGTTGTTAAATTAGCTGACTTGCCTATTGGTGAAATTATAGTTATGAACCGCGATATGGCTCGTGCGGCAGAATTGGAAAATATCTCTAATGTGCGGGTTGCGGATATTCAAAAACTTTATAATGAAATTTTTTACGCGGATATTGTTATTGCTGCAACAGCTGCATCTGAATATCTTTTAGACCGCGCTTTGATTGAACAATTGTTTCTTACCAGAAAAAATAATTTACTTTTGGTTGATCTTGGCGTTCCCCGCAATATTGAAGAAACTACTCGTGATATCCCCGGAGTCTGCCTTTATAACATTGATGATTTAGCGCCGATAGTTGATGAGACGATCCGTAACCGGACTTTGGAAGCTGAAAAAGCTGAAGAAATCATTCAAGGCAAATTGGCATCTGGCATGTAGCATGTGGTATGTATGGGTAGAGAAAATAGCAAATTTTTAAATGAAAAGTCGTAGGTATTGAAGCGGACGTTGATAATTCGAGCGGGCATGGTTCGTGCGCGAAGCGAACGAGAGCGAGAATTATCTTCGAGCGCAGTTTAACTCGCAGGGGTAAACAAGAGTTCCGCGAAATGCCGAAGACTTTTAATAAAAATTTGCCAACTATATTAGGACAAGACATAAAACATGCGAAAAATAGTTTTTGGTATACGAAAAAGTACTTTAGCTCGCAAGCAATTAGATGAGTTCATCACCTATCTCGTAAAGAATAAAATAATTTTTGACTACTCGATAAAAACTATTCAGACCGCAGGTGATAAAGATCAAAAGTCTTCGGTCACCCAAATGGGTCAGGGGATATTTACTAAAGAGATTGAACGCGCGATTTTAAATAAAGAGATTGATTGCGCGGTGCATAGTTTGAAAGATATGCCGGTCAAAACTGAAAAAGGAACTGTGCTGACGTTTTGCGGCTCTAGGGAAGACGCGCGGGATTGTCTGGTCGCGCGGGAAGGTATTTCTGCAAATGATTTGAAAGGTTTACGGATTGGTACAGGCAGTCCGCGGAGGAATGCATTTTTAAAAGAGCTAGAACCTACAGTTAAAATATTACAGATCAGAGGGAATGTTGATACCCGCTTGCGTAAATTGTATCAAGGCGAATATGACGGCATTGTTCTTGCAGCTTGCGGTTTAAAACGTTTGGGTTATGCGGATCGGATCAGCTGTTATTTTGATGCTGATACATTTATTCCTGCTGCAGGGCAGGGTGTGGTTTGTAGTCAGACCAGAGATAATGATACAGAATTGAATGAGGTACTCAAGCATAGTGTTTCGTCTATAACTGAACAAGTTGTATTTGCGGAAAGAAAAGTTTTGGAAGCTTTGCAAGTCGGGTGTCAAACTCCGTTTGGCGTGTATGCGCGTTTTGAAGATGATACTTTTATAATAACTGCCAAGCTATTTGTAGAGAGTAGCCAGACTTTTATATCCGAACGTCGAACGTCTAATAAAAGTGATTTCTTAAAAGCAACTGATCAATTGATTAGTAGTATGAAAAGTAAAATTCATGTCTAATAAAAACAAATTCGGAAAAGTATTTTTGGTTGGTGCGGGACCAGGAGACATCGGACTCATCACTGCCAAGGCGATAGCTTGCGTTCAGGCTGCAGATATTATTTTGTACGATAAGCTGATTGATAAAGATATATTAAAATATCGCAAATCCGGCAGCATCATAGAATACGTTGGAAAAGAAAAAGGCAAAATGTTTCAGCAAGAAGGGATCAATGATCTACTTCTGGAATACGCGCGTACTGGTAAAACTGTGGCACGGCTCAAAGGCGGCGATCCATTTATTTTTGGTCGCGGTCAGGAAGAAATGCTTTTTTTGAAAGAACACGGTATTGACTGTGAAGTCATTCCAGGCGTAAGTTCGTTTTACGCTGTGCCAGAATTGTGCGGCATTCCGCTTACACATCGGGATATATCAAGTGGATTTATGGTCTTAACCGGACACGAAAATCCAAATAAAATTGTTGAAAATGTTGAATGGAAGCATGCAGCTAAATTTAATGGCACAATCGTGATTATGATGGGGCTTTCTAATTTAGCAGAGCTTACAGGCAAACTTATCAAATACGGCAAAAGCGCTAAAACTTTGGCTGCTGTGATCGCGCATGGGGTAACACCAAAACAAAAAATTGTCATTGGTACTATGGGTGATATTGCGAAAAAATCCTGTGAGCTTACTTCACCGGCTATATGTGTAATCGGAGATGTAGTTAAGGTGGGTTTTTCGTTAAATCCTGACTTAAAACCGCTTTTAAATAAACATTATCTTTCTACAGCCAGTGAAGATCTTAACCGCGATATGAATGCGATTTTAAAACAATGGGGTGCAACACTTGACTGTTTGCCTATGATACGCATTGAAGAAAATAAAGATACTGTTTTATTGGATCAAATTATTTCTGATGTGAAGAAATTTGATTGGTTGGTTTTTACGTCAAGGCATGGGGTTCAATATTTTTTGAAGCGATTTGCAGCGTTAAAAGGGAAAATGAATGCGCTTAATGGGCGGTTGGCTTGCGTAGGTACTGGTACAGCTCGTGAATTTACAAAATGCGGAATACAGCCTGATTTAATGCCTGCGATATTCACGACCAAAGATTTAGGTTTAGCGCTTTTAAAACAAGGTATATCTGGAAAAAAACTTGCTTTGATCCGAACCAAAATGGATACAGATCCATTAAAGAAAATGTTGAAAAAATCTGGTGCAGATATTACAGATTGTTTTGCATACAATGTTGCGGATACGAATGATACTGTTGCGCTTAAAAAAGCAGTTACAAGAAAATTAGACGGTATTTTCTTTTTAAGTCCAAGATCAGTTAGAGTGTTTTTTGAACTTATGCCGGAAAAAGATTTGAAGCGTGTAAAAAAAGAAATTTCATTTTTTTCAATTGGCACAGTCACGACCCAGGCTTTAAAAAAGCAGGGCGTTAAAATAGTCAAAGCTCCAAAAGAACATACAGTGCAGGGATTGGTAAACTTATGTTTAGGGGAATAAAATGATACCTTGTTCAAAAATAATGAGGGGGGAGCGCAGCGTCCACAATGAACGTAAAACTGGACCGCTTTTTGTCTGGAACATTATAAGCAGGTGTAATCTTTTATGCAGTCATTGTTACCGTGATTCACAAGCCGGAATGCAAGTAGAAGATTTATCTGATAAAAAATGTTTGGAATTAGTCAGCCAGATCAAAGCAGTTAATCCGCCTATAGTTCTTTTGACCGGAGGTGAACCTTTACTTAGGAAAAACATTTTTGAAATTATTAAAGAATGTAAAAAACAAGACCTTCGCGTCGGACTTTCTACCAATGGCACATTGATCAATCAAGCTATGGCGCAAAAGATAAAAGCAGCAGATGTGGACTATGTTGGCATCAGTATTGACGGTAAAAAAGAGCATCATGATAAATTTCGCGGTGCTGTTGGCGCTTATGATTCCAGCTGGGCAGGACTTAAAATATTAAATGAATTAGGCGTGAAAACCGGCGTGCGTTTTACTTTGACTGCACAAAACAGCGTTGATCTCATGGATATCTTGGATAAAACTGTGGCGAGCGGATGCAAGCGTTTTTGTTTATATCATTTGGTTTATGCTGGTCGCGCGTCTAAAGATCTGGATATGAAAGTCGAAGATAAACGTAAAATTTTAAGCACTTTTTTCAAGAAGGTTAAAGTGCTGTCTAAAAAAGACCCAAGTTTTGATGTGCTGACTACAGATAATCCTGCAGACGGTATTTTCATGTCAACCATCATTGACGACGGAAAAGACGCGATGGATTGTATTATGGCGCATGGCGGTTGCTCAGCCGGCGATCGTGTGGTATATCTTGACTCAACGGGCGATGTTTATCCGTGCCAATTTTTACGTGATCATTCTTTAGGAAACGTGAAAGATAAAACTTTTATGGAAATTTGGGAAGACCACAGTAATGAATTTTTACAGCAATTGAGAAATAAACAAGGTCTTTTGCAAGGCGTTTGCGGCGAATGCGCTCACAAAGGCATATGCGGCGGCTGCCGCGCCCGCGCCAAAGCATTTTACGGCTCATTATGGGCGCAAGACCCGGGATGCTACTTAAAAGAAATAGAGGTAAGACCGAAGCAAATTTTGTAAGTTAAAAACTGCAGGTATTGAGCGGACGTTGATAATTCGAGCGGGCACGGTTCGTACGCGAAGCGTATGAGAACGAGAATTATCGCCGAGCGTAGGTTGCCTCGCAGGGGCAAACAAGCGTTCCGCGAAATAACGAAGGTTTTTATCAAAAAATTTGCGCAATTTCATATTTGCTATTTTATAGGATAAAACAATATGCCAATATCTAAGCCTACTCGTTTAAGAAAAAGTTTATCAATCCGCGACATGGTCCGTGAGACCAGAGTTACTAAAGATAATCTGGTTATGCCGTTGTTTTTTAAAGAAGGCAAAGGAATCGAACCCATAGAATCCATGCCTGGCATTGCTAAACTTCCGCAAGATGCTTTGTTAAAAGAAATTGAAAAACTACAAAAGCTGGGCATAAAATCTGTTCTGCTTTTTAGTTCAACCTCACATAAAGATGCTCTTGGTACGCACAGTTACGACGAGAAAAGTCCTTTTCATTCAGCTTTGCGCGCTATAAAAAAAGCCAGTGATATGGTCATTATCGCGGACGTGTGTTTATGTGCTTATACAGACCATGGACATTGCGGAGT
>JADFYE010000021.1 GCA_015233195.1 Candidatus Omnitrophota bacterium
AAGTATACCGACCAGTCGGTATAGTTGTCAAGTCCCAAAATAAATTATTTAATTTTCATAATGATCATTAAGGATCTGAATTGAAAGTATTCGATCTAAAAGCGAGCCTTTTGCTGAGCCTTCTCCTATAGATAGATCAGTTACTGCAACTCTATTTATAAGCCGGATCACATCTTCTCCTCGTCCGGCAGGTTCTCGATAAGCCCAAGTATCATGGATCGCATACGGGATGCTATTAACAACACCTAAAAATAAAATTATATGACCCTTCATGTATAAAATACTGTTAGCCGGGGAAGTATCATTTAAAATAAAATTTAATTTTTTATCATTTTTATCTGATCCATCAAAATGTATCAGCAGTTTTCCGACTTTTGCTTGGTCAGCCGAATTTCTTGGTAAATTTATACCCATGGTGCTAAAAATTTCTTGAATAAATTGAGAACAATCCTGCTCCCCATTTATTCCTCCCCAGCCATAAGGAGTGTTCAACATTTCAAAAGCTTGCAGATAAATGTTCCGTGCTGTCATATCTAGATAATCATCATTAATCATGGAACGTGAAATATACCCCGGTACTAACTCGAGCCAGCCCTTATCATTTCTGGTTGGTAAAAATATATTAACTGTTTTAGTGCTGTCACTATTTTTAACAAAAAAACGTGTTCCCATACGGATAAAACCATAAAATTTTGTCAAATTTTCATCAAGATAAATATCAGCTTTTGACCTGACAACTATGATGAATCTACGTTCTTGATAAAGAGTTTTAAAGTCAGATTTTTCGCATAATGCGATATTGTCAGCTTTTATCCATCCCATGCTTGATGGTCCTAAAACTAAATACCATTTTCCGTCTAAAGAATTGTGAAGAATTACAACCGGCATGCCGATATCAAGCGCATTCTCCTGCAATTCATCAAAATCAACATCGCCAGGTCTAAGAAAAAAACTTTTATCACTTGGCAAAATACGCTGGTCAGCATTATGGATTATAAAACCAAACTGGGTTTTAATTTTTGCTGGTAAGGTTTTCAAATTTGCGTTATCAATTATTAAACGCTTTAAATTAGCTTCAACTATTCTTCCATTATTATCAAATAATTTGTCCGTTGAAAATCCTATATTTTTTCGGTTTAAAAAATCATAAGCTTCGCTATTAGAAACTTCTGAAGGAAAATTAATAATATCGGTCGTAGATTTTAATTGATCTTGGATATATAAATTTAAATTTTCGATTTTTTTACGAGATAAAATTATGTCATCCGGAGCTGGATGCCGACCGATCCAAAATCCTGGTGTCTTCATTTCGGTCGTTACATTTGGTAATGTAGTTGGCGCGGAATAATATTTGGCGATCTCATCCGCGTGCACAATTCTAATGTTAATTGTTAAAATAATAAAAATCAGTGTAATAATTTTCATAGATAAATATCCCCTCACCCTCCCCTCTCCCCAGAGGCTGGAGAGGGAACTAATATTGTATAATAAAATATTTTAAAGTCAGAGGTATTTAAGCGGACGTAGATAATTTGAGCGGGCACGGATCGTACGTGCTTTACCGTACGAGAGCGAAAATTATCTTCGAGCGCAGTTTAGGCTCGCAGGGACTAACCAGCGTTCCGCGAAATACCTCTGACTTTAAAATTTAACTTATTATCTTACAAACATATCCAGTTATAATTCCAATATACGTCCCAACAATATTCCCGAATATTGCTAACAACAATCCAACTGATGCCAGTTCAGGCTCATATAAGGCCGCAACTACTGGCGCGGAAGCTACTCCTCCCACATTCGCTTGACTGGCAGTTGCAACCAAAAACATTGGCGCTCGGAGAATACGTGCAGTAATCAATAAAAATATTAAATGAACAAACATAGCTATAAAACCAGCGCCTATCAAAATCGCGGTAGATCCAATATTAGATAAACTAGCTTTTGCGCCGATAGTAGTTAAAACAAAATATAAAATGTAATAGCCAATCTTAGACGCGTGAAATGTTTCTAGTTTTCTGGCTGGAGTAAAAGATAAAGCAATACCTAATCCAGATGCGATTATTATAACCCAGGTATATTGAGAGATAATACCTTTGATATTTGGTAAATAATTAGACCCAAATTTTGCAATAACAGAACCTATTAAACCTATTCCAATAATGAGACACAAGGATAATAAAGTAATTCGTTGAGGATTTGATTTGGTTTTATCTATACGGGCATTGAGCTCGTCTAAAATATCCCGACGCGATTTATTCCATTTATCATAAATCGGTTGAAACGCTACCAAAGCTACCAGCAATCCCATCCATACATAGGGCACAATAGTATCAACAATTACCATAGGCGAAAAAACCGCATCCGGCGTATTTAATGCTTCTTTAACCGCGATCATGTTAGCGCTACCGCCGGTCCAGGAAGCAGATAAAGCCCCAAAACCCGCCCACATCTGTGAACCGACCAGGTTTTTAACGCACCAGAACGCAAAAGGTATGCCGACCATGATTCCTAAACTGCCGGCAAGCATCATGATAAGAGCGCTTGGTCCTAAACGTAGAATCGCTTTTATATTTGCTGACAAAAGTAATATGACCAGACTCATGGGCAAAAGCAGATCAGTAATTGTCTTATAAATATCACTTTTATTATCAATTAACCCTGCTGTTGACAATAGCATTGGGATAAAATAAATCCAAAATACCGAAGGCAGAAAATGAAAATATTTTTCAAAAGTTTTGCGACTGGATATGAATAATATAAAAAATTCAACTGAAAAAAGTATCGCGATTAAAATTATTGGATTTTTTATCATATTACATTACCAATTCCGGATTTTACTTTTCGCAAATCGTATTTACCGTTTGACGACAAATATGGATTAGGTTTACTGTTTTTTAAAAAGAACGGTGTATCCAGATCCACAAAATCAAAGCAGCCCATGCCTGCGGCTAAATGCGCGGAACAAGTCATGGCTAAGGAACTCTCCATCATCCCGCCTATCATTAGTCGAAGCCCAGCTGATCTTGCTAGAAATGCAATGTTTCGTCCCTGGATAAGTCCGGACTTCATTAATTTAATGTTGATTACATTTGCGGCTTTTTCTTGGATAACTGCTAAACAATCTCGCAGATCTTGCACTGTTTCATCAGCGCATATTGGAATTCCGCAAGTTTTGGTAAGACGTTTCATACCTTCCCAATCATTTTTAGGCACAGGCTGTTCAATTAGGTCTGGATAAATTCCATATTTTTTCAAAGTTTTTAAAAAAATTAAAGTTTGTTTATAGTTATATCCTTGATTCGCGTCGATGATTATTGAAGATTTATGTACTGCTTTTTTTACTATAAATACCCGTTTAATATCTAAATCTGGATCTTTTCCAACTTTAATTTTAAACGCACGAAAACCTTGTTGATAATACTGACGGGCTGATTTTTCAGTTTCCTCCAAAGAATCAATCACTATAGTAATATCAGTTTTCAATATTCTTGATCTTGGACCAAACAAATTCCATAAAGGCATTTTTTTATGTTTAGTCACTGCATCTAATAACGCCATTTCAATAGCTGCTAACGCGGCTTTATTTTTTGGTAAAGTTTGATGCAAAAAAACTGATATATCCTGATAATTTAACGAATCTTGTCCAATCAATTTTTTACCAACTGTTTTAAGATTACGTTCAGTATCCCCAATAGTTTCACCAGTAATATGAGTGGCAATAGCTGCTTCTCCGTATCCTTTGGTACCGTCGGATAAAGTTATATTAAATAATAAATTATCCAATGTGTCATGCTGACCTAACGCTGTACGAAACGGGCGGATCAGCGGCAAAGTCAGACGTTTAACTGCGATTTCTTTTATAAAAGTATGTTTCATTTTTGTCCTATTAGTAAGTTATATTGTGACTCGCATGTAACGGCAGGATTTCAGGTTCAACTACTTTGATGTTACGCCAATAACCAGACTTATACCGCAAATATACAAAAAATGAAAATAATAAAAATATTGCGACCATAAATGACCAGCCTACTTCTGGTGTCCAGCGCATAATTCTAAGCGCGAATACTACTACAAAAACCATTGACCAATGTAAAGTAACAGATATGAACATCGCCCAGAAAGTATCTCCTGCCCCGCGTAAAGCGCCTATAAAAACCACAAATAAAGCTTCAACTAAAATATATAAAGATGCTGCACGAATCATAAATAATGCCATAGGTACAGATTTTAAAAATGTTTCTTGTGTTCCGCTTGGATGAAATACTTCTACTAAATACCAAGGAAACCCGACGAACAAAATAAGAATAAATGTGGAGAATATCAGACCTACTTTAAGACCAGAAATAACTGATTTATGCGCAGTATCAGGGTCTTGGGCTCCCATATATCTTCCCACCATACTGGTAACTGCAATTTCAATTCCTAATAATGGGACGAATGAAACCATATCCCAATTTAATACTATGGTAGCAGCAGTCGCGGTTATTGGACTGTGCGACTGAAATACCATTACCATAGAATTAAAAGCTAATAGGTTAAGAAATAATTCAAGCCCAGGAGATGTACCGAAACGTAAAAGTTTCGAAATAACTTCACGGCTGAATTTAAATGAATTTACAATATTAAATTCCAGCATATTATTTTGTTTAAAATATGCGCAGGCTAATACAATTAAGCCACTTGATCCTCCGAGTAAAACTCCATATGCAGCTCCTCTAATACCCAGCGCGGGCAAACCAAATTTCCCAAATATTAAAATATAACCAGCTACCGCATTTACGACCATAGCTGTAAATGATGCTGCCATAACTATTCGAGTTCTGCCTATACCGGAAAAAAAACAACTGAAGATCCCTCGTATCAAAGTAATGATCGAACCATAAAGTAAAATATCAAAATAAAGATTTTGATAAACTAATTGACTTAAAGGTACGCCCATAAATAAAAACATTTTATGCGCTAACGGACGGCATACCAATATCGGAATATACGCGCACAAAGCCACAATTACTGACTGGGTTATTACTGATGGGCACTTTTGTTTTTGATCTGCGCCAAAATATTGTGCTACTAAAGCTGTTGAATATCCGGTTAAGCCGATAAAAAAGGAGATCATCATAAATACGGTGAGTCCTCCGCCCATGGATGCGTTCATCATTTCAGGATGTAATCTTGAAAGGAATATACGATCTGTGACTATCATAATCGTGTCACACGTCATGGAGACCAGCATTGGCAAGGCAATAGTGAGCATTTCCCTAACGCCGCCTGGTTTATAGGTAAAATTATCTGATTTTTTCATATAAGGCTTGAATTTGTTCTACCATTTTATCGTCAGAAAATCGCAGTGCTTTTTGTTTAGCGCGTTGCCCAATTTTTTCACAAAGATCAGGAGCATTCATTAATTTTAAAGTTGAATCTGCAATAGCATCTGAATTATGTGAAGGTATTAATATCCCATCCTCGTCTGGCGTTATTAATTCTGAAACTGCATCTTCGGTTGCTATAATCGGTTTCCCGGCTGCCATAGCTTCAACTATTACTAGACCCATAGCTTCATAAAAGGATGATAGTATAAAAATATCGATTACATTTAATAATTCAGGAATATCAAAACGTATTCCAGTAAAAATAACATTGTTGCGGATATTTAATTCATCAGTTAACTTTTCTAATTCCGCGCGGGATTTACCATCACCTACAAATAAAAATGAAGTTTTTGGATAAATTTTAAGAATTTTTGGTATAGCGGTTAAAATGTATTTTTGTCCTTTTATTGGAACCATTCGGGAAACATTACCTATGACTGCATGTTCTAAATTTATACCTAAGGAAACTTTTAACTGGTTTGAGAACAACTTACCTTTATTTTCAAATCTTTGGTCAATTTGAATTCCATTGTAAATAACTTCAACTTTACGTCGATTGATTTTAGTTGATTCGAGAAAATATTGGCTGACTTTTTCTGATACACATATAAATTTTTTAATAAAAAAAGCCATAAAAAAATATCGGATGCGATGCCGGATAACTTCTAAAAATGGATGATGGGTATGAATATGGCAGATCATCGGGGTTCGAGTTAAAAATGCGGCACAAAAACCTAAGAAATCAGAATCCATAAAATGAGTGTGTAAAATATCAGCTGATGAATTTTTTAATATTTTTGCGATTTTAAAAATTAAATCCAAAGAAATGATTTTTTTAGTATTTAAGCGGATAATATTAACTTCGGTAGCCTTTAACTGCGGAAGTAATGATTCATCGTCACCCCAATAAAGAACAGTCAGATCGAATTTAGTTTTATCGATTTTATTACAAATATTTACTAGAACTCGTTCTGCACCGCCGATGCCCAAATTAGGAATTAAATGTATGACTCTTATCTTATTATTCATTTTATTGAAGTTGTTTTGGTTCTTTTTCACTGTAGTATTGATAATAACCAGCTTCGATAGTGCCATTATATAGTTTTCGGATTTTATCTGGACGAGCACGTTTAAAATGATTTGGGAAATTTTTATCTGCTGTAAGCAAAAATAATGACCAGCCTGGTTTATTTTTTAATAACTCATCTAAAGCACTATATATAGGTAAAACTTCTTTTGCAGTTGATAATTTTATGCCATATGGAGGATTAGATATTATTATTCCTTGAGTTTCCTCGAGGATAAGATCTTTTATGTCTTTTTGCTGATATATAACATCATTCCCTACTCCGGCATTTTTGGTATTAATTTTACAATCTTTTATCCGCTGTGGATCAATATCATAACCAAATATTCGTGGTTTTATAGTTTTATCAATTGCATTTAACGCAGCGTCCCTTGCATCTGTCCAATATTTTATAGGAATACCTGGCCATTGTTCTGAAGCAAAATCACGATTTAACCCAGGCGCGATGTTGCGCGCGATCATAGCGGCTTCAATCAAAATCGTTCCTGACCCACATAAAGGATCAATTAATAATCGATCTTTTTTCCAAAAGCTTAATAACACTAAAGCTGCAGCTAAATTCTCGCGTAAAGGAACTTCACCTGTACTGGTTCGGTAATTGCGTCTATGCAAACCAAAACCTGTAGTATCCAGCGTCAATAAAGCCATATCTTTATATATAGAAACTTGCGCTTCAAATTCTGGACCAGTTTCTTCTAACCAATCGATGTTATATTTGGCTTTTAATCTTTCGATAATCGCTTTTTTAGTGATTGACTGATTAGACCTGACACTTTCCAGTACTGATTTTACTGATTTTCCATTAACTGTTATCTTTCCGTCTTTAGTGATCCACTCTTCCCAAGGTATGCTTTTGATATTGTCAAATAATTGATCGAAATCCAGAGCTTTGAATTCAGCCATTTTTATAACTACCCGGTCAGCTGTTCTAAGCCATAAATTTACAATTGGAATATCTTTAACTTCTGCTTCAAATTCAATTCGTCCGTCAGATACGGAGATAATTTTTTTATAGCCAAGATCTTCTAATTCCTTACGCACAATTGATTCAAGACCAAATGTCATGACAGCAATAAGTACAATTTTTTTCATGAATTAGTTTAACCTTTAACAATAGAGAACATCCATAAAGATAATAGTAAAGAAAATATTAGTCCAAAAAAACTGAACCACAATTTAATTATATGGTTTCCAATTTTTACTTCTATTTTAAAAAATAATCTTACCAAATGTAGGATTGATACTAGCATAAAAATAATGCCACTGGTTAATAACGCTATTTTTTCCATTTTATCCTCCTTATTATTTTAATAAAATTCTAAGCGTAAATAGTCGGGATAAAGAAATTGATCTAAATTAACACTTTGCTCTAAGGTCGTGGCTATTTGGGATATTTTTTGTGCGTCATCAAAGCGTCCATTTTTCATTAAAATATTAGCAGTGTAACGATATACTAATGGATTATTTGATTTTGCTTTAATTGCTTTATCAAAAAATAATAATGCATCTTCAGAATCCCCATTAAGTAGTGCAATATTACCTGCATAAAAATAAAATGGCTCGCGATTCTTTATGTTTGGTTCAGTTATACCTTTCATAGCAAAAATTTTCGCTAAAGCATATTCTTTTTTATAACAATGAGCAGCTGTCAATAATAGGAGCACTTTTTCACGCGCGTGTGTCAATCGGTTAAATAAATAATCTCCAGATATTCCTGAAAGTATTTGACGATAAATAATTGAATCTGCCATAGCTAATAATATCTTGTCACTTGGTAAAATTAACGCTCGTTCTAAGTAATAAATCGCTTGGTCAATTTTGCCATTTTTAAAAAAAATTATACCGGTATTATATGCATTCCAAAAAATAATAGGTCTATTATCTGTTGAGTGGCATAAATATTTTAAAGCTAAATCTTCCTGGTCAAATCCATAATATTCGCATAACCCTAAAAACATTTCCGCAACTTCCTGCGAAGGGAAATAAGTTAATATAGTGCGAAAATATAATATTAATCTCTGCCAATTTACAGCTGATGCTTGGATCTTACCTTCTGAAAAATCTATCAGTTGCGAAATGTTAAGATTTGCGTTTAAATCATTGATTTGGCGAATCCGGATATACCTTACAACGTTAGGCACATCAACCGCAATCATTGCAGCACTAATAATCAGCACATAAATAAAGCCATCCCTAAAGAAAAACCAACGAAAACGAGAAAGTATTTGCTTAGTGTTCACAGGCTTCTTCTTTCTCAATAAGAAATTTTTCTTTAAAACCTAATATCACAATCATAGCCAGCGCAAACATAAATGAAAATAATAAAATATAAGCTTTTGTATACTGCAATGGCGTAAGAAAACGAAATACTACAGTATGTTCACCTGAGGGTATCCAGGCTCCTTTAAATGCATAATCCGCTCGTAATAGCCGGCTTTCACGTCCATCGATATAGATATGCCATTCTGGATGATACCCGTCGGTCCATAACAAAAATTTGGGTTGATTGAGATTTGTTTTTAGGCGTAACGCATTAGCATCAAAATATAAGATTTTAACTTCGGCACTACCTTTAACTAACACTTTTGCGTTCAATATATTTGGGGCAAGAGATTTAAAATCTTCAGGAACACTATCTTTGATCGGTAAAAAAACATGGTTTTGAAGTGCCCCCAACATATTATCAAGTTTAATATAAAATTGTTCAGAAGAAGAATTCTCTTCAGGGATAGTGTTGTCAAAAAGTAGTAGTTTGTTAGCAACAAATGTTCGAATATTATCTACATAAATTAACTGTTGAAGATGGTCGAGCCATGGATTTACGTAGTGCTGAGTTGGTGCAACTTTTAACAAATCCCCCTTCTTTTTATTATTGTTATCTTGCGGCATTACAGATATTTTTGTCGGTAATGAAAAATCCCGCAGATAAAAAGATGCGCGATCTATGAGATAAGAAGGCTCGGTTGCAATGGAATTGCTATTCATATATACAGCAATTTCTATGGGCTGAATTATTATACTTAGCCAGAGCAGCCAACTTAGTATATCCTTACCCCAATATCCCAGGATAGCTTGGATAAAAAAAAGTAAAGACATTCCAACAGAAATATAAGAACTTAAGCTTACTCCTGGCTGTGTAAAAAGCCCTAGAAAAAAAAGACAATGGATTACAATAATAAATATCAGAACCTTGATATTTTTACGACCCTGATGTTGTTTTAGAAAAACCCGAAGCTGATCCATAACTAACAGAATAGCTATCGGGAGTACTCCTAACCAAAGGAATAGATGCATCATCCGCATATAACGAAATAAAAATACGTGTTCAAAAAGAAATGGATACAATTTTCCGCCATGGGTTATGGCAATTAATGTTAAAAAAATTCCTGATAGGAGTAATAATGCGGTCCTTCGGGACGCTGGATTTAAAAATGCTAATAACGGCACAATAAAAAATAAATATGCGATATTAAAATCTTCTATCCTCATATCTGGGTGATTAGAGAATGTTTTTTCAAAATATCCATGCGCGATAATATCCCATACAACAACCGGAGCGCTTTTACCTTGCTCATCTTTAATTTCTCCGATAGAGATTTCTGAGGAATTGCTTGATCCTGCATGGCGCGAAGGCATGGCAAATCCTCCAGCCTTGGACTCAAAATATAAATCAAAAGCGGGCGCACAAGTTAAAAGAAAAAACACAAAAGTCATCAGGGTAAATAATTTATTTGTGCGCGAAAAAATATATAGCGACTTTAAAAAAATAAATGATTTTTTGGTGAAAAATATAAAAACAAAAAATAAAAATACACCTACGACTGTTAAATCAAAAAAAGGAATATATGTAGTAAGCATCAATCCCAGAGAAAACCAAATCCCAAGAAACTGGTGTTTTTTCTTTTCATCAAAAAAAGCAAAAAGAAAATAAAAAAACCATATCAACGGAACAAATAATAAAACATCAAAGCTGTAAAAAATTTGTCCGCCCCAAGAAAACAGCAAAAGTAAAAAAGCTGCTATCGCGGTTAGGCGGTCTTTTAAAAAAAGTCTTGCAAGAAGCCAAAAACCAACCAGCCCCACAAAATAATAAAATACACAAAATATAATATATGAATTGAATGCGGACATCCCAAAAAGTTTTAGTACATTTATGATCTGATAAAAAGGGTTAAACTCCCCCATTCTTCTTAAAAAGAAATTCCAGGGTACTCCTCCGGAATAAAAGGGATTCCATAAAGGATAAACCCCATGCATGATATTATCCAAAAAAAATCTACTATCCCAATAGGAGACAAAAGCATCAACTGTTAATGACAGCCGTCCGGAAATATATTCCCATTTGGAGATAACCCATATAAAAAAAGGAAGAATGATTAAAAAAAAGAATTCATGAAGAGTAGATGCCAAAACGAATTGAAACATTAGTTAACCTAAAAATATGTTTATGATTTTTAATTATAAAGTAATACCATAAATTTTCTAACAAAATCCTATATAATTTTTACTTCTCCCATAACCGTTATCTCTTCTCGGTCATGGTACAGCTGACGAATTTTAAATAATTTACAAAGACTGATCAACCCAGTCTGTGGATTTCTAATTTTTTCTATGACTGTAATTGGATCAGCATATCCGACTTTAAAATTGATAATAAATTTATGACACCATTTATTTTCAACCCATTTTTTGATCAAACGCATAATAAGTTCTGGTTTTTCAATAATATCGCAAAATAACCAATCTACACATTTCAATGAAGGCGGATGAAAACTTAAAGCATCTTCTTTCAAATGTTTAACATTCGGGTAAGTCAATAGCTCATCAGTAAGCGCGCCATTATCAACGGCAATTACATTCGCACCGCGTTTTAACGCGCTATAAGTCCATCCACCTGGAGCAGCACCCAGATCAATGACGGTCTCACCTGCCTTAGGACCTATGCCCATTATTTGATAAGCTTCTTCTACTTTTAGATAAGACCGGGACGGAGCGCGCGCATCCATTTGCATGCGTTGTTGACCGAATGCCATAGCCTGCAAAGATACAAAAGCATGTTTAGAATCAATGAAATAAACAAAGAAACCAAATAGAAAATTTGATGAATATGGAATACCATTTTTTGCTAACTTCGCAACTCGAGACATCCGTTTGCGTAATTTTTCAAACCAGCTTTGCTCGATCGTTTTAACCCGTTGAACACAATTATCTTCACCGGCTGATGAAAATCCGTAGAACCAAGTGCTCTCAATTTTCATAGCTTTGATTTTATCTATAAAAATACTAATCAAAGTCTCCACAAAATTATTTACAGATGAACCTTCAATATTTAAGGGGTTTTCTAACATTATCAATGGAAAACACATTTCCCTGCAACGCGTATCTGGCAAGCCTAAGCTCTCATCAATATTGGCTAAAACCCATCCTGAACCATTTTTTATCGACGAAAATTTATTTAATACTAATTCCCTTGATAAAATTTGCTCAAAACCACTTTTACATGTTACAAAAATATTCATAGAAATTTTCATTTTTGGGGTATCAAGTAACAAATTATTTGTTTCAATAATACCATAATAAATATTGAAATAAAAAATAACATTTTTTCTTGGTCAAGACAATTTAATCATGTAAATTAAATTATATGAAAAACCTCATGTGTAATAGTTATTGGAATTCATTAGCAGAAAACTATACCGATCAGGTTTTGGAAATCGCAAACTATGATATAAGCGGCGTATTAAAAGAAGAAATAAAATTTATTTCTAAAAACGCGGATACGGTTGCTGATTTAGGCTGTGGACCAGGTAAAACGCTTGAATTATTAAGTCCACATTTTAAAAATGTTAAAGCAGTTGATTATGCTGCTGACCTGCTTAAACGCGCGCAAAAACGTTATAATTTTCGTAACGTTGAATACATTAAGCATAATCTTACCAGTACCAGATCAATTGGATTTAAAACTGACGCAGTTTTTTGTGTTAATGTAATGATCAGTCCGGTATTTGAACAACGTAAACGTATTGCAAAGAAAGTATGGCAAACCACTAAGAAAAACGGATTAAGTGTTTTTGTGGTACCTTCATTTGAATCCATTCTGCATGTATATAATACTTTGCTTAATTATCAGATTCGTTTTGGTGTAAAACGCAATAAAAGTGTGGCTGATCTGGAACGAGTTTTTAAAAAAGAGGTTATTTCTGTTGTTGACGGGATAGTATCAATCGGCGGCACGCCGACTAAATGTTACACAAAAGAAAAACTCGAATCGTTTATTTCGTCAATAGGATTTGAGCCAATAAGAACGCGTAAGATTGAATTCTCATGGGAGGAAGAAATGGAAAATGTCCCCCAAAAAATAGCTGAACCATACCCGTGGGATTGGTTTTTATTGGCGCAGAAAAAATAAACTTTTACTTGTTTATTTCGACTTTCCCTTCGCCAAATAGCCTCCATGGTCCGGTATATTTTAAACTTTGCTCTGTATCTTTCGTAATAACGATCACTTTTTTGGTTAGATGACCAAAGGCCACCTTCTCGCTTTGTTTAGGATCAGGAAATGTAGCATAGAATTTTATAGTATGTTCCCCCGCGTTAAGTTTTATATCTGTATCACTTTCTTTAGTGACAACCAAAGGAGGATTAGAATCTATGGCGATAGCATATCTGTCAACAAACATCTGATTGCTTGGAGGTCTACAATGCACTATCAATTTACCAGTATCCGCCCCAGGAGTTGATACGTCAAAACTAAATTTGTCTTGTGTTGCAGTTGTTGCCATTGCCGTAGCTTTCTCAATAGCCATAGTAGAAGCGCACCCAGACAAAGGCAATAACATCATACCTAATATTACAATTAACAAATTTTTCTCCATTTGATCATCTCCTTTTTGTTTGTTCCTTCCGGTGTCACACACTGTAACCTTATTTATTTTGATTATACACGCATGCGCATTTTTTTGTTTTTAAAATTTTTATTTGTTGTTGCGGCGAATGAACAAATGCAGTCTGACTTTTATTACCGATAGCTAATTTTTTATCCAGGGCGCTATGGTGATTAAATCCGCGTAAATGCATTTCTTTGACTAAGAGTTCATGCCGTGCATATAACGCTGCCAGCTTGCCGTTCCATCGAAGTGTTTCAGGATGGCGGGAATATCCTTTTTTATGTAATGTAATAACAGACCAGATCGCGTGTAATTCGCGATGCTCGCCTAAAAGATGATTACGGCACAATTTTTGAGGTGGAAGATCCCAAATTCGCATATGTAATAAAACTTCCTGAAGACACAATACAAAATTTTAAAATTCATTGTTATTAGTTATAGCATATTTTGGGAAGTTAAACTTAAAAATGGCATAAAAAAAGCCTGTTCAAAATAATATTCTTAAAACCAGTTGTTTCAAAGGATATTTCGCTATAGAATGAAAATCAAAAAAAGATTCTAATTGTCTTGCATTATGATATTTAATCAATAAGTATTAAATTTCCGGAGATACCAACATGACCAACGAATTGATCCCTCAAACAAAAATTGCAGTTTTTAGAAAAAAAGAAATACGAAAAACACTCCATAAAAATGAATGGTGGTTTTCTGTTGCAGATGTTGTAGAAGCATTGACTGACAGTAGTGACGTTAAACAATATATTAAAAAAATACGCCAGCGCGATCCTCAACTGGACAGCAACTGGGGTACAATTTGTACCCCCCTTGAATTACTGGCGCCAGATGGCAAGTTGCGAGAAACAAATTGCGCCAACACTGAAGGCGTTTTCCGTATTATCCAATCTATCCCCTCGCCTAAAGCTGAACCTTTCAAGCGTTGGCTGGCTCGCGTTGGTTATGAACGGGTACAGGAAATTGAAGACCCTGAATTGGCAACCAAGCGGACACGCGCCCTTTATAAAGCCAAAGGATATTCGGATGACTGGATCGAAAAACGGATGCGCGGCATTGCGATTCGGGAAGAATTAACCGATGAATGGAAAAAACATGGCGTTAAAGAAAACAAAGAATATGAAATTTTAACCGCTGAAATATCTAAAGCTACTTTCGGGCTTACACCCAGCAAATATAAAAAAATTAAAGGATTAAAACGCGAAAATCTCCGCGACCATATGAACGACCTTGAATTGATCTTTTCCATGCTTGGCGAGGCGTCTACAACACAGATCACTCAGGTTGAAAATCCTGAAGGTTTTATTGAAAATAAAGCTGTTGCTAAACGCGGTGGGAATGTTGCCGGGGTTGCAAGAAAGAAACTTGAACAAGAAACAAAACAAAAAGTTATTAGCCGACAAAATTATCTTCAAAAACCACAAAATAAATTATTGAGTAAATAAATGCGGAATAAAACTATTTAATAAAAAAGCCCATCAAAAATCTATGGCAACAAATACACACTGCGGAATAAAACTATTTAATAACTCCCCGCGCTCGGTCGTCCCTTCGGGACTCCTCAAGGGGCTCTGCCCCTATGACGCTCCCTATGGTCGCTGATACCCCGAAAGCGTGGGGACAATCTCCCCACACCCCTTGCCTCGCGGCGGAGTTTTTTCCAATAAAAAAGCCCGTTCAAATTAATGAACGGGCTTTCGGAAAAAACTCCCCCGCGAGGGCTCGAACCTCGGACATAGTGGTTACTATCTGACCTGTTTTACAACAGGAGTCGGACTTTCTCTTAGCCGATGTTTTTACATGACGGCTGCAGGTGTAAA
This sequence comes from Candidatus Omnitrophota bacterium, assembly GCA_015233195.1. Lineage (GTDB taxonomy): Bacteria > Omnitrophota > Gorgyraeia > Zapsychrales > Zapsychraceae > JADFYE01. The sequence continues at coordinate 15,176 of JADFYE010000021.1, forward strand.
GTCTCTGCACTTGCCCTCCCGATTATATTAATCGGAATGCTAGCTCAGGATTGCCCTCCTAACGGTTCGGGTTTCCCTGACTTAGCCTGCTTTTTCACTTTAGTGTTTCCACTAAAGGCTGCTAACTTTGCGTGCAGTTCTCGGTGACAATTCGCGCATAACATTATGCACTTATCCAACTCTAATTTAACTCTATCCCAACTTCGGGTATATCCCTTGCTGGAAATATTAAAGTCTTTTTGAGCTGGATCAATGTGATGAAATTCTAACGCGTCAATACATCGATCATATCCGCATTTTTCACATTTAAAGCCTTTATGCTCTACAGCCATTAGACGAACTTTTTTTCGTCTTGCATAAACAGCTTTGATGAGATAATCTCTACGATCTTTGTATGTCCGGTTGTCTTTCGCCACCTGTCCCTTGCTTTCTGCATTGCGAGGAGTAAATTAAATTCTATTTAAAGAAAGTAATCGTACTCGCTACGCTCGTAACAGCCACTCGCTCTACCAACTGAGCTACAGGGGAATGAAATATTTTATTGAAAGAACAAATTCCCGCCATGCGTTTTGAGCTTCACTGCTTCGCTCCAGCTCGCAGTATTTCGTCGTCCGTTTGATAGCTATCGCAAATTAAACGGACTCGGTCACAGGGGAATAAATACTCATATTTAAAGAACAGTGTTCAGATTATACTAATTTTTCTTTAAAAGTCAATGGGGCAGTTAAACCTTTATTTCACGACGGCTGTTTAAAGATACTCCAAGGGTTGACATATCCGCAAACTCCAAGGAGCTTCCTACTGGCAGACCAATTCCAATGCGGCTGATGCGTACATTAGCAAAATCTTTTAATTGTTTAATAATATACAAGGCAGTCATTTCGCCTTCATTATCTGGGTCTGTAGCCAAAACTACTTCTTGTATCTCCCCCACACTTATACGGTTCAATAATGAATTTATTTGAATATCGTCTGGACCTTTGCCTTCAGCCGGAGAAATGTTACCTAACAATACATGATATAACCCGCGATATGATCCAGTACGTTCAATTGCCAATAAATCTTTAGGTGTCTCGACTACACAAACCATACTTTGGTCACGGTGCAAATCGCTGCAAACCAGACAAATTTCAGTTTCACTTAAATTATGGCAAATACGGCAGAACATTAAACCTTCTTTTAAGTCTAAAATACTTTTTGCTAAGACCTCGGTTTGCTCTTTAGGATGATTAAGCATCCAAAAAACCATGCGCTCAGCACTGCGTCGACCAATGCCAGGCAGCTTAGATAAATTTTCAATTAAATTTTCTATTAACTTAGGATAAGACATTATGTACTCCCCCGTACAACATTTTTTACTCTTCGTGCCAACGCTGAACTATTTCACCGCCGAAGGCGTCAACTACATCCTGTACAGCGCCGTCTTCTTCTTTAGGTTTTATATCATCGACTATCTTATATTTTATTCTTATTACTAGACCAAACAAGTCTTTTAACACATTTTCAATCATCATTTGGTTATCTAAATGTTCTAAGGATTCTTTATTAAAAATACAATCTGGAGCAAATCCAACTATCAAAATATTATTCTCAAATAAAATTGGAACGCCATCTTGTAAAAAAGTTGCTACAGACATTTTTTTCTTACTTATGGCAGCGGTAACTGCTCCCCATTTTTGTTTAATATCTTTGATAGTTAAAACGGTTGGCTCGTCATTACCAATTATATCAATGTGTCCTTTATTATTGCTCAATATACTAATCGGTGTTTTTTTTTCTTCGACGGGTTCAAATTTAACAGTTGGCGCAGCTTTCCTGGCTGGAGCAGGTTGAACAATATTCTGCGCATCTTTATCTGCCTGATAAGTCAATTTTGCAAAAGCCACTTCTAATGGCAATCTAAATGATTCAGTTATACGCGCCATTTCGCTCGCCTGAATAAAAATATCTATAGCAGTAATGATTTGTTTTAATAGAAATTTATTAGATTGTTCCAGAAATAATGTTTTAATATTCGAGGGATAATCGATCATACTTCCCAATTTGGTCTGACCGATTTTAACTATCATCAAATTACGGAAATGCTCGATTATATCTTTACTTAACTGCCGGATATCTTTTCCTTTATCAATGATCTGATCCAGCATACTTAAAGCACTCGAACAATCTTTTTCTGCTATTGCGTCCACGATACCAAATAATAATTCTGTCTCGACTAACCCTAACATTGAAGTAACATCAGTAGCAATTATTTTTTTATCAGATAATGCGCTAACTTGATCCAGCACGGTTAAAGCATCACGCAAACCGCCTTGTGCGGCTTTAGCTATAGCGTATAAAGCGTCTTGTTCAATATCCAGGTTTTCACTTTTACAAATATCAGTTAATATCCCGACAATAGTTTTAATTAATATCCGTTTAAAATCAAAACGCTGACAACGGGATAAAATAGTTGACGGTACTTTATTTGGTTCAGTAGTAGCAAAAATAAATTTAACGTGTTCAGGCGGTTCTTCTAAAGTTTTAAGCAAGGCGTTAAACGCTTCAGCAGTCAACATGTGAACTTCGTCGATAATATATATTTTATATCTGCCGTAACCGGACGCATATTTTACGTTTTCGCGTAAATTACGGATTTCATCAATTCCACGGTTAGAAGCGCCGTCAATTTCAAGAACATCAAAATTAGAACCTTTGGCTATTTCAAGACATGAAGTACATTTACCGCAGGGATCAATAGTCGGACCTTTTTCACAATTTAATGATTTTGCCAAAATACGAGCGCAAGAAGTTTTTCCTACCCCGCGTGGACCGGTAAAAAGATAGGCATGAGCAACTTTATTAGAAGTAATGGCTTTTTGAATGATCTCAGTTATGTGATCTTGACCAATAACCTCCTGGAAAGTTTGAGGACGATATTTACGGGCAAAAACAATATATGACATATATTAAACTTTCGAATTTAAGGTGGATTAATTATAATAATTTTGACAGTTAAAAATCCACAAAGCAACAAAAAATTCTTTTATTACATTTATTGCAGCTTTTTTTTCATAGATAAGGCTATACGTTTACGTTTCTGGTCTATTTCAACCACTCGTACATTCACTTTTTGATGCACATGCACAACCTGATTAGGATCTTTAACATATCGATCTGCCATTTCACTGATATGCACTAATCCGTCGTGGTGCACGCCAATATCCACAAAAGCACCGAATGCGGTTATATTAGTGACTACACCCGGTAATTCCATACCTGGTTTTAGATCATCCAGAGTTTCAACCCCTTCTTTAAAAGAAAACAATTCAAAAGCTTCACGAGGATCACGACCAGGTTTTTCCAACTCATTTTTAATATCTACCAAAGTGGGCATACCAATCTTGTCTGTAACATACTTTGAAAGTTCGATTTTTTTACGCAATTCTGAACTATCTACCAGATCTTTAACTGAACAATCTAAATCTTTAGCCATTTTCTCGACTATAGGATACGCCTCAGGGTGTACAGCGCTGGCATCCAAAGGATTTTCAGCATCATGTATACGCAAAAAACCAATAGCTTGCTCAAATGCTTTTGCAGTCAAACCAGGAGTCTTGCTCAGTTCCACTCTAGATTTAAATTTGCCTTTTTTATTTCGTTGTTCAATGATAGCTTGAGCTCTGGCTGGTCCTAAACCAGAAACATAAGTCAATAATTGTTTACTTGCGGTATTAACTTCTACTCCCACATTATTAACACAGCTAACTACTGTATCGTCCAGGTTTTGACGCAATAATTTTTGGTCAACATCATGCTGATACTGACCAACGCCTATCGATTTAGGATCTATCTTGACTAATTCAGCTAATGGATCCATTAAACGTCTGGCTATAGAAACTGAACCGCGTACAGTAACGTCCTGGTCTGGAAATTCTTCCCGCGCTACTTCAGAAGCCGAATAAATTGAAGCACCGCTTTCACTGACCAGAACAATAACTGGTTTAATCGGAAAAGGCAGCCGCTTAACAAATGCCTCAGTTTCACGACTGGCAGTACCATTACCGATCGCAATAACTTCGATTTTATATTTTTTAAATAATCTAAGTACTATATCAGCAGCTTCTTCTAATTCACGTTCAGACTTAATTAAATAAATAACATCATTGTCCAATAATTTACCTTGCTCATCGAGACATACAATCTTACATCCAGTTCGTTGTCCGGGATCAATACCCATTACCCGTTTTTGTCCCATTGGCGACGCCATTAATAATTGCCGCAGATTTTTATTAAAAATATCAATAGCTTCCAAGTCAGCTCGTTTCTTTAATTCCATGCGTAATTCTGATTCCATAGATAAAGACAGCAATCTGGTAAAACTGTCGTCGCAAGCCATCATCACCTGAGATGAATCAGCATTCTTACCTTTTACGAATAATTTCTGTAATATCTTTAGCGCTTCTTGTTCTTCGACTTCAATTCTGGATGTTAAAAGTTTTTCATTTTCTCCTCTGCGTACTGCCAAAATGCGATGCGACGGTGCAGTACGGGCAAGCTCTTTCCAATCAAAATAATCTTTATAATTTTGTCCTTCTTCTTCCTTACCTTTAATGATTTTAGAAGTCATTACACCGGTATCAGCGTATAACTTTCGTAATTGTTTACGTGCTTCTTCATTTTCATTGATCCACTCCGCAATTATGTGACGGCTGCCTTCTAATGCCTCATCAACAGACTTCACTTCTTTTTCAGCGCTGATATATTTTTCAGCTTCTTTTTTAGGATCAACACCAGTCTGTTCAAAAATAATTTGGGCTAAAGGCTCCAGACCTTTTTCTTTTGCTATAGTAGCTTTGGTGCGGCGCTTGGGTTTATATGGAAGATAAAGATCTTCGAGAACAGTCATGGTCGCAGCTGCTAATAATTTTGCTTTTAGCTCGTCTGTAAGCTTACCTTGTTTCTCTACTGATTCAAGAATAGCAGCTTTGCGTTTATCTAATTCACGTAATGCTTCGACCCGGTCACGAATAGAAGTGATAACAGTTTCATCTAAATTATCAGTAATTTCTTTACGATAACGTGAAATGAACGGTATAGTTGAGCCTTCATCTAAAAGTTTTATGGTTGCTTCGACTTGCTGCGGCTTAAGCTTTAATTCCTGCGCGATTTTTATATTGTACACAAAACAAAACTTTCTATTTTAAACTCCGTTTTTTAACACCGCCCCTGTATCAGCGCTGGTAACCAGCGACGCGTAACGTGCAAGCCATCCACCTTTAATTTTTGAAACAAAAGGTTTCAAAGCTTTCATACGTTTTGCTATCTCTATCTTGGACAAGCGGACACTCATTTTATTTTTTGCAACATCAATATCAATGATATCGCCATTTTTTATAATTGCGATCTCTCCACCTGCAGCAGCTTCAGGAGCAACGTGACCAATGCAAAGTCCACGGGTACCACCTGAGAATCGTCCATCTGTTATCAATGCCGCGCGAATACCAGCGCCTTTAATCGCTGATGTAGGTGAAAGCATTTCCTGCATACCAGGACCACCTTTGGGTCCTTCATAACGTATAATAACTACATCCCCGTTTTTAACTTGACCTTTTAATACTCCGTGCAAAGCGTCTTCTTGCGATTCATATACTTTAGCTGGACCAGAAAATTTCATCATGTCTGCTTCAACGCCACTGGTCTTAACTACTGCGCCTTTACGCGCGATATTACCAAATAGAACAGCTAATCCTCCTTCCGGATAAAATGGATTTTTAGCTGTACGTAAAATTTTTCCGTCTGGTTTAGGAGAGCGTTTAACATATTGACCTAATGTGCCATAAACAGTTTTAGTGTTCAAATTGATAAATTGATTTTTACCCTCATAAACTGAACGCATGATAGCGCCCATACCTCCAATAGCTTTTACATGTTCCAAATGTACTTCTGGACGAGACGGCGCGATTTTTATAACATTCGGAGTAGCTTTTGAGATGGCTTCAATGCGTTTCAGATCATATTTTATGCCGGCTTCATTAGCCAGAGCCAAAACATGCAGAACAGTATTGGTTGATCCGCCCATAGCCATATCCAAAACAAATGCGTTATCAATCGCGTCGCGGGTCAAAATATCTAAAGGTCGCACATTATTTTTTAGTAATTTCAATAATTGTTTAGCAGCGTCGCAGGCTAATTGAATCCGTTCTGGATTGACTACATGTTGATGGATTGCATTAGTTATCCTCTTAGTAGCTGGAATAGTCCCATTGCCTGGAAGAGCAAAACCTAAAACCTCACCCAGACAATTCATTGAATTAGCAGTGAACATTCCTGAGCAGCTGCCATATCCCGGACAGGAACATTCCGCGATTTTATTTAATTCAGGTAAAGATATTTTTTTAGCGCTGAATTTACCCACTCCTTCAAAAACCGATATAAGATCTGAATTACACGCGCCGGATAACATTGGTCCTCCGCTTACATAAATCGCAGGAATATTAACTCTAACCATGGCGTTATACATCGCAGGCACGATCTTATCGCAATTACCAATCCCGATCCAAGCATCGCAGGGATGAGCTCCCATGATAGTTTCGATCTGATCAGCGATCAATTCTCGAGACGCTAAAGAATACTTCATCCCAAAATGACCCATAGCAATACCGTCGCAAACCGCGCCGCCGATATTGGTATACCATACATTCACACCCATACTTTCTAATTGCGCCTTAACTGCTGCGCCTAATTGGTCTAAATGCGCGTGCCCGGGTATTTGAGTAGTAAAAGAATTAACAATAGTAATTATCGGCTTTTTTAAATCTTTAACTGAACGGATAGCGCCTTCAGCTATCATCAATGAAACACTCGGCAGCATCTGCGGTCCAGAGCTGAAAATTTTACTTCCATGTTTTTGTATTTCTTTTATACCTTCATTAATCACTGGCTTAACCATACAAATCCTTTCCTATTTTCCTCCCACGCCGACCAGCGCGGGATTAATCAACAAAATTATACCTAAAACTATCATAATAAGACCGCTGACATATTTCATTATTTCCATATGTCGCTGGGTCAATTGGCGTCCACGGAAAGTAATAATAAACACGCCTACAATCATTAAAAGCGGAACAACATATATCAAATTATAAAATGCTAAATATGAATAATATCCGAAGCCTTTGCCTAAACCATGCCCAATCAACACTTGAGTGTAAATTATTGGGAATCCCGCAGTACATGGAATCTCGACCAAAGAGGTCAAAACTGCTAATGCTACCGACGAGCTAAGTAACATTGGTAAAGAACCTTTTTGGACTACCTCTTTAAGTTTTTCCATGCGGGTTTTGATTAAACCTTTATGTTCATCTTGTACCATTAAAGAAACACCTTTTCTAAAAAAGAACAACTCTTTGCAGTTGATTAAACCAGCTATAAGCGAGAATACTGCTATTCCGATACGTAAGGGCTTAACAAATGAAAGATAATTAAAGACATTTAGCCAGGCTGCCATAAATAAATAATAAAAAATGTATACCACTACCACAAAAGTTAGCCCAACGATATATAAACGGGCTCTTGAAGCTGATGTTGCGACCAGTAATGCCAACATCCCAGTCAACGCAAACATGTTACATGGATTAAAACTGTCTACTAAAGCGATTAAAAATGTAAATAACGGCAGCGGCATTGAATAACCGGATTGTTGTAGAAAATCTGGCGATACTTGTTTAGCAAACACAATGAAAGCTATAACTCCGCCTGAAGATAATATTGCAATTATAATATCCCGTATCCGAGTCTTCCAATTTACCTTGTGAACCGCGCCTTTTGCGACTTTACGTTCTTTAAAAAATAAAACCGGCACAAAAACAAAAACTAAAGATAATAAAAGTAAAAATATTATCCAACTACTATCTGTTTTTGGCTTTATTTTTTTGACGGACAACTTACCTTCGGTAGTGGTTAATTTGCCAACTATTGTATTACCAGCCTCCAGATCATTCCATTGTACCCGCCAATCTCCGATCAAAACTGCGTGGGTAAAATCAACTTGCGCGCCAGATATTTCAATTGATTCAGGAGCAACTTTTTTATGCTCGATACTTTTCAACGCTTTTTGAATATCTCCACTTAATAATATAGTTTGCAAATCTTTCAAAGGCGCATTATGTCCAGCTATCAAAACCCGATTTTTCGTCCAGATGTTAAACTTTCCGGTTAATTTATTAAGATCCAAATCTTTAAACTCAACACTCCCGCCACCTTGTAACGGAAATGGATTGCTTGAAACAAAACCGATCGTGCTCACAAATTGCTTTACATTAATTCGTCCCATCGCAGCTACCTTCTCACCCAAAATAATAAAAGGCACGCCGGTCTGCCCTTCTTCAGAATAGGATTTATAATAATCATTTTTAATCAAAAGATTATCCAGCTCATGTTTAAAAACTTCATATTCAAAAACTAATAAATTTGGAAATTTTTGAGTCCACTCAAAAAATATTACTGGATCAGTTTGCGCGCAATTATGGCATCCAATACCGCTTAAATATACCGCGCAGATTGGTTTATCAGTATCTGGATACGCACAAAAACCAATACGTGCGAATGTTAAACTAATAAAAAAAGCCATTAAAAAAATACGCAGCAACTTCATACTTAAGTCCTTTCTGGTGAAACTCTTAAACTTTTGGGAATAGTAAATCTAAATGTAGCGCCTTCTCCTAACTTTGATTCTACCCAAACTTTACCGCCATGGTCTTTAATTACATTTGCGACAATACCTAGACCAGCGCCTGTTCCCTCATATTCCTGATTAGTATGAAGACGTTTGAATACCACAAATATTTCTTCATGATCTTCAGGAGCAATACCAATACCATTGTCTTTAATAAAAAACTCATGCGAATCATCATGTTCAATATGACCTATAATAACTTTAGGCGGCATTTGGGAATTTTTAGAAGAGAATTTTATAGCATTGCTAACTAAATTATAGAAAACCTCAACTAATTTTATGCGGTCACAAACTATAACTGGAAAATTGCCGTTTAATATAATCTCAACATTAAACCGTTTGATGTTATATTCCAATCGTTCTAAAATCTCATCAACCATTTCTTTTATACTGGTCAACTCATAAGGATTTTTTATCCTCGATATTCGAGTAAGAGTTAAAAGATCTTTTATCATGGCATTCAAACGGAAAGCTGATTTACGCATTTTTTCCACGCAAGCTTGTCCTCGCTCATCTAATTTATCAGAATAATTCTTAGCCAGAAAATCCCCATATCCAATTATTCCCATTAACGGTGCGCCAATGTCATGGCTTACAGTGTAAACAAATCTGTCCAACTCCTGATTTACCCGTTCCAAATCATATTTTTGTTTTGCAGTTATACTTAAGTTAGTCGCCAATTCTTTGTTACGCTCCTCTAACTTAATTTTAAAATCTTGGATGCTGTGCGACATTTGGTTAAACGCAGTACTGACTTCACCAATCTCATCTTTTGAATATGCGTCTAAATTAACTACAAAATTCCCTGCCCCGATCTGTTGAGTGGCTTTTACTAGACCACGTAATGGAAGATAAATGCTACGAATTATGGATAAAGCGACTATTAAACTTAACACCACGCTTATCAACAATATAACTAATAAAAATTGTTGAGCAGACTGTTCTTCTTTTTGAGCTTTATCTACTGATTGTTGCGTGTAGCGTTGCATTTGTTCAACTAAAGTCTGAAGCTGGGCGGATAAATGTTTTTCTTTTTGCTGAATACTATAAATATCCTCGATATTTGATTCGTATTTTTGTGTATTGATCATTTGAAATATGCGGTTAACTATTTGATCATACTCAATGTGGGCTTTTTCGATCTTCCTTATAATCTCTTCAGCTTTTTGAAATTCGTATTTTGTGTCAGCAAATTGTGCGCTGCGTATGCCTTTGGAAATTATATCTTTCCCTTTTAAAATATCGACAGCACCTTTTTGGGCTAAAAGATCGAATCCGCGTTCTGTGCGTAATATTTCATCCTTTAAATGTTGTTTACGCGAGTCCGGAGTATTTTGAAAACCTAATTCTTCAACAATATTTAACACCCGCTCAAAAAGAATTGCTTTTTTTAACTGATATTGCGTTACAGACGTGCTTATACCGGTAAGAACAATATCTTTATTCACAATATCTTTGAGTTCTTTTCCTATGCGGGAAATCCGTTGTAAGCCGAATAGTGTATTTATGACCAGAACAGCCACCAGGAAAAAAATTATAAAACGTATTTTATTCGCGATTTTCATAAAAGGTAGTATATCATTGATATTTTTTAGGATAAATAAATATTCATATTTTATGTTTTCACATGAATATCTGCATTTTTATCGAAAGGATTGGTGCGGATCTCAAGCGAGAATAGATACGGATATTTATTACGCAAATGATACATATATCTCGCCCATTCTTTAATCAATCCGGAATAAACCCGGCTTATATCTCCAGAAAGATGGTTATAATCGTCTGCAGGCAAATTGACTAAAGTCGGTCTGAAATCTAATTCTTCCTGCATATGCAAAACCGCCCACAATAAATTAGTGAATACTTCGTGCTCCAACAAATTACCATTACTTAAAAGAGTTAAAAGAAAGTCTCTGCGTTCTGCTAAAAATATTTTTAATCTCTGCAGATCACAGCCCTTACTTTCAATTAAACCTTTATGTGTATCAACTGCCCGTAACAAATCACGGATATTTTTGTCTGACCAGTTCTCTGCAACTATTACTTGTTTTTGAAGATTTTCAACTGTGACATCTGCTTGTGCTAAATTTTTTAATAATTCCCTCCCGATCTCACTAAAAAATGTTCCAATCACCATGTTAAGTTTTAACATCTTTTCGCGCTTATCTCGCTCGCCAAGAATGCTTTGAATAACTAGTGTAACTAAACAAACTTGCAGAAATAGAAATGCTATGTCATTTATTAAATAAAAAAAGATATCATGCGCGTCATGAAATATGACGTAATTTATTATGTAAAAGGTGATTGATAAACTAATTAAAACAAAAGCAAGTTTTGTGTTTCGAGTAAAAATTTTTTTCATTTTAACGTCCTTTAGGCTTATCGACATTTTTTAAAACCATTTCTTTTAATAAACCGAATTTTTTGTATTATAACATATATGGAAAAAACCAATATTACAATAATCGGTGCAGGAATAATAGGCTTAGCTTGCGCTTATGAATTAAGCAAAAAACATAAAGACATTCTTATCATAGAGAAGAATCCTTTTTTTGGTCAGGAAACCAGCTCCCGCAATTCCGAAGTTATACACGCCGGACTTTATTATCAACCAGATAGTTATAAGGCTAACCTATGTATCAGGGGTAAAGATCTATTGTATGCCTTATGCGCCAGTCACAATATCCCCCATAAGAAAGTTGGAAAACTTTTAGTCGCTAAAACCGAAGACGAAATTCAACGTATTGAAAAAACCTATAACAATGCTATTAAATCTGGTGTTGAAAAATTACGTTTTATTACCAAAGCTGAACTTAAGCAAATGGAACCTGACATCGAGGCTGAAAAAGCTTTTTTCTCTCCTGAAACCGGCATTATTGATACACACGCATTAATGAAGTTTTATTTAGATTCATCTAAAAATAACGGCGCTGAAATAATTTTTAACACTCAGGTAATTGGCATAAATAAGACTTCTACTGGTTATTTAATCAAAGTTCAAGAATCGTCGGGGGATACATTTGAATTTACCACTAATGCAGTTATAAATGCGGCAGGATTTGATTCAGATAAAGTTGCAGCTATGGTCGGAATTGAGCCGGATAAACACGGATATAAAATTTATTACAGTAAAGGTCAATATTTTCGCATTGAGCATCCTAAAAAATTTAGGATAACGCATTTAGTTTACCCACCACCCAGCCATACTGATCTAGGTATACACGTTACACCTGATTTAGGCGGAGGATTGCGTTTAGGTCCAGATGCAAAATATATTGATTGTGTTGATTACAATCTAAACGTGGCAGATAAAGAGATTTTTTACAAATCTTTTAGACGTTATTGTCCGAAATTAGAACTGGACGATCTAATACCAGATACTGTAGGGATACGGGCGAAGACTCAACAAAAAGACGATTTATTTAAAGATTTTGTTATCGAGGAAGAATCAAAAAAAGGATTTCCCAACTTTATAAATTTGATAGGAATTGAATCCCCAGGCGTAACTGCGTCATTAGCTATAGCTGAACAAGTTAGATCGCTGCTTCAAAAGACACTATAATTCTTACGCCATCCTGCAAAGCTTGTATAACATCACGGGCTATCTTAACTTTTTTCGGAGTTATTTTTTCAAAATCTATAAGTTGGCTGCCAGCCATAATTTTAGCGATCTTATATTCGCCAAAATCTAAACCTTTATCATTGCGGTAACATACTTCAATATTTTTGCCTGCAAATTTTGATATAACACTAATAATCGGTTGACCAGCAAATTGTTCTTTAACTAATTTTGGTTCCAGTAAAAGATCGCCTTTGTCGCCGCGTACGCCGAATACTTGAGCTAATTCAGCATAAACTAACCAACTAGCTGATCCAGTCAAATAGTGATACATACCTCTGCCTTCAGAATCCAGATACTCAGGAACGCCGGGATAAATCCGGCTTTTATCAGTATCCATGCACATATTATAAATTGATTTTAAAACTTCATAACCTGCAGGAACATAACCGCGCTTATATAAGGCGAACGCATACATCACAATCATGTGTGAAAAAAACGCGCCATTTTCTTTTGTGCCGTAAGCAAAACCAAAAGCTCGCCCTAAATCAAGATAATGCGGAATTCCAAAATTAGTATTAAGACGATAACCGCCTAATTTTTTATCTTTTAAAAATTTTTGCACACTGCGTATGACTTCTGGAATATCTTTATCATCAGCTAAACCGCTCATTATCGGAAAAACTTGCCCGGTTAAAGTCATACGTATATTATTATCTTTCTTCCCCTCAACTCGTTCGGCTTTATTATCATAATATCCATTAAACCATGAATACTCGCCGCCATCTTCCTCGACTGTGATCGTTTCCTGCTTACGTATAAAATCAAAAGCCCAAGCTGCTTTTAACCGTAGATCTTTGACCAGATCAACTATAGCAATTTTAGTTTTTCGTCCGCTCAATTCAGGTTGAACAACTTTAAAATAGGACTTAAATAATAAATCCTGTTTTTGAGACGCAGAATTATAATCAACTGTTTTACCGCTTAAAGTATCAAGCAAGATTTTTAGTTCATCAGCCAATTCAACTGAATCAATCTTTTTTACAACCGCCATTTTTTCAAGCATATTAGCTAGATCATTTAAATTACCAGCATACAAGCTCATAAACGTAACACTCTCGCCGCGTTTAAACGCCATATCCAAACCGTCATTCCAATCTGCACTTTCCAGACGAGTAATATTATGTTCACCAACATTAAAGAACTGAACTAAATGCTGGACTAAAATATGTTCGAGTATACTGCCGTTAAAAATTTGCTCTTTTTTATCTTTTAAGAAATTGCCGTATTGCGCATTCCATTTTTCGTCTTTCTCAAAAGAACGGGACATTTGCGGATCACGGAAATAAGTAGTGTTATGCAATAAAATATCAAAATCACCTGTCTGGTCGATATAAAGCGCGGTTGTTAAATAAGGCCACACCCCGTGATCCATCCATACCCGGGTAATTGCGTTACGATCAGCAATGAATTCGCCAGATTTGCTTCCTATAATTGTCGCATTAGAACCGTCAATCCGCACTCCGCCGAAATTATTAATTAAGTTTTCGCGGACTTGCTCAGGTTCAATCAAAATTAAAGATAAAAGATCCTGCCAAAGATCACGCCAGCCTTTTCCGCCTTTACCATAATCATGGTCAGGTAAAAAGGAACATCCGAATACCCGCCGTAAAACCGGCTGAATCGTAACCCAATGCATCCAGGCGTTAAATGAAGCATCGCCGGTTTTAAATGTTACAGCGTTGGATTTTGTTTTCCAAAAATCTTTATTCGTCTGCAAAGCTGCTTCAAATTTTTCCGCGGTATTAAACTGGCTAAAAATAGCTTTAACCTGGTCTTTATTATCAGCGATCCCGGTCAAAATATAATAAGTTTTCGACCTGCGCGGTTCTAACGTTACCGGAGTAAAGCGTAAAGCACCTGCAGCCTCTTTACCTTGCATCTGTGTGGTCGTTAATTTTATGGCGGGTATATTTTTATAAACCGCTTGCGGTTTCTCCCAGACTCCTGAGTCACCCACAAAACTTTCTACTGTTGGAAATGAACCTTCAGGTGCAACGCCATTCTCAGCAAAACCTAAAACAAAATACGCGTCGCTGTTTGGTTTATGACCTTCTTCGTTAAAATACATAGCAGGCGAAACTATTACTCCGTTTTCAATTTGTTCGATACGGTTCAATAAAGCAGTAACATGCTCGTGGTCGTGTTTATTGGCTAATGCTCTGCCAAAAATTGCTAAGGACGATGTAGGCACAAAAGATATTGGTTTATCCGAGCGGTTACTGATTTTAACGGACATTAGTTCAACATTTTCACCTGAAACTGGAATAAAATTCAACGTTTCCATTTCCAAAGCACCACTAAAATAACGTTTGTTTAATTTTTGCCAAAGCAAACCAATTTCAACATCAGCAAAACCTCCGGCTACTTCTTGAGTTAATGACACAACAGTTTTACCGTCTACAAACAAAAAGAAATCGCGAGCCGAATGGCGCAGGTCTTCCCGCGACATTGGTTTAGTAAGATAGCGGAATTTATCAATTTTAATATCACCGCTTAAGTAAGGAGTGATTGAAGATTTTAAACTTGTAGACTCTGGTCCGCATAATGGAAAATAAATATTCCGTAATTGCGCGGCTTTTTCCGAAGTAAAAGTTATACCGTCGTCTATATATTTAAAGAATGTATTTTTCACTTCCCCCACTCCTTATAAGATTTATTTAAAGGCTTTATCAATCGTCGCTTGAGATGGCGGCTTAGTAAACATACTTACTAATGGTACCACAAAAAATGGTACTATCATCCCAATTGATGACGCAATTGGAGATTTATCTTGTCCCCACATGAAAAACAAAGTGACACTGGTAGCTACCCCAGTTATCATACCTAATCCTACGCCAATCTTGGTAGCGCGTTTCCAAAATAAACCATAAATATATGGTGCTAAAAACGCTCCGGCTACAGCTCCCCAAGATAAAGCCATAAGAGTCACAATAAACGCGAATTGAAACCTTGCCAAAATATAAGATAACGCAATAAACAACCCGCTGAATATCCGTATCATTTTAACAGAATTTTCTTTTGACTGTTTTGGATTAATATATCCCTTATGAATATCTACAGTGATTGCTGATGCTGAAACTAAAACCAGCGACGATAAAGTAGACATTGACGCGGATAAAATCAAAAGCAAAATAATCGCCATTAATGATTCAGGCAATTGATTAAGAAGAAGATCAGGAATTATCCGGTCAAAAGCAGGTTTACCGTTAGCTAACATTGGAAGTTTATCGTAAAAAACATGCGCAGAAGCTCCGACAAAATACGCGGCAAAACTTACAATCGTTGCGAATAAAAATGTAATGATCGCGGCTTTTGGTATCATTTTCTCGTCTTTGATACTATAGTATTTTTGCACCATTTGCGGCATACCCCACGCGCCGAAAGATGTCATAAAAACTAAACATGCTAATAAAAACCATCCGGGTTGTTTAGCCAGCGGAATATGCTGTGTGTATGCCAAGCTTATATTATGAATAGCATGATGAACGCCACCGCATTTGGTTAAAATTATCCACGCCATTAAAGACGCGCCGAAAATTTTAATTATGCCTTGAATAAAATCTGTAAGAATAACAGCGAAATATCCGCCTAACACCAAATATAAACCAGTAATACCAATCATAACCAAAAGTGACATGTCATAGGTAATATGAAAATTTACTTCAAACAAATAGCCTAAGCCTTTAAATACAGACGCTGAATATGGAATAAGAAAAACAAAAGTAATTAACGCGGCAAACATCTTGATATATTTACCTTCAAAACGTTCCTGAAGGAATTCCGGCATAGTAATTGCTTCTAAATTTTTTGTCATACGGCGAGTACGTGCGCCTAAAACCAACCATGCTAACAAAGAACCAATAAACGCGTTACCTGCAGCGATCCAAAGTCCGCGTAAGCCAAATCCCCAACCGATTTTACCTGCAAACCCAATAAAAAGCACTGCAGAAAAATAAGTCGCAGCATAAGCAAAAGCAGAAAACCAAGGTCCAATCGTACGCCCGCCTAACAAAAAATCACCCAGCGTGTCAGTCTTTTTCATGCCCCAAATACCGACCAAAACCATTAAGATTAAAAAGATAATTAAGCAAATCAGCGTCATATAATCCTTTCGTTTATGGTTTATTGAACATGACAACGTGCCGCATAATTAAAAGCAAAAAAATATTTCCGCCAAGATTCTGCAGTTGAATGATATTCATTAGATCCAAAAAAATAATCCACAAGCGTTTCTCGCATACGCGCAACCTCTTTTAACTTCGGAAAACCTTTTATTGTATCCAACGTAAGATCAGTCAATTCAAGCGCCCGCTCAAAAGCCTTTTTACTATAATCCAAATTTCCTTTAGCTTTCCAATTTAACGCCCGTTCAACTTCACTTCCAATATTTGCCATCTGCTCAACCAAAGAAAGTTTTGCCCAGCGCCCGTCAGCAAGTTCTTGGTGTTGGATAATCATTATTTAATCCTCGCAGAAACAATCTTTAAAATCTTTTTTCGTATTTCAATATCATCAACACTTCGACTGAAATTGTTCTGATTCGGACGTAAATTTATCATAGAATCAAATTCAACAAAATCATCACCAGATAATTCCGGGTATAAATTTATACCCCAAAGATTTTTTTGTTCAGATCCATTCTCGAGAAGAAATGCTTCTAAATCAGCATGGAGGTTAGCATCAATGGCAAGTAAATTGCGATCGACATCAACTACGGCTTTAATAAGATTGCCAAAAATCTTTTTTGCCATTAATTTAAGTTCGTCAGACGTTAAAATTTGATCAACAATTTGCATACGATAAGCTCCATAAATAAAAACGGAGAGACAGGGATTCGAACCCTGGGATCCCTTACGAGATCAACTGCTTAGCAGGCAGCTCCGTTCGGCCACTCCGGCATCTCTCCACATTTACTTCTATCAAAATCGGGTCTATTTATAACAGATTTTATTTTGCCTGTAAAGGAGCAAAATTAAATACTAAATATTAATTATTATTTTTATTCTGCTTCCTCTTATTCTGAAAAAAATCACTTAACAAATACCCGCAAGCCTCAGCCATTAACCCCTCTTGTACGTCACAACGATGATTAAGCTCAGAATTGGCAATAACATTCGTAACTGACCCGCATCCCCCAGCTTTTGGATCTTTTGCTCCATAAATAACTTTTTTCATGCGAGCTAATACCAACGCTCCAGCGCACATACTGCACGGCTCAAGCGTCACATAAAGCACACATTCGTTAAGCCATTTTATCCCCAAAAAATTTGTCGCCTGAGTAATAGCGATCATCTCGGCATGCGCAGTTGGGTCTTTCAACATTTCAACTTGATTATGCGCTCGTGCAATGATCTTATTTTCATGCACGATCAC
>JADFYE010000022.1 GCA_015233195.1 Candidatus Omnitrophota bacterium
TAATGGCGTTGCACCCATTGTTCCAATAGTAAATACTGAATCCCCCGCACTCCAAACACTGTTCATTTTATTAGTTGATAAACCAAATAATATGTTTTCATTTGTTCCTCCATAAGAACGAAACTGCGTATAGTTTCCACTACCCGCGCCATTATTATACGTACTAAAATATGCCGCTTTTGAATCGGAGTGTGCTTGGCTCACCATTCCAACATCATTGCTATCACTATAAGCGGTTATATCATATCCAGGTACGCTTGTTCCTGCTCCAATATGTCCATTAACCGCTAAAGCTGCCCCAGGTAAACTATATCCAATCCCTAACCTTCCGGTAGACGGAATATATACCAGACCTGCGGCTGATACCTTTGCTGCCTGATTCCCGCTGGTTCCACCGACCCAAACCAGGTTAACTGTAGAACTTGTGGCAACATCATTGGTAATCGCTAAGTTTGTAGCATTAGTAGCATTCGTCGCTGTTATTCCTGTAATTCCCGTGCCGTTGCCGTAAAATCCCCCAGCTGTAGTTACAGTTCCAGTGACTTGCAGGGCGTTGCTTAATGTTAAAAGACTGCTGAATGTCCAGCTGCCGCTGACGGTTTCATTAACATTTTTTGCTGTCCATTGGGGATTGTAGGCAGCTTGCGCTTCGCGCGTAACAATGTAACAATGTACCAATGTAACAGTGCAGAAAAACAAAACAAAAATTTGTATTCGGGCACGATATATCGTGCCCCTACGAAAAAACTTGTCAAAAAAAATTAAATTTATTACAAGAAATAAAGATAGGAAAAATACCAGCACAGACTGCCCCCTTGTAAATATAAATAGGTCTTATTAGTAATTATAAAAAAAAGGTGAGTAATATAAATAAAAACTTGGCTTATTTTTTATTATTAGATATGTCTGACGGCGCAGGAGCAATATATTGCGATAACTTAAGCAAAGTTTTATACCCAATTTTACCGTCCGGCTCAAGAGCTTGTGAACGTTGAAAAGATTTTATGGCTTTAATCGTTCCTGGTCCAAATTGTCCGTCGATTTTACCCGGATCGTAACCCTCTTGATTTAATAACGTTTGTACCATTTTAATATTTATTTTATTATCTTTTATCAATCCCAAATCACGCAAAGCTTTTAATTTTTTCCAAGTCTCAGAATCGACTTTTCGCGTTACTTTCAAATCAGTATCTTTTTGAAAAAGCGCAATAGCTTCTCTGGTGCGGGCGCCCAAGGTACCATCAACCTTGCCTGGAGCGTAACCGTATATTTTAAGTAAAACCTGAATTTCTCCGACGGTTGGGTTGGGCTCAAAAGGCACTGGCTCGCCTACTAATTTCTTTTCCTGTGCTCCTTCTTTATCCAGCACTCCATACACCTGGTCGCAACCGGAAAATAAAAAAATAGAAATTATAAGTAATAAAATTTTTTTCATTTTGCTTTTTTATATTTTCCCCATTAAACTATCCCTATGAGACGTTATTTTATTCAAATGTTAGTAATCCTTGGAATTTTATCTTTGCTGGCACTGCAATACTTCCTGTCCAAAAAAACCGCTCAACAAGACGCTCGCGTTTTTGCTGAAAAAATTTTAGACTCTTGGCAAAACGGAAATTTTCAAGACACGCTGCAATACTGGCAAGACACCAACCAAACTCCGCCGATAGACAAAATCAACGCCTATGAAATTACTGATATAAAACATGACAAACGTTATAAAAAACATTTTGCCACAGTAGCAGTAACCTTTGATCTTCCCAAAAACTCTCCTATATATGGTCATAATAAATGGATATTAGAATTATCTGAAAACAAAACCGGCTGGATCATTGCCGGTTGCTACGAACAAAAATAACTAACCAATTCTTCGATCGCTAATTTTTTTAAATCCGGACGGATTGATCCATTTCCAGAATAATGCAATACCCCATACGCTGGCACAGTCACCCCAGGTTTAATATTCGACGGAACCGACACCAGCAACATTCCCATATGCTGACCATAAATATTGATCGCCTGCAAACAAAGATCTCCGCCACCCTCTGAATTGCCGGCTGATGCAAACGCGAATAATTTTTTTCCAACATATTTTGCTTTGATCCATGAAGACGAAGTTGAATCCATAAACATTTTCATCTGTCCTGAAACATTCCCAAAATACGTCGGAGAACCCATTAAAATCAAATCCGCAACTTCCATACATTGAGGAGTCGCGACCGGCAAAGCTTTAATATCATTTAAAAAATCCTGAGCTGGAGCAATAATTTCTGCGGTCTTATCTAAATTATCATCTGCCACCCGATACAGTTCTGCCTGCACATTTTTCGACTTAAAAGCCTGTTGAAAAGCTTTAGCCATTAAATAGGTGTTGCCGCAAATACTGTGAAAAATAATAACAACTTTCATATTTTTCTCCGCTTATTTTTTTTTATCAAAAAAAATCCCCCCGCTCCCACCATAATCAAACACAAGACCTGCCCCATTGACATTCCCCACAAAACCGTTCCCAACTGTTCGTCCGGCTGACGAAAAAATTCAATAATAAATCGTACGCTGCCATACAGCATCAAATATAAAAAAAACATCCGTTCTTTTAATTTTGGATTTTTACGTACCGACCATAAAATACAAAATAACAATAACCCTTCACCAAACGCTTCATATAATTGAGATGGATGCCTCAGCAAATGCATCTGGTCATTAGGAAAAAACATGCCTACTACTGAGCCCGTCGGACGACCATATAATTCGCCGTTTATAAAATTTCCAATCCTCCCGAACATATATCCTATCGGACCAGGCGCCACAAACAAATCAGCAAAACGCAAAAAAGAATATTTATGCTTCCGGCAAAACCAAGCTAAAACCAGAGCAGCACCGATCAAACCGCCATGATACGACATCCCATAAATTCCCACATAATGAAATCCTCCGTCGAAACTAACCGGCATAAAAATTTCTAAAGGATGTTTTAAAAAATACGGCAAATTATAAAAGAGCACATAACCTAAGCGTCCGCCGACTAAAACTCCCAAGATCGCCCAAGTAAAAAAATCTTCAATATGTGTTTTTTTAAATTCAAACGCTTCGGTCTTAAGCCGATAAGAAACCAGAATATAAACAATCAAAAACGCTACCAAATACATAACCCCATACCACCGAACCTCCATAGCTCCTAATGAAAAAGCAACTGGATTAATGTAATATGGGATATGCTGATAAAGACTCATTTACCGTTTTCTGCCTGTTTTATCTCGTCCCGCAAAGTTGCTGCAGCTTCAAAATCTTCAATTAATATTGCTTTTTTTAAACGTTCCTTCAAATCTTCCAATTCTTCGACTTGATCAATTTTTTCCGGATGAATTTTAAAAGGCTTTTTTCCTAAATGGCGATTAGAACCATGTATTTTTTTAAGTAAATTTCCTATTTCCTGACGGAATTTTGAATAACACGCGCTACATCCTAATCTGCCGCCTTCTTTAAACTGATCATACGTCATACCGCAATTATCACAAGCCACAACTTCCTGCTTGGTAGGCTGTTTAACAGTAGTACCAAATCCTGCCAGACCAGCTAAAAGATCGCCTAAGCCAAATTGCTGTTCCATAGCCATACTTTTTTCTTTAGCACATTTTTCGCACAAGTGCAGTTCAGTCATTTGAGCGTCAACGATCTCAGTTAAATGTACCGTAGCTTTTTTCCCGCAATATTGACACTTCATATTTATCCTTTTTTATCTTTCACCCATGCTGCTTTCAAGGATACTGACCGATTAAACATTTTCTTTCCTTGTGCTGCAAAAACTGGGTCGAGCGAAAAATATCCTAATCTTTCAAATTGATATGAAACTCCTACCTTAGCGTCTGCTAAAGCCGGTTCCATTTTGCAGCCTTTTAAAAGTGTTAACGATTTTGGATTTACCCGGCTGATAAAATCTTCATTAACCCCTAAGTCTTTTAAAGGATCAAGCTGTTCAAACAACTGTTCAAATATCCTAACCTCTCCATCGATAGCTTGCCCTGCCGATACCCAATGGATGGTTGCTTTTACTTTTCTACCGTCTGGAGAATTACCGCCTTTAGATGCCAGATCATACGTACAATGCAATTCTTTTATATCGCCTGTAGCCGGATCTTTGACCACACTTTCACATTTCAAAAAATATGCGTAACGCAGCCGCACTTCACGTCCCGGAGCCAACCTGAAAAAATCTTTCGGTGGGTTTTCCATAAAGTCGTCCTGCTCAATATAAATTTCTTTTGAAAACGGAACTTTACGCGTACCTGCTGATGAATCTTCCGGATTATTAACCGCGTCTAATTCTTCAACTTGCCCGTCGGGATAATTATCAATTATAACTTTTAACGGATTCAAAACTGCCATAACCCGTAACGCACGCTTATTCAAATCTTCTCTTAAACAATGTTCTAGTAGTTCCACTTCAATTACATTATCAACCTTCGCCACACCTATGCGCTGCGCGAAATCACGAATGGCTTCAGGAGTAAATCCTCTACGCCGCAACCCTGAAATCGTAGGCACGCGCGGATCATCCCACCCCTCCACAATTTTTTTCTCGACCAACTCTAACAATTTGCGTTTACTCATTACAGTATGAGTTAAATTCAAACGCGCAAATTCAATCTGCTGAGGATGATAAATCCCTAACTGTTCAACAAACCAATCATACAATGGTCTATGATTTTCAAATTCCAAAGTACAAATGGAATGCGTGATTTTCTCAATTGAATCCGACTGACCATGCGCCCAATCATACATCGGATAAATACACCATTTATTTCCAGTGCGATGATGTTCAGCGTGCAGAATGCGATACATAACTGGATCCCGCATATTAACATTAGGCGAGGTCATGTCCCCTTTAGCCCGTAAAACTTTCTCGCCTTCTTTAAACTCCCCTTTACGCATACGCTCAAACAAATCCAAATTCTCCTCGACAGAACGCTTACGATAAGGACTTTCATTCCCTGCTTGAGTCAAAGTGCCGCGGTTATGCCGGATCTCGTCCGCGCTTAAATCACAAACATACGCTTTGCCAACCTTAATCAGCTGAACCGCGTATTGATATAATTGTTCAAAATAATCTGAAGCATAAAATAATTTATCTTTCCAATCAAAACCCAGCCAATGCACGTCTTGAATTATGGAATCAATATATTCCTGGTCTTCCTTAGTGGGATTTGTATCATCAAAACGTAAATGACAAACGCCGTTAAATTCTTGAGCAATCCCAAAATTCAGACAAATCGATTTTGCATGCCCGATATGCAAATAACCATTCGGCTCCGGCGGAAAACGCGTAACCACCCGTCCATCGTTTTTACCATTTGCCAAATCATCTGCAACAATCTGTCTTACAAAATCTAAAGAATGTTTTTTCTCTTCCATAAAGTTATTTTTTCTCGAGCGTATTTGTGGTGTCTAATTTATTTTCACCTTTAATTTTATTACTCTCTTCCTTAAAAATTTCTTTTTGCCGATTAAGTAAAGCCTGTGCCGCATCTTTTTGCTCAACAAAATGAGCTTTAATAGCTTCTTTTTTCTGTTCAATCGTCATTGTATCTTCATTTGCTACCTTTTCAAAAAAAATCACATTTTCATCCTGTTGAGTTGCCCGCAAAACAATTCGTTCTTCATACTGTTTTTCAAACAATTCCGAGAGCTCTACTTTTTGTTGGTCAGTAAGGTTTTTATTTATTGCTAACCGCTCTTTTAAATATTTCATATTTTCTTGATGAATAGAATTTTTAAACTTTGCATTAGCCTCATTTTGTTTTGTTTTATATTCTTTCCATTCCGTAACTTTCTCTTCAGCGGTTTTACCTTTTAAACTTTCAGCCATTTGTTTATTATCTTGCTTCCGGTCATCAACATACTCTTTTACATTATCCCGCTGCTTTTTATAAAAACCTTTATTATCACTCTCTGCGGCATGGGCGCTGATTGTAAAACCAAATAAGACCACCAATACCAATCCTAACACTTTACGCATACCCTCTCCTTTTTAAACACGCCCCCTGGGGGAATTGAACCCCCATCCCAAGCTCCGGAGGCTTGTGCTTTATCCGTTAAGCTAAGGGGACAAATATTTTTATATAGAATTAGTATTATATATATTTTTTAAAAAAATACCAGCTAACAAAACAGGGCAGAAGCTGTTACGCATCCTGCCCTGTTTATTATATCCATCCCGTGATCGCGCAGCGATTTTACGGGACTTACGCTTTCTTTTCCCCAACAATTCTCATGTCAGTAAAAGATTTAATGACAAAGAATACGGAGATAGCAAAGAAAATTACAGTTAAAGTCATATTTAACTGCTTGCTTAATTCCAAAGCAATCTCAATCGCCAATAAACCAAACAAAGTGGTGAATTTAATAATCGGATTAAGCGCTACCGACGATGTATCTTTGAACGGATCGCCTACTGTATCACCTACAACCGATGCTGCGTGAAGTTCAGTTCCTTTTTCGCGCAAGTCAACCTCTACAACTTTTTTAGCATTATCCCAAGCACCGCCGGCATTTGCCATAAAGATCGCCTGATATAAACCAGAGATCGCGATAGAGATCAAATAACCAATAAAAAAGTAAGGATTTAAACAAGCAAAAGCTAGGGTGCCGAATAATACAGCCATGAATAAATTAACCATACCTTTTTGCGCGAACACAGTACAAATCTCAACAACTTTTTTACTGTCTTCGGTTGAAGCTTTATCTGAACCTTCTAACTTAATATTCTTCTTTATGAATTCAACCGTGTGATAAGCTCCTGCTGTAACTGCCTGGGTTGACGCGCCAGTGAACCAATATATCATTGCCCCGCCGGTGATCAAACCTAACAAAAACGGAGGATACAAAATTGATAATTGGTTAATATGTGAAGTTAACCCTTGAGTTAAAATCATAATGATCGAGAAAATCATGGTAGTAGCACCGACAACCGCAGTACCGATCAAAACTGGTTTGGACGTCGCCTTAAACGTATTACCTGCTCCGTCATTAGATTCCAAATAATGTTTTGCTTGAACAAAATCCGGTTCAAAACCGAATTCTTTTTTCATTTCTTCTTTTACATTCGGTATTGTTTCAATTAAAGATAATTCGTAGATAGATTGCGCGTTATCAGCAACCGGTCCATACGAATCAACCGCAATCGTAACTGGTCCCATGCCTAAGAAACCAAACGCCACCAACCCAAAAGCGAAAATGGCTGGAGCTAACATTAACTGGTCTAAACCTAAGCGGCTGAATAAAAACGCGATAGACATTAAAAACACAATGGTCATGCCCATAAAATACGCGCTGAAATTACCAGTGGTAAAACCAGATAAAATATTTAATGAAGCCCCGCCTTTTCTCGACGACTCCACAATATTCTTAACAAACAATGATTCAGTAGATGTAAAAATTTTAACCAGTTCAGGAATAATCGCGCCTGCGATAGTACCGCAAGTAATGATACATGCCAATTTCCACCATAAGGTTCCATCGCCCATGTGCGGAATCAATACAAATGATGCTGCAAATGTCATACCGATAGAAACAAATGAAGTTATCCAAACTAAAGAAGTTAATGGATCTTCAAAATTCATTTTCTTAACATTAGAATATTTTGCTTTTGAAAGAACTTCATTGATCCAGTAAGAAACCGCGCTGGCAATAAGCATCATTAAACGCATTACGAAAATCCAAACTAAAAGCTGAACCTGTACATTGGTATCTTTCACTGCTAACAAAATAAAAGAGATTAAAGCTACACCAGTAACACCATAGGTTTCAAAACCATCTGCAGTTGGTCCGACGGAATCTCCGGCATTATCACCAGTACAATCTGCGATAACTCCAGGATTACGGGCATCGTCTTCTTTAATATTGAAAACGATTTTCATAAGGTCAGAGCCAATGTCAGCAATCTTGGTAAAAATACCACCTGCAATACGAAGTACTGAAGCGCCCAGCGATTCACCGATCGCGAAACCAATGAAACATGAACCAGCGTATGAAGGGTCAATAAATAACAAAATACAAAGCATAACTAAAAGTTCGGTACTGATAAGTAACATCCCAATCGACATACCTGCTTGCGCGGGAATGGCGTATACTGGATATGGCGAGCCTTTTAAAGAAGCAAACGCTGAACGGGAGTTTGCCATGGTATTAATTCTCATACCAAACCATGCCACACCATAACTGCCGGCAATACCAATTAAAGAACAAATCAAAATCATAACTACTTTGTTAGCCGCAAAATGACGCAGCCAGCCGAAATAAGCGATCATGACCAGACCAATCAAAACTTCCAAAATCAAAAGGAATTTTCCTTGGGTGATAAGGTAAGTTTTGCAGGTTTCATAAATCAGTTCGGAAATATCTTTCATGGCTTTGTGCACTGGCATTTTCATAATGCTTATGAACTGAATAAAGCCGAATATAAACCCGAAAAGACAGATTAATATACCGTAAGAAAGTAATGTTTTGCCGTCTACCCCTAAAAACAACACTGATTTTAGATCAGGTATGATCAAATCAGCTTCCCCTGCCCAAGCTAATTGGAACAAACTTAGCCCGATGCCTGACAATAAAGTCATCAGCATCAATTTTAACCCTTGTTTGAATCTCATTTTTCTCCTCCTCACCCGATAAGTTAAAAAATAATTATTTCATTTTAATGCCTTATTCTACCTAAAAAACCTATTAAATCAAGCTTAATTCATACAAAGCCTCCTCGTAAAAATAAAAACGCTTTTTGTAAATTTAATGTTTTCTAATACTTACCTAACAATCTAACCAGACCATCCAAAATTGTTAAAGGATGCGGCGGGCAGCCAGGAACATAAAGATTTACTGGAAGAATAGTATCTAACCCTTTAGAGGCTTCAGGACTTTCAGCAAATATACCCCCAGAAATAGCACAAGATCCTACAGCTATTACGATTTTAGGCTCTGGAATTGCTTCGTAAGTTTTTAGTAAAGCTTCTCTCATATTATTTGTAATCGGACCAGTTACTACAATTCCGTCCGCATGCCTGGGGGACGCGACAAATTGAATCCCAAACCGGCTTAAATCAAAAACCACAGTATTTAAAACATTTATGTCAGCTTCGCAAGCATTACATCCTCCAGCAGAAACCTGCCGCAATTTTATCGACCGTCCAAAAATTCTCAACATTTCCTTATTTAAAGCCTGCGCTAAAATCTGTTCATTATTTTTTAAAACCAGCTCTTCACGTTTAGAAACCGCCATCCGAAAATCATTAGAATACTGAATGCCTGAATCAGGCACAAAAGTAATCTTTCCCAAATCCAAATTATTATTCGGTTCAGCGACTATAGGTCTTCCTCTATATATTGCAGGTAAAACCGGCAGCTTTCCTTTTGGAAAAGGTATAGTCCGAAACCCCTGCTGTAATCTATTTAAAACAATCTTAAACATATCTTTATCCTTTTACCCTACGTAACCCCAGGGGTTACGGACGGTTATAGGTCGTGTCCCGCATAAGATAAATTGAAACTTTTATTACATAACGGGAAATCTGATATTTCCTGATTACGCATTGCTTGCGCTAATCCAAACCAATTATTAAACGACGGGTCTTTAATCTTATACCGTTTAAACCCGCCGTGATCATCTGTTATTCCTACATGAATTATCTCACCTCTCCACCCTTCAACCATTGATATCGCCAGCTGTCCGGACTTCATGGGTCCAGGCTTTATAAAAATTTCTCCTTTAGGTAAACACGGCAAAATTTTCAATAAGAACTCCAAAGACCGCATTGCTTCCTGTTTTCTTACCCAAGCGCGGGCAAAAACATCGCCAGTAGCACCCAGCGAAATCGGCACATGATTAAATTGCCACATGCCAGACGCAAAATCTATCCTCACGTCCCGTTCAATCTGACTAGCCCTACCAACTGGACCAACTAACCCCATTTTTTTTGCTTGGTCTGAAGAAATAACGCCAATACCTTCAAACCGTGCCAACACCGACGGCTTAGTAAACAACAGATCGCTGACATTTTCAAAATCTTTTTTATACTTTTTCAATTTTCGGTAAAAGTCCTCTGCCATTTCAGCGTCTATATCAAATAAAACTCCCCCTGGTCTGCATAATCCTTTACCAAAACGATTGCCAGTCAAAGCTAAAAGCAAATTCAAATAATCACCCCGCATCCGTCCACAATACGCGCTCACCGGTAAAAATCCAGCGTCCATACTCAATGCGCCTAAATCCCCAACATGATTTGATAGTCTTTCTAATTCTAAAGCTATGGCTCGAATAGCTTGCGCTCTTGACGGAATAACGCTTCCGGACAAAGCTTCACAAACTTCACAAAACGCCAACGAATGTCCAATCGACGTGTCTCCTGCAATAGATTCGCTTAACAAAACATTACGATGTAAATCCAAACCCGTCATCATAGGTTCAATTCCCCGATGCTGATATCCTAAGCGAATTTCTAAATGTAAAATTTCTTCACCATGACAAATAAATCTAAAATGCCCAGGCTCGATTATCCCCGCATGTACCGGACCCACCCCAACCTCGTGAACATCTTCACCGTCAATGTGATAAAAAGAATATGTCCCTTTTGTATGGCTGCGTAATGGCTTAAGCCAGGGGTGATTTTTTATATCAAGCGAAAACTGCTCTGCGATTTCTCTCTCAAAATAATGCGCCTGCAGTAATTCATTAGTCAAAGAATCAAATGAAAAATCCTCTCTATTAATTATGGTCGAAATCATTTCTAAAGATGATTCTTCATCAAAAGCCAACAATGCAAAAAGCCTGACACTTTTATCATCTTGCTCTGTTCCAAAAAAATTAGCAAGGCGGGCGCCTTCCTCATTACACGCCCCAATAACCCGGACGCGAAAGTCTGATTTTTGCAAAATTGGAACATCTTTTAATTCTATACTTGCACCATTGAACATACGGCAAACTATCCTTTACCCGCAACTAACAATGCTGCTGCTCGAATAACTTTTTCCAAATGCGCCGGCATCCATAATCCAATTATCATTAAAACTACTATCCCTGCTAATATAGAAACATTCATAAAAAAATTTTCTTTCTTCTCTAACACCGGTTCAGTGGTAGGACCATAAACCATATCTAAAACAATCCGTCCAGTACCAATAAACATTACACAGATTGCAGCCAGCCCCACCCCTACAATAATCCAATGCTGCGTCGATACTGCTGAATTCAAGATCATTAGCTCACTATGAAAAGTAGCGAAAGGAAACATGCCGGTTCCGGCAAAAAATGCCAAAATTAAAAATATTCCAGTCACAGGATAATATCGAATAATCCCTCTTACATCCTCAATTCTTGAAGAACCGTATTTCTGGGCGATAGACCCTGCAGTTAAAAACATTATGATTTTTGCTATAGCATTATTAATCATGTGAAATAACGCGCCAAAAATACCAATCCCTCCTAAACCTAAACCCAAAACCAGTAGTCCCATGTGTTCTATCGACGAGAAAGCAAACGCGCGTTTTAAGCTCCGCTCACCTAAAATAAATAATGCCGGAACTGCCAAAGATAGAACTCCGCTAAAAATCAATATCGAAGAATAAAAATCAGTTATCCCTGCTTTAGAGCAGATCTGCGCGACTCTGGCTAAAGCTAGAAAAGAACATTGAGTTAACCCTCCAGCCATAAGAACCACGACCATGCCAGTAGCTTGTCCATAAGCTTCAGGTTTCCAAGTGTGTGTCGGAGCCAATCCCATTTTGCAGCCATAACCCACAAATAAAAATATAACGCTTATTTTCAACCAATCCTTCGATAACAACGCTGCATTTGATAAAATAACTGGTAAAGACAAGGTCTGCACATTATGCGCTGCAATCGCCATAAAAAATGTACCCATCAAAGCCAAGGCTATCCCGACTGAACAAACCAATAAATATTTCCAAGTAGCTTCTAAAGTTTGCTGATTACGGTGAAAACTTATAAGCGGCGCGCTGAATAAAGTAGTGGTCTCAACTGCAACCCATAATAACCCCAGGTGATAACTGACTGAAACTAAAGTTATAGTAGACAATAAAAAACATAAGCACGCTGTTAATACTTTATTCCGGCGCTGTTCATGCTGAAAATATCCAAGCATAAATACTGACACTGCTAAAAACAAAACGCTATTTATAGATAAAAGTATCAAACCTAAAGCATCCAGCACCAGATATCCATTAAATTCAGACGCTGGTAACGTTCGCCAAAATGAAGCAGTAATAATTAAATGTAATAAAGATACTCCGCATAAAAGCTTTAACCGGAAAATTTTTCTTACCGGTAAAAACATAGCTAACGCAGATATAAATGGAATTATTATTAATAACGCCAACATTACAAACTCTCTCCCATCTTAGCCCAGCGCTTATCTAAACCTTGAGTCTTCTCAAACTCCTCATTAATATGATTAACTACAATCGCCATAATAAATACTGCCACAAAGATATCCAGTAATATTCCCATTTCAATCAAGATCGGCATCACGTCAAATAATGATAAAGCAAAAAGAAATATTCCGTTCTCCATAACCAAATATCCTAGAACCTGTGTGACCGCCTTAGTACGAATAACCATTAAAAGAAAACCCAAAAGTACTGTGGAGAGCGAGCAAGGAATAAGCAGATCTGACGCAACTTTCCCGGGTAATTTTAAAGACGAGGAAACCCAAAACGCTCCGGCAATCAATACTGCTCCGCAAATTACTGACATTCCAAACCCGATCAAAGGTTTTACTTCGGAACGCATTGACACATGCCTGATTGCCCAAAACAATATATAAGGAACAAGCGCTCCTTTCAAAATCATCGTCCCGACTGCCAAAGCTACATCCCTCAAGCCCAAATGATCAGCATGCATAAAAAACGGAACAAAACCCAAAACAAAAGATTGTATGGCAAAAATCTGTATCATTCCTGAAAGACGATAAGCCGCTAATATCATTAGCGCGAAAAACACGACCAGAATACAGCTCATGTCTATCCAGGCAGTCATTATTTTATATTCTCCATAAAGTAACAATGAAACCAAAAAAAGCTAAGGCAAACGCTATTAATAAAAAATTACGTACGCGATTAAGTTTTAACCGAGCCATACCTGATTCAACCAGCCCTATCAATAAAGCCAAGCCCGTCATTCCAGCAAAAAAAACACACATGTCCGACCATAAAATACCAGTTTTAAAAGGAATAATTATCGGCACTAATATTGCAGCAAAAATAAACAACTTAATGGCAGAAGCATAAAGAATATACGCCAAATCAACACCGCTGTTATCCAAAATCATAACTTCATGGATCATCGTTAATTCTAAATGAGTCTCCGGATCGTCAATAGGTATGCGGCAATTCTCAGTCAAAAGCACCACAAAAAAACTAACCACCACCATTATCAAAACTGCGCCCACAGTGCTCCACAACAATGGAACGTCCGAGCCGATCATCTGAGACAAAGAAACCTTTTTAACTAAAATTGCCAAAGTAATAAAATTCATAAAAAGTACCAGCTCTGCCAAACAAGAAAAAAAAGCTTCTCTGCTGGCGCCCATGCCTTCCATACTGTAACCAGTATCCAAAGCTGATATAATCATAAAAAATCTCGCTAAAGCCAAAATATACGCCACTAAAATAATATCCCCTGAAAATCTTATGGGTGCCGCTATTTTTCCAAAAGGAACGATTAAAGCCACACATAACATCGACGCTAAAACAATCGCAGGTGTAGCGCGAAAAACCCAAGTAGTAGTGCGACTGTAAATCTGTTGTTTTTGCATTAGCCTGAATAAATCAAAATAGGGCTGGAATATCGACGGACCACGCCGTCCGGAGATTACAGCTTTCACCCGATTAATTATTCCGACAAATAACGGAGAACAGCCAAGGACAATTAACCAATGCAATATTATGGAAAACACAATTATTCTCATCTTATTTTCCAAACCAATAAAAATATTAAAAACAAAAAAATATACATCAAATACATTTGCGTATATTTATTCCTATTCTCGTCGATTTTACGGGAAAGTCTTATCAAGCGAATGTAAAACGGTCTGACCATAATTTCTTCAGCCGCATCTTTAACTGCCGAGCTCATATTCCCAGCAGCTGGAAACGCGCCCATGATTTTATTTCCCTGACGATTAAAAAGCAGGATGTTTTTAGCAAATTCAACTATCGATCGAGCAAAAGAAGCTGAAGTATATTGAAATCTCGGCGAGAATTGTTCAAATCCACAGCTCCAGGTTTCGCGGATCAGAGGTGCCGCGTTTCCCTTAACTAAACGACGCAACACTATTAACCCTAAAAAAACCACAATCAAAAACAACACTACCGATATTATGGTAGCTAAAGGTATTAAAAGTTTTTCAGCTTCATTAACCGCAAATGATTTTCCGGATAAATATTGCCCGCTTACCAGCGTAAAATTAACCATCGTGTGTGGCGCCAAACCAATCCAAAGACATAAACCAGCCAAAGACATCATTGCCACAATCATCCATTTTGAAGTGCTTTCTTTTCTCCCCCTAATATCTTCTATATTCACATTTTCTGCTCGAACCTCACCTAAAAATACTGTGCCGTAAACCTTTGTAAAACACGCTAAAGCTAAAGCTCCCATTACTGCTAAAGAAACTATTCCTAAACCGCAAAAAAAGATTCCTTGTTGCGGTAAATTAAACAACCCATTAAATAATCCCATAAAAATAATGAATTCACTAATAAAACCATTAAATAAAGGTAAACCACAGATCGATAAAGCTCCGACGAGAAATAAAGCGCTGGTATAAGGCATAACTTTAGCTAGACCGCCTAAGTGATCCATGTTTCCGGTATGAGTTTTTTGTATAACTGAGCCAGCACCCAGAAAAAGCAGCCCTTTGAAAAGCGCGTGATTAATTACATGCAGTAACGCGCCCGCAAAACCTACTGCTGATAAAAACGGTTGATTATATGTTCGTCCCAATAATCCCACCCCTAAACCCAAAGCAATAATTCCTATATTCTCGATACTATGATACGCCAAAAGTTTTTTCAGTTCGTGTTGTCCGAGCGCGTATAAAACGCCTAACAGACCTGAAGATGCGCCTATGATTAAAAGCACGTATCCGCACCAGTCCGGTAAAATTTTCATTATCCATATAACCCGGCATATTCCATATATACCCGTCTTAATGGCTAACCCGGACATTAAAGCTGAGACGTGCGACGGAGCAGCAGGGTGCGCGTGCGGCAACCAAATATGCATTGGACAAAAACCTGCCTTTACCCCGAATCCTAACAAAGCCAAAACAAAAATAATACCCGCCATTATTGGAGAAAAATTAGTTGCAGCAATCACGTCAAAATTCATTGAGCCTGCGGCATTATTCGCCATTAAAAAAAACATCAAAAACAAACAAAACGTTCCGCAATGAGTTGCCATTAAATAAAGAAAACCTGCCCGACGTACTTCATGCTGGTCATTATTAAAAATGATCAGAAAATAATTGGCAATCGCCATTAATTCCCATGCACCCAAAAAAAGTATTACATTATTTGCCGTAACCACCAATATCAGCGAGACCGCCAATAAAATGTAAAAAAATAAATGCCATCCCATTCCTTTTTTACCTTTATATGGACGCAAATATCCTATTCCATAAAGACCTGAACAGACCACTAAAATAACTATGGCAAATAAAAATACCAGACTCAGTGGATCTAATTTTAAAGCAAACGTTCCAAAAGGAACCTGCCATGGCAAAGAAATAATTTTTTGCATTTATACTTTAACCTTTGACTCTGCAATTTGAAATGCCGCTAAAATTTTTTCCCGCTCTGCCCGATATTTCAACATCGCCTGCACACCCGCGTTTTGCAGACAAAAAGCCAACCGTGATAATAAAGATAGATGTCCTTTAAATGACACTGACAATATGACAAATAACGTATGAACTGCTTGACCGTCAGCCGCACCAAAATCAATAGGATTATCTAAAAAATAAAGACCTACCATTGGTTCCATACCAGCCAAAACTACTGGATGTTTAACGTGAGGAATAGCAATACCATTGCCAATGGCAGTGGTTCCTATTTGTTCTCGGGACAGAAGCATTTCTTTCAATTGTTCTCGAGCAATATGCGCAGGCAAGGGCAACAGCTCTAATACTTTGGCAAGAACAGCTTCTCTGCTGGTTTCCTTAATTTCAAAATAAATCCCGCCTTTAGTTAAAGCTGGAACTACTATATCTTGACCTTGTCTGGTCTTTTCACAAAGTTTAAGCGCGCCTGGAGTCAACTTTATCCGGTTTTTAAGCGCCCATTCCAAAACCTCAACCGAATTAAAATAATATTGGTCGTCAGCTTTAACCGCGGGCATTCCTTGATTATTAAGCCATTGATACAATATCTTCTCATTAATTTCAAACGCTTTTTCAATCTCTCTAAAAGTGACTTGCATAACTTACTATTCCTTCAAGATTGTTTCCGCCCGGGCAATCGACTCTTTCATACTCGAAAAAACATTTTCCTCACCAATAAGTTCATACAAACTTTCTTTCACTATTTCATTTAACGGCTGAACATGTAAACCAGTAATGATCAAGCGGATTTTATTATTCTTACACTTACTATAAAAACTTTTCAAGGCGTGCATACCAGTGGAATCAATCAGCGGCACATCCCTAAAACGTAAAATCCGAACCTTAGGCTTAACACTTACTTGCCGATCTATTTCATCAAACCGATTCGCTGCCCCAAAAAATAACGGACCATTAATTTCATAGATCTCAACTCCGTCGGGAATAATAAAACTCGACAAAGGCTGATCCTCGCCTTTTTCATCATCCTCAAACGCTTTGGCTATAATCTTAATATTAGTAGCGTCTGACATCCTCTTCATAAATATAAACGAAGCCAACACTACTCCCACTTCTATCGCCACATTAAGATCAATAAATACCGTTAACAAAAATGTTGCCAATAAAACCGTACGCCCGCCGCGCGACCATTGAAATAAATCACAAAAAGAACGCCACTCACTCATATGATACGCTACCACCACCAAAATACCAGCTAAACATGCCAAAGGTACAAACTTTATCAATGACCCTAAAAACAACATAATAATTAATACGGTTATCGAATGCACAATGCCAGCAATCGGTGTCCGTCCACCATTTTTTATATTAGTAACTGTACGCGCAATCGCCCCAGTCGCAGGAATACCTCCAAAAAGTGCTGACCCAATATTCGCAATACCCTGCCCGATTAACTCAGTATTTGAACGATGCCGTCCGCCAATCATCCCGTCAGCCACAATCGCAGATAACAACGATTCAATCGCTCCTAATAAAGCAATGGTAATAGCAGGCTGAAACAATTCTCGAATAATCGATAAACTAATTTTAGGAACATGCGGAACAGGTAAGACCTGCGGTAAAGCACCAAACCTTGAACCAACCGTCTCTACCGGCAAACGCAATAAAGCTGATAAAACCGACACAAACAATAATGCGATCAACGCCCCAGGAATTTTTTTAACAAGTTTCGGCGATATGACAATAATCAAAACAGTTAAAATTCCTAAAGCTGCTGCCATATAATTTAAGGTATGAAATTTTTCAATATAAATACACCACTTCCCAATAAACTCTGCCGGAAGCTTACCAATGTTTAAACCAAAAAAATCTTTTATTTGAGATGAAAAAATAATAACCGCAATCCCGCTAGTAAACCCGACGATAACTGAATGAGGTATAAATTTAACTGCTGTCCCTAATTTTAAAACCCCCATGCAGACCAACAAAATCCCAGCCATAAACGTAGCAATTATTAAACCGTCCACTCCGAATTTTTGTACTATGCCATAAACGATAACTACAAAAGCGCCGGTCGGTCCTCCGATCTGCACTCGGCTGCCGCCTAATACAGATACCAAAAATCCCGCAATAATAGCAGTAAACAATCCTTTGTCCGGTGAAACTCCAGACGCTATGGCAAAAGCAATAGCTAGAGGAATAGCCACTACACCGACGATCATCCCCGCAATAAAATCAGAAACAAATTGTTCTTTAGAATAAGTTTTAAGACAGGTAAACAACTTCGGGGCAAACATACGACTTCTTTCTATTTTTTGTTTTCTTTAAAAAGAAAAGAGGACTGCGCAAATTGTATGTGCAGTCCTAATAATTTCTGTTTCAAATTGTCAATTACTACTTTTTAAGTATATTCTTATTTTTAAAGATGTAAATATTTTATACGGTAAACTTCTATGTGCTTTTGTAAATCCTCCAAATCTATTTTTAATACATCTTGAACTGACGCGTTGATTGAAACTTTGATAAATCCATTATTTTTATAATTAAAATCTGAAACTAAATTTTTTAAAAGATTTAAATGTATAGCGTTCTTACTATAGTGATGGTGGCGTTTCAATTCGATCAGCAAAAAATTGTAGTTGCTGCGACCATAATAAACATCAGTCTTTAAAATTTCACTCCAGGAAATTATCCCCGAAGAATATTCACCAAAATTATATGATAACCCTTTACTATTAAGAATTAATCCAGCCGTCTTATCAGCCAACAACTTAATATCAAGCCAAATACGCATTATCAAAAATAGGGGCATGGCAACAGCGAGTACTTTAAAGAAAATAAAAACCCCAGGGTATTCCATAAAAAACACAAAAAGCGTTTTAGGAGCAAACATAAAACAAACGAAAACAGCTACACACCCAGCCTTAACTACAATCTGCGGCACTATCTTTTTAGCGTCTAGCGGGATTTTTAATTCTTGTTGAAAAGCTAACTCATTCATAGTGAGTCCACATTCTAATAACTTTAATAATTTTCTCTTCTTTGTATACTTGATAAACTAATCGGTGTTGAATATTAATGCGTCGGGAATAAAAACCTTTTAAATCGCCGATAAGCTTTTCATAAACCGGAGGATTCCGGAAAGGATTGTCTTCTAAAATATTAAGGATCACTACTGCTTTGGGTTTTAATCCTGCCTTTAAAAGTTTCTCTGCGTCAGATTGCGCCTGTTTTGTGAATACGATCTTCCAAGCCATATCATTACCATTTTAAATGTGCAGCGCAATTCTTTAACGAAGTTTTTCCCCCGGCAATAATTGATTCCCGTAAGCCCGGGATAGATACCAGATACAAAGTTTCTTGAATAGCTCGCCAATCTTCTTCAGAGATCAAAATAGCATTGTTCCTCTTGCCGGTTATCTGAACAGGCTCATGTGATTCCGCGGATGAATCAACTAATTGGTAAAGCTTTGCTCGCGCTTTAGTAGCAGTTATAGTAGTCATTGTTTTATTTCTCCTTGATTAACCGTACCATATTACGTACGCATTGTCAAGAAACAGAAAGTAAGGAGTGGTCCTAAACTACGTTGAGTTTAGGGCTCTGAACTTTACATAGTTCAGAGCTGCCTCGCTTGGATTCACTGGCTCACTCCAGTTCGCCAGTATTTCCTGGTCTTCGCGCGCTATTTGCGCGGCTCAGACTTCGGTCACGACCCTGCATGCTTCGCATAGGTTCTCATCCAAGTTGTTCGAACCAAGTGTTATATTTAATGCCCTGAACCCTACGTGGTTCAGTGGCTGCCTCGCTTGGATTCGAACCAAGACCGAGTGATCCAGAGTCACTAGTGCTACCGTTACACCACAAGGCAAAATATTACCACAAATTCTCTTTAACCCACTTATCCGTTTTATCAACAGCATAAACTGCTACGCCTGCAATGTTGGTCGCATCCGACGCCACGCCTTTTCCTAATTCTTTCGCGCCCTTGCATGTACCGGTACAGCCCGCCAAAACCAAAACACTAAAAGCTAACAATATTATTTTTCCCATTTTCCCCACCTTTTAAAAATGTTTTTTGAGCCGCGCCACCGTTTTTTCTTTACCCAACACGACCATGGTCTCAAACAATCCTGGTCCCACAGTTTTTCCAGTCAAGGCTACTCGTACCGGATGAACCAGATCCGATGTTGTAATATTCATTTTAGACACAACATCCTTGAACGCTTCTTCACTTGATTTTAAATCAAAGGTAGTCAGGTTAGCAAGCTTTTGTGCCAATAAATCAAAACTCTCTCTTACATGATATTGTTTCAAATATTGTTCCTGCACCCCGTCATCAAATTTGAAATCATCTTTAAAAATAAAATCTGCCCGGTCAAAAAATTCCACAAAGGTATGCATTCTGGATTTATATAATTTCACAACTTCT
Source organism: Candidatus Omnitrophota bacterium (assembly GCA_015233195.1). Classification (GTDB taxonomy): domain Bacteria; phylum Omnitrophota; class Gorgyraeia; order Zapsychrales; family Zapsychraceae; genus JADFYE01. The sequence continues at coordinate 20,273 of JADFYE010000022.1, forward strand.
TTAAGCTGCTCCTTAGTAACTCCAGCCGTCTCAAATTCCTTCTCTTTCATAAAATTTAAAATACTATCAGTAAGCTCATTAATATCTTTATTCTTAATGTACTGCGCGTTGACCCAGCCTAATTTTTCTAACGAAAAAACTGCAGCAGTTTTATTAATCTTTTTGATCGAAAATTTTTGCAACGCATTCTTCATTGAAATAATTTCTTGATCACCCCCAGGAGACCATCCCAAAAGCATCAAATAATTCACCAACGCGTCAGGTAAAAAACCTTGTCTGCGATAATCACTGACTGCAACTGCTCCATGTCTTTTCGAAAGACGACCGCCTTCTTCTCCCATAATTAAAGGCAAATGTGCAAACTTAGGCGGTTTAAATCCTAACGCATCATACATGATTATTTGTTTCGGAGTATTAGAAATATGATCTTCGCCACGGATTACCGTGGATATTTCCATTAAAGCATCATCAACTACGCAACAAAAACTATACGCCGGCGATCCATCAGCTTTCATCAAAACTTCGTCTTTAAGCACATCCGCCCCATCCTCACCAGTTATAGCGTTGCCATCTGCATCTCTGGTCACAAAATTAGTCGTATCAAAACAGATGTCACCTCGAATCAAATCCGTAAATTTTACTTCCCGCTTTGGCGTCTTCAAAAGAATCGCGCCATTGTCCAAATAAGCTTTTCCTTCTTTTACTAATTGCTCTGCTTTCTCTCTATAAATATCAAAACGCTGGCTCTGGTAATATAATTCATCCCAATCCATTCCCAGCCACTTCATGCTTTTTAAAATTTCTTCTTCATATTCTTTTTTAGAACGGATCTGGTCAGTATCTTCTATGCGCAAAACAAAAATACCTTTTTGCGCGCGGGCGTACATCCAATTAAAAAGCGCAGTCCTAGCCCCTCCGATATGTAGATAGCCCGTCGGGCTTGGCGCAAAACGTACTTTTATCATATTATTTACTCTTCGCGACTGGCAAGTTTTTTTACCAAAGAATCCAATCTCTGATATTCACCCTCATCTACGCTCTCGAATTCAACTCCGATATCATAGAATAACGGTTTTTTGGCTTCTTTACTGGAACGTTGTACCATCCATACAACTTTTCCTTTGCAGCGGATATTATTTCCTAGATCTAAGAGATCCAGTTCAAGTTCAACTTCAGTAAAAAGCGGTACTTCTTTTTTTAAGATCACGCAAATCCCGCCAACGCCAACGTTCTCAGTATGTGTCAATATCACATCGTGATTATCAGACGCGTGCAATACGATCAAACAGGGATATTTAACACGAGGAAATCGACGACGATTCAAACCTTCCCATTTTCCCATTGCGCTCTCCTTTAATAACTCTTTACTGTATTCTTTTCTAACCTATTTATTAAAACTTCCTTAAAATCCTAAATTAGTATACGCCTATTTTATTTTTTTCGCAAATATTGATTATTTTTGTTATAACCCTGCTTAATCGCCGGTTTCTTTAGCGCCATAAAACCTGCGGATACGTTCTATCTTCAAAGCCTTACCAGTGTTTTCATCTACCTCAGCTACAATACCATTCAACCACACATCTTCTTCAGCCACTTCGAATTTAACTGGTAACCCAGTCACATATTTTCTTAAAATATTCTCTTTTTTCTGACCAATTACAGAATCATGCGGACCAGTCATACCCACATCTGTAATATAAGCTGTTCCGTGAGGTAATATCTTTTCATCTGCAGTCGGAACATGTGTGTGCGTGCCGAATATAACCGAAACTTTTCCATCCGCAAGATATCCAAAAGATATTTTTTCACTGGTGGCTTCAGCATGAAAATCTACCACCACCACCGGAGTTTCTCCTTTAACCCGATCAATCTCGTCGGAAAATGCGCGGAAAGGACAATCCACATGTTGTTTCATGAATACTCGTCCTATAAAAACCATTACTGCTACTTTTTTACCCGAAGGCAAATCTTTCACACATAAGCCCCGCCCTGGAGCATGCGGAGAAAAATTCAAAGGTCGCAAAAGAAATTGCGAATCTTTCAAATAATCTTCTAACTCTTTTTGATCCCAGGCATGATCGCCTAACGTTAATACATCACACCCACAATCAAACATATGTTTCGCGATACGGGCAGTTATACCTGAGCCGCCTGCTGCATTCTCCGCGTTTGCAATAACACAATCAAGCGCTAATTCCTTTCTCAACGCCGGAACCAGCTTCTCAATTGCCATCCTGCCTGGACGACCAACTATATCGCCGATACACAATATTCGCATAATATTTTATTTCGCGTATTCTACTGCTCTGGTTTCTCTAACTACTATTACTTTGATCTGTCCGGGATATTCCATTTCTCCCTCGATCTTTTTACGGATTTCCATTGCCAATACTACAGCCTCATCATCATTGATCCTTTCCGGATCTACCATGATACGGATTTCTCGTCCAGCCTGTAACGCAAATACTTTGCTTACCCCTTTAAACGAGGTGGCAATGCGCTCCAGATTTTCCAAACGTTTAACATAAGTTTCCATGGTCTCTGCGCGCGCGCCTGGACGAGCAGCACTGATCGCGTCAGCAGCGCAAATAATCGCGCCAAACATAGACGTCATTTGAACTTCTTCATGGTGAGCAGCAATAGCATTAACTACATCTTCTGCTTCGCCGTATTTTTTTGCCATGTTCGCGCCTACCACAGCATGAGTTCCTTCTTCAATATCCTGCCCTATAACTTTACCAATATCATGTAATAACCCAGCTCGAACCGCTTTTTTCACGTCCATACCTAACAACGAAGCCATAGTACCAGAAAGCATGGCAACTTCTTTAGTATGAGTCAAAGCATTCTGCCCGTAGCTAGTACGGAACTTGAGCCTCCCTACAAATTTTAAAAGCTCAGGATGCATTTCATGTATCCCAAGATCAAAAGCAACTTTCTCGCCTTCTTCTTTAATGCTTTGATCTAAATCTTTTTTAGCTTTTTCAACTACCTCTTCAATGCGTCCAGGATGGATTCGTCCGTCTTCGATCAAAGACTCCAAAGCTATTTTCGCGATCTCTCTACGATACATGTCAAACCCAGAAATCGTAACCGCTTCAGGAGTATCATCAATAATAATATCCACCCCTGCAGCTGCTTCCAAAGCCCGGATATTGCGACCTTCCCGACCAATAATACGACCTTTCATTTCATCACTGGGCAAAACCACCACAGTTACAGTTGAACTCGACGTATGGTCTGAAGCGCAGCGCTGAATAGCGCTGGAAATAATATGCTTAGCTTTTTTATCAGCAGTATTTACAATCTCTTCTTCCATCTTACGGATACGGGTTGCTTTTTCATGTAATAATTCCGCGTCTATTCTGGCTAATAAAAGATTCTTTGCGTCTTCTTCAGTCAATTTAGAAATTTCTTGTAAGCGGTGTTTTTCCTCTTGAATAAGCTTATTCATTTCTTCTGACTGTTTTTTCAGCCTTTCTTCATTTTCATGTAAAACCGCAGTACGAGAAGTAATGTCTTTTTCTTTCTTTTCTAAAAGGTCAACCCTTTTATCCAAGTTTTCTTCTTTTTGTAAAATACGCTTCTCACCTGCTACGGTTTCTTCCCTGCGCTGCTTGCTGTCTTTTTCAAACTCCTGACGAAGCTTGATCATCATGTCTTTACCTTGCAACTCCGCTTCTTTTTTAATAGTCTCAGCTTCTCTTTTTGCGGTATCTAAAATATGCTGTGACTTCTCTTCAACTTCCTTTGCTTTTCTGCCTACAAAAAACCAGCGCACAGCGTATCCCGCTGAAAAACCGCCAGCAACAGAAATTAGAATAAAAATAATTGTTCCTGTCATTAGTCCAAACTCCTATTCCATAATTAATAATTATTGTCTTGTTAATTTTTGAATACTACTGATATGAAAAAACTGCAGTCTAATTAGTTAAAACTTGTAATACCGGCATATCGTGTTCTTCCAATGCTGGAATAGAATCGATAATTTGAAAATCAAAAGCTAGCCCTATAGTAGAAATTTCCTTAGGCAGCTCTCTTAAAAACCGGTCATAATATCCTCCGCCGCGACCCAAACGATTGTTCTTTCTGTCAAATGCTACTCCAGGAACAACCACCATATCCAAATCTGAAATTTTTTCCAATTCGGATATTTCTGGTCTTGGTTCTTTGATCCCATATGTGCCAACCCTAAGGTCAGTATCTAAACATTGGACCAAAACTGGAACCATGGTCTTTCGCGATCTATCCACACGCGGAAGAAAAATGTTCTTACCTAATTGTTTTGCTTTTTTCATCATATCAAAGGTATCAACTTCACCATCAAAAGACGCAAAAAATAAAATATTTTTAGCATCCCTAAAGCTTTTTAAATTAAAGAGTTTGCGCAAAATACGCGCACTTTTTTCGAGCCTTTCCTTATTATTTTGGCTCCTTAGAAGGTTTAAAATCCTTTCTCTTAACTTTACCTTATCAACAACTTTCATAATTTTTGCTGCAATATAATATCATTTTTAAAATAAATATACAACTTTTTTATCAATATAAAGTCTAATTAACATAATATTATTATCCGCTATTTCTTTTCTTTATTTGTTCGCCAATTTCTTTTTCTTTACCCTGGTCTGTAGGCTCATAATACTTAACCTGTTCCTGCATATAATCTTGCTTCACAAAATGCCCTTCAAAATCATGTGAATATTTATATCCCTGCCCATGCCCTAATTTTTCCGCTCCAGAATAATGTGCGTCTTTCAAATGTTTTGGTACAAACTGAACTTTTTTAGTTTTCACATCCTCTAACGCCTGATCAATCCCTTTTATAATAGAATTTGATTTTGGAGCACACGCAACATAAACTGCGGCTTGAGCTAAAGGAATTCGCGCTTCTGGTAAACCAATAAATTCTGAAACATGTAAAGCCGCATTCGCAACTACCAAAGCTTGTGAATCAGCCAAACCAACATCTTCTGCAGCGCAAATACAAATCCTGCGAGCAATAAACCTGACATCTTCACCAGCATAAATCATTTTTGCCAACCAATATAATGTCGCATCTGGATCAGACCCGCGCATAGATTTTATAAACGCAGATATTGTGTCATAATGACCGTCGCCATCCCGATCATAAACTACCTGCTTTTTTTGAATAGATTCTTCAGCAGCAGTTAAAGTAAAATTTGCAGAACCGTCAGCTTTTTGACTGGTCAAAACCCCAATTTCCAAAGCATTTAAAGCCCGCCGAGCATCGCCATCACATTGCTCTGCTAAAAATTCAAGAGCTTTCTCGTCTACTGTAGCATTAATCCCGCCCAAGCCTCTTTCTTTATCTGCTAAAGCGCGTTTTAATAAAGCTACAACTTGAGTTTTAGTCAAAGACTGTAGTTCGAAAACTAAAGAGCGTGATAATAACGGACTAACCAAAGAGAAAAAAGGATTCATGGTCGTGGCGCCAATAAGAATAATATTGCCGGACTCAACATCCGGCATTAAAACATCTTGTTGAGCTTTATTAAAACGATGGATCTCGTCTATAAATAAAATTGTGCGCTTACTGCTTGAAACCCGGCGTTCCCGGGCAGCAGCAATACATTTACGCATATCATCTACTGACGAAGATACCGCGTTGATCTGTTCAAAAAATGCTTTGGTTTTTTGAGAAATGCAATGTGCCAGAGTGGTCTTACCTGTTCCAGGCGGACCATAAAGAATTAATGAAGTCAGCCGGTCAGCCTGTATCGCCCGGGTCAATAATTTATCCGGACCCAGCATATGTTCCTGCCCGATATATTCTTCAAAATTACGCGGACGCATCCGCACGCTCAAAGGCGAAGTCTTAAAAACCTCGTCCCGGGCAGCAGCCGCAAACAAATTCTCTTCTGGATCTTCGCGAAATTTAGACACCTTCATTCCTTTTACAAATTTTTCTAAGGGCGCAGTGCAAAATGCCCAGAGGCGTAGCCATCTTCCTTTCTTCTTCCAAATTTTTCTTTGAAAAACTGAAAAATCTTATGATAGGACGTTGATTCGACAAACGTCATAATATCACCGGCGCAGTGCAAAATGCTCAGATGCAAGACATTCCCGAGTGAGCGCGGAGGCGTACACAATATGTACGCCGCACAAGCGAACGAGGGAATAACGCCGCAGATGAGCGTTTTGCGCAAGCCCAAAGAAAAATCCCCGCTATGCCGTCGGAAAAGTTATGGCAAACCTAAGTTTCAAGTGGGAACTTCTCTGGCTGCCCAAGAGCGAACCAGAAGTTTAGCGTCCCGTCCATAACGTGTTGGTTTTCATATTGTTTTCCTAACGCACACCGCAGGGATTTCTTTAAATCTAATTATATGTTACTCAAAAACAACATCATTGCAACGCTTATTTTATCGTCTGGTAGCTTTGAGCTCTTGTAAAATTTCTTTTACTAAAGCTTCGTGAACGGGGGAGACTTCTTCATCTTTAAGGGTGTGCTTTTCTGAGCGGTATACAAAAGAAATGGTCAATCCTTTTTGACCGGCAGGCAATTTATCACCAACATACTCATCTACAAAACCTACAGCTTGCAAATTAATTGGTTTTTTCGACCAGATAAGTTCTTCAATTTGCTTATAAAAAATTTCTTTACTCACTGCCAAACTCAAATCCCTCCCAATCGACGGTAGATCAACCGGCGGAACAAATTTTTTCACTTCTTCCATTTTGGCATATAAGAATTTAGCCACAAATTCACAATAAAAAATATTCTTCTCTTTTATTCCCCACGCATTCAACACCTCTTCATTAACTTTACCAGCAAAACCAATTTTACTTTCCTCGAAAAGAACATCCGCAGAATAATCGCTGTCCATAAACCCTAAATTTTCTGACGCTTTATCCGTGTTCAACCCTAAAATATCCAACACTCCTTTAAGCGTATAAAAATCTTCTTTTTGCGCTGACGCTTTCCATCCTCGGTCAGCAGCTCCCACCAAAATAAATCCAACCCTTTCCTGTTCGAGCTCCGTCGAATCTTTAATATTTTCTTTATTTCGATATGCTTTCCCAATTTCAAATAAGCGCAAATTTTTCTGACCTTTATTAAAATTGGCTAGTACCACATTTAAAAAACTAGGTAAAAGTATGGAACGTAAAAATCCTTGTTCCTGGCTAATTGGATTTACTATAGGCATTAATCGCGGACAATTTCTTAAGCCAATATCTTTCGCGTTCTTCTCGCTAATCAAAGAAAACGGCACTATTTCGGAAAATCCTTGATTTAAAAATATTTGTCTGATTTTTTTACGTAAAGTTATTTTTGGTTCGCTGCTCATGCTAAGCGCTTTTACCTGCGGCATAGAAATTGGCAAATTATCATATCCAATAATCCGGCTGATCTCCTCAATAACATCAACTTTTCGACTAACATCTGGTCTAAATGTAGGCGCTGTTAATTTAAAATGGTCGCCTAATAAGTTAACTCCAAAACCTAAGCGTTCCAATATTTTTTTACAGCGCTCTAAACTCAAATCTCCGCCTATGTATCCATTAATATCTTTAAGCGAAACGCCGATTATTGACTGACCAGAAATTTGTTGAGAACCAGCATCACTTTTTTTGGTTATTTTTCCACCAGCTAATTCAACTATCAAATGCGCTGCCCGATAAGCAGCATTATCAACATTGGTTATATCCATTCCTCTTTCAAATCTATAGGAAGAATCGCTGGCTAAAACTAATTTGCGGGATGCCCGACGGATAGTAATCGGATCAAAATACGCGCTTTCTAATAAAATATTTTTTGTGCTTGAGCTGACTTCAGTATCTTTACCGCCCATAATTCCTGCAATAGCTACTGGTTTCTTTTCATCCGCAATAACTAAAATAGAAGCATCTAAAATTTTTTCACTACCATCAATAACAACTATCTTTTCTTTATCTTTGGCTTTTCTAACTATTACCCCTTGCCCTACTAATTTATCCAGATCAAACGCATGTAACGGTTGTCCATTTTCCATCATGCAAAAATTTGTAACATCCACGATATTATTTACTGAACGCATGCCTAAAGCTTCAATTCTTTCTTTTAACCAAACTGGTGAAGGCTTAATCTCTACACCCTCAAGAACAATCCCAATGTAACGTTTGCAGCCTTTATCATCCTCGATCTTTACGTTCGCTGGTGTTGAAATATTTATTTCTTTTACTTCCGGAGCTTTCACATCTTTATCCAACATGGCTGATATTTCCCGCGCCATACCTAACATGCACAAGCAATCCGCTCGGTTCGGCGTAATTTCGAATTCGAAAACCGTGTCGCCGTTATAGTCGTGCATTTGCTCAACTTCAGAACCAGACATAATGAATTTATGCGCCAATTCTTCGTTGGACAAATCCACGTCAATATAATCACGTAACCATTTTAAACTGATTTTCATATTCGCTCCGCTGGGGTTACTTTTCTTAAAAGCAAAGAACCCAAAATACGCGCAAATTTTAGTTCAAATTACCAATGTCCTCTCAATACCTACAATTTTCACTTTTAAATTTGCTAAAACTGCTCTAAAAATCGCTTATCATTTTCGTAAAAATATCGAATGTCTTTTATTCCGTATCGCAGCATAGCAATTCGTTCTACTCCCATCCCGAACGCGAAACCCGTATATTCTCCCTCGGGATAGCCCACTGCTTTAAACACATTCGGATGAACCATGCCGCAGCCCATGATTTCCAACCAGCCTTTTCTGCCGCAAGTTGAACAACCTTTTCCTTTACACATATAACACGAAATGTCCACTTCAGCCGACGGCTCAGTAAAAGGAAAGAAGTGCGGACGAAAACGCATATTAATATCATCGCCGAAAAATCGTTTACAGAAAGATAAAATCGTTCCCTTTAAATCGGAAATCTTAACATCTTTATCTACCAGCAAGCCTTCGATCTGATGGAACATAAATGAATGGCTAGCATCAACTGCATCTGGACGATAAACCTTTCCCGGCGCCACAATTGCTAAAGGCGGTTTATTTGCAGACATTACCCGCGCCTGTACTGGAGAGGTTTGACTACGCAACAATAGCTTTTTATCCGTATTACGTGGATCTTTAACATTAATATAAAAAGTATCAAAACCATCTCGCGACGGATGATCTTCCGGAATATTCAAG
>JADFYE010000023.1 GCA_015233195.1 Candidatus Omnitrophota bacterium
GCGGTCCGAATATAGTTTTGAACACTATCATCGCTGATACTATTTCTGAAATGTGCGATGAATTGGAAAAGGCCGGCAAAAATAATTTTAATGACGCGGTGCAGAAATTACTGCAGAAGATCATTAAACAACATAAGAGAGTTATTTATAACGGAGATAATTATACTGAGGCGTGGGTGAAAGAAGCAGCTAAACGCGGCTTACCAAATATGACGACTACGCCAGAGGCTTTGGAAGTTTTAGCTCAGCCGGAAGTAACTAAATTGTTTGGACGTCAAGGAGTATTAACAGCTGCTGAAGTAAAATCCCGTTATGAGATTTATAAGGAAACTTATAATTCGATTATTAAGTATGAATCAGACTTGGCGGTAGATATGGTTAAGACTTCGATCTTACCAGCAGCAATTGATTATCAGGCAAGTTTAGCTGATTCGATTAAAACGGCAGAGTCAGTTATTAAGACTCCGAAACAAGCGTCGAGCCGTAAAGCTTTGGCAACTGTTTCAGCGCAGATCGAAGCTGTTTATAAGAATTTAGAAAAACTGGAAAAAGCAACGTCAGGTTCTGTAGCAATCAAAATGAAAAACGCTATGGATGATTTGCGCGTAGAAGTTGATAAGTTAGAAGCATTGGTACCGGCGGATGTATGGCCGTTACCATCTTATGCAGAAATGTTGTTTGTACTTTAAGAATTGTTGCAAAACGCCCATCTGCGGCGTTATTCCCTCGTTCGCTTGTGCGGCGTACTTACTACTGTACGCCTCCGCGTTCACTCGGGAATGCCTTGCATCTGGACATTTTGCATCAATTCTGATTAGGGGATAAAAATAATGGCAGGTGTTTGAAGATTTTTCGGGTGACCGAGGATTTTTAAACCCCTGCTATTTTTATATTTTTTTGATCCCTTCTCCAGCCTCTGGGGAGAGGGAATAAGTTCAGCATTATTAAGAATAATATATGATTTTATACATCCAAAACGAAGCGATTGAAGGACCAGAACGCATTGGGGAGTTTTTTGACGCCCATGGATTTGAGAGTAAGACAGTTATCTTGCCTAAGGGGGATAAGCTGCCGGAGGAGCTCGATGATATCGACGCTGTAGTTTCTTTAGGCGGACCAATGAATGTTTATGAAGAAAAAAAATATCCGTTTTTAAAAGATGAGGATGAATTTATAAAGAGGGTGGTGAAAGAGCAAATACCTTTTTTAGGAGTTTGTCTGGGCGCGCAATTATTGGCAAAAGCGTGCGGTGCTGAAGTTACCAAGTCGCCTAAGCCCGAGATCGGTTTTTTCAAAGTCGCATTAAGTTCGTCAGGAATGGAAGATCCTTTATTCGACGGATTAGAGCATAATTTTGAGGTTTTTCAATGGCATGGTGATATGTTTCATATTCCGGCTAAAGCAAAATGGCTGGCTATGTCTAAGGATTGTCCGTATCAGGCTTTACGGGTGGGTAAGAACGCTTATGGTTTGCAATTTCATGTCGAAGTCAGAGAGCGCAATATCCGGGAGTGGAGCGAATTATATTGGAAATCTCGGACGGATAATTATAAAGCAGAAGTCAAAAGAATGGTTGACGAATATCATAAACAGGTACATAATCTGGAAAAATCAGCAGATTTGATATTCAACAATTTTTTGAAATTATGCGAATCGCGTTAGCTCAACTTAATCCGACTTTAGGCGCTTTTGAAGACAATCAAAAGCGTATTTTGTGTTTTTTGGAACTTGCCAAAAAACAAGAGGCTGATCTGGTCGTGTTTCCTGAGTTGGCAGTATGCGGATATCCCCCCGAAGATCTTTTATATCAAGAACCTTTCATTCAAGCTAATCAAACTGTTTTAAAACATATCACAAAAGAGTGTGTGGGTATTGTAGCTATTGTTGGTTTTGTGGACCAGGATAAGCAGGGTAATTTATATAATGCGGCTGCAATAATTTCTGACGGAGTAGTTAAAGCGGTATACCACAAACATTGCCTGCCTAATTATGGTGTTTTCGATGAGAAAAGATATTTCAAACCTGGAACCAAGAATTTTGTGTTTGGTTTAGGCGATACTTGCGCTGCTGTGAATATTTGCGAAGATATTTGGGATGAGAATGGTCCGTGGAAAGAACAGATCAAAATGGGCGCTAAATTGATTATTAATATTTCAGCGTCGCCGTATGAAATGAAAAAGCCGGATACTCGTAAAGAGTTGATCAAGCGTTGCGCGGCTTTAGGTGCGAATGTTTGTTATGTTAATTTGGTAGGAGGGCAAGATGAGTTGGTTTTTGATGGTAATAGCATGGTCTTTGATGCTAAGGGAAAATTATTGGCGCAAGCTCATTCTTTCGACGAGGATTTGTTGGTTATGGATGTAAATGTCGCGGCTTGCCGTAAATTGCCGGCTAAAGCGGTTAAAGCTGCAGGTAAGTTCTCGACTAAAAAAACTGTTACTTTATCTAAATGCGGTATTCCAAAACAAGATCCGATTGAAGAGGTTTACAAAGCTTTGGTATTGGGCACGCGCGACTATGTGCATAAAAGCGGTTTTAAAAAAGTGGTGATTGGGATAAGCGGCGGGATTGATTCTGCGCTGGTAGCTTGTATTGCCTGCGATGCTTTAGGTCATGAAAATGTGGTCGGAATATCAATGCCGTCGAGGTTTAACGCGGATGAAACCAAACGTGATGCCCGGCAATTAGCATATAATTTGAAAATGGATTTTAAACAGATCTCAATTGAACGCGTGGTTAGGGCTTTTGACATGGTGTTGGATAATGATTTTTACAAAATGCCGAAGGGTTTGGCAGAGGAAAATATTCAGGCTCGGATTCGGGGGAATATTTTAATGGCATTCTCTAATAAATTCGGCTGGTTGGTTTTGACTACTGGAAATAAGAGTGAGATGGGCGTAGGTTATTGCACTCTTTACGGCGATATGTGTGGCGGTTACGCGGTTATTAAAGATGTGCCCAAGGGATTGGTTTATAAATTATCCAGATATTGTAATGCGGTTAAATTGCGTATACCAGAAACTATAATTACCCGTGCGCCGTCTGCTGAATTAAGGTTTAATCAGAAGGATCAGGATTCTTTGCCGGATTATGATTTGTTAGACGCGATCATGGAACAATATGTTGAACAGCACAAATCTGTAGCCCAGATGAAGAAGAAATTTAATCCCGAAGCTGTTGACCGGGTGGTTAAATTAATCGACCGCAGTGAATATAAACGCAGACAAGCTCCTCCAGGAGTAAAAATCTCTTCCCGCGCCTTTGGCAAAGACTGGCGCCTGCCGATCACCAATGGGTTTAATAAGTAAGAAGATAGAAGTTAGACAATAAAAGTGATAAAATCTATCGTTATTTTTTGTTGATGACATGCCCAACAGGGCGCGCCTGAATTATGCAATTGACAAAACGCTTGCCTTATTTTATATTTATATAATACTTTGATTAAAATACAAATTTATTAATAATATTTAACCCTTGCAGAAAGGTAACATATATGTTACCATTAATCCGGATAGAAGAATATATAACAGTAAGTGGTAAAAGTCCGTTTGCTGATTGGTTTGAGGATTTAGACACGCAAGCTGCTGCTAAAGTTAATACTTATTTGACGCGTTTGGAGCATGGGAACATCGCAAATCTCAAACCTATTAAAGGGTCTTTTTATGAAGTTGTTATAGATTGGGGACCTGGATATAGAGTTTATGCTGGAAAAGACGGTGATACGTTAATCATACTTTTAGGAGGCGGCACAAAAAAGAGGCAGCAAAGCGATATTAGTGTTGCGAGTAAATTATGGGAAGAATATAAACAGAGGAAAAAGGGTAAATAAAATGCCTATTACACGGAGTTTTAAAGAAACAATTCAGGCGCGGGCGATTCATGATCAGGCGTTTAGAGATAATATTTTACGGGAAAGTATCGAATGTATGCTTTCCGGGGATATTCATACGGGCAAAGCGCTATTAAGGGATTATATTAACGCTACGGTAGGTTTTGAAAAATTATCAAAATTGACAGATAAAAACCCCAAGAGTTTAATGCGCATGTTTAGTGAAAACGGCAATCCGACAGTGAATAATTTATTTGATATACTTCATGTTTTACAGGAAAAAGACGGTGTTCGGTATGAAGTGCATGTATTAAAGCCAAGAAGTAATATTTATCGACGACAACATATAAATAAGGTTTTTGCAAAGGAATTGCTTAATAGGGTCAAAGAAGCAGATAAAGGGAATACTATTTCATTTGAAAAAGTTTCGGGGCGGTCTCAACGAAAATGAAACGTTTTATAAAGTCGGGGAAGTTTATAGATAAACATCAAAATTTATCGGATAAACTAAAATTTTTTAATAAGCGTTAACGAACTTGCCCGATAGTCATAAAAATAAACCAGGTTATTCCTAAAATAAGTAAAGAAATAAAAACATAAGTATTTCTTTCTACTGAGTTCGTTTTTAAATATAAATTTAGTTCATTCATTATATTTTTAAATAAATTTTTATTTTGTATGTTTTTTGGAGTAAGGGATACTTGTCCGCCTATTTTTCCATTAATTATTGTTATATCTCCAGTTTCAGAAGTTAATTTAAAAAATCCGGGTGTTTCTTCAAATTTTATGTCTAATTTTTTTAATGTATTCGATAACGCCTCTTGCAATGATGTGTTAGTAATTCCAAGGGCAAGACATGTTTTAATTTTAATAAAAATTAATAAAAGACAAAAAATAATAAATAAACCACAGACCACGTTATTATTGGCTTTACTAAGGCATAAATCCCAGGATATACAGAAAGCTATTACTGCAGAGAATATCCATTTTGCATTAATAATAAATGGTTTTTGGGTTATTAATCCTTGAAGACCTATAAAGGAAAAAATTATAAGTTGAAAAGCAGGAAACAAAGGTAAAACAGTGTAAAATTTGTGTAATCCGTGCAAATCGCCCTCCATTTTTATATCAAAAAATTTATAGTAACATTTTAAATATATCATTCGTCGTTTTTCTTGACAATAAGTTTTAAGAAAATATGTGGGGGGGGTATGTTTTATTGCAGGGTTAACTTATTGCAATATAATAAGTTTTAACCTTGCCTGAAAATATTCAAACCTGCATGATATTTCTATTGATTTATTTCGAGTTTTGAGTAGAATTTAACGAAATAAAAAAATAACTTATGGGCGGGATATAAACCCGCCCGTTAATATATAATTCATATTTATAATAGGAGTATTGTTATTATGAGTAGTTCGTTTTATCCAAATAAGCAGGGTTTATACGACCCGCAAACCGAGCATGATAGTTGCGGCGTGGGTTTTGTTGCGCATATTAAAGGCAAGCGATCGCATAAAATCATACGAGACGGTATCCAGATATTAGAAAATCTTACTCATCGCGGCGCGACCGGCAGCGACCCTAAGACCGGCGACGGTGCGGGCATGATTATTCAAATACCGGATAAATTTTTTCGTAAAGAATGCGCGAAGCTTAATATTGTTCTTCCGAAAGAAGGTGAATACGGCGCTGGCTTGGTATTTTTACCTGCAGATTTGGAATCCAGAAATATTATTGAACAATGGGCTGAGAAAATTGTGCATGAAGAAGGTCAGAAATTTTTAGGCTGGCGTAATGTTCCTTATGAAGCAAAAGAAGTTGGCGAGGTCGCAAAATCAGTTCAGCCGTATTTTAAGCAAATATTTATTGGTCGCGGTGCTGATACTGCAAAAGAAAAATTCGAATTAAAACTTTATATTATCCGTAAACGTCTGCAAAACAAAGTCGCTGAATCTACCATAGGGTCTAAAAAATATTTTTATATTTGTTCTTTATCGTCTAAGACTTTTGTTTATAAAGGTCAGTTGATGGCTGAACAAGTTGATCGTTTTTTTAAAGACTTGGCTGATGATGATATGGAATCAGCAGTAGCCCTGGTTCATTCCCGTTACAGCACTAATACTTTTCCGACCTGGGCTTTGGCGCATCCGTTCCGTTTTATCGCGCACAACGGCGAGATAAATACTTTGCGCGGTAATATTAATTGGATGAAGGCGCGGGAGAAAAATTTTATTTCAGATATTTTAGGCGATGATATAAAGAAAATCTGGCCGGTAATTGAACCGGGCGGAAGTGATTCATCGTCTTTTGATAATGCGTTTGAACTTTTGGTTATGGCTGGACGCAGTTTGCCTCATGCAGTAATGATGATGATACCTGAGGCGTGGAGCGGACATGGCAGTATGGAAGCTGAGAAAAAAGATTTTTATGAATATCATTCTTGTTTAATGGAACCTTGGGATGGTCCGGCATCAATCGCTTTTACTGACGGCAGGTATGTGGGCGCGGTTTTGGATCGGAATGGTTTGCGTCCGTCACGCTTGTTAAAGACCAAAGATGATATTGTGGTTATGGCGTCGGAAACCGGAGTTTTAGATATTGATCCAGCGAATATTGAATTGAAGAGCAGGTTGCAGCCGGGTAAGATGTTTTTGATCGATACGGTCGAGGGTCGAATTATAGACGATAAAGAATTAAAGCATAAATTTGCAGCTAATAAGCCTTATGGCGAATGGTTGAAAAATAATGTAGTGGATTTGGAAGCTTTACCTGAACCAGCACATTATCATAAATATGATTTGAAAACTTTATTGGAGCGGCAACGAGCATTTGGTTATACCCTGGAAGATTTGAAAGTAGTGCTGCAGCCGATGGTGGTCGGCGGGATGGAAGCAACTGGTTCCATGGGCGCTGATACTCCTTTGGCGGTTTTATCACAGACCCCGCAGCCGCTATATCATTATTTTAAACAATTGTTCGCGCAAGTTACTAATCCGCCGATTGACCCAATCCGGGAAGAAGTAGTTATGGCTGAAGATGTGATGTTAGGCGCTGAGCAGAATTTATTGACTGAAACAGAAATCCATTGCCAACGTTTAAGATTAAAACGTCCGATTCTAAAAAATATAGAATTAGAAAAAATTCGTGGAGTAAAAGCTCAGGGATTAAAAGCAGTCACGATGTCGATGCTGTTTAATAAAAACGAAGGTGTTTCGGGCATGGAACAAACACTATCGAATTTATTTACACAAGCTGATACAGCAGTTTCAGACGGAGTAACGATTTTGATTTTGTCTGACCGGGATATAAATTGTGAAAAGGTTCCGGTTCCGGCTTTATTGGCATGTTCAGCATTACATCATCATTTAATCCGCCAAGGAACCCGCACTAAAGTCAGTATTGTTTTGGAAACAGGGGAAGCGCGCGAGCTGCATCATTTCGCGGTTTTGATCGGTTATGGCGCAAATGCGATCAACCCTTATTTGATATTCGAAACTATCAAAGATGAAATTGAAAAAGGTATTCTCCCGTCGGACTTAACCTATGACACAGCCTGTAAAAACTTTTTAAAGAGTACGCGTAAAGGTTTGCTGAAAATCATTTCTAAGATGGGGATTTCGACTATTCAATCTTATTGCGGCGCGCAGATTTTTGAGGCAGTCGGGTTGAATGAAGGTTTTATTCAAAAATATTTTACCGCTACTCCGTCTCGAATCGGCGGTATCGGGATCGCGGAAGTTGCAAAAGAAGCTTTATTGCGGCACGAACATGGTTATCCGGTGAAAGAGCGACCAAGTGTTAATTTTCTGGAAGAAGGCGGATTTTATCAATGGCGTAAAAATGGTGAATATCATCAGATTAATCCAGTCACGATATCTATGCTGCAATACGCGGTAAGAATGAAAGATCAGAATTCTTATGATCAATTCGCTAAGAATTTGAATGAACTTGAGAATAATTGCTCGTCGATCCGGGGTTTGATCCAGTTTAAAAAAGGTAATGCTATTCCTTTATCTGAAGTTGAACCAGCAGCGGAGATTGTTAAGCGTTTTGCGACTGGCGCTATGTCTTATGGTTCTATTTCAAGAGAGGCGCATGAATGTATGGCTACTGCCATGAACCGGATGAAAGCTTTTTCAAATACCGGAGAAGGCGGCGAAGACCCTGCCCGTTTTAAACCTCTCCCTAACGGTGATATTTTACGCAGCAGGATTAAACAAGTAGCGCAAGGTCGTTTTGGCGTAACTATTGAATATTTAGTTAATTCAGATCAGATGCAGATCAAAATGGCGCAAGGCGCAAAACCAGGTGAAGGTGGTCAGCTTCCTGGGCATAAAGTAAGTAAAGAGATTGCTAAAACCCGTCATACAACGCCGGGTGTTGGTTTGATCTCGCCGCCGCCGCATCATGATATTTATTCGATCGAAGATTTGGCGCAATTGATCCATGACCTTAAAAATGCTAATCCGGACGCTGATGTTAGCGTTAAATTGGTGGCAGAGATTGGGGTGGGAACCGTAGCTGCTGGTGTATCAAAAGGAAAATCAGATCATTTATTGATAAGCGGGTTTGAAGGCGGAACAGGCGCATCTCCTCAGACTTCAATTAAATTCGCAGGTTTGCCGATGGAATTAGGGATTGCTGAAGCGCAGCAGGTTTTAGTCATGAATGATTTGCGTGGACGAATCCGGGTGCAGGCTGACGGACAACTTCGTACTGGTCGGGATGTGGCTATTGCGGCAATGTTAGGCGCTGATGAATTTGGTTTTGCGACTATTGCTTTGGTATCTTTAGGTTGCATGATGTTAAGAAAATGTCATTTAAACGCTTGTTCTGTAGGTATTGCGACCCAAGATCCAGAATTGCGTAAAAAGTTCGCGGGTAAGCCAGAACATTTGATAAATTATTTTACTTTTGTCGCCGAAGAAGCGCGTAAGATCATGGCTGAATTAGGCTTTAGAAAATTTGAAGATATGGTCGGACGGGTGGATATGCTGGAAATGAGGGATGTGATTGCGCATTGGAAAGCCAAGGGTGTTGATTTATCAAATGTGCTGCATAAACCTGATGTGCCACAATGGGTGGCGATTCATCACGTCGGAAAACAGACTCATGGTCTGGAAAAAGCGTTGGATAATGTTTTGATTGAGAAAACTAAAGACGCAGTTGAGAATAAAAATAAAATTTCTCTGGAATTTCCGATCAAGAATATCAATCGTACAGTTGGTACGATGTTGAGTTCTAAGATTGCTAAAAAATATGGTTTAACCGGATTGCCGGAGAATACAATCAACATTAAATTTACCGGTTCTGCTGGGCAGAGTTTCGGCGCGTTCTTAGCTAACGGGGTAACTTTGACGCTGGAAGGCGATGCTAATGATTATGTGGGCAAAGGTTTATCCGGCGGCAGGATTGTGGTTTATCCGTCTAAAAACGCTACTTTTGTGCCAGAAGAAAATATTCTGGTTGGTAATGTTTTGTTGTACGGTGCGATTTTAGGCGAAGCATTTTTCCGCGGGTTAGCTGGAGAGCGTTTCGCAGTACGTAATTCTGGAGCGCATGCAGTGGTTGAAGGTATCGGCGATCATGGATGTGAATATATGACTGGCGGGCGGGTAGTTGTAATTGGTTCTACTGGACGTAATTTTGCCGCAGGGATGAGCGGTGGTATAGCGTATGTCTGGGATAAAAATAATGATTTCAAATCCAAATGCAATATGGAGATGGTCGAGCTATTTAAAGTCGAAAATAAAGTTGATGTCGAGGAATTGAAATTGTTGTTGGAAAAGCACGCCCAATATACCGGCAGTACTGTAGCGCAAGGTATATTGAAAAATTGGGCAATAGAATTGCCTAAATTTGTAAAAGTATATCCAATTGATTACCGCAAGGTAGTTGAGAGTATGGTCAAAGCAGCAGAAACATCTGATAGAACTTTAACGGAAGATCAGGTAGCTAAGGAGAGAAATTAATGGGCGAAGTAAAAGGTTTTATGACACATGATCGGCAGGATTTTAAAAAACTGCCGGTTGATGAGCGGATAAAAAATTATAATGAATTCACGCTGCCATTATCAGACGCTGAAATAAAGGCGCAAGGCAGTCGCTGTATGGATTGTGGTGTGCCTTTTTGTCATTGGAGCTGCCCGATCGGAAATATTATACCGGATTGGAATGATTTAGTTTATCGGGATCGGTGGGAAGATGCTTATTATCGTCTGATGAAGACTAATAATTTTCCGGAATTTACTGGTAGAATTTGTCCTGCGCCTTGCGAGAACGCGTGTGTACTTGGATATAATTATCCAGCAGTAACGATTAAGAATATTGAATTGCTGATAATTGAACGCGCGTTTAAAGAGAGATGGGTAAAGCCGCTGCCTCCTAAAACCCGTACTGGAAATAAGGTGGCGATAGTTGGTTCAGGACCGTCTGGGTTGGCGTGCGCTGATATGTTGAATAAATTCGGGCATAATGTTACGGTATTTGAGAAAAATGAATATATCGGTGGGCTTTTACGTTTGGGGATCCCTGATTTCAAATTGCAGAAAAATATAATTGAACGCAGAGTGAAAATTATGGAACATGAAGGTGTTACCTTTAAGACGGGCGTGCAGGTAGGGGTTAAGATTAGCTTAAAAGATCTGAAACAGAAATATGATGCAGTGGTTTTGTGCGGCGGCGCTGAAAATCCCCGCGGATTAGATGTTCCAGGTAAAGAATTAAAAGGCGTTTATCAAGCAATGGAATTTCTGACTCAGCAGAATAGAATTAATGCGGGAGCTAAAATTTCAGAGAACGCGCGTATTTCTGCAAAAGGAAAAAAAGTGGTGGTCTTGGGCGGTGGCGATACTGGTTCAGACTGTGTTGGCACGTCTAATCGTCATGGAGCAGTTTCAGTAAAACAATTTGAGCTGATGCCTAAGCCTCCCAAAGAAAGAGCTGCTAATAATCCGTGGCCGCAATGGGCATTGATAGAAAGAACCTCGACGTCGCATGATGAAGGGGTAGAACGGGATTATTGTATATTGACTAAGAAATTGATCGGCGATGATAAAGGGAATTTGAAAAAATTGCAAGCAGTCAGAGTGGATTTTAGCGAGAAAGATGCTAAGACGGGCAGAGCGATTATGAAAGAAGTGCCGGGTTCAGAATTTGAGGTTGAATGCGACCTGATTTTTTTGGCAATGGGCTTTTTAGGTCCGCGCAAAGAAGGCATGATACAGGATAGCGGATTAGTTTTAGACGAGCGCGGTAATGTAAAAGCTAATGCTCAATATATGACTAGTGTTGAAGGGGTTTTTGCGGCAGGCGATATGCGGCGGGGACAGTCTTTAGTGGTGTGGGCGATAAATGAAGGCCGCTCTGCAGCTGAAGGTGTTAATCGCTGGTTGTCAGTATAAAAGTTTAAAATAAAAAAAGGTTGTGTTTTGGATTTTATGGGAGCAATATATTCTAATATTAAAGTCGGTTACTTTTTAGTTTTTTAACTTTTAAAAAGGGGAAGTTGTATGAAAAAGATGGTGATGTTGTTGGCTTTGGTCTTTTGTATTTCAGGTTGTGGAAAATCCAATGAAAAAACTACAGTGGCTCAGCCTGGAGGTTCTATAGCTGAACAAGCCAGTGTTCTTTTGGCTGCAAAAAAATTGCAGACTGCGGTAGCTACTTTGGAAGAGGGAATAAAAAAGGATCCTAATAACGTTGAGAATTATTTGTTATTAAGTGAGATTTATATTCATGCCGGACAAAATGATCAGGCTTCGAGTGTTTTGAAATTAGCTATGACCGTTAGTAAAAACGATCCAGATGTGTTTTTTTTAATGGCGTGGAATTATGGATTTATGAAAAATTTTGCTGATGCTTATAAAGCGGCTGCAGTCAGCGCTGAATTGTATAAGCAAAAGGGAGATCAAGATAAGTTTCGTAAAGCGGCGATTCTTATGAAGAGTTTTGAAGGGCAGTTACCGGGTGCTCCGGATGCTGCTTCTGTTGCGCCTGCTGCGCCGACTGCGCCTGCAGGGCAATAAATTAAAAAGTGAAATAACAGCGCCGGACAAATTGTTTGCACGGCGCTGTTTATTCTTATTATGACATTATTTTATTGCCATCGCTCCTGGTTCAAGTTTTTTTTGGTTTTATTACATTCTTTATTGTTCTGCCTTTCTTTCCCTAATTATTTTTCTCTTCAAGGTTTTTCTTATCTGGCTTTTATTTGTTTAATCCCTCTGCTGTATCTATTTGATTTATGTGATTCGCGGGTTGATAGGATGATATGGGGAAGCGTATCTGGATTGATCGCGTACTCGGGTTTGATCTGGTGGCTTTTTCCAGTACATTTAATAGGAGCGGTATTATTAGTTATATGTTTAGGTATGCAAATATTTTTATGGTCTATTTTATTTTTTCGTGCGGATTTACGGTATTGGATATTTTTTAATGCGGCTGCATGGGTAGTAAGTGAGTGGATTCGGTCTTTTTGGTTGGGTGGGTTGCAATGGACGCTTGCAAATTCTCAAACTTTTTATCCGGAATTCATTCAGGTTTTTGATATTTTGGGACCTTTGGGAATATCATTTTTTATAGTTGTGGTAAATGGCTGTATTTATGCAGGGTTAAAGCGAGGAATAAAAGCGAGGTATGTGTTATTAGCGGTGGGGTTATTAGTAATTATGTATGGTTATGGTAAGTGGAAAATAGCGGCGTTTGATAAAGTTACAGATACTAAAAAGAGGGTTTGTTTAGTTCAGCCAAATGTTTCAGCTTTAGATAAGCAGGATCCAGATAAAGTTGGCGCAACATTAAAAAAGATTTTAAAATTAAGCGAGCAGTGTTTTGTAGGAGCGGTTCCGGATTTAGTAGTGTTGCCAGAGACTGCGGTTGCAGACGATATTCGTTATAGAGCAGATCTAAGACGAGAAATTAGCAGCTTTTTAAAAATTTATCCGGCACATTTATTAATCGGGTCTGCTTTATTGGAAAATGCCCAAAATTATAATAGCGCGGTATTGTTTGGTCCTGATGACAGGATTATAGGTAAGTATGATAAGCAGACGCTGGTTCCATTCGTGGAATATTATCCTTTCGGACGATTCGCCCGTAATCAATTGTATAATAAAAATTATGAATTTGTTTCAGGGGGATTTGATTTGAATTTAAGCATGGGTAAGAGTAGGTTTGGAACATTGATCTGTTCGGAAGATGGTTATTCGCGGTTAATTAGAAAAATGGAGGAGCAGCACCCAGAATTTTTTGTTGTATTATTAAGCGATGCGTGGACCAGAGTTCCTCAGGCTTTAATGATGCATTTACAGAATGCAATTGTTCAGGCAGTTTCATTTAGAGTACCAGTATTACGATGTGCGAACTCAGGCTGGACTGGTAGTATATACCCTTCAGGATATTTGTCACAGGACAGCCGTTACATTAATCAAGAAGGCGTGTTTATAGAGTCTTTTTATCGTCGGGAACACGGCAGGAGTTTGTATTCTAAATATGGGGATTTTTTTGGTGTGTTGTGTTTGTTTTTTGTTATAATCATACTATTCTCTACAGGAAAAAGATCGGGAAAAATATGAGAGTATTTATTTTGTTTTTTATATTTTGGGTTGGTTTTTATTCTTTTGCGAATGCTGCAGGTGTGGTGGCACGTAGACAGCAAATGCAACAGCAGCAGATGGCTCAACAACAAATGATTCAGCAACAAATGATGCAGCAGGCGGCTCAACAATATTTACAGCAAAAAGCTATGGTTCAGGCTGCTCAGCAGCAAGCTTTACTGCAGCAGCAGGCAATGATAGTTCAGGCAGTACAACAAAAAGCAATAGCAGAAGCAGTTCAGAAACAAGTAGTGATGCAGCAAGTGGCGCAATATCAGATAAAAAATGCGCTTGAGAATCGACAACACAATGTGCAGCAAATGCAAGAACAGCTTCAGGCAGAGGCATATAAAAGAGCTTTGACCGTCGCGGTTACTAATGCTTTACAGCAAAAATTAATGGCGGAACGGCAAATGCAATTAGCGGTTGGACAGCAGGAGTATCAGGTAGCAATGCAAAAGAAAATGTTAGCTGAGAAGGCGTATCAGGAAGCGATTCAGCAAAAGATTATGATGAATAAACAGGGTCAAAATATGGCTTTGCAGAAAGCTGTGGCAGAAAAAGTTATGGGGGATGCTCAGGAAGAAAGATACAAAAGTTATTCTGAAAAAGCCTATAGTGAAGTTGAGATAACAGATATTTGGGATGAATTGGAGGAGACCAGCCAAGTCTGGCCGCTAATGATCGACTTGGAACCCAAAGAGATTACAGTACAAAGACAGATTGATCTTTTTAAGCAAGAAGGCGCTACTATAAAAAAAGAACCTTACTTTTATGTGCAGATGCTCGACGCTATGGCAGAACAAAATCCAGATATGTTGCAGACCCCGTTTAAAGATCTTTTGAAGATAGCCGCGGTAATAGAATATGATTTTGATAATGGGCAGAATAAGGATGCTTTGGCAAAAGCGATTTTGGGACCAGATAATTTCGCGAAGAATAAGCAGCGGATTGATAGCGCGAAAAAATAAGAATTTAAATGTATGTTCTCGTCGAAAAAAAGTGATTTTTAGAGAAAAAATTGGGTTGACAAAATAAGACTTAAATACTATAGTATTGCAGATTAAAAAGACACTAACCGTCGGGTTTTTGTTCCGGCGAATTTATAGATCCTCCTCAGTTATGAAAAAAGCAATTCTTTATTTAGAAGACGGACGCAAGTTTATAGGTCAAGCTCTATCTGTTCCAGGAGAAACCTCAGGCGAAGTTGTTTTTAATACCTCGTTAACCGGTTATCAGGAAATTTTAACTGATCCGTCCTATGCCGGTCAGATCGTGGTCATGACTTATCCTTTGATTGGGAATTACGGCGTTAATCTAGAGGATGTCGAGTCAGGTAAAGTCCACGTTAAAGGTTTTGTTGCTAAAGAATTCTGCAAATATCATTCTAATTATCGAGCTAATAAAAGTCTTATCGAATATCTTCACGACCACAATATTATTGCCATTGAGGATATTGATACCCGGGCGCTGACCCGCCATTTACGGGAAAGAGGCGCAATGCGCGCTATAATTTCTACCGTTGATTTTGATGACCGGTCGCTAGCTGAAAAAATGAAAAAAGTCCCGTCTATGGAAGGCGCAGATTGGGTAAAGGAAGTGTCAACTTCTAAACCTTATATTTGGCCGATGCCGCAAGGAGTAACACCAGTATATAAAGTTGCGGCAATTGATTGCGGTATTAAATGGAATATTTTGCGCATATTCGCGAGTTTAGGTTGCGAGGTTCATGTTTTTCCTTCGATAGCTACTCCAGAACAGCTTTTGGCAATTAAACCCGACGGAGTTTTTATTTCCAATGGTCCAGGCGATCCAGCTGCAGTGACTTCAGTAATTTCTACAGTAAAACAATTATTAGGAAAATTGCCGGTATTTGGGATTTGTTTAGGTCAGCAGATTTTGGGATTAGCTATGGGCGGTAAAACTTATAAATTGAAATTCGGGCATCATGGCGCCAATCACCCGGTTAAAGACTTTGTTTATGACCGGATTGGGATCACGTCTCAAAATCACGGATTTTGCGTTGACCTTAAATCTTTAGGTCCGGATGTTGAGATGATAAATGTGAATTTGAATGATAAGACCATGGAAGGTTTACGGCATAAAAAGCTGCCGATAGTATCGTTTCAGCATCATCCGGAAGCTTCGCCTGGTCCGCATGACGTGCATTATTTGTTTGAGTATTTTATTGATTTAATGAAAAGGAAGCCATGAACCACGTAGGATTCATGGTGACAAAAAAATAATTAATTATGCCAAAAAGAACAGACATCCATAAAATTATGATTCTCGGCGCTGGTCCGATAGTTATTGGACAAGCTTGCGAATTTGATTATTCTGGTACTCAGGCGTGTAAGGCGCTTAAAGAAGAAGGTTATGAAATTGTTTTGGTTAATTCTAACCCGGCAACCATCATGACTGATCCGGAATTTTCTGACCACACTTACATCGAACCTTTAACCCCTGAATTTCTTGAGGCGATTATTGAAAAAGAACGTCCTGACGCTATTTTACCTACTTTAGGTGGACAGACTGCTTTAAATCTTGCGATGAAATTGTATGAGAACGGGGTATTAGAAAAATATAAGGTTCAAGTTTTGGGCGCGACGTATGAAGTCATTAAAAAAGCTGAAGACCGGGAATGTTTTAAAAAAGCTATGATCAAGATCGGGTTAGATGTTCCGCGGTCAGGATGCGCGTATAATTTAGAAGAAGCAAAAGCGATCGCGTCAGACATTGGTTTTCCGGTCATTATTCGTTCCAGTTTTACCTTAGGCGGTACAGGCGGCGGTTTCGCGCATAACATGGAGGATCTGGAGAGAATGGCTGCGTTAGGTATCGAGAGCAGTATGATCCACGAGGTAATTATTGAGGAATCAATTGCAGGATGGAAAGAATATGAACTGGAAGTAATGAGGGATAAAAAAGATAACGTGGTTATTGTATGTTCGATTGAGAATTTAGATCCGATGGGTATACATACTGGCGATAGTATTACGGTCGCGCCTGCGCAAACTTTGACGGATAATGAATACCAAACCATGCGGGACTCGTCTTTAAAAATCATTCGTGAAATTGGAGTTGAAACCGGTGGTTCGAATATTCAATTCGCGGTTGATCCTAAAACTGGACGGCAAGTGGTTATTGAAATGAATCCACGGGTATCGCGCTCATCAGCTTTAGCGTCAAAAGCTACGGGATTTCCGATCGCTAAATTTGCCGCTAAGTTGGCGGTTGGTTATACTCTCGACGAGATTCAGAATGATATTACCCGGGTTACTCCTGCTTGTTTTGAGCCGACTATAGATTATTGCGTTGTCAAAATTCCGCGTTTTACTTTTGAAAAATTTCCTGAAGCTAAGGATATTTTAGGCGTGCAGATGAAGTCTGTAGGCGAGACCATGGCGATTGGTCGTACATTTAAAGAAGCTTTACAAAAAGGTTTACGCGGTTTGGAGATTGGGCATACAGGTCTAGACAATAAATTAAATTACAAAAAAATCCCGAATGATAAGCTTAAGAAAAGATTGGAAGAACCCAACGCCTCAAGGATATTTTATTTGAAATACGCTTTGCAAAAAGGCTGGACGCCGGAAGAGGTTGCGGAGATCACCAAGATCGATATTTGGTTTTTAGCGCATATAAAAGATATTTTGGATTTCGAAAGAAAATTGATTGAGACGTTTCAGCGGGAAGATACTTTATCGGATGATTTGATCCGCAAAGCGAAACAGTATGGATTTAGCGACGCGCAATTAGCCGAGATCATGGAGATCGACGAGATGACCATGTATAAATTGCGTAAATCCAAAGGCATTACTGCAGTATTTAAACTGGTTGATACTTGCGCCGCAGAGTTTGAAGCCTATACGCCTTATTTTTATTCGACTTATGAGGAAGAAGATGAGGCGGTAATTCAGATCGCTCGGATGAATAAAGAACACGGCGGAGCGCGTAAAAAAATAATGATCTTAGGCGGTGGTCCGAATCGGATTGGTCAGGGTATTGAATTTGATTATTGCTGCTGTCACGCTTCGTTTGCGCTTAAAGAAATGGGCTTTGAAACGATCATGGTTAATTCTAACCCTGAGACAGTTTCAACTGATTATGATATTTCTGACCGGTTGTATTTTGAGCCGGTGACTTTTGAAAATGTAATGAACATTGTGGATATTGAGAAACCAGATGGTGTTATAGTCCAGTTTGGCGGTCAAACCCCATTGAATTTAGCGCGCAAATTACGGGATGCGGGCGTGCCTATAATTGGTACTTCAGTTGAGTCGATTGATCTGGCTGAAGATCGTCAGAAATTTTCGCAGGTAATTGATAAATTAGGTTTTGTACAGCCAGCTAATGGGTCAGCTTTTACAGCAGCTGAAGCGTTGAAGATTGCTGACCAAATTGGGTATCCGGTATTAGCTCGACCTTCTTATGTTTTAGGCGGACGAGCGATGCGGATAGTGTATGAACGTAAAGCATTGTCTTCATTTATTGAAGAGGCAAAAGAAGTTTCTCCTGGACATCCGGTTTTAATTGATAAGTTTGTGGAAGATGCGATAGAGGTTGATGTTGACGCTCTTTGTGACGGTGAAGATACTTTTGTGGCAGGCATTATGGAACACATTGAGAACGCGGGAATACATTCCGGTGATTCCGCGTGTGTGCTGCCTCCCCCGACTATAAGTGAAGTTGTAATTGAGCAAATTAAAAATGATACTTGTACTTTGGCAAAGACCTTAAAAGTTATAGGACTTTTAAATATTCAGTATGCGATAAAAGGCAGGCGTTTATATGTTTTAGAAGTTAATCCGCGCGCGTCTCGCACGTCGCCGTTTGTAAGTAAGGCGACAGGTATTCCTTTAGCGAAGATCGCGGCACAGATCATGGCTGGGAAAAAGCTCAAGGAATTTAATTTGACGTACGCGCAATTAGAGCGTTTAAAGCATTTTTCAGTTAAAGAATCAGTTTTACCATTCTCCCGTTTTTCAGGCGTGGATATTGTATTAGGACCGGAAATGAAATCAACGGGTGAGGTTATGGGGACAGCCGCGACTTTCGGCGAAGCTTTTATTAAATCGCAAATTAGTGCTGGTCAAATGCTACCTGAAAAAGGTAAGATATTTATCAGTGTTAAAGATGAAGATAAGCGTGCTATAGTATTTATTGCTAAACGTTTGGTGGATTTGGGATTTTCTTTGATCTCGACTCGGGGTACTGCTAAAGTATTACGATCAAATGGTGTAGAGGTTGAAGAAACTAAACGTTACGATCAAGGGCAAAATAAAGGTGATAGTTCAGTTGAGTTGATAGAAAAAGGTGAGATTGCTTTGGTCATTAATACTCCGTCTGGAGAAGTTAGTCAATATGATATGCGGTCGATCCGTTCATCAGCTATTTTGCATAATATTCCTTGTATTACGACGCTGCAAGGAGCTTGGGCAGCAGTAAACGGAATTGAAGAGCGGATGAAACATAAATGCACGGTCAGATCGTTGCAAGAATTATATAAAGTTTAGAGAGGTAAATATGTGCGGGATAATTGGCGTTTCAGGGCAGAAAAACGCGGCTCAGATAGCTTTTCTTGGTCTTTATGCTTTACAGCATAGAGGAGAAGAGGCTGCTGGTATTGCTACTTACGACGGAAAAGATATTCGGTTGGTTAAAAAACGCGGGTTAGTGGCTGATGTGTTTGATGACCGGGCTATGCAGGAATTGCAAGGTACGGTTGCGATTGGACACTGCAGATATTCTACTACAGGTTCGGATAATCATAAAAATGTTCAGCCTTTTATGGTCCGACATAAACGTCGACCTATAGCAATAGCTCACAATGGAAATCTTACCAACACTGAACAGTTATATCAAAGACTTGAAGAGGACGGTTCTATATTTCAGACCACAATGGATTCTGAAATAATCGTGCATCTTTTAGCTAAGTCTAAAGAAAAAGACCTGAAAAAAAGTTTTGTAGAAGTTCTGGTGCAGTTAGAAGGAGCTTATTCGCTATTGTTTCTGGTCGATGATGTTTTAGTAGGTGCGCGTGATCCGCATGGGGTAAGACCGTTATGTTTGGGAAAGCTCGACGGACATTATGTAATGGCTAGTGAAAGCTGTTCTTTAGATCTTTTGCATGCTGAATATGTGCGCGAGATTGAGCCGGGTGAAATAGTGTTTATTAAAAAAGATCAAATTGAATCGGTATATTTACCGGGTAGGGATGAGGCGAAAAAGGCGCATTGCATATTTGAGAATATTTATTTTGCCCGTCCAGATAGTAACATTTTTATGGATAATGTTTATCAGGTGCGGAAACGTTTGGGGGAGAGGTTAGCTAAAGAACATCCGGTTAAGGCTGATTTTGTCATGTCTATTCCGGATTCGGGAAATTACGCGGCTTTAGGTTTTGCTCAGGAATTGAAACTGCCGTTTGAAGTGGGCTTGATCCGCAACCACTATATAGGCAGAACTTTTATTCAGCCTACGCAATTTTTACGGGATTTCAGCGTTAAAGTAAAACTTAATCCGATCCGTGAAGTTTTAAAGGGAAAAAAAGTTGTAGTAGTGGATGATTCAATAGTTCGCGGTACTACGTCGAGAAACCGGGTTGAGGCTTTGCGGCAAGCCGGGGCTAAAGAGGTGCATATGCGGATCAGTTGTCCACCAATCATATCACCTTGTTTTTACGGGATAGATTTTCCGAGTAAAAAAGAATTGATAGCGTCGGATCACACAGTTAAAGAAATAGCTGATTTTATTAAAGTTGATTCTTTAGCTTATTTAAGCTTGGAAGGTTTATTATCAGAAATGAAAGATCGGGCGCATTTTTGTCATGCTTGTTTTTCAGGAGAGTATCCGATAAATATTCCAAAAACTCAAGATAAGTATTTACTTGAGGGTAAGTGTTGTGGATAAAAAAATATAAAACATATTAGGATAAGCCAATGGGAAAATTCATTTTTGTGACAGGCGGGGTGGTTTCAAGTTTGGGCAAAGGATTGGCAGCAGCGTCGATAGGGAAATTGCTTGAAACGCGCGGATTGACTACAACCATGATAAAATGCGACCCGTATTTAAACGTGGATCCGGGTACTATGAGTCCGTTTCAACATGGCGAAGTTTATGTTACTGACGACGGCGCTGAAACAGATTTAGATTTAGGTCACTATGAACGATTTACCTCAGGCACTTTTACCAAAGACAATAATATTACTGCTGGGAAAATTTATTATTCGGTTATTACTAAAGAGCGTCGTGGTGATTATTTAGGTAAGACCGTCCAGATCATCCCGCATATTACGGATGAAATTAAACGGATGCTAAAGAAAGTTGATCGCGAACAAGAAGTCGATGTAACTATCGTCGAGATCGGCGGCACAGTCGGCGATATTGAGAGTTTGCCTTTTCTAGAAGCTATCCGTCAATTGCGCTGGGAAGTTGGTGAGAATTTTGCGTTGAATATCCATGTTACTTTATTACCGTATATAAAAGCTGCAGGCGAACATAAGACTAAGCCCACTCAACACAGCGTCGGCAAATTGCGTGAGATCGGTATTACGCCGGATATTTTATTATGCCGTATGGAACAGCACATGACTAAAGAACAGCGCGATAAGATATCTTTGTTCTGTAATGTGGAGAGGGATTCGGTAGTAGAAGCTCTCGACGTGAAATGTATTTATGAGGTGCCGTTATTGTTTAAGAAAGAGGGGCTGGATGATTTGATTTTAAAGAAGCTGCACATTAAACGCGAAGATAAAGAGCTTAAGAATTGGCAGGATAATGTGGTTAATCGGGTAAAACATCCGAAACACGAAGTTAAGATTTGTGTGGTTGGAAAATATGTCGCGTTACAAGACGCGTATAAATCTATATATGAGGCATTGGTGCATGGGGGAGTTGCAAATTTTGCTAAGGTGAATATCGTGCGAATTGATTCGGAACATTTAGAAACTGAAGATGTGAAAGAGAAGCTGGAAGGTGCTGACGGAATATTGATACCTGGCGGGTTTGGTGATCGAGGGATTGAAGGTAAGATAATGGCGGTAAAATACGCGCGTGAAAATCATATTCCATATTTTGGTATTTGTTTGGGTATGCAGGTGGCTACGATTGAATTCGCGCGGCATGTTTTAAAAATGTCAGACGCCAATTCTACTGAATTTAATAAAGAAACCGGACACCCGGTTATTTCTTTGTTAGAAGAGCAAAAAGAAGTTAAGAACATGGGCGCTACTATGCGATTGGGAGCTTACGCCTGTAAATTAGACAAACATTCCAAAAGCTATAAGGCTTATGGAAAAGAAGAAATATCCGAACGGCATCGTCATCGTTATGAGTTTAATAATGAATACCGCAATAAATTTGAAGATAAGGGTATGAAATTTACCGGATTGCATCAAGCTCAGGATTTGGTTGAGATTGTGGAACTTGCTGACCATCCTTGGTTTGTGGGATGTCAGTTTCACCCGGAATTTAAATCTAAGCCGGATGCTGCTCACCCGCTTTTTAAAGATTTTATTAAAGCAGCAGTGGAAAAAAATAAAAAGTAAAAAGTTATTACAAACGCGCGCGGGTGGTGGAATTGGTAGACACGTACGTTTGAGGGGCGTATGGAGCAATCCATGAGGGTTCAAGTCCCTCCCCGCGCATTATGGTGCAAATAAAAAGTGTCGTAGGGGCACGATACTTCGTGCCCGCATAAAAACTAATAAAAGTTCATATGTCTAAAAACATCCAAGTCAGCGCGAGCATTTTATCTTCGGATTTTACTCATCTTGCAGACGAGATTAGAAAGATCGAGTCTTCTGGCGCGGATATGGTGCACGTTGATGTTATGGATGGTCATTTTGTTCCTCCGATTACCATTGGCAGTATCATAGTAAAAGCTATCCGTCCTTTAACCAAACTTCCTATTGATTCACATTTGATGGTAATGAATCCCTGGTCGCAGATTGATGATTTTATAAAAGCTGGGTCGGATATTATCAGTATTCATGTGGAATGTTATGGAGATTTGCGACCTGCTTGCAGAAAAGAAGGCGCGTTTCCCAAAGAAGTAGACGCTATTGATACTGATCGCATTCTAGTTGATATTAAGAAAATAAAAAGTGCGGGACGAAAAGCTTATGTGGTTTTAAATCCTGGAACACCTTTGTGCATCGACCAGATATTGCGTGATATCGACGGAGTTTTGATTATGTCGGTTAATCCTGGTTTTGCGAATCAAAAATTTATGCCAGAAGTGATGCCTAAGATCCGTGATCTGCGTTTAAAATTCAAAGGTCCGATCATGGTTGACGGAGGAGTAAAAGAAGATACTGCGCCAGTGATAGTTAAAGCTGGTGCGGATCAATTGGTAAGCGCGAGTTATTTTTTTGGGGCTAAAGAACCTGCTCAAGTTGTTCAATATATGCATGGTCTGGCATGATATACTTGTCTTGGAGGAACATTTAATGTTTCGTAATCACAAAGCTCAGTCATCAGTCGAATATATGCTTTTGTATGGAATAATTCTGGCATTGGGTTTGGTAAGCTTCAAATACTTCATGGATAAAACCCGTCAACATACTATCGAATATCATAATACTATTGCTAAAGATTTGAAAAATTCGTAATTGTTATTAAATTCTTCTGTCTTTAACATAGTTACTTTTTTCGAAAGTTTTAGCGTATTTTTTTAGATCAGCTGATAGTTCCGCGATTTGAGCCACATGGGTCAACGGTTGGTTTTTATTACTTACTACGACGATGGAGATGGATAATAGACCGAATTGCTGAACTTCACCTTTCCGGTTTTGGGAGATAATAAAGCCGCTGCCGCGGTCTTCTTCATTATAAAATCCTGGAACTAAAGCGTCAAAATCCGCGATGATTCCCTCACAGATTTTATCGACGGGTTCATCTGCGCATACAAAAACAAAATCATCGCCGCCGATGTGTCCTACGAAGGTATTTAGTCCTCCGCTGCCTCTTACGTTTTTAATTATGGTCCGGGCAGTAGCCTTGATAACTTCATCGCCTTTTTCAAAACCATATTTGTCATTATAAGCTTTAAATTTATCCAAGTCAGCGTATCCGACAGAAAAATGGATGTTTTTTTCAATGTTAGCTTGTAATTCTTCCATGATGGAGGTGTTGCCGGGTAAATGGGTGAGAGGGTTGGCGTCCAGACTCCGCACCGTCCTTCGTAAAATCATTTGAATTTTTGCCAGCAGCACATCTGGAGCAAAAGGTTTTACCAGATAATCATCTGCACCAGCTTGTATCCCACGGATTTGATCTTGGGCTTCACCTTTTCCAGTTAACATGATTACTGGAATATGTTGGAGCAGAATATCTTTTTTTAATTCTTTGCAAAATTCTATACCGTTCATTACCGGCATCATATAATCGCACACGACCAGATCCGGAAGTTTTTGCTGCACCATTTTTAAGCCTTCTAAACCGTTGGGGGCTTGAAAAATGTCATAATTTTCGGATAAGGTTAGTTCCAGTACGTCTAGAATATCAGGGTCATCGTCGATGGTAACAATTTTTTCTCGCTTCATATATTTTCTTTCTTATTCAACAGTGTTAATTTCAGTTTTATTTTTGGTTGGGTCAAGCGGTAAAGTGAAATGGAAAGCAGTACCGATATTTAATTGACTGGTTACCCAAATTTTTCCATGGTGCGCTTCAATAATTTTTTTTACCAGAGAAAGCCCTAACCCGGTGCCTTTTACACTTTGATTTATTTTAT
>JADFYE010000024.1 GCA_015233195.1 Candidatus Omnitrophota bacterium
AAAAACTAATCAGCCGGTTAAAGAAGGCGAGAGCGGAGTTTTAACTATCACTACGTTAACTAAAGCCGGGATGCCTTTATTACGTTACCGTACCCGCGATATTGTATCTTTAAAATATGAAACTTGTGAATGCGGACGCACTTCTCCCCGGATAAGTAAAATCCAGGGACGTACGGATGATATGATCATTGTCCGCGGTATCAATGTATTCCCGTCGCAGATCGAACATGTGTTGTTGGAAATTGAGGAGACTCAACCGCATTATCAATTGATAGTTGACCGCAAAGCCGGAGGAATGGACGAGCTGGAAGTGTTGGTTGAGCTTAAAGAAGAGTATTTTTCAGACGAAGTAAAAAAATTACAGGCGATTGAACATAAAATTCAAAAAGAAATAGCAGCTACATTATCGATCGAACCAAAAGTTCATTTGGTCGAGCCAAAGACCATAGCGAGAAGCGAAGGGAAAGCAAAACGGGTAATAGATAAAAGAAATCTTTAAGGGAGATAATATGAAAATTACACAGATATCAGTTTTTTTGGAAAATAAAAAAGGTCGTTTATATGAAGCTGCTTCTGTATTGGGGCAGAATAAAGTTAATATCCGCGCCTTAACCATTGCAGAAAGTCAGGATTTTGGCGTTTTGCGTATCGTCGTGGATAATCCGGAAAAAGGTTTAGAAGTTTTAAAAGCTAATGGATTCATGGCTTCGTTCACTGATATTGTGGCAGTTGAGGTTGGTGACGATCCAGGCGGGTTAGCTGCAGTATTAAAAGTATTCGCTGATACTGGGGTAAACATAGAATATATGTACGCTTTCGTCGAGAAAAACACGGATAAAGCTTTGATGGTATTTCGTTTCGATAATACTGATGAAGCGATCAAAGTGTTGCAAAAGAATAATATTAATGTTGTGGGACGGAAAGAGATAGAAAGTTTATAAAAATTAAAAATATGTCAGAAAAAATTATATATCAAAATCAAAATTTAGAATGCGCTGACCGTAAGACTTTGGAAGCTAGACAGCTTGAAGGATTAAAGTTTTCGGTCGGACAAGCGCTTAAAACAAAATTTTACGCGGCAAATTTGACGGGTCATATCAAGTCCGCAGATGATATTTGTTCTTTAGATGATTTAAAAAAGATTCCTTTTACGACCAAAGATGATTTACGTGCAAGTTATACCGACGGTATTTTAGCGACTGATATGAAGGATGTTGTACGCATGCATACTTCCAGCGGAACTACTGGCGTGCCTACTGTTATTTATCACACTCAAAAAGATATTAATAATTGGACTGAGTTGATGGAAAGGTCGCTGATCGCCAGCGGAGCTACTTGCGCGGATATTTTTCAGAACATGATGACTTATGGCATGTTCACAGGCGGACTGGGGTTTCATTATGGCGCGGAGAAATTAGGTATATTGGTTATTCCAACCGGTGCAGGCAATACTAAACGGCAGTTGCAATTAATGAAAGACTTTAAGACCACGTTAGTCCACGCAACACCGAGTTATATGTTTCATATGGCGACCACAATGCATGAACACGGATTTTCTATGCAGGATTTGCATTTAAAAAAAGCGTATATCGGCGGGGAACCGCATTCTGAGAATACGAGAAAAAAGATCGAGGAGATGTATAATATTGATGCGTATAATTCTTATGGCTTGAGTGAAATGAATGGACCGGGTGTTGCGTTTGAATGTGTACATAAAACTGGTCTGCATGTTTGGGAAGATTCTTATATTTTGGAAATTATTGATCCGGTTACTGGAGAACCAGTAAAAGAAGGGGAAACCGGTGAGATAGTATTTACGACTTTACGTCGTGAAGCAACCCCGATTTTACGTTATCGAACGCGCGATCTGGCAGCTGTAATACCGGGAAAGTGTCCTTGTGGTCGGACTCATCGTAGAATATCGAGGATCACTGGTCGGACTGATGACATGCTTATCATCAATGGCGCTAATGTATTCCCGTCTCAGATTGAACAAGTGTTGATGAATGTTCCTGAAGTAGGCACTAACTATATGATATTAGTATCAAAGACTGGAGCATTGGATAAATTAACCATTCAGGTCGAGATCTATTCGAAATTATTTCATGGAGATTTGTCTGAACTTGAAGTTTTGAAACATAAAATAAAAGATGAATTACGGGCTTCGATCATGATAAATCCGACGGTAGAATTACATGAACCGGGCAGTTTGCCAGCTTTTGAAATGAAAGCCAAACGGGTAATTGACAGCAGAATAAAAATATAAATTTATAAATGGAGGCAATATGATTTATCAATTAACAGTATTTTTGGATAATCGACCTGGTCGTTTGAATGTTTTGACTGGTGCTTTATCAGCTGGTTCTATAAATATACGAGCAATGGCAATACAAGATCGAGAAGAATTTGGCTTGGTCAAATTAATGGTGGATAAACCGGATGAGGCTTTGTTGCTTTTAAAACAGAATGGTTTTGCTTGCGCGTTAAAACCGGTATTGGCGATATTTCTTGAGGATAAAGTTGGGGGTTTACATGAGTTGACGAAAACTTTGTCTGACGCAGGGTTGAATATTCAGGATGCGTATGGAATGGCAGCGCAATCAGTATTTTGTATTGAGTCTAAACAGCTTGAAAAAATTGAAGAAGTTTTAGAAGAAAAAGGTTTTAGAATATTAAGTGGTCCTGAAGCGTATGGGATGTAACATAAAAAGATATTAATGATTTGGGTTATTTTGGATTTTGTATTAATCTATGAGTATAAGGTTATTAATCGTGACCAAAAACGAGGTGTTTATGAGAATAATTAAATTTATTTTTGTTGTTTCGGCACTATTAATTTCGTTTTTGCCTTCCTTGGCTTTTTGTGATTCTTCGGAGTGGGAGCAGGTAGAAAAAAAATTTCTTAAAATCGCTGAATCTGCGAATTGGGAGGAAGCTGAGAAAAAAGCTCTTATAATTAGTGATAGCATAAAAGTAGAAACAAAGTCTTCCAAAAAAAATATAGAAAAAGGTTTGCGAGACAATGAGTCTTCAGTATTTAAAAAAGATAGCCGTGAACTTGTTTTACCTTCTTCCTCAGTTAAAAAGCATACTTTAGAGGTTTCTTATTCCGTATCTAATTATAAATACGAAGAGCCTGGGCTAATGAAAGATAAAGGGACGATGCAAGGATTGAATGCCAGTTATATTTTCAGACCTGATCAGAATAATATTTTGCATAACAAATTTATCAATACTTTTCATTTAGAAGCTGCTTATAATTTTATACCTGGACATGCTAAATATGAGGGCGGTTATTCAAATGGTCTTATAACTAATTCTTTGGATGTGAAGCTTAATGATTATAGCATTTGGGATGCTCGTAGTTTATTGGGGAAAGAATTCGTTACTAATGGTACTTTCTCTGAAATGTATACTGGTTTTGGTTGGCGTTATTTGAATGATGAGCCGCCAGTTCCTTATAATGTGGTTGATCAGGGGAATACTGTAATAATGTATCAACGGGAACAGTGGTATTATTATATGCCGTTTGGGGTGAATGTTACCCATAAGTTTTCACCTAAGTATAAACTTAGTTTAAATGCTGAGTATGATTGGATGTTTTATGGTCATAACATTTCTAATATGACTAGCGCGTATAATTATTTGGGAGTTCTCGGTGGTGATAAACTCGAATTTTATCAGCATCACGGGCATGGATATAGAGGGAGTATTGAATTTTCTACAGTCGGGAAATATGTGGAGTTTTTTATACGACCGTATGTTGAATATTGGTGGCTTGCGAGATCAACAATTAATTCTGGATTTGTAGAGCCAGAAAACAATACTTTTCAATTCGGCAGTAAAATTGGTATACGTTTTTAACTTAGGGTGGTGAGTAAAAAAATATAAAAAGTTGTTAAATGAGTTGAAACGGTCTGGTATTTATATTACTTTATAGATATCAGACCGTTTTTGTTTTACGGCGATATAAAAATAGGGGGGGGATGATGTCAAAATTTAAATTATTTTTTATTTTTTCGATTTTATCTTATCTTTTCTTGCCTTCATTAGCATTCTCTTATTCGTCGGAAATATTGGCTTCGCAAGATAGAAAGTACGTATCCGAAGTTAATAAATCTTTAGATGAATGGGAACAGATCGAACAAAGACATAACCAGATGGCTTCGGATAAGACTTGGGCAGACGTTGAAAAAAAAGCGAGTCAGCAGAACGTTGCTCCAGTAAATGCGCCGGTCAATGTTAAAGAACCGCAAGATGATTCGGAAAAAAAATTTACTGAAGATGATCCTATTTTAGCGGAAAAATATTCTCGGGAAGCGGTTCTTCCTCCTTCTGAAGTAAAACGTCATACTTTTGAAGTGTCGTATGCTCTATCGAATTATAAATATGAAGAACCAAATGTTATGAAAGATAAAGGCACGATGAATGGCATATACACCAGCTATGTTTTTCGACCTGGTCCAAAAGATCCGCTTAATAATTCAGTGTTTAATGTTTTGCATGTAGAGGGAAATGCAAATTTTATAGCAGGACGTATAAAATATGACGGCGGTTATTTTGATGGGGTAAATGAGCAACCTTTACAAATGAAACTTGATAAGTACAGTGTTTGGGAGTTGCGGGGTTTGCTGGGAAAAGAATTTATTACAAATGAGTTTTTGACTGAAATATACTCTGGTTTTGGTTGGCGTTATTTGAATGATGAGCCTCCAGTTCCATATAATATAGAGGATCAAGGCAATACGGTTGTGTTGTATCAGCGTCAACAATGGTATTATTATTTGCCTTTTGGATTCAATTTTACTCATCAACTTGCGCATACATTAAAATTTAAAGTTAATGGTGAATATGATTGGATGTTCTACGGGCATAATATCTCGGATTTGAAGAACGCGTACGATTATTTAGGGGTTTCTGGTGGACCAACTCTAGAATTTGATCAGCATAATGGATATGGTTTTAGAGGAAGTTTTGAAGTATCAAAGACACACAAAAATTTAGAATTTTTTATTAGACCTTATTTTGAATATTGGAATATTTCCGCATCAGAGGTTAATTCGGGATTTGTTGAGCCGGATAACAACACTTTACAATTTGGCAGTAAACTTGGTTTGCGGTTTTAAAATAAAAACACCGGGTTTAATACTGAAAGTATAAAACTCGGTGTTTTTTATTATTGGCAAATCATAGCGTCTTGCTTTTCAATACCAATGTGTAATTCTCCAAAAGGCGTGCTAGTTTGATCATCGGTAGGGCAGATACAATCTAAGCAAAGGGCGCCAAAATTATCATTACATTCTCTTATCCGGAATCTATAATTAGTGCTGTTGCATGTTGGCCAAGCTGGGTTAGATTGCCAATCTCCCCATATGCCTGTTGGACAAAGAGCGACGCATTTTTCATTGTACGCGCATTTATAACGGGTAGTATCATCATTACCACATTTGTAAGATGACATTGTTCCGCCTTCAGGGCATTCAGGAGGACCGCATTTTGTTGGATCAACAGGTATAGGGTCAGTACAACAATTTAAATTAGCAGTGCAGGTGATTTCATCTTTTCT
The DNA here is from genome assembly GCA_015233195.1 of Candidatus Omnitrophota bacterium. Classification (GTDB taxonomy): domain Bacteria; phylum Omnitrophota; class Gorgyraeia; order Zapsychrales; family Zapsychraceae; genus JADFYE01. The sequence goes on from JADFYE010000024.1 coordinate 5,567, forward strand.
AGTACAAGCATCTTCTCCTTCTGCAACAGGTGGACAATATAGTTGTTGGGTTTGTTCGGTTGCAGCACAGGAGCTGTTAAATCCACAGCAAGGAGGATTGGGACAAGGATAAGCCGTTACACATTTTGCGCAAGGATCATTATCATCAATGCCATTACCTTTAGCAAACGGGTCATTAAAAGAATCTTTTACTGAATCATCCCAGCCTTTTTGCTGAGCATTCCAGGATCTTACAATATATGGTCCCATTATGATAATTGCAGCCATTACTAGTAAAGCGACCATAACGTATTCAGATAAGCCTTGCCCTTGGTTGGATAAAAATGGAATAGTAGTGTTTTGTTTAATTTTCATAAATTTTATTTACGGTTTGTATTCTAATATAAGTATAATATACTAAGTTTTAGCATTCAACCTTAAAACCAGGTAAATTTGAAAAAATAGGAATAGGCTTAAATTGAAAATGAAATATTTTTTGATAAGATTTTTGGTGATTTATTCGGTATTGTTTTTTTGTGCGCAGGTCGCGTTTAGTGAGGATGTTGCCACTGAAGTGATTACACTTAAAAACAATCTTGCTGCCTCAGCTATAAAAAATGTTTTAGATGGCATTAAAAGTGTTTCTGGGAAAGTGGTGTTTAATGAAAGCACTGGGACTTTTATAGTTATGGATGTTCCGGATAAATTGAAAGAAATGGTTGATAAAGCAAAGAGTCTGGATCTTCCGGTAGAGCGCAAGGTTTTAGAATTAAAAAATGTAAAAGCTGCGGATGCGGTAAAACTTATATTACCGATGCTTACTCCGGATATCGGGATAAGTAATATTATTACAGACGCTGAAGTGGAAGTTATTGACGTGCCGGAAAAAATAATGAGTATTCAAAAAGCTATATGGGAAATGGACCGCAAAAAAATATCTTTGTCGGTTAAAGTTGAGGCGGTTCAAATAATATTAAATGATGAACACTTGGGCGGTATTGATTGGGAAGCTATTCTGGCAGATTATAATTCAAAACCGTTTAAAGGTTTTGGGGATTCAGCAAAAAAAGAATTGTCATTTGGGACTTTATGCCAAGAAGATTTTGAAGTTTTGACTGAAGCGCTCGAAGCTGTGGGGGATATGCGACCTTTAGTTAATTTTGTTAAAACTGATAATCCGAATGATCTTGAAATTGACCTTAATGTCAAAGATTTATTGTTTGTGCCGGATCAAGATACGATTAATAAACGCAACATAAATGATCAGGTAAAATATCAGATTAATATATCAAAAGTTTTGGATAGCGGCAGCCAGGCAGTAATTATTCCTAATTATAAAGGAATTTTGGGGGTATATGGTGTTGACGAAAAAGTGGAAATGCAAGTTGCAAAAGGGAGCACGCTTATAATCGGCGGATTGTTTAAAAATACTATTATAGAGTCAATGCGTAAGATCCCGCTTTTAGGTGATATTCCTTTTTTGGGCTTAGCGTTTAGGACGCAAGGACATGCTCAACGTAAGACGGAGATAGTAGTTTTTATTAAACCATTGATAAAAGTGGAAGAGTAAAATATGCGACGTATTTTTTTAGCTTTATCGGTTGCGGCAGTATTTTTTATATGTGCTTGCCAGACTGTTAATAATCAGAATAATTATGTGCTCCGATCGCAAAATGTATTATTAAGTAATTTGTGCGAAAAATATCATTTAGCTTGGACGTGGGATAGCATTTCTCAGATAATAACTTTAGATTTGAAAAATACTGAAGCGAAAATTTTGGTTGGTAGTAATGTGGTACTGGTCGGAGGACAACAGGTTCAGTTGAGCCGGCAGGTAGAGATGTTGGGTAGTCAAATAACTGTTCCGGCTGATTTTGAGCAGCGGGTAATTGAACCGTCTTTTCAAAGAGAACCGTTGGAGGTGTTGCAGACTGAACGAAAATTCACAACAGTATTGATCGACGCTGGACACGGAGGACATGATACTGGCGCGATAGCCCGTAATGGAATTTTTGAAAAAGATATTGTCTTGGATGTGGCGAAAAGAGTTGGAAAATATTTTGAGCAACATGGTTTAAAAGTGGAATATACTAGAGCTTCGGATAGATTCGTTACTTTAGACGATCGTACTGAATTTGTCAGCCGTCATCCGGAAGCGGATTTGTTTTTGAGTATTCATGCGAATTCTTCAAGATCCCGCAGTGCTTATGGAGTAGAAGTTTATAGTTTGCGACCTTTGGATTATGAAGGTCAGCATGAAACCAGACGACTATCTAACCAGGATCTGTTTTTTTCAAAAATACCTATGGATACCAGTTCAAAAGAAGTTGGTAGTATTGTGGCAGACATGCTTTATTCTCATAAACAGCGGGACTCGTCGGTATTGGCACGAAAGGTCGCCCAGAATACAGCCTGGATGGCTCGTACTAAAAACCGCGGTATCCGGGAATCAAGGTTTTTTGTTTTGCGCAATACTTTGATACCAGCGGTTTTGGTGGAGATAGGTTTTTTGTCGAATACAAAAGAGGAACGGTTGTTAGAGACTCCGGAGTATAGACAGAAGATTGCTCATGGTATTGCTAAAGGGGTTTTGGATTATGCGAGGGTGAAATAATATGAAAAAAAATAATACACAAAATAATGATCCAATCGGGATATTTGATTCAGGTTTAGGCGGGATAACCGTGGCAAAGGCTTTAATGAAATTGATGCCGCATGAAGATCTGGTTTATTTTGGAGATACTGCCCGGGTTCCTTATGGTACAAAATCCCGAGAGTCAATAGTACGTTTTTCTGTTGAGAACGCTGAAATATTGATGAAACATAAGGTCAAGATAATTGTGGTTGCTTGCAATTCCTCGTCGAGTTGTTCGTTGGAAACTTTGCAGGCTCAGTTTCCGGTTCCGGTGATTGGGGTTATCTCTCCTGGAGCGCGTCAGGCTGCGGCAGCGACTATGAATAATCGTATCGGCGTGATAGCAACTTCAGCTACAGTTAATAGCGGCGCTTATGATAAATTTGTGCATGTGTTCGCGCCTCAAGCCAAAGTTTTTTCTCAAGCTTGCCCGTTGTTTGTGCCTTTAGTAGAAGAAGGCTGGTCTGGGAAAAAAATAGCATTGGATATTGCTAATGAGTATTTGAAAAATTTAAAAAAATATAAGGTGGATACTTTAGTATTGGGATGCACGCATTATCCGCTCTTAAAAAATATATTGCGTCAAGCAATGGGGGCGAAAGTTAAATTGGTTGATTCTGCTGAAGAAGTGGTTTGGGAGGTTAAGCGGGTGTTACAGGAAAAAGCTTTGATAAAAGATGGACGGGCAAAAGGCAAATATGAGTTTTTAGTTAGTGACCGACCGCAATCTTTTGAGAAGATCGCGCAGAGATTTTTAGGGGACAAAATTAAAATTAAACTTGTTAATACAAAATAAGGTTTCACTTATGTTTGAACTGCATGTTAAAGGACATATTTCATCCGCGCATTTTTTGCGGGAATATGCCGGCAAATGTAAAAATTTACATGGGCACAATTGGAAAGTGGAGTTATTCATTGTTTCGGATAAATTAGACGCGTTAGGTATGGTCGCGGATTTTGGTGTGATAAAGGAAAAACTTAATAAATTTTTATCAGGACTGGATCATGTGTGTTTGAATGAGCTGCCATATTTTAAGACAAATAATCCTACAACTGAAAATATCGCGAAATATATTTTTCATGAATTCTCGTCTGAGATAGCGCCTTTAAAAATCGACCGGGTGCAAGTGTGGGAATCAGAACAAAATAGTGTGATCTATTATGAATAAAGCGGTGGTGTTATTATCAGGTGGATTAGATTCAACTACTCTTTTGTATTATGCGAGGAGCAAGAAGTTTGTTCCGCATTGTTTGATTTTTGATTATGGTCAGCGGCATAAAAAAGAAATACGTATGGCTATGGCTTTGGCGCGTAAAGTCAAAGCTACCTTTGATGTGGTTAAGATTCAATTGCCTTGGCAAGGCTCGTCTTTGCTGGATAAGAAAATGAAGATTCCGGAGCAAGGGGATATTGATGGTAAAAATATCCCGTCAACGTATGTGCCGGCTCGAAATATAATTTTTTTGAGTTTTGCTTTATCTTGCGCTGAAGCTATAGGCGCGAAAGTGATATTTATTGGGGCTAACGCGGTTGATTATTCTGGATATCCGGATTGCCGCCCGGCTTTTTTTGATGCTTATCGTAAAGTGATTAAAACCGGCGTGAAAACCGGAGTACAAGGGAAAAATATCGAGATACAGACGCCGTTGCTTAATATGACAAAAGCTCAAATAATTAAAATGGGTATGCAACTTGGTGTGCCGTATGATTTGACCTGGTCGTGTTATAAAGGCGGTAAAAAACCTTGCGGCGTATGTGATAGCTGTCGTTTAAGGATGAAAGGCTTTAAGGCAGTAGAGGGTTACATTTTATGATTATAAATTAGATAGGAGATAAAATATGTCAATTACACAGTTATTAGCTGCTGGCGGTTTTACTTTGTACATCCTCGGCATTTGTTCGATTATTTCTTTAGCTATAATAATCGAACGGTTTATTATTTATCGTATGCGTTCTCGGGTTAACCGGGTTGATTTTATGGCTAAGTTAAGTAAAGAGATTGAGACGGGTAATATTAAAAATGCTTTATTACTTTGTAAGGCGGCTAATACTCCATTTGCTGATGTGGCTGCATCCGGGTTAAATATGCATGGGCACAGTGAAGAAATTATTTCAAATACTATGGAACGCGCGGTAACTATTGAAATGATCAATTTGGAAAAATTTACGGGCGTGGTCGGAACTATCGGAAGTACTGCAGTATATATCGGACTTTTTGGTACAGTTTTAGGTATTATCAGGGCGTTTAAAGATATTTCGTTGACCGGATCCGGCGGAATCAATGTGGTTATTAATGGTATTTCTGAAGCATTAGTATGTACTGCTGCCGGGCTATGTGTGGCAGTGCCTGCGGTTATTGCTTATAATTATTTTGTTCGCAAAGTTGATATTTTTATTACGGATATGGAATTATGTGCTTCTGAAACCACAGATCTTTTAAACCGGAAAAAATAATGAAACGTACTTCACGAAAACAGAAAATGGTATCGGAAATAAATATTACACCGTTTACCGACGTAATTTTAGTTTTGTTGGTTATTTTTATGGTCTCAACACCTTTGATATACCAGTCTAATATTCAGGTAAAATTGCCTGAGTCAAAAAGCGCTAAGGTAAGTCAGTCTAAAGACCAGGAAGTTACTATAACTATTACCGGTGAAAATGTGGTGTATTTAGGCAAAGATATAGTTACTACCAAAGAGCTGCGGGACCGTTTAAAGGTTTTATATAAAAAGAATTCTCAAATAGCAGTTATTTTATCAGCGGATAAGCGGGTGCGGTTTAAATATGTGGTAGATGTTATAGATATGCTGACAGAATTGGGTATTACTAAATTTGATATCGCGACCACTAATGTACAGCAATGATATGAAAGCTAAAATTTCAGAGATATTCAGGTCTGTTCAAGGCGAAGGCAAATATTTAGGCGTTGATCAGATATTTGTGCGTTTTTCAGGATGTAACCTGAGCTGTGATTGGTGTGATACTCCTAGTGCTCAGGATCCTACGGCATATGCTGAAATGAGTTCAGAAGAAATTTTGAGTATCTTAGTTCAAATGGGTGCTGGCAATTGCCATTCAATCAGTTTGACTGGAGGAGAGCCTTTATTGCAAAGTGATTTTCTTCTCGAGTTATTGCCTGAATTAAAGAAAAAGCATTATAAGATTTATTTAGAGACTAATGGCGTGTTGGTTGATGCCTTGAAAAAAAATATTCGCAGTATAGATATTATATCTATGGATTTTAAATTGCCTAGTTCTTGTCACTGTAAAGATCACTGGGAGGAACATTTGCAGTTTTTAAAGACCGCTAAGAGGAAAAAAGTTTTTGTAAAAGCGGTTATATCTAAAAACACAGTGATCGAGGATGTTTCTCGCGCTCGGGATTTGATTTATTCTGTCGCATCAGATATCCTTTTAGTTTTACAGCCAAATGCTATAGAGTTAGACGCTGAACTTTGGGAAAAATGCTGTGGGTTTCAGCAGCATTGCGCTGAAAAATTGAGGGATGTACGAGTGATCCCGCAAGTGCATAGATTATTGGGAATAAGGTAAATGCGTAGGGGCACGATATTTCGTGCCCGTTAAAATTGGAGTAACCATGAAAAAGTCTACTTATGAAGATTTACAGAATAAAGTTCGTTCATTAAAAATGCCGGCAATTGAAGTGTGGGATAATAAATGGCCGGAACGAGAATATGAAATTGAACTGAATACGGACGAATGCACCTGCATCTGTCCTAAGACTGGGTTGCCAGATTTTGTAACTTTAAATATTACGTATGCGCCGACAAAAACCTGTATTGAATTGAAATCATTTAAGTTGTATTTGGTCGCGTATCGTGATGTTGGAATTTTTCATGAACATTTGACAAATAAAATTCTCGACGATATTGTGGCGGCATGTAAACCCCGCTGGGCGAGAGTGGAAGCTATTGTAGCCCCGCGTGGCGGCATACAGACAACGGTGGTGGCAGAGTACAAGAAGAAATAATAGGTAAATACACTTGTATTTACAAAAGTATTGTTGTATATTATAACTATGAGAGAAATTCTGTGGAGTGAAGAGAAGAATTTGAAATTAAAGAAAGAGCGAGGGGCTTCTTTCGAGGATATTATTGCGGGGGAATTTTTAGGAATTGAAAACAATCCTTCACGGGATAATCAAAAATTTATGCTTTTTGCGGTTAATAATTATGTTTGGGTGGTGCCGTATGTAGATGACGAAAAGCGTTATTTTTTAAAAACGGCATTTCCAAGTCGCAAGCATACAAAAATTTATTTGAAAGGAACATGATATGCGTAAAATAAAATTAGATGCCCAAGAGCAGGAAATTATGGATGCAATTGAGCGGAATGAGTATGTTTCTGTTGGAGGCAAAGAATTGCGCGCTGTGGCCGATGCCATTGCGTTACGCAAGAAGAATATGACTTTGACAATACGCGTTAACAGTCAGGATATTAACCGCATTAAAAAATTTGCTCAGACCAGAGGCATTCCATATCAAACTTATTTATCTGAAGTTATACATAGAATCTCAGTATCAGTTTAGTTTAATTATACTAACGATTATAAATGGAGAATTATATGCAGCGTGCCGACGGGCGTAAGCCAGGTGAATTAAGAAAAATTAAAATTACTAAAGATTATATTAAGTATCCCGACGGATCATGTTTGATCGAATTCGGAGACACCAAAGTTATATGTACTGCGCTGGTCGAAAAAGAAGTTCCGCCATTTTTAAAAGGTACTAATACTGGTTGGGTCACTGCTGAATATGCGATGCTCCCTGGTTCATGCGCCCAGAGGGTTAAGCGAAATCCGCCTTCAGGACGAGCGCAAGAGATTCAAAGATTGATCGGTCGATCTTTACGCAGTGTTATTGCAATGGATAAGTTGGGCGAGATTACAATAAAAGTTGATTGCGATGTTATACAGGCAGATGGCGGCACTCGTACAGCGTCGATAACTGGAGGATTTGTGGCATTGGCATTAGCCTGCAGGAAATTAATGGAAAAAGGAATAATAAAAGAAAATCCAATAAAAGATTATGTTGCGGCAGTCAGCGCGGGTTTATCTAAAGGAACGCCAGTTTTGGATTTGAATTATGATGAAGATTCTAACGCAGAGATGGACATGAATGTAGTTATGCTCGGCAAGGGAGAGTTGGTCGAGGTTCAAGGCACAGCAGAACACGGGACCTTTTCCCGTGGACAAATGGATCAGATTCTAGACTTAGCACAAGACGGCATCCGGCAGCTTATTGAAATACAGAAAAAAGTGTTGATATAATTATGATTGAATTAGTTATTGCGACCAAGAATGCGGGAAAGTTACGTGAGATCAAAGAATTGTTGGCTGGCTTACCTTATAAAGTTACTTCTTTAGCTGATTATCCCGACGCTCCTGAAATTATAGAAGATGGTCATACGTTTGCTGAAAACGCTTTGATCAAAGCCTGGGTCATTGCCCAATATACTGGTAAATTGACTTTGGGTGAAGATTCTGGAATAGAGGTTGAAGCATTAGATAATCAGCCGGGCATATATTCCGCGCGGTTTTCTGATCCAAATGCCACAGATAAAAAAAATAATTCGAAAATGCTACGGATGTTGAAAAAAATTCCCTTAAAAAAACGTCAGGCTTGTTACCGTTGTTTTATTGCAATTGTAGACGGAGAACAGCTGGTGGCATCAGTGAATGGTAAATGTCAGGGTTTGATCGCGCTTGAACCAAAAGGTAAGAATGGGTTTGGATATGATCCGCTATTTTTTATTCCGCGTTATCGTAAAACTTTTGGAGAGCTTGATCCTAAAATAAAAGCTAGGATAAGTCATCGGGCAATAGCTCTAAAAAAACTTAAAAAATTTCTTCGAGAATGGTCCCTATTCCACTCTTAACTGCTTCAGCTGCGCCCTGGATTGCTTTAACCGGTGATACTGTGGGCGTGTATTGCGGGTGGCTCAAAGTACCGCTGGTCTTAATATTTAAAATATGATTAAAGGTTTTAGTCGGTCCAGGTGATCCGCTGAGCGAAGTTATATTATCTAGTATTTGGTGATATTCTGGATATAACATAATATTTATATTTTGATCGAAACCAATTTTACCTTTAGCATTAATGGATATTCGTTCTCCATAAAACGAGGTGTTTTCGGTAGACAATCCTTGGTTGCCTACTTTAAAATCACCGTTAGCGCTGGTAAAATATGATTCGTCGATTTGAGGGATGAATTGTCCTAAAAGCCCATCGCTTATTTTAAAGAAACCTGAGCCTTTAGCGTCCATAGGATGGGATAGCGGCAGTTCAGTTAATTCAACTGCTCCGTTAAATTTTCCTGCCAAGTATTGGAATTTTGTTTTTCGGGTTTGGTTTAAAGTTTCTAGATCAAGATTAAGAACATCGATTTTCATTTTTGCCGGTAAGTCATCTTTATTTAAATCGGCGCTTCCAGAAACTGTTAATTTGCCGTCGTAGATTTCCCCGGAAAGGTCAAAGACGTTTATGTATCTGCCGCGTTGTTCATAGCGGACTAAAATATTTTCAATTGGGTGATTGTAAGCTAATATTTGCGCTGCGGAAAGATTTAATACTAATTGCCAATTCCGCCAATCATTGAATTTTCCGCGGTATAGACCGTCTCCGGAGATAGACCCTACTAATTCAGGGAATTGAAAATTTTTATCATTATCTTCCAGTAATTTCTTTAGATCGTTTAAATTAAGTTTGAAGTTTAAGCGTACATCAACATCTGGCATAGAGTTTTCCGGAAGGTGAACATCGCCCTCCATGGATAAATTACTATGCATAAATTTTCCGTCAAATTTTACAAATTGGAAAGCCCGTCTTAATATTTTTATTTCAGTATCAAAGCGCAGATCTTTTGATCGCACGGATAGATACATGGTAGGACGGGAAAACTTTTCAATCTTACCGTCAAGGGTCCATTGGTTATTCGCGTAAGTTCCTTCTAAAGTCTCCCAAGTCAGAAGGTCTTGGGATAGTGAAAGCCGTCCGTTTATATTTGTGAGCGGAGCAGGGATATGCGGACTTAATATGTCCACATTGTTTAAGACTAATTTCGCGTTTAATTGATGAACATTAAAAGCATCCAATGCGCCGTTATATGAAATTTGTACTGCAGAATGACCGTTGATGCGTTTGACCAGCGGTTCGATTAATTTTTGTATCGACGGAATATTGGTTAAATTGCCTAGGTCAATATCTTGAGTATTAAAAGTAATATCTATTTTGGGTTCAGCAGAAAAATCAAGTCCGCCTTTAATAATCGCGTCAGTATTGAGGAATTTTAATTTAATGGCATCAGAGGATATAGCGTCGGACGTGAAGTTTAAAGTTCCATTTAAATTCGAAATATTTTCAACATAAGGGATATGGCTGAGTTGACCGTCATTAAGTTCGATCGTTCCGTTGTAGCTCAAAGTTTCATTGAGTTTATTGGTTTTTAAGGCGAGGGCGGGATTACCGCTGAAAATTAATCCATTTTTGAACGCTGCGTTAAAATCTTTAGTTGTGATTGGAGCGTCGATATCAATACCGTTTTCGGATATAAGTAAGTGGAAATTTTTAGTGGTTAATTCGCCTTTAGCTCTAAACTGATCCTTAACGAATAAATCTGAGAGGAGCGCGGTTAAATCAGTATTTAATTCCGTCTCATTATTCTTGATATTGAATGTGGCATAATTTGCTTTTAAAGTAGTTTGAATCGTTTTATCAGTCGATAATTTCAAGAAAGTATTATTAGAAACAATGTCTCCGGTCAATACTACGCCTTGCGGCATAGTTGTTACGGTGTAGGATTTGGACATGAGATCGGTTTGGAGAAATTGAGTGCCTTGAATACGGCAGGATAAGGTTTTTAGATCCAGGTCTCCTTTTAAAGCTATATTATTTTTTTTGATTTCCCCAGAATTTACTGAAATACGTCCGGATAAAGTTATATCGTTTTTGTCATCTAGAATAACATAAAATTGATCAAAGGTCAGAGCGCCGTTTAGCTTAAGTACTTCTTTGCCTATCCCTAATGTAAATTTATCCAAATGTATATTTCCGGATAAATTTCTGTTATTGGTAAAATGAATGTCCGCATTTTTTAAAGAGGCGTTGCCTTTGATTAATAAAGCATTTTTTTGATAAGTCATTTCCACGTCGGCGGATTCCACGTTGCCTTCATTGAATTTTATATCATACGGGTTACTTAATAACTGTAAATATTGAGCCAGGTGAAGATTTTCTACATGGACCCAGCTGAACCACAATTTATTTTTCAGGTCATAAGAACCATTGATGTTCACAATAGAATTTTTTTTAGGTATGAATGCGTTAGATAGAAAATGTATTTTTTTGTCTAAGCCTATGCTGGATTGCAGGTCGATCTTGTCTATTTTTTCAGTAAACATTGGATCTTGCGATTGGTCCTGCCAGGTTAAAGATCCGTTATTGAGGTGTATTTTACGGATAAAGAAAGAAAACCCGTTTCCTCTTTTTTTATTTTGTAAATTAAGCAGGTCTGAAATATTAATATTGTTGTTTTTATTTTTTATGACGAGAATGTCAGGATCTTTAATGGTTATAGAAGGTACAATAATAGTCTTGCCTTTTATAAAAGGCAGAAACAGCACATTGAAAGATATTTCATGGGCTTTAAATAAGTAGGTTTTTTGGCTGGGGTCATTGTAAATGATAAGATCTTTTACGACTAACCCGTCTATCAATCTAAAAGTCAGCCCGCCGATATTTACCGGACGGCGCAGCGTGTCTTCGATACGTTTAGCCAAAAAAGTTTTCAGTTTTACCGGAATAAGTACATTTTGGATGTAGAAGAATCCCAGTAATCCTATAGCGATGGATATTAATATCCAGAGATATGTTATTTTGTATTTCATTAAAACTTTTTATTGAAAAACATTCGGATAATATGCTCGGTATCTAGTATTGGCATAGTTCCGCCGTAAGGGTCATAGGTTATGGTTTTAAGTTCCTGTGAAGGACCTACCCCATATTGTAATATGAAGTTAGAATCCTTAGCCACTAAATATTTTATTTCACCAAAAAAATTATTGTGACCAGTATAATTTAAAACATTTTGATTTAAATCCTGTAAATTATACCACTTTGAATAAGTATATTTAAACATAAAGCCTAATTTTTCCGTAGGTAAAAAATTTATTTCTAATCCTACATGGTTCATATTGCCGTCAACAGGACCGGCGAATTTATTAGGATTACGGGCGTAATCAAGGTAAATATCCCATTTTTTAGAGGGTGTAAATTCTAGACCAGTACGGAAAATATGGTGATATGTGAATGGAGGCATATCAAATAGTCCCTGGTTGTACAGAAAAGGCACAGTTTTAGTCGGGAGAAATCCGGATACAACAGTATAGGAGTCATTGAATATGCCGCGGGGAAAATTATCAGTGCTAGCGGTAAAATCATTAGTGTATTCCCAGACCATATTTGCTTTGATCTGTTCAATGAAAGCGTATTGGGCGCCGGCGGATGCTGTGTTCAAAGATGGATTCATACCTTCACGGATTGCGTTGTTCAAAAGATATTCGCCGGTTTGTGAGTCGTAAATAAATGGGTCAATTCCAGCTTTGGTTTTAGGCAGGTCATGATTAATGTATAAAAGTTTGGTAGTCAATTTTGTGGTCGGGGTAGATTCAATCTCAAGCCGCGAAACATTTTCAACGTATTTGCCGTTTGACCGATGCACATTACGGATATCTGCCATAGCGCGGGATTTTATTTCAGTAATATTGATTTCACCTTTTATACCAGCAACTTTCCGACCATAATCTATACCGTCGCCAATTGCAAAAGGTTCAATATCATATATGGTTTGAGTTGAATCACCGCTGGCAAAAAAATCTGAACTATTTTTTTGAAAGTGTAAATGTCTGCTCCAGAAAGCATCCCTGCGGGTATTACGGTAATTTGATAAAGAGGATTCAAAATTTTGATCCATGCGCGCGCCGTATATTTTTGCCATGCGGTAATTTGTGGTCTGGCGAGTTGCTTCGTCTGGTCTCATTCCATAATAATCAGTATTTAGGATGTCTGGTTGAGACAGTGAAGAATATGTTGCGCCAGCGTAATAGGCGTTGCCTCGTTTGCGTTCGATAAAATCACTGTAAGTTTTATTATATAAACTTTTCGAATAACTTACTTCTGAATTGAACTTGAGGTTTTCATTTAGAGCGTAACCCATATCTAATCCATTAACCGCGTTATAAGCATCAATCTCTCGACGATCAGTAAAACCTAAATGAGCATTCGCGATATCTCCAATATAAAAATTATCAGTAAGAAAACTTTTTGCGCGGAAACTCATGGGAACTGCGCTAAATTCGTCATAACCTTGCCATAAAGTTTTTGGGGTTGCGACCATGCCTGTAAAGGTTGTGTTCTCAACTGGTTTAGACTCAAAAGAAAAACCTCTTAATCCGGTTAAATGTGTGGCATCACTATCACGGGTTAAGAAGGCGAGGGAATTATCCCATCGTCCTGAATTGAATGAGCTGTTAAAGGAATTAAAATTAACTGGCTGCCATGAATTTAACCACGCGCTGTTTTCCCAATAAATACGGTGACCGGATAATTGCAAAGGATCGTCGCTGGTTTTGACTTGGTCTTCTAATGCTAAAGGGAAAAATCTAAATTTGAATTCAGGATTTGGTTTGTAATCAAACCATAGTTCCCGTACTGGTTGGAATGTGGTATGGATTTTTGTTTCAGGCAGATATAACTTTTCTACGTTCCCTGGCTTACTCCACGCAGTATAGATATATTGGGCATCGACGGTGTTATTATGTATTTTTATTTCCGGCAGGTTGAATGAGTCACCTAATTGTTGAGTAAAATATTTTTGATTGACTGTATAGCTGGTATTACCCCAGGAAAGCAACTGTATTTCGGCGCTGTCATTGCCCCAAGTAGTACTGCGGATATTTATCCGGTCAGATTTTCCAACGTAACTCCAAGGATCTATGGTTATATTAGTGTGAAAAGATAGAGGATTATCAGGTTTAGCCCCGTCGATGATAACCTTTAATCGATCGTATATCCCCGGGTCATAAGTATTAATACGGTTGTTCAAGGCGTCTGAAGAAATAGTCCGCCAGTTTTTTTCATATAGATCATAGTTAGCACGGTTCCATATAATTTCATCACTTTTTACGCCTACAGCTAGACGCATGCTGCCTTTGATCTGGATATATTTATCTTTATTCTCGGTTTTTGTTTTTTGGGGATTCAGCAAAGCGTTTAGATCAGGTGCTTTATAAGCGGGTTTATTGATTTTGTCTAGAGGTGATTGGTTGTTAAGTTCGTTGGTGAAGCGGTCAAGCTCTTGCGTAATTATATCCATACGGTTGCTGGATAAATTTGTGGCAGACGCGTTAAACGTGAGCAATAAAAATACAAAAGATAAGAAACAGGTAATAGAGTACCGCTGCATATAGAATCCCCCCTTAAGATTGTATATGAATACAAATTTATAATGATATTAAAAAACACTTCACGCAAGGGAAGATTTGAATTTTTCGCTTTTTGCTGCTGCTTGACAAAAACAAATTTATGTTTTATATTTATCCTATAAATTGATTAAATTACAATTTTGTTAGCAATGAAACAAGGGACGGTTTTGTTATAAGAAAGGATATAAGTAAACGTTTTCTAAAAATGGCATTCAGCCCCTTGCGAAGCAAAGATTCAAATTTTATCCTTAAGTAAGCAATTGTTTGAATTATAAAGTTATAAACCACATAACCTGGAGTGTATATGTTTACTCGTAAAACAGTATTTAAAGCAGCAATAGTCATCACTTTCCTTTTATATTCAAGTATACAGATTCAAGCCGCAGACACTAAAACCGTAATCCAGAAAAAGCCAACTTTAGACGAATTAATAGGGAAGCCAGTCGCAACATCTAAACCAGCAGTACAAAAAGAACCAACAACTAAAACCTCCAGTAAACAAACAACTAACAGCACACAAAATGTTAGCACAGCAAGCACAAGTCTAAGCGCGGGTTCTTCAGGCGCAGACAGTTCTTTGGCTGCTCCTTTGCAGCAGCAATTCCATTTTGATTCATTTTCAGGAGCTGGGGTATTTGCTTTTCCAATATCTGCGCCTGCTGGACGGGCAGGGATACAACCGTCTTTAGGCGTTTCATATTCGCCCAGGCAAGGCAATGGATTATTAGGAGTAGGCTGGGATTTGTCTATTGGTTTCATTGAGCGCTCGACCAAAAAAGGTATTCCAAAATATGACGCGACTGATGAATTCATAGCGAATATTGGAGGATCAAGTATTGAACTGG
>JADFYE010000025.1 GCA_015233195.1 Candidatus Omnitrophota bacterium
CAGGCTTCTACTACAGTGAAAGAATTAGCAGTAACAGCATCTCAGATCGCGCAGAATGCTGAGAATGTGGCAAAAGTCGCGGAGCGGACTATGGTGGGTATGCAGGAAATTAACGAGCGGGTTGAAAGTACCGCTAAGAAAATTTTAGCTTTGGCAGATAAATCTCATTCAATTGGTAATATTACAAAATTGATTGATGATATCGCGGAACAGACAAATTTATTAGCATTGAACGCGGCTATTGAAGCGGCGCGGGCTGGAAAAGCTGGACGAGGTTTTGCTGTGGTTGCTGAAGAAGTACGCAAATTGGCTGAGCGGTCCTCTAATTCTACAGAAGAGATCCGGCAATTAATTATTGAAATTAAGGCAGAAACGAATTCAACGATTATGGGGATAGAAGATTCAGTAAAATGGGTGGCTAAGGGTGTAGAAATGATCAGAGAGACTGCTTCTTCCGCTAAGGAAATTTCTATTGCAACGCAACAGCAGCGGACTGCTTCAGATCAGACGGTGCAAGCAATGCAGAACATAAATTTAGTGACCAGGCAGTTTGCAGTATCAACTAAACAAGCTGCAGCGTCTGCATCAAGTTTAAACGCGTTGGCTCAAGAATTGAAAACAGCAGTTGAAGGTTTTAAATTATGAAGCAAACTATCAAAATAAAAATGATTTTATTGATCATACCAGCGGTATTGTTTATCTTGGTTGTTTCTATTTTTCTTTCTATATGGCTCAATAGTAATGTGCAGCGTAAAGATGTTTATGATAAAACTTTAGAAATGGCTAAAGAGTATGCGCATGATCTTGATTCTCAGATGCGTGCTGATTTGACAACAGCGCAGACTATGGCAATTGTTCTCGAAGATATTTCCAATCCAGATCGTAAGGCAATGATGAATATCCTTCATCGGCTTTTGATGAAAGATCAGCATTATTTGGGCACATATGTTGGTTATGAACCAAATGCTTTTGACGGACAAGATGCTCAGTTTGTTAATACCCCGGGTCATGATGCTACAGGCGCGTTCCTTCCTTATTGGAACCGGTTGAGCGGTAAAGAAACTTTGGATCCATTAGATGCTATGTATACATCTGATTGGTATACCATTCCTAAAAAAACTAAAACTGATCAGGTTATTGAACCGTATCTCTATCATGGCGTTCTAATGACCAGTTTTATTTCACCGATTATAAAGGATGAAAAGTTTATCGGGATTACTGGTCTTGATGTACGTTTGGATAGTTTTGATGCTATTGTCAGTAAGGTAAAAGTTTTTCAGACTGGGTATGCTTTTTTGGTAAGTAAGACTGGTATTTTTGTATCTTTTCCGAATAAAAAATTCATAGGGACAAAAACACTTTCTCAATTAGGTGAGGAACTTAAAAAACCGGATTTGATCCATATCGCTGGAGATATTAAAGCAGGGCAAGAAGGGATTGTTGAAGCGACTGATCCTATTTCAGGTAAAAAAGCGGTTATGTTTTATCATCCAATAAATACTGGGAATTGGGGAATGGTGGTTGTGGCGCCTGCACAGGAAATTTTTGCAGATACTGACCATTTGGTAAAGATGCAGGGATTATTTGGTTTATTATCGATTGTGTTAATTTTGGGGATCATTGGTTTGATGGCAAGTATCATCTCTAAACCGGTGGTGTTGTTAAGTACAATTGCAGATAAGATTGCTGCTGGAAATTTGAATGTGAAGGCGTTGGATAGGAAAGGAAAAAACGGATCAGGAACATATGAGATAAATCATTTAAGCGGAGCGTTTAATAATTTAGTTGAGACTTTACGTCTTGCGATCACGCATATCCGTAATGCTGGAAATCAAATTATAGTTTCAGCGACTCAAATCAGCGCTTCTACTAATGAACAGGCAGTAGGCGCTACAGAACAAGCTGCTGCAGTTAATCAGGCTTCTACTACAGTGAAAGAATTAGCAGTAACAGCATCTCAGATCGCGCAGAATGCTGAGAATGTGGCAAAAGTCGCGGAGCGGACTATGGTGGGTATGCAGGAAATTAACGAGCGGGTTGAAAGTACCGCTAAGAAAATTTTAGCTTTGGCAGATAAATCTCATTCAATTGGTAATATTACAAAATTGATTGATGATATCGCGGAACAGACAAATTTATTAGCATTGAACGCGGCTATTGAAGCGGCGCGGGCTGGAAAAGCTGGACGAGGTTTTGCTGTGGTTGCTGAAGAAGTACGCAAATTGGCTGAGCGGTCCTCTAATTCTACAGAAGAGATCCGGCAATTAATTATTGAAATTAAGGCAGAAACGAATTCAACGATTATGGGGATAGAAGATTCAGTAAAATGGGTGGCTAAGGGTGTAGAAATGATCAGAGAGACTGCTTCTTCCGCTAAGGAAATTTCTATTGCAACGCAACAGCAGCGGACTGCTTCAGATCAGACGGTGCAAGCAATGCAGAACATAAATTTAGTGACCAGGCAGTTTGCAGTATCAACTAAACAAGCTGCAGCGTCTGCATCAAGTTTAAACGCGTTGGCTCAAGAATTGAAAACAGCAGTTGAAGGTTTTAAATTATGAAGCAAACTATCAAAATAAAAATGATTTTATTGATCATACCAGCGGTATTGTTTATCTTGGTTGTTTCTATTTTTCTTTCTATATGGCTCAATAGTAATGTGCAGCGTAAAGATGTTTATGATAAAACTTTAGAAATGGCTAAAGAGTATGCGCATGATCTTGATTCTCAGATGCGTGCTGATTTGACAACAGCGCAGACTATGGCAATTGTTCTCGAAGATATTTCCAATCCAGATCGTAAGGCAATGATGAATATCCTTCATCGGCTTTTGATGAAAGATCAGCATTATTTGGGCACATATGTTGGTTATGAACCAAATGCTTTTGACGGACAAGATGCTCAGTTTGTTAATACCCCGGGTCATGATGCTACAGGCGCGTTCCTTCCTTATTGGAACCGGTTGAGCGGTAAAGAAACTTTGGATCCATTAGATGCTATGTATACATCTGATTGGTATACCATTCCTAAAAAAACTAAAACTGATCAGGTTATTGAACCGTATCTCTATCATGGCGTTCTAATGACCAGTTTTATTTCACCGATTATAAAGGATGAAAAGTTTATCGGGATTACTGGTCTTGATGTACGTTTGGATAGTTTTGATGCTATTGTCAGTAAGGTAAAAGTTTTTCAGACTGGGTATGCTTTTTTGGTAAGTAAGACTGGTATTTTTGTATCTTTTCCGAATAAAAAATTCATAGGGACAAAAACACTTTCTCAATTAGGTGAGGAACTTAAAAAACCGGATTTGATCCATATCGCTGGAGATATTAAAGCAGGGCAAGAAGGGATTGTTGAAGCGACTGATCCTATTTCAGGTAAAAAAGCGGTTATGTTTTATCATCCAATAAATACTGGGAATTGGGGAATGGTGGTTGTGGCGCCTGCACAGGAAATTTTTGCAGATACTGACCATTTGGTAAAGATGCAGGGATTATTTGGTTTATTATCGATTGTGTTAATTTTGGGGATCATTGGTTTGATGGCAAGTATCATCTCTAAACCGGTGGTGTTGTTAAGTACAATTGCAGATAAGATTGCTGCTGGAAATTTGAATGTGAAGGCGTTGGATAGGAAAGGAAAAAACGGATCAGGAACATATGAGATAAATCATTTAAGCGGAGCGTTTAATAATTTAGTTGAGACTTTACGTATTGCGATCACGCATATCCGTAATGCCGGAAATCAGATTATAGTTTCAGCGACGCAGATCAGCGTTTCGACTAATGAGCAGGCAGTAGGCGCTACAGAACAAGCTGCTGCAGTTAATCAGGCTTCTACTACAGTGAAAGAATTAGCAGTAACAGCATCGCAGATCGCGCAGAATGCTGAGAATGTGGCAAAAGTCGCGGAGCGGACTATGGCGGGTATGCAGGAAATTAACGAGCGGGTTGAAATTACAGCTAATAAAATTTTAGCTTTGGGTGAAAAATCTCAGTCGATTGGTAATATCACAAAATTGATTGATAGTATAGCGGAGCAGACTAATATGTTGGCATTGAACGCGGCTATTGAAGCGGCGCGGGCTGGAAAAGCTGGACGAGGTTTTACAGTAGTGGCACAAGAAGTACGAAAATTGGCGGAACGATCGTCAGATTCTACAGAAGAGATCCGGCATTTGATTTCAGAGATCCAGGCTGAGACTAATATGACAATTATGGGAATTGAAGATTCAGTAAAATGGGTGAATAAGGGTGTGGAAATGATAAGAGAGACTGCCGCTTCTGCTAAGGAAATTTCTATTGCAACGCAACAGCAGCGTACAGCGTCGGATCAGACGGTGCAAGCAATGCAGAATATAAATTTAGTGACCAGGCAGTTTGCGGTATCAACCAAACAAGCAGCAGCGTCTGCTGAAAGTTTAAACGGATTAGCTCAAGAGCTTAAAACAGCAGTAGAAGGGTTTAAATTAGACGGTAAAAGCTAGGATTAACATATGCCACCAAAAGATGAATTTGTAGTTATGTTTAAGGCTGAAGCTGCAGAATATATTACTAGTCTGGAAAAAGGACTGGTTGAATTGGAAAAGTCTCCGGATAATTTGGAACTGACTAAAGAATTGAACCGGGTGGCGCATACCTTAAAAGGCGCAGCACGGGTTTTTGGTTTCAAGGAGATCCAGGATATTACGCATCGGATTGAAACTATATTTGAAAAAGTTTGTAACAAACAGTTATCTTTCTCGTCGTTAATGGCAGATCGTATATTCAAAGCTTTGGATGCTATTAATACTATATTGAAAAATATCGGTACTAATGTAGACAATAAAATCGATGTACCTGCTATATGTCAAGGACTGGATGAGTGTAAGACAGCTTTGAGTTCTGAAAATATTAAAAAAGCGGACGTTCCAGTATCAGCAGCTCCGGAGGAAGAAAAGGCTAAAGGGTCTAGCCAAACAGCAGGGGAAGAAGAATATATTCGTATGCCTTTGAGTCGCGTGAATAAACTTTTGAATTTGATTGGTGAAATGGTTATTAATAAAATGAGCACTTCTGCCAAAATTGCGCGTACTAAGAAGTTAAGTCATATGGCTAAAAATATTCAGATAATGCTTTCAGATTTGAGTGAGGAATTACGGAAGAATCAACAGCCAGGTGAGTCGCTTCCTCAATTGCTTAGCCGTTGTAATTCGGAAGCGCAAAAATTGAACAAAATTTCCTCGGAATTATGGGAAGGTTTTAACGCTGAAGTTTTTCAGCTTAATCCGGTTATTGATAAATTGCAGTCAAATATGAAAGAACTGCGGATGTTGCCGCTATCCACAATTTTTGAAGGCTTACCTCGGATGGTCAGGGATATTGCTAAGGAAAGAAGTAAAGAAGTAAATTTCGAAATTTCTGGAGCAGATACTCAGTTAGACAAAAAGGTTTTGGAAGGGGTTAAATCATCGCTGGTGCATATTTTGCGTAATGCTGTAGACCACGGTCTAGAAACTCCGGAAAAACGTAAAGCTGCTGGAAAGCCTGAGGCTGGGACTATAAAATTGTCTGCGTATCACGAGGCAGGTAATGTGGTTATTAAAATTGAAGATGATGGTTGTGGTATAGATATAGAACGAATCAAGAATACGGCGCTGAAGAAGAATTTGGTAACTGAAGAAGTATTGGTAAAGATGACGGAAAAAGAGATCATTAATATGATTTTTATGAATGGATTTTCTACCAGTCCAATTATTACGGATATATCAGGACGGGGGATTGGATTGGATATTGTGCGTCAGGATATAACTCGTTTGAAAGGCAAGATCATCATGGATTCCAAGCTTGGGCAGGGTACCAGCTTTGTTTTGATGCTTCCTTTGACGATTGCGATTATTCAAGTGCTTTTAGTAAAGATACAGGAATTACTTTTCGCGCTTCCAGTGGTTTCAATAACTGAGAGCTTGATCATTGACCGGGATGAAGTTTCAACTATGGAAGGACGGATGGCAGTCAGCGTACGGGGTAATACTTTACCGTTGGCTTGGTTAAGCGATGCTTTGGGTCTTCCTCATGTTTCGCAGGAGCAAGAACAAAAACGTAAAACTAAACAAAAAATGTTTGTTATTGTAGTGTCATCTTTGGATAAACAAGTTGGATTTATTGTTGATCAGATCATTGGTGAAGAAGAAGTGTTTATTAAAGGTTTAGGTGCGCATTTGGGCAAGGTACCGAATGTCAGCGGCGCTACAGTTTTATCGACTGGAGGAGTGGTAGTAATTTTAGATGTTGAAGATTTATTGGTTAACAGCCGGCTTGGACATCCGGCAGCTATGGTTAAGCGTCCCACAATCTCGGTTCAGAAGAATATGGGAAAAAAGATTTTGGTTTGCGATGATGCTTTTTCTACGCGGGAGCTGGTTAAGAATATTATTGAATCTTGCGGATATGTGGTTGAGACTGCAGTAGATGGTTTGGATGGATGGGAAAGATTATCGCGGATGAAATATGATCTGGTTATTTCAGACGTGGAAATGCCTCGAATGTCTGGTTTCGAATTGTGTGAAAAGATCAGGCAAAGTACAGAACATAATGATGTTCCAGTAGTTTTAGTTACTGCTTTAGACCGGGAAGAACATAAAAAGCATGGGATCGACGTAGGCGCGTCTGCTTACATTGTCAAGACATCATTCGACCAATCAAATTTGATTGATACAATTAGAAGATTGATAGGGTAAGAAAGAGTGAGAGCGGTGCCCGCTCGCAGGAGCTCCCGGCACTTGGTCGGACATTACGTCCTCGGGCGTAGAGGGAAAAATAAAAAAAGTAAGAGGTGAAGTGATCCCCTCTCCACTCGGGGGAGAGGGTTAGGGTGAGGGGTTATGAACGCAAGACCTAAAATTGAATTTTGTCGTGATCTTCGGCGAGAACAAACGGAAGCAGAAAAATTAGTTTGGATATATATTCGAAATCGGCATATGCAAAAAATTAAATTTCGGAGACAGTATCCGATAGGGGATTATATAATTGACTTTTATGCGCCATCAATTAAATTGGCAATTGAAATAGATGGTGGACAGCATTATGAAGATATTGGTGAAAGTAAGGATAAAGTTAGAAGTCAATATTTAAATTCACAGGGAATTAAAGTTTTACGGTTTACAAATAAGGATGTGTTGGGAAATATGGATGGAGTTTATGATGTTATTGAAAATACAATTGAAGAAATAAACCCCTCATCCTAACCTTCTCCCCCGAGGGGAGAAGGGAGTGTCTATATAATTAATGTTTTAAAATTTAACTATATTAGGAGCAGAATGGAAAAAGAAGTTAAAAAAATTGTTCAGGTTTTGATTGCTGAAGATTCACCGGTTATTGCCCGGGTTATTGAGAATCTGTTGTCGTCTGACCCTCAAATTCGGGTGGTGGGTAAAGCGCGCAATGGGCAAGAAGCTGTAGAATTAACCGCGCAATTAAAACCGGATATTATTACTATGGATATTCATATGCCAGTCATGGACGGCTATGAAGCAACTAAACAGATTATGGCGCATACGCCTACGCCTATTTTGATTGCTTCAGCCGCAGTTCAAGCTGACGGTATCGAACGGATGTTCCGTGCGGTTTCTTATGGCGCTTTGGATTTGATTGATATCAGTGAAATTGCCACAGGCGAGAATAAGGCTTTGAGCCAGAAATTTATAGATAGTGTGAAATTATTAAGCCGGATTAAAGTGGTGCATCATCTTTTAGCTAAAATGGAAGACAGGAACGCTGGGATGAAGTCGCCACCTCCGGAAATAGTTCGACCTAAAGCAGCAGGTTTAGGCAGAATTTTGGCTATCGTAGCTTCTACCGGCGGACCGATGGCAATATTAATGGTTTTAAAAATGCTGCCTACAAATTTTCCTACTGGTATCGTTATTGTTCAGCATATAACCAGCGGGTTTTTAGAGCAGTTTGCACATTGGTTAAGAAGTGAATGTCAGCTTCAAATCAGAATTGCACAGAATAATGAAGAGATTTTACCTGGAGTAGTTTATTTGGCGCCTTGTGATTTACAGATGAGGGTTGGCGAAGGCGGCATTATTAAAATATCTGACGAGCCTTTGTATGAAGGGCATAAACCTTCGGGAACTCTTTTGTTAGATTCAGTGGCTAAGGTGTATAAAGAGCAAGCGGTTGGTGTGATTCTGACTGGTATGGGAAAAGACGGTGCTAAAGGTATGCGGGAGATAAAACTTCGAGGAGGTAAGACCATAGCTCAGGATGAAGCAAGTTGTATTGTTTTTGGTATGCCTAAGGAAGCAATCAGTTTGGGAGTTATTGACCGGGTTTGTCCTATGAATGAAATCGCGAATGATATCATGGATATTTTTAATAAGGGAGTTTGAAAAAAATGAAGCTTACTGAAACAGTAGAAAAAAAGGATGACCGTCAATTTTTAGTTTTTGCTATTTCTGATCAGGAAATGGGTTTTAATATCGAATGTGTGCGTGAGGTTTTGAAACCTCAAGGCATACATTCTTTAGTTAATGCTCCGGACTTCATTGAAGGTATTATTTATGTCCGGAAATATGCTTTAGTGGTTATTTCGCTGAGGAAACGTTTTGGTCTTAAATCTTTAGAGAGCGGGCATAAGGAACGTATAATTATTTGTAAAGTTAATAATATGATAGTAGGTTTTATTGTGGATAGTGTCAGTGAAGTATTGACTGTACCGCTTAAAGATATTCAGCCTCCGCCACAGGTTCTCTCATTACAGAATCAGGGACAGTATGTGTGCGGTTTGATAAAAGTGGGGGAACGGCTGGTCACGTTATTGGATCTGGAGAAAATTGTGACGGGTGAAGAATTAGCGCGCTTATCGGAGATAAAAGCATGAACCGGGCGGGAAAATTATCTGAGGAAGATTTCTTGCTCTTTCAGGAATTTTTAAAAGAAGAGACTGGACTTTATTTTGAAAATAAAGAAGACCATGTTTTATGCGGCGCGCTTCTGGAACGTATGAAAAAAAAGGGACATGGTTCTTATGAAGAATATTATCATTATCTTAAATATCATTCGGAATCGCGTTTTGAATTGCGGGAACTGTTAAATTTACTT
Source organism: Candidatus Omnitrophota bacterium (assembly GCA_015233195.1). Lineage (GTDB taxonomy): Bacteria > Omnitrophota > Gorgyraeia > Zapsychrales > Zapsychraceae > JADFYE01. The sequence continues at coordinate 9,090 of JADFYE010000025.1, forward strand.
ACTACTGGAGAAACGTTTTTTTTCAGAAATATGCCGCAATTTCAGGTTTTGATGCGGGATGTGCTGCCTGAAATAATTGAGCGGAAAAGGAAGGTAGGAGATCATTCATTAAAAATTTGGTCAGCCGGATGTTCCAAAGGTGACGAAGCATTTTCAGTAGTGATCGCGATCATGGAAGTGCTTCCAGATTATAAAGATTGGAATATTGTTATTTTAGGAACAGATGTTAACCGGAATGTGTTGATCTCTGCGCGGGAAGCGATTTATACTGCCCGGGATGTAGGTGAATTACCTGAAGGATATGTTGAAAAATATTTTACTCGTAAGGGATCTGATTATCGGTTAAATCCAGAAGTGAAATCTTTGGTAAAATTTGAGTATCATAATTTATCTAAGGATTCATTTGGTTTAGAAGGGATGATGGGCGCGGATATTATTTTTTGCCGTAATGTTACGATTTATTTTCATTTTGAGACGACCAAAGAACTTATCAGTAAATTTTATGATGCGTTGAGTGATGGGGGTTTTTTATTTTTAGGGCATGCTGAGACTTTATGGCAAATAACTCATTCGTTTCAAACTATTGAATACCCTGAAACATTTATTTATAAGAAAACATTGAAGGCGGTTAATTCAAAAGAAAATAAACCAAAACAATATAAACCAACTATCGATACCACGGGGTTTGGTTTAGAAAAAATTCAAGAGTCTGTTACTGAAATTAAGATCAAACCCGTTGAAGAAGATGCGGATTTTTTGAAAGCTGTGATTTTGGCGAATCAGGAAAAATATGAAGAGGCGATTGCCATAGTTTCTGATATGTTAAAAAAAGATAAGCTTAATGTTGAGTCGAATTTTTTATTAGCTACTTTGCAGTGTAAACAGGGTAAAATGGCTGAAGCAGAGCAATGGTTTCGCCGGGTAATATATTTGGTTACGGATGAGCCAATGGTTTATTTTAATTTGGGAAATATTTATGCGAGTCAAAATAAATTTGTAAAGGCAGTTTTAGAATTTAAAAACGCGGTTAATTTATTGAAAAATAAAAAAGCTGACGAGCCGGTTAGATTCGGCGAAGATTTTACCGCTGGACTTTTATTGCAAATCTGTAAACGTCAGTTAGAACTCTTTGAGAAAAAACATTAAATATTTATAAAATGAAGGAGTAGTTGGATGAAGATTCGTAAAGTGCTTATTGTAGACGACGATCAGATTACGCGTGAGCAGATCGCTATAGAATTGAAGCGGCATTACTGCGACACTTTTTTAGCCGCGAATGGTGCGGAAGGCATGGAGATTTTTATTAAGGAAGATATAAGTATTCTTTTTTTGGATGTTAATCTTCCGGATATAAATGGGTTGGATTTTCTGAAACAGATCAAGGCTGCTAAGCCGACTTGTGAAGTAATTATGATTACAGGTTTTGGCAGTGAAGAGATCGCGATCCAGTCTTTACGCCGGGGAGCAATTGATTATTTGGAAAAACCTGTAAATTTCGATACTTTGGCTGCGGCTTTTGGGCGGGCTTTGGAAAAAATTTCTCAAAATGAGGATATGGTTTATAAGAACACGGTTCTGGTTATTGATGATGATGAAAGCGCCCGTATTTTGCTTAAGCGTTTTTTAGATAAAGAAGATTATGAGGTTTTTATTGCAGCATCTGGTCCGGAAGGACTTGAAATTATCGAGAAAAATAAGATCGATGTTTTGATAACTGATATCAATCTTGGCGAGATGAATGGTATTGAAGTTTTGCAGCAAGCTAAGAAATTTCATCCGGATATCGAGGGAATAGTGATCACCGGACAGAAAGATGAAGCTTTAGCTATTGAATCTCTTCGCGCTGGTGCCTCAGATTACATTAATAAACCGATTAATCTGGATGAGCTTTTGATTTCTCTGCAAAAAGCTGTGGAAAATATTACTCTCAACCGTACTCGTCTATATCGTACCCGCGAACTTAAAATATCGTCTGAAATTATGTCAAAGATGAATGAGGAATTAGAGCGGCGCATCGAAGACCGGTCGCGGGAATTAAGTCAAACCCAAGCGCAATTGTTCCAAACTTCAAAATTAGCAACTCTTGGGGAGATGTCTGCCGGGTTAGCGCATGAGATCAATCAGCCGCTGGGCGGTATTGCTTTGATCTGCACTAATATGAAAAAATTTATAGAACGGGGAAAATCTTCAGACTCTATGATATTGAAAGATATCGCGGATATTGAAAAGTCTATAACCCGTATTACCCGGGTCATTAATCATATGCGTACTTTTGCCCGTCAGGATGCTTTGAAATTTATAAGTGTGGATGTGGTAGAAACCATTAATTCTGCTTTGACGCTTATGGGAGAACAATTGCGGCTTCATGAGGTTGAAGTTGTTCAGGATTTTGATAATGATATCCCTAAAATTATTGGTGAGCCTTTTCAGATAGAACAGGTTTGGATCAATCTTATCAGTAATGCCAGGGATTCCATGGATGAAAAAGGCATGAAGATTCAAGACGGACGTATACCATTCAGCGGAGCATATCAGAAGAAGCTGACGATTAAGGTGGCTTGTGATGCGGCTCGTGAAAATCTGCAGATATTTTTTACAGATACTGGCATGGGTATATCGGATGAAAAAAAGAAAAAGATTTTTGAGCCGTTTTTTACAACTAAAGAGGTTGGTAAAGGGTCGGGTTTGGGATTGTCGATTACTTATGGGATCATTGAGAGCCACTTAGGCAAGATCGAAGCCCAAGGTCCAGAGGGCGAAGGAGTGACATTTGTTATTTCATTCCCTTTGAATAAAAAAGAACAAGATTTCACGGGGGGGGGCAGTAAGTAAGTTATTTAACTTTTAAAATAATTTCTTCTCCATCTTTTGTCATTCGGATAGAGTTTTTATCAATTTTAGTTATTGTATAGCCTTCGATTATAGCTCCAGCTTCATAAACATCTCCGTTTATCAGTGCTGCACTTTTACCATTTTGATATGCAATGCCGTTTAGAACTAAATTAACAGTCGGAACAGGCGCTGGTTGGGTAGCTTGATTAACAGCAACGGTATTAGCTTTAGCTATAGGCGCTGTTGGGTATTTTATTTTAGGCTCAACATTTTTAATGCCTAAAAACATGTTATATAAACTTATAGTTAGCAGAATAATACAGAATGCGAATAAAAGATTAATTAGATTTTTAGAATTAGTATTTTGTGGTTCAATTGGTGCAGGAACAATTTGTTTTTCAGTTTGGTTGATTATGTTTTCCAGACGGTTAGTCTGCATGGTTTTTTGGGTTTTCTTTAACGCCTCATTAATAATACTCATTTGATAAAAACCTCCTCGGCACTGTTCTGAACCATATTTTCATCAATATCGAATGAAGCTGCTACAAATCCGGATAATAACGCGCGGTCGCAAAGTATATTTACTAACCGCGGAGTTCCTTTTGATAATTCGTATATTGTATCAATGGCTTTGGTTGAAAAAATAATTTTTTTTGTATTTTGTTTAGACGCAATTTTTATGCGGTGATAAATATAATCGGATATGTCGGTTTTTGCAAGGGGAGTTAAATGATAGCGTACGAATATTCTTTGATTCAGCTGAGTTAATTCAGAGAGATTAAGTATTGTGTTTAATTCGGGTTGCCCGACCAGAATTATTTGCAGTAATTTTTCTTTTTCAGTTTCCAGGTTGGAAAGCATGCGGATTTGCTCAAGTTGTTTTGGTTTTAAATTTTGCGCTTCGTCTACGATTAAGACTACGTTATGGTTTTTACGGGTTTCTTCCATAAGAAAATTATTTAGCGCTTCTATCAGGTCGAATTTATTTCTGAACTTTCCGGTTATGCCTAAATCTTTAAGGATAATATTTAGAAGCTGAAGGTCTGAAAAGCTCGGGTTTAATATAAGCGCGGTTTTTACATTATTATCTAATTTATTAAGCAGCATACGGCAGAGTGTGGTCTTACCTGTACCAATCTCGCCTGAAATAACCAGTATTCCTTTACGGTGTTGGATACCGTAAACCATATGACTTATGGCTTCTTCATGCTTGGGACTGGAAAAATAAAAATCCGGATCCGCAGTTATCGAAAAAGGACTTTCGTGTAAATGAAAAAATTCTTTGTACATGAAGCGATTATAGCATGGCATATTTAAATGTTAAATTAAAAATTCATAAACCGGCTCCGCAGATGCGTCATCTGCGGAGCTGGTTATAATAAAGTATTGTCACATTTGTATTTTGTGTTATAATTCACTCGCAAATTTGGAGGTAAGACGTGTTTACTCATTTTGAAAAACGGCGTTACCGTCGGCTTTGGTTTCATGAACCGGTTGAATATCATTTGGCTGGTTCCGGTCACTCTGGCGGTTGTTTATCGTCCGATCTGAGTGAGGGCGGTTTACGTATGAATTTTGGGGATTTTGTGCCGGTTGGGACTAAGATGCTGTTGAGTATTCCATTGGGTCATAACCGGGTTTTTGATTGTGAAGGTAAAGTGGTTTGGGTGGAAAATATCGCTGAGTCGGATCGGTGTAATCTCGGAGTGGAATTTGTACCGGACACGTATTCGCCTACAATGATAAAAGAATTTTTAGAACAAACAGATAAAAAGGAGTAAAGAAAGAATGGCAGACGAAGTAGTAGTGGTAAAAAATTGTGCTGGTTGTAAAAAAATAATGAAAAAACAAAAACGTTATTACCGTAACGGCAGTTATTATTGTAATAAAAATTGTTTTAATAATAAGCAAGCTGAAGCCGCAAAACCTGCTGAAGCGTAAGGAGCTTCCGTGAATACTAAAAAAGTTTTAGTTGAACGTAGGCAGCACCATCGTATTGAGAACAATGTTCCTTTGAAGCTTTCGCATGAGCAAGGGGATGCGGTTACTGAAACTTTTAATTTAAGCAGGTCAGGAGCGTATTGTCAGGTTCAAGGTTATTTGGAGCCGATGACCAAAGTTAAGATTCAGTTTTTATTGCCAGTGCAGAAAAACGGCAAGGTTATAAATAAAAAATTGACTTGTCAAGGGGTGGTGGTTAGGGTTGAGCCTGCGGGAAAAGATAATCGTTTTAATTTGGCAATATTTTTTAATGATATTACTCCTAAAAATTCTGAATCTTTAGCTCAATACGTCGAGCAAGTAATGAGGAAAAACGTTTAAAGAGTACAAAGTATAGAGATAGAAGTTATTTGTAGGGGCACGATACTTCGTGCCCTTTTAAATTATGAAAAATATTTCAACGTTTATCCCTATTATTTATTCCGATGACCAGCTAATGGTTTTTGATAAACCAGCCCGCCTTTTAGTTATTCCTACCCCAAAAGGTGAGGAACACACTTTAACCAATATTGTTAATGAACAATACGCTCTTAATCAATCATGGAAATTACATCCATGTCACAGGCTTGATCGCGACACTTCCGGTTTGATAATTTATGCTAAAGGTAAAAATAATCAGCAGGATATGATGAATGTTTTTCATGAGAAAAAAGTGGTTAAAAAATATATCGCATTGGTTCAGGGACAATTAAAAAAAGAAAAAGGCGAAATTAAGTCAAAGGTGCTTAATCTGGAAAAACAACATTTTAGTAATACCGACGGAAAAATGGCAGTTACTCATTATCAGGTATTACGCCAGTTAAAGACCTTTGCAATTGTTTTAGTAGAAATATTGACTGGACGGACAAATCAGATTAGAATTCATTTTAGTGATATGGGTCATGCTTTAGTTGGGGATCGTAAGTATGGGCGGGGGCGTGATTTTAAGACCAGCCTTAAACGCGCAGCATTACACGCGGCTTTTTTGCAATTTGTCCATCCAATAACAGGACAAACTATTTCATTAAAATCTGAAATTCCGGAAGACATCAATAAGTTTTTAGTAGAGCAGAGTGTTGAAGTTGGTTGCAGCCTTAAGGAGGTTTTTTAATGTTGAAGAAGTGGCTAATAATTATGTGTGCAATTTTTGTCGCAGGATGTTCCACTGCGCAGGTGCCAAAATATCTTCAGGCTAAAAAACCTTATATAAAAAGATTTTATGGCAGTTATGATCAGGTAGTTGAGGCGGTAAGATTGGCGTTGAAAGAAACTGGATGGACGATTGAAAAAGAAGTGCCGCCGACTATTTACGAATACAGTACTGAATCGGAATTTGGAGATAAGCGTCAAATTCTTATTTTAACTAATGTTAATGAAACCCCGTATTTTATCGGGACGAGGTATAGCCGCATCAATGTTTATGTTAGGGAAGGCTCATCTGACCAGACTGAAGTTGAATTGCGGTATTTAAAAGTCCATTCGTTTTCGTTTAAAGGTTTTTACCGGTATGGTAAAAGAACCTTTTCTCAGAAATTTTTTGATTCCATTGAAAAAACCCTCGCTGGTCAACGGATTGATAAGGTTAATTTAGAGCAAACGTTGAAGTAAACGCATGTCAAAGTTCAATTTAAAAAGTCCGTTTCAACCTGTTACTGAACAATTAGACGCTGTTGAAAATTTGTTAGAAGGTTTTAAATCCGGAGCAAAATCTCAAGTATTGCTTGGTGTTACCGGCTCGGGAAAAACTTTCACTCTTGCCAATGTTATTCAAAAACTTAACCGTCCGACTTTAGTCATTTCCCACAATAAAACTTTAGCTGCCCAGCTTTATGCTGAGTTCAAAGAATTCTTTCCGGAGAACGCGGTTGAATATTTTGTAAGTTACTATGATTATTACCAGCCTGAAGCGTATGTGCCGCAGACTGATCTTTATATTGAGAAAGATGCTTCTATTAATGACCGGCTGGATCGTTTGCGCTTATCGTCGACAACCAGTTTAATGACTCGTCGCGATGTGATTGTGGTAGCCAGCGTTTCATGTATTTATAACTTAGGCTCGCCTGAAGAATATAAAGAGTATCTGCTGCAGGTAAATGTGGGTCAGGAGATAGACCGCGATGAAATGGTCCGTAAATTAGTTGATATTCAGTATGAACGTAATGACGTGGATTTTTCTCGTGGGAAAATGCGGGTGCGAGGCGATACTGTTGAAATATTTCCGGCTTATAGGCAGGACGCTTTAAGGATCAGGTTTTTTGGCGATGAGATCGAGCGGATTAGTCAGATCGATCCGTTGACCGGCGACGAACAAGTGCGGTTGGATAAAGCGGCGATTTATCCAGCTAAACATTTTATTATTTCTCACCCTAAGGTGGAATCTGCTTGTCAGGAAATTGAAGCGGAGATGAGAGATCAAGTCACAAGATTACAGCAGAACGGAAAATTAGTTGAGGCACAGCGTCTTGAATCGCGCACCAAGTATGATATGGAAATGCTGCGCAGTATTGGTTATTGTAACGGTATTGAAAATTATTCGCGGGCTTTATCTGATCGTCCGCCTGGCAGCAGACCGTTTTGTCTTATTGATTATTTTCCTGAGGATTTTATTACGCTTATAGACGAGTCGCACGTGACTGTGCCGCAGTTGAATGGTATGTATGCAGGCGACCGGTCGCGTAAAGAAACATTGGTGCAGTATGGTTTTCGTTTGCCTTCATGTCTGGATAATCGACCTTTGCAGTTTAAAGAATTCGAGAAAGTTGTTGGTCAGCGGATCTATGTTTCTGCTACTCCTAGCCCTTATGAAATCCAAGATTCTGGAGGAAAAGTGGTAGAGCAGATAATTCGTCCGACTGGAATTGTAGACCCTGCAATTGAGATTCGTCAGTCTGCAGGGCAGATCGATGATTTGTTAAAAGAAATAAATTTGAGAGCAGAACGTAATGAACGGGTATTGGTTACTACTTTGACAAAACGCATGTCCGAGGATCTAAGTGAATTTTTATCTGATAGAGGAGTAAAAGTAAAATATTTACATTCTGATATTCAAACCATTGACCGCACTAAAATATTAAAGGATCTGCGTTTGAAAAAATATGATTGTTTGGTGGGAGTGAATTTGTTGCGAGAAGGATTAGACTTGCCTGAAGTCTCTTTGGTAGCTATATTGGACGCGGATAAAGAAGGGTTTTTACGGTCTGAGACATCTTTGATCCAGACTGCTGGACGGGCTGCGCGTAATGTTAACGGTATTGTTATAATGTACGCGGATAGAATAAGTAAAGCTATGGCAAAAACAATTTTTGAATGCCAGCGCCGTAGAAAAGTACAACTTGAGTTTAATAAACAACATAACATAACACCGCAAAGTATTATAAAAGCGATTGGCGAAGGCATTGAGTATTTAGCAGATGAAGATGTTGATGACGTTGTACTTGACGCAGTAGGTCAAAGTGAGGCAGAATACTCTTTAGCAACTTATATAAGCGAGCTTGAAAAAGAAATGGAAACAGCAGCGCGTAATTTACATTTTGAAAAAGCCGCAGCGATTAGAGATAAGATTAAAGAAGTAATGGAGAAAAAGAAATGATTTTAGCAATAGATATCGGTAATACTTCAATTTCATTCGGGGTGATGCGTAACGGAAAAGTGGTTGGAAATTTTTCTGTTCTGACCAAGCAAAATTCAGGTGCGCTGGCTGCGGCTTTGGATAAAGTTTTATCGGGCGCGCATAAACAATATCCATTAATCACTAAATGTTTGATTTGTAGTGTGGTTCCAAAAGTTAATTTAATAGTGAAGCGCTATGTGGAGACTATTTTGGATGTGGAAGTATTGTTGGTCGGAAAAGATATAAAAGTGCCTATAGTTAATCATTACGGAAAACCTGCGCAAGTAGGACAAGATCGTCTAGTTGTGGCTTATGCTGCTAAATGTTTATATGGTTCGCCTGCATTGGTAATTGATCTGGGTACTGCAATAACTTTTGATGTGGTTTCCGCAAAAGGGCAATACGAAGGAGGAATGATAATGCCTGGCATTCGATTGTCTGCGGAATCTTTGTTTAAAGGTACAGCCTTATTGCCGGAGTTAAAAGAATTTAAAAAACCGAATAAATTAATAGGGAAGAACACTCAGGATAGTATTTTGAGCGGATTGTTTAATGGTTACGCGGTTATGTGCGACGGCATTATACGTAAATTTCAAAAAGAATTAGGTAAAAATACAAAAGTTATACTTACCGGCGGTTACGCGCCTTTGATCCTAAAAGACCTTCCTAAAAATTGTGTTTATAATAAAGATCTGGTTTTTGCAGGTATCAATTTATTAAATTAAAAAACCTGCTCCGCAGATGCGTCATCTGCGGAGCTGGTTAAAAAATCCTATTGACAAAATCGTTTTTTTTGCTAAATTAGCACTCTAATGAAAGTAGTGCTAACAAAATTTCTTTGTGAAATTTCACTCAAATAAATTAATAATAATCAAGGAGGTAAGTATTATGAACATTCAACCACTAGGCGACAGAATCATTGTCAAGCCTTTGGCAGCTTTGGAAAAGACCAAGGGCGGTATTGTGTTACCAGACACAGCCAAAGAAAAACCACAAGAGGGAGAGATTGTTGCTGTTGGCAAAGGACGTAAGGATGACAAAGGCAATTTGATCACGTTAGAAGTTAAAGTCGGCGATAAAGTATTATATGGAAAATACGGCGGCACAGAGATTACAACCAAAGAGGGTGACGAATATTTAATTATGCGTGAAGAAGATGTTTACGCAATTATAAAAAAATAGTTAATGTGGGTTTTTGTTCGTAGGGGAGGTTTTATAACCCTCCCGATAAAAATAATCGGGTTTATTTGATTTTAAAATAGGAGATACAAATGGCTAAGCAATTGATTTTTGATGATGAAGCAAGACGCGCGGTATTACGCGGCGTTGAACAATTAGCACGCGCTGTAAAAGTTACTTTAGGACCTAAAGGTCGTAATGTGGCTATTGATAAAAAATTTGGTTCACCGACCATAACCAAAGACGGTGTTACTGTAGCTAAGGAAATTGAGTTGCAAGACCCGTTCGAAAATATGGGCGCGCAAATGGTAAAAGAAGTTGCTGAAAAAACTTCGGATATCGCAGGCGACGGTACTACTACTGCTACAGTTTTGGCAGAAGCTATTTACCGGGAAGGTTTGAAGAACGTTACTGCAGGCGCTAATCCTATGGCTTTGAAACGCGGTATTGATAAAGCTGTTGTTAAGGTAATAGAGAAACTTGAAAAATTAGCTAAAAAGATCGACGCTCGTAATGCTAAAGAAGTAGAACAAGTTGCAACCATCGCGGCTAACGGTGATTTAGATATTGGTAAAAAGATCGCTGAAGCATTTGATAAAGTTGGAAAAGATGCTCCGATTA
>JADFYE010000026.1 GCA_015233195.1 Candidatus Omnitrophota bacterium
CAACAGATTCGACTAAAACGTCAATCTGAGTACCGACAGTCACATCTTTAGGACTACGAAATTCTTCGATAGAAACGAAGCCCTCAGACTTGAACCCAATGTCTACTGCCGCTTCTTTATCATTGAAGCCGACGATAGTACCGGTTACGATCTCTCCTTCCTTAATTTCTCGGAATGTACCTTTGTACAATTCCTCCATCATACTGCGATTGTCTTGTGCCATTATTAAAATCCTCTTTCCTTTTCTTGAATTTTCTGAACTATCCGCTCAGAAGGCAAATATTATGGCAAATTATTTTAATTTGTCAATAAGAAAAACCGGCTCCGCAGATGACGCATCTGCGGAGCCGGTTATTTTAATTCGTAGATTTTTTGCAGAACACCATAAGATATAGCTTCACGGGATAACTCAGAACCAAAAGTAATTGATTTACCAAAAGTTATGGTTACTGGATAACGATTAAGTTTTTTAGTTCCTGGAGGTAAAACTTTATCTGTACCAGTTATATAAACCGGTACTACTGGTAAATTAGTTTGTTTAACCAGCAACCCTACGCCTTGTTGTATTTTTCTTTCAACTCCAGGTCTCGCCCGCGTACCTTCAGGAAAGATCAAAACCGGTTGCGTTTTAAGACGACGCAACATTTCCCTTATTGAACTCATATCAGTTTGTCCCCGTTTAACAGGGAAAGCACCCAATGTGCTTAATAATTTACCAAACCATTTATTCTCAAATAATTCTTCTTTAGCTACAAAATTAAGACGCCGCGGAGAAGAAACTGGAATTAAAATCGGATCCAAATGACTAAAATGATTACTGGCAAGAATAAACGGTCCTTTTGAAGGTACATTTTCCCGTCCATAAACCTTCATAGGAAAAAGACAGACTTGAGTTATTTTCAAAACAACAATACTGAGCCAATAAAAAAATGTTTTTAACATATTAAATTACGCGCTTAACAATTTTTCACCGATCTTTAACAGATCCTTTGCTCTTTTCAATGTCTTGGCTTCTGAATAAGCACGCACTAAAGGTTCAGTTCCAGACGGACGAAGCATTAACCAATCTTCATTATCACAGATCAATTTTACGCCGTCAAAATCTTTAACCTCAGTTACTTTCTGACCTAACAAAGTCTTTACTGCTTTGGCTTTCTCAATATCGAATTTACGTCCAGCCAATGCCAAGTCTGCGCGTTCATAATAATATCTGCCGTATTTCTTTTCCATATCAGCCAGGATCTGTTTGATATTCTTTTTGTAGAATACCATCATCTCGACCAATAAAAGCCCGGCTAAAGTTCCATCACGTTCCGGTACAAAACCCTGCACGCCCATACCACCAGCTTCTTCTCCGCCGGTAACAATCTTGCGGTTGATCATAAGATCAGAAATATATTTGAAGCCAACCGGAGTTTCAAAAAGGTCAATACCCAAATCCGCGGCGATGTTATCAATCATGGTAGTACCGCAAGTAGTTTTTACCACTCCGCCTTTTTTGCCTTTATTACGAATCAAATGCAAAGCCAGTAAACCTAAAATTTTCTGCGGCGAAATAAATTCTCCGTCGGACGTAATCGCTGCAATACGATCAGCATCACCGTCTAACACCAAAGTAATATCAAATTTTTCTTTTTTAGCACGCGCCATAGTAGCGGTAAGATATTCAGCGATCGGCTCAGGTTTACTGCCTTCAAACCACGGATTAATATCATCACGGGTCATGGTCAATTTTATATTTGAATCTTTAAGAACTGCTTTCATTAAATTACGCCCGCTGCCGTGCATAGCATCACATAACACTTTAAACTTGGCGCCATTGATCTTTGACATGTCCAAATATTTGCGAATGAACGCGGCATGATCAGCCTGAAGATCGACGAGCACAACCTTTTTCTCTTTTTGCGCGTCGCAAATACACATATTTTTCACCGGAGTTTTATCAATATAACTTTCAATCCGGGAAGTAACATCATTACCTGCAGCTCCGCCTTGAGCAGTACGGATCTTGATACCATTAAACGCGCCTGGATTATGGCTGGCAGTGATCATAACCCCTGCCACGCATTTTTTACGGGTAACACCATAACTTAATGATGGGGTTGGGCAATCATCAGACGATAAAAATACTTTAATCCCATTAGCAGCTAAAACTTTTGATACGATCTCAGCAAATTTTTTCGACTGAAAACGAGTATCATAACCCACGCACACCGTTTTTTTTCCGCCTATAGGTTTTAAATCTTTCTTAACCCATTCACTTACTGCCTGAGCAACTTTAGCCACATTCTCAAAAGTAAAAGTGTCGCCAATAACCGCGCGCCATCCGTCTGTACCAAATTTAATTGGAGATTTTGTATTCTTCATTTTATTGCCTTTCGATTATAAATATAACTTATGAACTTTAATATATTGCAAAACTTCTGCTGGTATAAGATACCGAATGCTGTGTCGTTGCGCAATATTTTTTCTTATATAGGTTGAAGATACATCTAAACCCGGCATTTTCAAAAATCTTATTTTGAATTCATTATCCGCAGATCCCGCATCCGGGCGGCTGACTACCACAAACTCTGCCAAAGTCATTAGCTCGCCGATGTTCTTCCATTTAGCCAGCCCGGGGAAATTATCTTCTCCAATAATGAAATAAAATTTAACCTCTGCTGGATATAAACTCTTTAAAAATTTAACAGTATCAATGCTGTATGATTTACCGCCTTTTTGGATCTCATAATCACAAAGTTCAAATTTTGGGTTAGCGCCTATCGCGATCTTCAACATTTCAAAACGATGCTTAGCAGCAATGACGCCTTTTGCAGTTTTATGCGGCGGTAAAGCCGAAGGCACAAATATAACTTTATTCAAACCTAATTTTTGACAAGCATAATCAGCTACCGCCAAATGCCCGACATGAACCGGATTGAACGTGCCACCTAAAATACCTATCTTATTCACGAGCGGACCTGACCTTTCCCATAGATAATATACTTATAGGAAGTCAAGCCTTCAATACCCATAGGTCCACGCACATGAATCTTGTCCGTGCTGATACCTACTTCAGCGCCAAAACCAAACTGATATCCGTCAGTAAAACGGGTGGAAGCATTCTGATATAAACAGGCAGAATCAACTGACGCGAAAAATTTTTCCGCTTCGGTTTTACTTTCAGTCACAATCGTATCCGAATGACGCGACCCATATGTATTAATATGCTCAATCGCATCCTCGACAGAGTCCACCACTTTAACCGCTAAAATAAGGTCTAAATATTCAGTCGGCCAGTCAGACTCTTTGGCTGCTTTAATATTTTTAACGATCGCGCGCGTTCTAACACATCCTCGGATTTCAACTCCGGCTTTCTGAAAACGCTCGATCATAACCGGCAAAAATTTCTTAGCGATCTGTTTATGCACCAGCATAGTTTCCATTGCATTACATACTCCCGGACGCTGGACTTTTGCGTTAAAACAAATCTCCTCAGCCATTTTCAAATTCGCTTTATTGCTCACATACGTATGACAAACACCTTTATAGTGTTTAATTACAGGAATGCGAGAATTCTCACCCACAAAACGGATTAAAGCTTCTCCTCCTCGAGGAACAATCAAATCAACGTATTCAGTTAAACCTAACATTTCAGTCATACTTTGGCGGTCGGTTGAGTCGATCATTTGCACACATTCAGAAGGAACTTTGGTATTTTTTAGCACAGCTTTTAAAACTTTAAATATCGCCTGATTAGAATTAACAGCTTCTTTCCCGCCTTTTAAGATCACACTGTTACCAGATTTTAAACACAGACCAATACAATCACTGGTCACATTAGGACGCGATTCATAAATAATTCCTACCACGCCTATAGGACAGCGGACTTTTTTAATGACCAAACCATTCGGACGTTTATACGTCGCCATTGTCTCACCTATAAGATCAGGTAATTTTGTAGTGTCAGTTAAACACTCTGCCATTTCCTTAATACGTTTATCATTTAAAGTCAGACGGTCAATCAAAGCTTTCGCGTAATTCGCTTTTTGCGCGGCAATAATATCTTTTTTATTTTCTAAAATAATATAGGCAGACTTATCCAACAAAGCCTGCGCCATAGCTTTTAGGGCTTTATTCTTTTCAGCTGAAGAAATCGTCGCCAAAATCAGCGCCGCCCTCTTAGCCTGCTTTGCTTTAGAAATAATGTTATCCATAAAATAATCCTGTTTCAACCCCTTCTCCAGCCTTTGGGGAGAAGGATGGGATGAGGGGAAATATGTTTTAACCTATTTAAACAACTCTTTATTCATCGGACTTAACAACAAAAATAATACGCAAAAAATAAAAATGGCAGATACAAATTGAGACAATGGTATAACGACATCGGCATTTTTAAAAATAAATCCAATCAAAAGCGATATCCCTTGAAAAAGTATTATAAATAAAAATGGCGATAAAAAAACCGTCAACCATTTCGCCCATTTATTAAACTTCAAAAGACCAAAACCGCAAAGCAAAAAAAGCACTGGTGAAAATACGACCAACACCGTCAAGGGAATTTTACCAATCCAAAAACCAGAAACAATAGCAATTAACGCAGCCAAGCAAGCCGGAGCCGCGCAAAAACACATCAAAACTGCTATTATCCTTACCATTTTTTCATTCGTCATATCAAATCTACCCCCTCACCCTAACCCTCTCCCCAGAGGCTGGAGAGGGAATAAATCATCTATAACATTTTTTTCTCTGACACTATGACGACCGAGGACGAAATGTCCCGAGGAAGTGCCGGGAGCTCCTGCGAACGGCCACTTTGACACTCAGACACTTTTTATTTCCCCGTCAACACTAAATCATCTCTATGTATCGCTTCTCTCTGCCCTTTTTTATCTGTCAGATCATGCAGATCAATAATTGAATAATTAATATTACCCCTGCCTATCTCCTGCCCTTGCTTATCTTGAACTACTACCACGTCGCCTTTTTTAAAATGTCCGCTCCAACTCACAATACCCGGTAACAATAAACTCTTGCCCTGATCTAAAACTGCCTTTCGCGCGCCATCATCTACCACAATGAAACCTTGCGGCTTAGCTCCGAAAGCTATCCAATGTTTATGCGATAAAAGTTTTTCTTCTTTTTCAGAAAAATATGTGCCAATATTTTCGCCAGCCAACACCCGATTCAACACATTTTCCGTCTGACCATGCGCGATCACACAAGCGATCTTTGACTGCACCGCGATTTTGATAGCGTCGATCTTTGACTTCATCCCGCCCTTAGACACATTCTTATTAACTGACCCGCCAGCCACACTTTCAATTTCTTTAGTTATCTCTTTAACTTCACGGAATAATTTTTTGTCCGGCGTACGCATGTCATATAAACCGTCTACATCCGACAAAATCAACAAAAGATCAGCCTCCACACAACTCGCCACCAAAGCTGACAACTTATCATTATCCCCAAATTTTATCTCATCATTAGTAACAGAATCATTCTCATTAATAATCGGAACTACTCCCCATGAAAGCATAGTCTTTATAGTCTGACGTACATTCTTATACCGTTCATGATTATGAAAATCATCCCAAGTTAAAAGAATCTGGCTGCACTTAGATTTTGACTTCCTGAAAAGATCATTATATTTTTTCATTAACAAGGCTTGACCAATGGACGCAAAAGCTTGTAACTGATCTAATTCCGACGGACGTCTAAGCACGCCCATCTCACCCATGCCCAAAACAATAGCCCCAGAAGATACTAATACTACTTCATATCCATTTTTTTGAGCGCAGGAAATTTGCTCGACCAGACGGCGCAAACGCGCGTTACTCGGCAAGAATTTTTCGTTGGCAATTAAACCAGAGCCAACTTTTACAACTACTCTTTTGACTTTTTTGAGGAACATTCTGGACATAAGACTGCTTTAATCCGTTCTACTAATTGATCCAATCCTTTTTTCTCCTGCGCTGAAATCGCGATTATTGGTTCATTATAATGCTTTTTAAAACGTTTTAAATGATTTTTTGCTTCAGGTAAGTCCATCTTATTCGCTACCACAATCTGACTCTTAAACGGCAAAGACTCGCCGTAAGAATTTAATTCATAATTCAATTTTTCAAAATCTTCCAAAGGATCACGCCCCTCAACTCCAGCCATATCCAAAACATGAACCAATATCTTAGTGCGTTCCGCATGTTTTAAAAATTTATCACCTAATCCTCGTCCCTGATGCGCCCCCTCAATAATACCTGGTAAATCAGCTACCACAAAATCCAATTTCTCATCTAACTCATCCTGCACAATACCTAATATCGGCTGCTTAGTCGTGAACGGATAATTTGCAACTGGAGATTTAACTTTTGATATTGCGGAAATTATAGTAGATTTACCAACGTTAGGAAATCCAACTAAACCAACATCAGCCATAACCTTAAGTTCAAATAAAAGCTTACGCTCTTCCCCCATTTCCGGAGGTTTAGGCATATGTTTGTATTGGTTTCCAATACCGCCGCGCCCGCCTTTTGCCACGATTATCTGTTGACCATCAACATTCAAATCTTTTATCAAAAGTCCAGTTTCAGCGTCGCGAATAATAGTCCCTACCGGTACTTTTAAAATCCGGTCTTCACCGCATTTACCAGTCTTATTATTACTGCTAGCATTGCCGCCTTTAGTAGCTTTAAAATGCTGATGATATTTGAAATCTAACAGAGTATGATTACTGCGTGAGGCTTGGATAATAATATCTCCGCCTTTACCGCCGTCGCCGCCGTCAGCTAAAGGAGCGCGGGAAAGATCACGATAAAAACTTTCGCATCCCTGTCCGCCGTCTCCAGCTTTTACTTTAATAGTTGTTTCATCCACAAAAAGCATAATAAAAGTCTCACAATTACCACTAATAAAAAATGCTAAGCCATAAGCATAAACGATAAGTTTTTCACTTACCTCTTACCTCTTACCTCTTAGCACTTATAATTTAAAAATTTAATTTACTTGTATTTTTGTAATACTTAACGCTGTCAGCTGAGCGCGATGTCCACGAATACGTTGTGAATGCGTACGGGCTTTGAAAGCTATAACTCTTTCCCCTTGCGTCTTAGCTTTTACAGTAGCCAATACTTTCACATCTTTTAACACTGGTGTACCAATGCGAACATCAGCCCCATTTTCATAAGCTAATACATCAAGTGCAATTTCTTTACCATCTTCATCAGAAAGACGATTAGCTTCAATAACATCACCTTCAGCTACTTTGAATTGTTCTGAACCGATTTTTACAACTGCGTACATGACCTTCTCCTGTTTATTATTTATTCTAACTTCTTTTAAGTGCCATAATATAATCGATAAAGTTTATTTCGTCAAGCGATCTTTACCCGCCCGCGACCAGAACAAAAAGGACAGCGTCCGAAAGATATTGACTCCACAGTTTTACCGCTGCGTTCTCTGGTCATCTCAATCAGACCTAACGGAGAGATTCTGTACACTTCAGTCTTAGCATAATCTTTTGCCAAAGCATCTTTTAAAGCGCTCAATACTCTGCGTTTATTATCTTCTTTTACCATATCAATAAAATCAATTACAATAATACCGCCCAGGTCACGCAACCTTAATTGCCGCGCTATCTCAGGCACTACTTCCATATTCACCATAAAAGCCGCTTCACCAGGCGACGCACGGGTCTTAAACCTTCCGCTATTAACATCAATTACTGTCAAAGCTTCAGTCTGCTCAATTACCACATAAGCACCAGACTTTACCGGCACAGTCGGCTCATATATCGTATGCAAATCATCCGCTATTTTTTTGGCTTCAAAAAGCGGCTCTTTACCCTGATAATATTCAATCTTTCCGACCATCTCCGGACCAATCAAAGTCTGCACAAATTGACGTATCCTGGTATAATGCTCCTCAGAATCAATGACCAACTTATCTACTTTTTCAGTCAAATAATCTCTAACCATTTTCCAAGTCAACTCACCTTCTTCATAAATAAGAACCGGTGACTTTTCCTGCTTTGCTTTTTTCAAAATCTTCTGCCAAATATCATGTAAAAATTTAGCGTCACGTATCAATTCACGCTTACCTTGCTTGCCAGAAGCGGTACGCACAATAAACCCGCCGCTTTTTATGAAAGAAAGTCCTCCAATCACTTCACGTAGACGTTTACGCTCCTCGCCATCCTCAATTTTTTTAGATATACCTACCTGCTCGTCATAAGGCATATAAACAATAAAACGGCCTGGTAAAGTAATATGCGTGGTCAAACGCGCGCCTTTTTCAGCAAAAGGTTCTTTGACTACCTGAACCAGAACATCCTGCCCGACTTTTAAAGGAAGTTCTCCGCCTTTTTTATTAGGCTTCTTGACTGGTTTGGGTGCTGCAGTTTTTGCAGGATTAAAGATCTTATCAATAAAACTTAAAGGCTCTAATTCCTGATCTTTATCTACCCGCGGGCTGACTACATCAGTTAAATACAAAAATCCGTTCTTTGCCTGACCAATATTAACAAACGCTGCATTAATCGACGGTAAAATAGATTCAACTTTTCCATTATAAATATTGCCCAACAACGGCTGATACCGCGACACCTCAATATGAAACTCATCTAAACGACCATTCTCAGTAATTGCAACCAGCTTTTCACCCTTTTGGGTTTGAATTAAAATTTCTCTCGACACCTAAATCCTTTCTTATATTTTATCCGATCCCTCAGCAACCTTTGGCTGTTCCGGCATCTGTAACGTAATAATATGCGGAGTAATAAAAACTAAGAGATCTCTTTTTATATCTAGCTTTTCAGATTTTTTAAAGATATACCCGAGAATCGGTATTTTTGATAATACTGGAAAATTTTTAGCTGTATCATTTTTATTTTTTGTGATCAAACCTGCTATAACCAAAGTATCTCCACTCTTGACCAATACAATAGTTTTAGCTGATTCATTATTCAATACCGGCAATGCCGCACCTTCTATTGTAGCAGTCTTATCAATAGCTGTAATCTTTGGCTCAACTTCTAAAGTAACCATATCCGCGTTATTCACATGCGGAGTAACTTCAAATATAACCCCTATATCCATATATGACCAGCCAGATACTTGCATAACCGCTTGTTCCTGATTATATGTATAAGTCGGTATTGGGTATTGCTGCCCAACACTTATTTTTGCTTTTTGATTATCTAAAGTCACTATCCTAGGATTAGATAATACTTCAGTACCTGCACGACTCTGTAACATTTCTAAAGCTAATGATAACCCTGTAGCATTTAACGTACCATAAGAAAACAATGCTTTGGGGTCATTAGAAACAAAATTACTAGGCGCATATTGATTCTGACTCTTATTCTGAAATGGGAAAGTTATGGGACGCTTTGCCCCAGAAGCACTGGCTTCTAAACTCCAATCAATCCCCATGTTCTCCGTATCTGTCAAAGTAGTCTCTACAATCTTACCTTCGATCAAAACCTGCGGAGTAGTTCTATCCAATTTTTTTACTACACCTTCGATAATTACCAAACGGCTGCCAATATCAGTTACGATCAAAGTATTGGTTCTCTCATCAACTTCAATACTGCCTTTTTCAGATTTCATTTTAGAAATCGAATTAACCACATCTGCCGCTTTTGCAAAATTCAAAGAAAAAGTTTTAGTTAACACCGCTTCCTGTTCAGCCAAAGCAATAGTATCTTCCCGACGTTTTTTCATTCCATCAACAGTCATAACCAAAATAATATTATTCTTTTTTTCATAAGCATAACCATAGGTTCTTAAAACGATCTCCAAAGCTTCTTCCCACGGCACATCATTTAATTGAATAGTTACCATTCCGGTCACTTCCGGACTAGGCACAATATTAACCCCGCTCTTAAACGCTAATATTTTTAAAACATTTTTAATATCCGCGTCTTTAAAATCCAATGTTACATTTCCCGGCTGACTAACCTCAGCTACCGGAGCTGCTTCAGGCATACTTGAATCAGCCGGAGAAGCTGTCGCAACAGTAGGCGCAGCAACCGTTTGACCAGCAGGTACTTGAGCAAAAGCTGCTCCAGCCGCCACAACTAAAAATATCATGAAAATAAAAAAGGTTCGCCGTTTCATCTTACTCCCCCTTGTTCATTTGAACTTCATAGGTTTTACCAGCAGTGGATAAGACCACTTTATCTTTAGTAATATCTTCCACAAAATATTGCCCTAACATATCACCTTTTTTTATGATCTTGCCGCCGACAATAGCCATATTCTGTCCGTCTTTACCCATCATTATACCTTCGATATTCAAATCTGATAAAGAATATTCATTATCAAAATTCAATAAAGTACCGCTTTCCCCGACCAGACTCCAGAACGGGTCGCGTTTACCGTGATCATTATAATCAATCTTAACGTCTTCGGCAAAAGATAGACCAGCGCTTGCAATTATGACCAACAAAATTATATTTAATTTTTTCATAATATTTATTTACCAGTCTCAAACACTACCGCGTTCAACCCCAGACTGATCTTCTGCAAACGCTGGATCTCAGACGGTGATATTGAAAATTTCCGCAGCTCAATATAAATATCCCCGGCTTCCAACGCATTTAAAAATCTGCCAAAATCATGATACGAACTTCTGCCATCAATAAATATCGGCATACGATAATATTTCTTTCCCTGACTGTCCAATAATTTTTCTTGTCCGGATAAATCCGGCATAACCTGGTCAATCTTAACATTATATTTATTGGCGATCCGAGATATGGTCTCAATAACCAGAGAAACTTCCTCTTTAGGCCGTATCCGCAGACTCAAACGCGCTGTATCCTTTTTAAGATCAGCGACTTGTTTCTTATATTGCTCCAGTTGTTTTTCGTCTTCTTGTACAGTTATTATATCTTCTTTAAGTATTTTTATCTCCGGAGCGATTTTTGATAATGAAGCTAATTGTGGATGAATAAAAATAAAATAACATAACAAGAATACGACAACCAAAACTCCGCCAAAAATATAATAGCGGGTCTTCTCATCCATATTTTCCAGATACGCCCGATATTGTTCTAAAGGATTTTCTTTTTTCATTTCAAATTCACCTTAATCGAAAACTCCAAAACATCAACCGTATTAACTTTTGCGGCCAATATATTCCCCAATTCCACATCTTTTACATCCGCCATAAAATCAGCAGAACCTTTCAACTTTGCTACAAAAGCATGGATATTAGACATCACTTCATTCTGTTTTGATATTGCCCGACCTTTAAGAACCAAAATCTTTTCGCCCTGCTCCATCCGCGTTAACCAAACTCCTTTAGTCAAAAGATCCGCTATTATATTCAGCTTTTTAGACCAGACGATTCTATTTGCCGTGCAAATTTTTTCTACATCACTTTTTATAGATTGTAAAGACCGCAATTCACTCAAAACCCCATCGATCTTAACTTTAGTCGGCTGCATTTGTTCCCACTGTTTTTTCAAAGACATAAGCTCGCCAGCTTTACCTAAATTAGCAATAATTAAAAGAACATAAACGCATAATAACAATCCTAAAAGTCCACCGCCTAAACCAATGATAACTTCCAACGGCACATTCAGACCTTTCATGAAAGTGCCTTTTTTGCGTTTTTTTCTGGATTCTATAGGGGTTAAATTTATCTCAATCATAATTGTATAAAGCCAATCCTAAAGCCACACCTAATTTCAAAGACTCTTTTTTCAATTCATCTTTAGATAAATCCGAAGATACTTTCACTAAATTGATCGGATCCCAATAATTCACTGGTATTTCTAAATGTTTAGCCATACGTTCCGGCAGCCCTTCCAGCCTGGACGCTCCTCCGGTCAAAAGTAATTTCCCGATTTCTAAATTACGTTCGGTCGTAAAATAATCAAAAGACAATTTTATCTCTTGAACTATATTCATCACTGCTGAATCACAAGCTTCTAATATTTTTTCAAGCTGATCACCCGGAGAAGTTTTCAACATTTCTGCTTGATTCATATCCACGCCTAACAAATTACTTATGCGTTTGGTAAAATCCTTACCTCCCACAAAAATATCGCGGGTAAACCAAGGATTGCCTTTAATAAAAATTGAAAGGTTACTAATCGAACCGCCAATATCTAAAACTGCTACTGCCTTATCTGATTTTCCTTCCTCCCCAACACCCAACACATTTATCACATTAGCTAAAGCTACAGGATTAAGACCAATAAAATCAACTTTAATTCCCATATCACTCAAAAGTTTTATCCGCTGATCAACCATATCTTTTTTAGCTACCGCAGCCATAATATACATTGGCTTCTTTTTATTTTCATTATCTACAATAAAACAATCAGAATAAATCTCATTCTGGGCGAAAGGAAAATATTTGTCAGCTTCAAGAGAAAATGAACTTTTAATATCTTCCAAAGACATATGCGGCAATTCAATATAACGGATTAACGTTCCCCGACCCGATACTGAAGTATAAATCGAACGCTTTCCGGAACCCAATTTCGCCAGCATAGCTTTAAGTGCTGCCGGAATATCATTATTATCAACTGGGCGGATCGACCAATTTACCACTTCATAACCATCTGCTTTTTTCTGCAATTCGATAAGTTTGCATTCACCTGAGCCAATGTCAATACCAACTGAAGTTTCCGAAGTCTTTTCAGGGAGGAACTTTTTAATAGTCTTAAAATAAGAATCTAAAAATTTATTCATAGTAATATTATTATAACAAAAAGAAACTATAACCCAAATTTCTTTTTTAAAATTAAATTTTAAACTACTGTATCAATATTTCTGCTGGTTTAGAGCTAATAACTTTTTTTGGTTTTGGAGGAAAAGTTCTTTCCTCGTCTTTAACCGCCGCTGAGGCTGCGGCTTTTTCTACCACCGCATCGTCAACTTTTAAATCACCACTCTGAGTGTTTACTTCTTCAACAATTTTATGTTTATTCAAAATCTGCACAGAAGCGCTTGGTTGTTCAATAGCTTTATTCATCTGCTTTGATACAAAACTATTTATAAGTAATAAAATAATACATAACCCAACACCTATAACCACCAGCATTACTTTATTCATCTTCATTTTATGCCCCCTCTTTCCATACCACTTTATCAGTTATATCATTAGTAAAAGCCACAAACGCTTTTAATGACGGGAAATATGGCGGCGACTTACCCGCTCCAGTACGAGGATCATAAGTAAAATTACGACCATATCCAGTCACAATAGCTTGAGTTGATGAATTAAAAGTGCCAAACGCCCCATAAAATTGAGTAATAACCCCGCCTAATAAATTAACTACACCCCGATCAATAGCATGTCCATTTTGATAAATTTCTTGATTATAATCATCTACCTGAAATACTCCATTACGCGCCATTACTACACCATGGATATCAAGATTCGCCGGAGCTGTTGTAGAAATTATTACATCACCTCCCCAGGATAAAATACCCAATAAATTCGTTGTACCATCAGCAGAAGGTGGAACATAAGTTGAGGTCCCCGGTGTTCCGGATGCTGGAGTATAATCCGAATATCTTATATGATCAGTAATGTTAATATCCGACTGGCTTGAAATCGTGAGTTCAGTATCCTTCTGTACTGTTCCTTTTAAACTGGTTATTTGACCATCAGTATAAATGATCGTGCCTAAACTGTCTGTTCCGTCAGGTATACCGTTATACACAACATCCGCATACCCTGACTGTTTAACTGTAGTTTTACTTGTTGTACGATTTACCACTACTGTTTTAGTTTGACCATTCGCTCCCACAATATAATTCGCGTTACCACTACCGTCGACCGACATTTGAATAGTCGTATCTCCCCGAGTAAATATGCCCCCAATAATATTCGTGCCGTCATTAGGAACAAAAACTCCATTACCAGTTATATTACTACCGCCTTGCGCTTCCCGCATCAGATCAGTTTGCGCTACTGACGATTCCAAATTGACTAAACCCATGCTCCGCGTATATCCCTGGTTAAAAACCGGAACATCAACGTTACTGTTATGATCCGAATCAGAATAAACATAACCATTATTATCATTCAAAAAACAAGCTTTGTTATTTTGCTGACCTACAGCACCATCAAATATAGGGTTTCCAGAAAAATTAAGTTGATCATTTGACTGTACCGGACCAGCAAAATAAGTATTATCATTAAACCAAACTTTTGTGTTCGCGTCTTTAAGCGTATGATGTTCAGTAAATAAAGCGTATTTAGCAAAGTTATCTTTTTGTACCCGCATCGTAAAATCTCCGGAAAGCGAAACATTCTTTGAAACACCGCTCTTACTTCCTTTAGATGCGATCTTATAAAAATATGAAAAATCCCATTTATCACTCCCTATAGCTACCGGCGAACCTTTAGCAGTAATAGTAACATCATATCCGTACGTGCCATTTTCAAAACCTACCGAAGCTTGTGTATACGTTAAAATAGTTCTGGCGTCATTAATAGTAAAATTCTGAGTGCTCTTATTTCCATAATAATATAGTAATTCCAGCGGCTGATTACCGGTAGCATAAGACTGCGCCTTATTAGCAACCGTCTGCGGGTTATCTTTTGTAATCTCACGAGATAAATCAACATTTATAAGACCACTAAGTTTATCCAGCGCGGCGTTAGAGCCTCCTTCAGAATAATAAAATGCTTTTGTAGCATCGCGCTCCTTCTTTGCCATATTATTTTCATTCAACGCGCGCACCGCAATAATACTCGAGAATACAATCAATACCGCGATAAGATAAAAACTGATGATAAGAGCCGCCCCTTTTTTATTAGACAGTTTCATATACATCACCTCTTGTTTCGCAGATACACATTAAACGTGTCTGCCATGGTTACAATTCTTTTATTAGTCGATATACCCGAAACATTCAATGTGATCGTCAAATAATTATTAGTACTATCTAACACTGCCTGAAAATCACTTAGATTCATACCCACCACATCCGTACGCGCGATATTACCGAGTGAATTATATACCCGCCTCTCCATCTGCTTATCACTATTTATTCTATACTCCAAAGAAGTATAATCTATCGTCCCGCAATTATTATCAGCATCCATGCATGAATAATCATTGCAGCCATACGTTAATGGCGCGCCCCAATATGAAACATTAGCATTATTATCCAATATTTTTCCGCCGCTCTGGCATATTATAGGAATTGAAAATCTGATTACATCTGAATTGTTATTTCCAGCAGCCTGCGTTACAGTAACTTTCATATTCGAATTTTGATCAGACCCGCTTTGTTCCAGCTCGCTCGATAATCTATCCCGCACCGACCGCAAAGTACTCTGTAATCCGATCTTAGTATCATTAACTGTCCACACTTCCCGTCCTGAATTCATCAACGAGAATAATGCCCCAATAACCAAAATGAGTATTGTCATGGCAACCAAAAGCTCAACCAAGCTAAACGCGCTTAAAATATTTTTTTGTTTCCCTTCCCTAATAATCATACATAATCCCTTCTAATGAAACCGGCGAATCTAATCTGCCATTACCGTTCTTATCCTTAACTGTAGAATAAGCCCCAGTTAAGTCAGAATCCTCTCCAACCAAAAGACCACTTTTTTCTTTCCAAGAAACATTCACCCTGACTATCGGCAATTTCAAATCAGCATCATCAACGTAAGTAACCCCTTTGCCTTTAACTTTCACATTATCAAAAGTAACATTAAAAGGCTTATTATCATAATTTACTACTAATTGAGAAAAATCTGACTTGCGTATTTTTTCCATTTGATTTTTTGCTTGTGATACAGCGGAAGAAGAATTATGGGCAAGCTCTATGATCTGCATACACTTAACGAAAACAATAACCATACCGACAAAAAATACTACTAAAATTGCGCACGAAACCATCAATTCAATTAAAGTGAAACCCTTTTTATTCGGCTCTTTATACATCCCCCCAAGCCTTTCTCCCGGACTTCCGGGGTTCAATAAAAAGGGGGCTTATCGCTAAGCCCCCTCAGTGATCTATTCAATTCACAATTAGCGTAAAATACCGCCAGTTGAAATTGTGAATGATCTGGTACCAGTACTTGCTGAATTAGGAGTAGCAACAATTGCATATGTTCCTGTTCCTAAACCGCAAGCATAAGAATAACCAGAGAAATTACCAGTACAATAATCCGTATTCAAATATGGAGGTGTAGCTCCAGTTAACAATGCTGAAGAGTTAGGATATGTACCATTATTAGCAGTTGAATACGTTTCAATTGAGGTTGACAATGTTTTTAAAGTACTTTGTGCCAATGCTTCGTTAGCAGATACTTTTGCGCGCAATAAGTTTGGAATTGCGATTGCGGCTAACAACGCAATGATCGCTACAACGATCATGATTTCCACCAGCGTAAAACCTTTTTGATTCCTTCTCATACATCCTCCTTGTTTGGTTTCGAGCCGCTGGTCAGTCTTCGGTTTTTCACGGGTATAAGAATAATTATAATGCCGTTTCATTCCCCCCGAAATACCCTAACCACTTGGCTCATTTCAACTTAAATTTTATACTTCATCAATTTTACTCCCACCTCCTTTCCCTGTCAACTCCTTTAACAAAAAAACCTATTCCCCTTGGGGAATAGGCTCACAATTCGTTTTTTTGCTCCTCCGTGGCAACTGGCTACCCTGAACCATTCGGTACAGGGCCCTATAGCTTTGTGTCCCATCCTTACGGGTGGTTTACCTTTTACACTACTGCTCTGGTTAAAGTATATCATCACAAAACATTTAATGCCAATTCATCAATTCGTTTTTAACACCGCGCCCGTGGTCACAGTAAACGATTTAGTACCCATCGAAGAAGACACTGGACTTGCAGTAATAGAATAAGTTCCAGCAGTCAAGCCGCAATTAAATAAATATCCTGAATATTGTCCCGAACAAAAATTAGTTCTTAAATAAGGAGGATTAGCGCCAACCAATAAATTTGGATCAGTCGGATAATTACCATTATTTGAATTGGAATAAGTTTCCATGGCAGTTGCCACAGCTTTTAAAGTACTTTGCGCTAAAGCTTCATTAGCCGTTACTCTGGCTCGCAACATATTAGGAATAGCAATCGCAGCCAACATAGCGATTATACCCACAACTATCATTATCTCGACTAATGTAAACCCGCGACGTTTATCCGTCATTAAAGTTCCTTTATTTTTTATATTCTGGTTTTGGGACATAATGCGTATGCAATAATTCATGCGATTTATGACTCAACGGTCGTTCCAAAAATTCATCATACAAGGCTTTTACATACGGATTATGATGACTGCAGCGTAACGCTGATTTCTCGTCGTCGGAATATAAACCTTTAGTGCGCTGATCTCTTACGCCGTCAGTGATACCATAAGGCTGACCGCCTCCGCCGATACATCCGCCCTGACAAGCCATTACCTCAACAAAGTGATACGGCATTTCACCTTTTTTCTTGGCTTCTCTTATCCGGTTGATAACACTCTCAACATTCCCTAATCCATGCGCAACCGCGATCCTGATCTCAGTACCCTCGATAAAAACTGTGGTTTCTTTTACCCCTTTAAGACCGCGGACATTCTCAAACTCTACATGTCCTAATTCTTTTTTAGTTATTAAATGATACGCAGTACGTAAGGCTGCTTCCATAACCCCGCCGGTGACCCCGAATATCGTACCTGCTCCAGTGTAATCACCCAAA
Organism: Candidatus Omnitrophota bacterium; assembly: GCA_015233195.1. Taxonomy (GTDB): domain Bacteria; phylum Omnitrophota; class Gorgyraeia; order Zapsychrales; family Zapsychraceae; genus JADFYE01. The sequence goes on from JADFYE010000026.1 coordinate 17,670, forward strand.
ATATGATCGGGCTTTTCTTCAGGCAAATTTAAGAACTCAACCCCAGCCTGCTTAATCATACGGATCAATTCTCTGGTAGTAATTACAATATCTGTATCTTGATATCCCGACGAATACATATGTTTACTGCGTTTGATTTCATATTTTTTCGCAGTACAAGGCATAATCGAAA
>JADFYE010000027.1 GCA_015233195.1 Candidatus Omnitrophota bacterium
ATATCTTCTGGTAACCGATATTGTTTACGTAAAGGATCGCCTGCTCCGGCATGACCACGCCAGCGTTGAACTTTATATTCAAGAAAATACGGCGACTTATTCGTACGGCAATACTCAACCGCCCTTTGCGCCGATTCATATACAGCGTTAAAATCCATACCATCAATAGTCTCAGCCGGCATATCAAACGCTCTTGCCCGCTGGGCAATATTATCATTCGGCTGCCTAACCGATATAGGTGAACATACTGAATAACGATTGTTCTCGCAAACAAATAAAACTGGAACTTTTTTTAACATAGCTAAACTTAAACTCTCAAAAAACACACCTTGTTCCGACGCTGCATCACCTAAAAATACTACTGCAATAAAATTTTTATTCAATAACTTCGACGCTAAAGCCGCGCCTACTCCATGCGAAATGCCTCCGCCGACAATAGCAGAAGAGCCGTAATGTCCAACTCTTTTATCAATCAAATGCATAGACCCGCCTCTACCATGGTCGCACCCAGTCACCTTACAATAAAACTCAGCAATCATAGCTTTCAAATCCCCGCCTTTAGCTAAATAATGGGCGTGACTCCGGTGATTACTAAATATCATATCTTGATCTGTAAGCTGAAGACAAATCCCTGCAGCAACCTGCTCCTGCCCTATGGAAAGATGAATCGGAGTTTTCATTTCATCTAGATGATACAAAGATTCAACGCGTAACTCGACGAGGCGGATACGAAGAAACCTGCGGAAATATTCAATAACCTTTTCCACTTTAAAATTAAACCCTTCCCCTAAACCACTCCAACGTCGTTTTAATTCCTTCAGGTAATTTTACCTGCGGGGACCATTTAAGATATTTCTTGGCAAGCGTAATATCCGGACGGCGCTGTTTTGGGTCATCCGTAGGTAAAGGCTGATATACTAACTTACTTTTAGAGCCGGAAATTTTTAACACCAGTTTTGCAAATTCCAAAATAGTGAATTCGCTTGGGTTACCCACATTTATCGGTCCTGCCTGATCGGAATAAAGCAAACGTACAATTCCCTCGACCAGATCTGAATAATAACAAAAAGACCGGGTCTGTTTACCATCACCATAGATAGTCAACGGCTCACCTTTTAACGCCTGATAAATAAAATTAGGAACTACCCGTCCGTCTTGAATCCGCATTCTTGGTCCATAAGTATTGAATATCCGAATGATCTTAGTATCCACATTATGCGTTCTGCGATAAGCCATAGTTATCGCTTCACCGAAACGCTTGGCTTCATCATACACTCCGCGCGGACCAATCGGATTCACATGCCCCCAATAAGTTTCTTTTTGCGGATGAACTAAAGGATCGCCGTAAACTTCCGACGTAGATGCTACCAAAAATCTGGATTTCTTAACTTTTGCTAACCCTAAAGCATTATGAGTTCCTAATGCCCCGACCTTTAAAGTCTGAATAGGGTATTTCATATAATCGATCGGACTTGCTGGCGAAGCAAAATGCAGAACATGATCAACTTTGCCTTTAATCTCGATAGGTTTCGAAATATCATGTTTAATAAACGTAAAATCTTTATTACGCGCCAAGTGCGCTACATTTTCCAAGTTGCCGGTAATCAGATTATCCACACAGAAAACTTTACATCCCTCTTCGATAAATCGATCACACAAATGACTGCCTAAAAATCCGGCTCCGCCGGTAATTACTACATGTTGTTTTGCCATTTATTCCCCTCACCCTAACCCTCTCCCACAAGGGGAGAGGAAAAAACTAAATAAATCTCTCAAACTATAAACTTTTCAATGACCAACGTCAATACCATTAGATAAAACAAATTATTAATGTGAAAATCGGAGATATTGAGCAGACATTGGTAATTCGAGCGGGCATGGTTCGTACAGCTTTATAGTACGAGAGCAAGAATTACCGCGAGCGCAGTTTAACGCGCCGGGTTAAACAAGCGTTCTGCGAAATATCAAAGATTTTCAATATAATTTGTTTTAAAAACTAACTGACCACAATGGAGCATGAATTTTAAATTTATTTTGTTCAATTATTATTAAAACCTCTCCACCTTCGAATTAATTATTTTTCCATACACATTTTTTACGTCGAAGATTAACTTAGCTGATTTCAATAACAATTTATAATTCACCGCAGTATGATCTGCAGCAATAATAACCGCGTCGTATTTAGATAAAACTGCTGGTTTAAATTCTACTGACTTTGTATCGATATTTCCGATTTTTAGATAAGGAATGATCGGGTCATAATAATCCACAACCGGACATTTCTCCTGTAATTTTTCGATCAATATCAAAGGCGGCGATTTACGCAGATCTTTAACATCTTTTTTATAAGTCACACCCATGACTAATAATTTCGCCTTGCTTAAAGTTTTTTTACGGGCTTTAAAAATATCAGCCAAACGTCCAATCGCGTAATCCGGCATGGATAAATTTATATCTGCTGACAATTTTATATATTTTGAACTAAAACCATATTGCTTAGCTTTCCAATATAAATACAAAGGATCGTCGGGTATACAATGTCCGCCTACACCTAAGCCCGGATAAAAAGGCATAAACCCAAACGGCTTAGTTTTGGCAGCCTCGATTACTTCCCAAATATCAATGCCTAATTTTTTACACATCATTGAAGCTTCATTTGCCCAGCCGATATTAATAATACGGAAAGTATTCTCTAACAATTTGGTCATCTCTGCAGCGCGGGCTGAAGAAACCATATGGATCTTCACAATAATTTTTTCATACAACGCTTTAGTAAGCTCACCCGCTTCTTTGGTTAAGCCACCGACCACTTTAGTAATTGAGGTAACCTCATATTTGGGATTACCCGGATCAATCCGTTCTGGAGAAAATGATAGATAAAAATCTTTCCCTGATTTTAATCCGCTCTTTTCTAATTCCGGCTTAATTAATTCATCAGTAGTTCCCGGATAAGTAGTACTCTCCAAAACAATAAGCATATTTTTATGCAAATATTTTCGAATTATCCTAACCGCTCCGACGATGTAACTAATATCCGGAGTGTATTTCCTTTTCAATGGCGTAGGAACGCAAATAATAACCGCGTCTGCTTCTTTAAGGATCGAAAAATCACACCGAGCATCCAATTTGCCGCTTGAAACTACTGCTGCCAGTTCTTTAGACGCTATATCCAAAATATAACTCTCTTTTGCCATTAATTTATTGACCCGATCCTGGTCGAGATCCAAACCGAAAACTCTATATCCGACTTTAGCAAAATTAACTGCAAGCGGTAAACCAACATACCCTAATCCGACAACCGCAATCTTCGCGGAACGATTAGCTATTCTTTTCTTCAAAACTGCAGACATAAAAACTCCTATTTTTATTTAGATAAACCTCGTCCAATACCGTAATATTCAAACCCGAACTTTTCAAGATTATGACCCGCAAACATATTACGTCCGTCGAATATTAAAGGCTGTTGCATAAGATTATAAACTTTTTTAAAATCAGCTGTTTTGAATTCCGCCCATTCAGTCAAGGCTAAAAGACAATGCGCGCCTTTAACTGCGCAGTACATATCTTTAACCATGGTCACCCCAGGCAATAGTTCTTGAGCATTAACCATAGCTTGCGGATCAAACGCTTTGATATTTGCGCCTTCTTTCTGTAAAGTCTGAATTATATCCAAAGCCGCAGCTGACCGCATATCATCCGTGTTTGGTTTAAATGATAAACCCCAGACTGCTATAGTCTTATTCTTAACAATCCACAATTTATCTTCTATCATGCGAACAAACGCCCGACGCTGAACTTCATTAACTTTACGCACTGCCTCTAAAAGAATAAAATCATATCCGCTTTTATGACTCAAATGCACAAAAGCATCAACGTCCTTAGGAAAACAACTCCCCCCGTAGCCTATGCCAGCATCCAGAAAAGCCCGTCCAATACGTTTATCATATCCCATGCCTTCTGCGACCTTCAAAACATCCGCGCCAACCCGGTCACAGACTTGAGCAATAGAATTAATAAAAGAAATCTTGGTAGCTAAAAATGAATTTGAAGCGTGTTTAATCAATTCCGCAGATTTTAAATCAGTAAAAATCATCCGCGGTTTTAATGGCTTATAAATTTCCCGGAAAATCTCTTCAGCTTTTTTTGATTCCACGCCTACCACAACCCGATCCGGATGCATGAAATCTTCAATCGCCGAACCTTCTCTTAAAAATTCCGGGTTTGACGCCACATCAAAATTAAAACTCGAGCTTCCGCCGGCTTTACGGTATTTTTTAGGTAAATTCATCTGCACAGTTCGACGGATGCGATAACCAGTTTCCGCAGGAACCGTGGATTTCTCCACCAATAATTTATACGAATGCATGTTTTCAGCTATTTCACGCGCAACATTCTCAACATAAGTCAAGTCAGCTTCACCATTAGATTTTGAAGGTGTACCAACCGCTATAAATATTGCAACCGCGTCTTTAGTTCCAGATTTTATCGACGAAGAAAAGCTGATCCGCTTTTTCTTAATCAAATCTTTTAACATCAGCTCCAGACCAGGTTCATATATCGGAGTAAGACCTTTTTTTAATTTGTTGATCTTTTCGACATTGATATCAATACAAGTAACCTTATGCCCTATCTGAGCTAAACACGCCCCAGTTACCAAGCCAACATATCCAGAACCTACTACCGCAATTTCCAATTTAAACTCCTTTAACCTTTTTTTATTGATTAGTTCCTGGTCTTCGCCTGCTTAACCCAGACTCAAAATCAAATCCTATCGACGGAAAAGCTTTCAATTTAAATACAAACATAATCGAATTTCCGCCATCTATTTGATGATTTAAAACCGTATTCATTTCCCATGAATGCAAGTCTCGGATCAAACGATATTCCTGTTCTTTCATCTTACCATTCTGGGCATCAAAACGCTCATATACAGCAATACCCCATTTACGGTTAACCCTATACTCAAAATCAGCAGTTATCAAATCATCGACTTCACGATTATAGCGTCGACCAATACCCAATTTCCACTTATTATCCCGCCCATTTATATAAGCATCAAAATTAGCAGTGCTCAGCCTACCATTACGAGTATCATATCTACCGTCATTATAAAAAGTAAGCCAATCGCACGGTTTAAAATCACTATCCCAATTTACTCCATCAAACCCTTCTCCCAACGCGTCTTCTTTCAACCTATAATCCGTATCAATCAAGAACCTAGCCAAATCAGTTGCCTTACCACTGCGCTTAGTCTGCAATTTTTGTTCAACTCCAAAATTAATCTTATGCACTGCCTGCCGGTTATCAATAGCATCATACTGATCCAGCAAACTGGAATCTAAAGACGGACGATGCCAGTAATCATACGCTATGGTCGGAGTTATAATATGGCGCAACTGATCGATCTTAATCCCAAACTTATCCATCTTCGCGTTGTAAATCTTATAAAATTTTGTGCTGAAACTTGTACCAGTCCTGAATATTCCCCTGATCGAACCATTATCAGACTCATCTTTAGTCCGACTATAATATGTCCATTCCCCTCCCACATAAGGTTTAACCTCAAAGATCCCGATTTTCGTTAAATACGAAAGTTCATTATCCTGGTCAAGCCGCTGAGTCTTTTCTCTCGTCGAAGCCGGAGCAGCGTGGTCAATGGCTAAATTAGAATAGGTTGATGAATTTTTAAAATAAAAATTAGTATCGCCTAGTTTTTGATTTGCCAAATCATATTTAATTTCAGGTAAACGGGTCACATCCGTCATCCAAGGATTAACATGCCCGTCCGCGCGTAAAGTCATAACCCCTAAAGGTAACGACCGAGTTAAAACAAAATAACTCGCCGGAGAAGAGTCATTATCATACTCTCTCTGAAAATAATCTTTCAAATAATTACTATCACTAATTTTATAATATTGCCATAACGCGTTAGTCTTATCGTCAATTTTCCAAGTATGCCTCCACGCCAACCGATATCGCTCCTGTCGTATGGTAGGTAAAAGTTTTTCATCCCAGGCTCGTTTGGCAGCAATAGCATGTTCATCCATATAATATCCGCGAATCAGACCATAACCAAACCCATTAGTCTTATAATTCAAATCAAATCCTTCTGCCTGACCTTTGCGTTCATATTCATTCAAATGTAAAGTAGCTTGCAAATAATCGTTCAACGGCATTCTGATCCTAGTCAACAAAAACCCGCCCCACAACTTCTTATACCCAGGAGTAATAACTACCGTAGATCTGCGCTCGGTCAAACTCTTAGCAAATTGCGGCACATACATTACCGGAACAGAACCGAATTGCGGTCTTATATCATGCGCTACCATTTTCTTACCTGGATATACGTCGATCTTAGAAGAACGCAAACGATAACCAGGCTTATCATAATCGGACGTGGTCATATAACCATCTTCCATCACTATATGATCTGCCCCGATTTTAGTGATCATCTTTGCCCGACCATAATATGGATTAGCGACTATATCCGCGTTCAAAAACACGCCGGTCATTGTCTCAAAATTAAAAGTAATGTTCTCGCCGTATATATCACTTAACCCGCTATTAAGCCGAACCTTTCCTTTAGCTTTTGCTATCTTAGTGTTACGGTCCATCTCAGCTTCATCACAAGTCAAAGTTGCGCCGCGATATTTTATAACCACATTACCTTTAGCAGTAGCAATGTTTCCATTGACCGAGTATTCCAAAGAATCTCCGCTCAATTCAACCGTTTCCTGCGCAAAAGCAGAAACCGCTCCGGAGAAGCACAAAACCAAAACCAAAATTATTTTGTATATTTTATTTATCATTTATAAAATTTTCCACCAACACCTTCGCCCCAATCAACCCTGCGTCATCGCCTAGCTTAGCTTTTACTATTCTTACCATACTTGCCGGTACTTTCATGGCTCTGGTATTAATAGTTTTTAAAATGGAAGGTTGAATAAAGCGAAAACTATTTGAAATTCCTCCGCCCACAACAATCATTTTCGGATTAAGAATATTAATAACACTGACTAAAGCCATGCCTACATGATTTCCGACTTCCTGCCAAAACTCAATCGCCCGGCTATTCCCTTTTACCGCCAGCTCCGACACATCTTCCAATTTTATATTTTTATTCTTAAACAATTTCGCTACTTTATCTATCAAATACCGATTGCCTACATAAGCTTCTAAACACCCTGAACCTCCGCAATTACAATTAGGACCTTTTTCATTAAGCGGTATATGTCCGATCTCTCCTGCAGTGAATCCATCTCCCCGATAAAGATTACCGTCCAATATCAATCCTCCGCCAACTCCAGTACCTAAAGTAATACACACTAAATTTCTCTGACCTTTTCCTGCACCGTATTTCCACTCGCCTAAAGCAATAACATTAACGTCATTATCAATAAAAGTAGGTATCCCTGTACGCTCTTCCATCATTTTCTTCAAAGGCACATTTTTCCATCCAAAAATATTGGTCAATACTTTTACTATGCCAGCGTTTGCATCAACTAACCCGGGCAAGCCAAACCCCACGCCAACAATCTGATTTTTTTTCAAATTATTATCTTCAATTAATTTTTGAATTATTTCGTGAAGAGATTTGATAAGCTTTATTTTAGAAGAAACACAACTGGCTGTAACTAAACGGTTTCGCGCAATGATCTTACCTTGAGCATTAACCAGCCCAAACTTTATGTTAGTTCCCCCAACATCAACACCGATATAATATTTATTCATAAAATAGATAAGAAGATTTATATATATTAATTTGAAACATTTTACATGATAGGCTGTTATCGTTCAATGATTGTTTTTTATTTAATAGGCTAAAGAGGGAAATTACTTATCTTCATATATGCCAAACGCGCAGACCCGGTTTCTACCCATTTTTTTAGATCTATATAATGCCCAGTCTGATTTATCTACCAGTTCATCCGCAGTCTTTCCATCTTTTGGAAAAGATGCAGTGCCAATACTTAAAGTAACATGAATTGTTTCATCATAAGCGCTGATCTCGCTTTTTTCAGCAGCAGAACGGATACGTTCAGCAACAAAAGCTGCGCCTTCTTTATCCGTATCCGGCAAAACCACGCAAAATTCTTCGCCGCCATAACGCCCTACAATATCAATCTCACGGATATTACTTTTAATTATGCCGCCTATATCTTTTAAAATCCGATCCCCTACCAAATGACCAAACGTATCATTTAATTTTTTAAAATGGTCAACATCTATCATTAACAGCGAGGTCTGCATATTACGATGTTTCGAACGCTTTATGTCCTCAACAAATCTTTCCAAAACATATCGTCTGGTATAAACATCAGTCAAACTATCTGTAATAGCCAACTGCTCTACCTCTTCATGCAATCGTACCCGCCGTAAAGCCAAAGCGAATTGCTGCACCAGAATCTCAGCTTTTTCTTTATCTTGCGGGTCCAATTTTACAAAATCGAAATACCCCATTTTACTTTTTTTCCACTGCAGCGTAAAAACACAATGATCATCTTCTTTACGCAAAGTTTTCATTTCATCCGACGCTTCAGCCTCAAAAAATTCACATTGCTCGAAACGGACATGCTGTTCCATCTTTTTTTTAAATATTTGCAAAGCTTCTTTTTCGCTTAAAACCACTACAATATCTTTGGTCAATTCATACAAAGTAAATATTTCCTGTGCTTCAGACTCAAGATCGATGCGCTCCTTTAATACTAAAGACTTTTTTTCCATATATTTTTTATTTTCAGAATCAACCTCAGCTATTTTAGACGCAATAATTGCTTCTATGCTCTTAATAGTTCTCCGTCCCAAATACCATACCAGAATCAAGAACATCACAAATATAACTGTTAAGATATGAAACACTTTTTCCCCTTAGGCTAAACAAACTTGATTGCGGCCTTTTTCTTTTGCTTTATATAAAGCCTGATCCGCTTTTAAAATCAGCTCTTCTTTAACTCCAGCATCGTCCGGAAACGTAGCTACCCCGATTGAAACAGTGATATGCGTTTTTTCTCGACGAAGAAGTATAGCTTGTTCTTCCACCTTTTCTCTAAGCTGCCCTGCCAGATCCCGCGCCTGCACCTTATCACAATGCGGTATTAAAACACAAAATTCTTCTCCCCCATAACGGCATACCACGCTGCCCGGAATATCTTTGAAAAGATCTGAAACCATCATCGCAAAAGTCCTTAACACAATATCACCAGCCACATGCCCGAACTTATCATTATATTGTTTGAATTTATCCAAATCGAGCATCAACAAAGACATTTGCGCCTTATTACGTAAATGCCGGCTGAATTCTTCAGGCATGCGGTCTAAAAGAAATTTACGCAAATATAATCCAGTCAGCCCGTCGCGTATAGCCAGTTGTTCAACTCTTTCATAAAGCTGAGCATTTTCAATACCTATCGCCCCGAGATCGCCGATAGTTTTTAAAAACCTAAGATCTTCCGTATCAAAATAATTTTCTTTAGGACTATCAATCCTCAATATGCCTAATGCTTTCTGCCCGCCAGTCAAAGGCACGCTTATCAAAGAACGGATCGGACGCGAATCCTCAGTTTCAAATTTATCAACATCAAACCTGTAATCAGTTTTAATATCTTCAACCAATAAAGGCTGCATAGCTTTAACCACCCACTGATCAAAAATATCACCGCGCTTAGATTTCAAATTAACCTGCATCTGACCTTTGTGCGACGCTGATATACCAAGGTCTCCGGTTTTAGAATGGAATAAATAAAGAATTATTGTGGTGTCCTGACTGCCGAATAAACGGTTGGCTTCTGCTGACAATACCCGGGAAGTGTCTTCAACATACAAACACATACTTAGTTTTTCAGTCAAACCTTTTAATTGAGAATAATTTACTATTTTAGTGCGGAACGCTTGAGTCGCGAGTTCAAGTTTGTTGATGTCTGCCTGTAAAAGATTTATATTTTCCTGTTTTTGCTCAATAATTGACTCAGCTTCAACCTGTTTTTTCTTTCTATAAATATTTAAAGGAAAAATAAAAAATAATATGGCTAGCAAGCCTAGGGTAAGAATATTAAAAAAATGCAGATCAACTACAACCGCGTACGCAAAAAATACTGCTAAACAAAATAGCAATACCCATGCGGCGCGGGTGTTTTTGTTATACGATTGTGAGTTCAGTACTCGGATCAAAGAAATGCACCTTGTTCATGTCAAACACAACATCCATATCCCGATTGACTTCTGGACGATTGTGAGACCCAACCCGTGCGATAAATATACTTTTTCCAGTATTCAAATGCAAATACACATCTGATCCCATTGGTTCAACCACTTCACAAGTTGCGCGGACAATATTATCCGGCGGCGCTTCAGAAACAAAAAGTTTATCATAAACACTTTCCGCGCGTATCCCCATGATCAACTCTTTATCTTCATAAGGAGCAGCTGCTTTATACATATCTTCGACCAGCTTAACCCTTATTTTTCCTTCATCAAAATAATAACGCCGTTCTTTCTTTATAAGCCGGCCTTTCAAAGTGCTGATCGGAGGCGTTCCAATAAAACCAGCCACGAACAAATTAACTGGATGATCATAAATAGTTATAGGATCAGCACACTGCTGAATCAGTCCATCTTTCATAACACAGATTCTATCTCCCAGCATTAACGCTTCAGTCTGATCATGCGTTACATAAACAAAAGTGGTTTGCAAACGCATGCGTAATTTATGAATCTCAGTCCGCATCTGCACCCGCATTTTTGCGTCCAAATTGCTCAAAGGTTCATCGAACAAAAAAACTTCAGGTTTGCGTACAATCGCGCGACCTAAAGCCACCCGTTGCCGTTCCCCGCCGGAAAGCTGTCGCGGACGACGGTCTAACAAAGTACGAATGCCTAAAATTTCAGCTGCTTCATTAACTCTGCGATCAATTTCAATTTTCGGATATTTTCTTAAACGGAGACCAAAGGACATGTTTTCATAAACGGTCAAGTGAGGATACAAAGAATAATTCTGAAAAACCATAGCAATGTTACGGTCTTTAGCAGGCACATCATTTACTAAGCGGTTACCGATCCAAATTTTTCCTTCTGAAATTTCTTCCAAGCCTGCGATCATGCGCAAAGTCGTAGATTTTCCGCATCCTGAAGGTCCGACCATAACCATAAACTCGCGGTTTTCAACGCCTAATTTTATATTTTTAACCGCTTTAAATCCGGTCGGATATATTTTGGAAACGTTCTCTAGACTTATTTGCGCCATTTGTTTATCCGGCTTTATTTGTGTAATTTATCAACATACTAATCTGTTTTTTCATCTCTGACCTAGGAACGATCATATCCAATAATCCGTGCGCTAACATAAATTCCGAACTTTGAAATCCATCTGGTAATTTTTGACGGATGGTCTGTTCAATTACCCTAGGACCAGCAAATCCTAGCAAAGCATGCGGTTCAGCAATAATAACATCTCCAACTCCTGCGAACGACGCCATAATTCCACCCATGGTCGGATTGGTCAAAAGCGAAATATATAAAAGTTTTTCTCTAGAATGTTTTGCTAAAGCCGCGCAGGTCTTAGCCATTTGCATCAAAGATATAGCGCCTTCATACATGCGCGCGCCGCCGCCTGAACCAGAAACAATTAAAACCGGTAAACGATTTTTAGTAGCGAATTCAACTGCACGAGTTACTTTCTCGCCTACTACTGACCCCATTGATCCCATTATAAACAATGAATCCGTAACTGCGATCACACAAGGTTTTCCGTCTATATTACCTTTACCAGTTACCGCAGCGTCTAACAATCCAGTAATTCTTTGATCCGCTTCCAATTTTGCCTGATATGTTTTCGGTCCTTTAAAATGCAATGGATCTTTAGACCTCATTTCTACATCATGCTCTTCAAACGTCCCTTCATCAATCAATAGCTGCACCCTTTGTCTGGCAGACAAAGTCATATGATACCCGCATTTCAAGCAAACGTTCCAATTATTATCCAGCTCTTTTTTATATATTGGAGCGTCGCATTCCGGACATTTTTCCCATAAACCGGCAGGAATTCCGCGTTTTTTAACATTAACTAATGTGTATTCTTTTCTTCCAAATAATACCATTATAAAAACTCCTGAAAATATTATTCCATTTTATAAACAGTTAAGCCAGAAAGGACTTTCGGATAGAAGTAAGTAGTTTTAGGCGGCATTTTCTCGCCGTTGAGAGCAATGGCTTTAAGTTGTTCGATCCTAACCGGATTCATAATAAACCCCGCGTCAGCCTGACCGTTATCAACCTGATTCATCACTTCATTCATGTCTTTGGTATACATGATGTCTTCAGATTTAATACTTAATTTATCAAAAACAAAATTCTTAAGAATTACTGCGTCCAAACGTTTGTAATCACTTGATCCTTCTTTTACTACCTCGTCGATCAAAAGCCGGTTTTTCAGCCTCAACAATTTTATCCCATCTTTAGAATACATCACAAACGCGTGTTCATTCCGTCCAGCTTGTGCCAATACAATCGGCATCTCAACTTTATTTTTTACCTTGTCAATCCGGAAAAACTCTTCCAGAAAATTTACATTACCTTTGAATGTTTTAACAATACGGTGCATTGGAAAAATTTTAAGATCTTTAGAATCAATATTAGTGAAATAAGTCATTACATAATTAAAAGGCGCGTCTTCATTGCCATTCTTTTTATTACCAATGCGATACTGGCGATATTCATTAGCTACCTTAAATCGATGATGACCGTCAGCAATAAAAAGATGCTGACCTTCTAAAGTTTGCTGTATCTGACTGATTAAAGCTGGGTCAGAAAGTTTCCATAATATATGATGAACCCCATCATCATCTTTAACATCCACAATCGGCTTAGTCGATTCAACTTTATGGCTGAATATTTTTTCAACCTTCTTCTGCTGGTCAGAGTAACAAACAAAAATACAACTCAAATTAGCATCCAAAGCTTTGGTTAATTGCAATCTGTCATCTACAGCGTGAGCGTGAGTGTTTTCATGCGGAAAAACTTTTGATTCCTGTCCATCTTTTAAATGCATCAAAGAAATAAAACCAACCCTGCTGTATTTTTGACCTACTATCTTATATTCCTGCTTATAAAAATAAATGCCCGTCTCTTCCTCAGGCACAATGATCTTTTTTTCTACCCAAGAATCAAAAATGGTTTTAGCTCTGGTATATTTATTGTTTTCCTTGGTATCAGCAGGTTTATCTTTCCCTAAATCAATATGAGTAAAATTATACGGACTTCTTTCATGTAATTTAGTCTGGTCATCTTCAGAAATAACATCATAAGGCGGACAAACTACCTTAGCAGCTTCCACTTTCTCTAAATTATATAAATAAGCCTTAAATGGTTTTATCGTACTTGACATAAATTACCTTTTTATTTTGATCCAAATCCATGATCCGAGACTGCCTCCAACCAAATCTGCCAATGCATCGAAAATACTTTGTGTCCTGCCAGGAACAAATGACTGATGCCATTCATCTGTTAACCCATATCCAAACGTTAAAAAAGCAACCAAAACCCAAAGCTGCCAAACACTTAGTTTCAATCCTAAACTATTTAAAGCCCTTGCCAATAAAAACCCAAAAGGCATATATTCTAAAACATGTATAAGCTTATCTGAGTTCGGTATGCCTCCAGGGATATTAACATCCCTTATTGATGAGGCAGCAAAGATAATACCAGAATAAACCAGTACTGGAAACCAAAAATTTAAAAATTTTAGCAGCATGAACATGACCCATTCTGGGCAGCAGGGCATGCAGGTTTAGCTGAACCACCTGAAGAAGCTTTTTCAGCTGGACAACCTTTATAATCATTTTGATAAAATCCAGAACCTTTTAAAACAAAACCACCGCCACCGCCAATTAATCGGCATAGCTTATCTTTTTTGCATTTTGGACACTTTTTAAGCTTAGCTTCAGTTATAGACTGATATTTTTCAAAACCATATCCACAGCCATCACATTGATATTGATAAGTTGGCATTATTTAAACACCTTTTTTATTTTTTCTTTAAAGGTTTCTTCTTTTTTTACTTCTTCTCCGCTTAATCGCGCGAATTCTTCCAATATTTTACGTTGTTCATCACTCAAACGGGTTGGAACATCAATCATTACACGCACATACAAGTCTCCATTAACTCCGATCCTTACATCGGGCATACCTTCGCCTTTTAACCGCATCACTTTACCGCTTTGAATTCCTGCAGGAATCTTTAAATCAACATGCCCGCCTAAGGTAGAAATCTTAATTTCTCCACCAAGTGCTGCTTTAGTAAAGCTAACCCCCAAATTCATATAAAGATCATTGCCTTCGCGTTCAAACTTATCATGTTTTAAAACATGAACAAGCAAGTATAAATCACCAGCGCCGCCTTTGCCAACTTCTCCTTCATTTTTTATTCTTAATTGAGAAGAATCATCCACACCTGCTGGAATATTAACATCGATCTTGCGGGTAACTTTTATCATACCCTGACCAGAACACTGACTGCAGTTTTCAGTCACCATCTTACCTTGTCCATGACAAGCCGGACAAGTTTGCTGCATACGAAAAAAACCAGCTGAAGTCATAACTGCGCCAGCGCCATTGCAAGTAGTACAAGTTTTAATATTATTCGGAGACTTAGCACCAGACCCATCGCAAGCTTTGCAATATTCATAGCGAGGGACTTTAACTTCTTTTTTTACGCCTTTATAAGCATCTTCCAAAGAAATATCTAATTGATACTGGATATCCCGACCGCGTTTAGGTCCTCTTTGACCGCCTCTGCGACCTGATGAACCGCCAAAAATATCAAAACCTCCGCCAAAAAATTGGCTGAACACATCTTCCAAACCGGCATCACCAAAAACACTGCTAAAATCAGCGCCACGGAAAATATCATCAGAGGTATATTGCTGGTCTATACCCGCGTGACCCATGCGGTCATACATTTCCCGTTTCTTAGGATCACTTAAAACCGCGTAAGCTTCAGAAATTTCTTTAAATTTTTCTTCTGCCTGCTTTTTTTCGTTTTCCGGAACCCGGTCAGGATGATATTTCAAAGCTAAAGAACGGTATTTCTTTTTAATATCAACCACAGCCGCGTCTTTAGCCACGCCTAAAACATCGTAATAATCTTTCTTCATTTTCCGTCGTCTTCCGCTTTAAAATCAGCGTCGATAATATCGTCTTTTTTATTATCAGATGCAGGCTTATGATCATCTGATGTTTCACTTTGCGATTCTGCGCCAGCTTCTGTTCCAGCGTCAGCACCTGCACCAGCTCCAGGCTGTGCTTGTTGCTGAGCATTCGTTGCTTTATACAACTCTTCAGCTAATTTATGGCTGGCTTTCTGCAAAGTTTCCATATCAGCTTTGATCTTATCTGAATTCTTAGCTTTAATTGAATCTTTTAAATTCGCAATTTCTTTTTCAATAGTAGTCTTATCTTCAGCTGAAACTTTATCGCCGTATTCTTTCAAAGCTTTTTCCGTCTGATAAACCATAGAATTCGCCTGATTATACAATTCAGCGTCTTCACGGGCTTTTTTATCTGTTTCCGCGAATTGTTCAGCCTGCTTAACCATTTTCTCAATCTCTTCTTTTGACAATTTAGTCGGAGCAGTGATCTTAATGGTCTGCTCTTTTCCTGTACCTTTATCTTTGGCGCCTACATGCACAATACCATTTTGATCTATGTCAAAAGTAACTTCAATCTGAGGCACACCACGAGGAGCAGGAGGAATACCCACTAAATCAAACCGTCCTAATTCAGTATTATCATTCGCCATTTGACGTTCGCCTTGTAAAACCCTGATCGTCACAGCGCCTTGATTTTCTTCTGCAGTTGAAAATATTTGACTCTTTTTAGTCGGGATAGTAGTATTGCGTTCTATCATCTTACTACAAACCCCACCCAAGGTTTCAATGCCTAGAGTCAAAGGAGTAACGTCCAGGAGCA
>JADFYE010000028.1 GCA_015233195.1 Candidatus Omnitrophota bacterium
TTAATTAAGAGTGTCCAGAAAGGATCAAAAACATCCGTTCATCACGAAATAGCCCTTCCCAAACAGCCAAAATATTTAATTGAAATGACTGTTGAAGAGGTCATCGATTTATCTGCCCCAAAAGCGTTTAAATCCGAAAAATAAATTTTAAATAAAAAGTAATCTCAATTCTATTTTCAAAAGAAAGGTGTGGTTGTATGCATGAAATGACAAAACAGAATTTGGAACATGCTTTCGCCGGAGAATCAATGGCGCACATGAAATATCTGGCTTTCGCGGATAAAGCTGAAAAAGAAGGCAAAGCTAATATAGCGAGGATGTTTCGTGCTATTGCTTATGCTGAACAAGTACATGCGACTAATCATTTGAAAGTTTTAATGGGGATTGGTTCTACACCGGACAATTTGCAAAAAGCTATAGACGGTGAGAATTTTGAAGTTACAGAAATGTACGCGGTTTATGATGTTGATGCAAAATATCAAGGTGAGAAAGACGCTGAACGCTCGATTCATTACGCTTTAGAAGCAGAAAAAATTCATTCTGCAATGTATTCAAAAGCAAAGAAAACGGCAGATGCTAATAAAGATATTGAATTAGGTGCGATGTATATATGTCCGATTTGTGGTTATACGCACGAAGGTGAACTGACAGATCATTGTCCTGTTTGCGGAGCGAAGAAAGAAAGTTTTAAAAAATTTTAAGGAGGCTAATATGTCTATTAAAGATTTGTATCAATCAGGCGATTGGAAAGCTGAGAAACATGTTCCAGTTATTGATGCTCCTGCGAAAGTAAAAAAAGGGGAAGTATTAAAATTTGAAGTTTCTGTTGGAAAACAAATCGCGCATCCGAATACGACTGCTCACCATATCAGTTGGATTGAAGTATTTTTTCATGCTGAAGGCGCAAAATTTCCAGTCGCTGTTGGGCGTTTTAATTTTGCCAGTCATGGCGCGTCTACAGAAGGCGCTGATACCAGTACTATATACACAATTCCAAATGTTAGTGTAAGTATTAAAACTGAAAAAAGCGGTAAAATTTTAGCAGCTTCGTATTGCAACATTCATGGTCTTTGGGAAAGTTCCCAGGCGATAGTCGTCGAATAAGAAAGGTATTTGTATGGATAACAAAGTAGCGCAGTTGATCAATGAGCAGGTTACAAAAGAATTAGATTCCGCGTATATTTATTTAGCAATGTCCGCTTATTTTGAGAATAAAGGTTTATCCGGCATGGCAGGGTGGATGAAAGTGCAATATGGCGAGGAAGTCGGGCATGGCATGAAAATGTTTGAGTATCTTAACGTTCGAGGTATAAAAGTTAATTTAGGCGCTATTTCTAAACCGGTATCTGATTTCGGATCAGTACGCGAAGTTTTTGAAAAAAGTTTAGCTCATGAAAAAAGCATAACTGCAAGTTTAAATAAAATCTATGAAGCTGCGTTGCAAGTTAATGATCATGCTACTGTGGCGTTTTTGCAGTGGTTTGTTTCTGAGCAGCTTGAAGAAGAGAAGAATGTGACTGATATTTTAGTTAAACTCGACCAGATTAATGACAGCTCAATGGGTTTGATCTTTTTAGATAAAGAGTTGGGCGGACGCAAATAGAAATCACTAATTTTTCACATAGAACACACTTGATCTTGAATAATATGTTGTAAAGTTAGGGGACATGAGAAGTGTTTTTCGTGTCCCTTAATTTATATAATAGATAGGAAAATATGTTACATAATAAAGTTTTGGCGATTATTTTAGGAGGTGGAAAAGGGTCGAGGCTTTACCCATTAACTAAACACCGTTGCAAACCCGCGATTTCTTTTGGTGGTAAATACCGTCTGATCGACATACCGATAAGCAACTGTTTGAACTCCCAGATAAATCAGATATATGTTCTGACCCAGTTTTTAACGTCCAGCATCCATCGTCATATTTTTGAGACTTATCGTATGGATATGCTGACTCGCGGGTTTGTGGAGATTCTGCCGGCTGAACAGACTTTGACCAGCGATGATTGGTATCAGGGAACTGCAGACGCTGTTCGGCGCTGTATCCGGTATTTTAAGGAAATGCCGGTACAGGATATTTTGATCCTTTCCGGAGATCAGTTATGCGCCATGAATTATATGCCGATTTATGATTTTCATAGATCCACTAAGGCGGATCTGACTATTATTGGTCATCCGGTATCAGAGGACGAAGTTCCACGTATGGGAGTTATTCAGGTGGATGAGGAGAATCGGATATTACAAATGATTGAGAAGCCTAAAGACATGTCTTTAGTAAAAGGATTTGAGGATGGCGACGGGAATTATATGGCTTCTACTGGTAATTATTTTTTTAAAAAAGAATTTTTGCTGGAGATATTGACTAAAAATTATGAACAGGATTTTGGAAAAGAGATCATTCCTAAAGCGTTAAAGAGTGGAAATGTTTTTATGTATTTGTTTAAGGATTATTGGGAGGACATTGGGACAATCAAAGCTTTTTATGAGGCAAATTTAGATTTAGCTAAACCAATTCCGACTTTTAATTTATATGATGAAGAACGCAGGATATTTACTCATCCTCGGTTTATCCCGGCAGCTAAGATTCAGAATTCTCAAATAATGACATCTTTGATTTCCGAGGGAAGTTTGATCGATAATGCGTATATTAATCATTGTGTTATCGGTATCCGCAGCGTGATTAAGTCAAATACCAAAATAATTGAGAGTATTATTATGGGTAATGATTTTTATGCAAGAGATTTTGGGCAAGAACATCAAGAGCCGTATATCGGCAGCAATGTTCATATTGAGCAGGCGATAATTGATAAAAACGTAGTTATCGAGGATAATGTTACTATTCGGGGAAGCAAAAAAAGCGGACAAAGTTTTGATGGAGATCTTTATTCAGTGCGTGATGGGATTGTGGTAGTAAGTAAAGGGACGAGGATTAAAAAAGGAACAGTGATTAAGGTAGGATAGAAAAGCGCAAATTTTTTAAAAGTCTTTGATATTTCGTGCCCAAACAAAAATTATATTATGAAAAAGAATAAAATTTTAATCGTCGAGGATGAGCCGAATATTAACCGCTTGATCCAGTATAATTTGGAGAAAGCTGGTTATTTGACGGTAGCGACTGCAACCGGTGACGAAGCTTTAAAAGCGTTGTTTTTAGAGGCTGTGGATCTTATTATGCTGGACGTTATGCTGCCTGATCAAGACGGGTTTGAAGTGTGTAAAGCCATAAAAAAAGAATCCAGGTTAGCGTCAATACCTATTATATTTTTAACCGCGCGTGGAGAAGAGATAGATCGTATTGTCGGGCTGGAATTAGGAGCTGAAGATTATATTGTAAAACCTTTCAGCCCTAGGGAAATGGTCTTGCGGGTTAAAACAGTTTTAAAGCGTAGACAACCTGAAGATGACGCAAAAGAAATAATTGAAGTTGATGCTCTGAAAATAGACATTGCCCGACATAAAGTTTTTGTGAAAGAAAAAGAAGTTGAATTAACTTCTATGGAATTCAAATTGCTTTTAACTATGGTTAAGCGTGGCGGCAGGGTTCAGACGAGAGATAGGCTTTTAAATGATGTGTGGGACATGAATGCAGATGTTACTACTCGGACTATTGATACACATATTAAATGTTTGAGAAAAAAGTTGGGAAAGATTGGCGACCGCATAGAAACCGTACGCGGGGTTGGTTATCGTTTTAGCGACGAGGATTATGATTAGGAATTCTATGAAGTTTTATTCTCACCTTAAGATTACAAGTTTTGTTTTTTTAGTTTTTCTGATCTTCATTTTTTCTTTCGACCTATCGTTACAATATTTATATAACACTCATCCAGGTTTTATTCTTGAGCAAGCCAGAGTGTATATTGGGCACATGCTTTTGTGGTCGGTATTTGTTGCTTTTCTATTAAGCGCTGCAGTAGGTTTCGCGGCATTTTTGTTAGTTACTCGACCGGTAACGTGGCTGACGAATTTGATGCGTTTATCAGCAACAGATAAGTGGGATAAAAAAATATTTTTACGCAGTAATGATGAATTGCAGGATCTTGCTGAAAGTGCTGACGCATTAGCCGCGCGGATAAAATATTCAGTTCATTCGGAGGCAGTGGAACGGTCAAGATTGGAAGCTGTATTTTTGAATATGTTTGAAGGTTTAATGATTGTGGATGAAAAAGCTAATGTAGCTTTGATGAATCAGCGTCTCAAAAAAATATTAACTGTGCTGGATGATTATAAAGGTAAAGGGTTGATCGAGGTTATTCGTAATCGGGAAATTGTAGAGTTGACTGAGCTGGTCTTAAAAAGCGGGAAAGGAGTTGAAGATAAAGAACTCAAATTGGTATTTCCGTATGAAGACCGGGTTTTAATGGTAAACGCGGCGCCGGTTTATTGGGGACAGATGATACAGGGGGTAGTTTTGGTTTTTCACGATATTTCGGATATTCGCCGTTTAGAAAAAATACGGCGAGATTTTGTGGCAAATGTTTCGCATGAATTGCGCACACCCATTGCTAATATTCATGGGTTCGCTGAGACTTTGTTAGACGGGGCTATAGATGATAAACAACACGCGCTGGAATTTTTAAATATTATTTATAATGATTCGTCGCGATTATCTAAACTGGTCGCTGACCTTTTAAATTTATCCCGTATTGAATCAGGGAAATGGGATTTAAGTTTTAAAGAATGTTCACTGAAGAAAGTTATCGAACGGGTGGTTTCTTCATTGCGTCAGGTTGCGGATAGCAAATCCGTGAACATACAGGTTGATATTCCAAATGGTTTAGAGAGCGCGTGGATCGACGAGGTTGGTTTGGAGCAGATACTATTCAATATTACTGAGAACGCTTTAAAATACGGCAAACAGAACGGATTGGTCAAGATTGAAGCGTTGGTTTCACAAGAAGAATTTGGTGTTAAGATCAGCGATAATGGCATTGGCATCCCCAGAGAAGATCAGGCTCGGGTATTTGAACGGTTCTACCGGGTCGATAAAGCACGGTCTTTGCATGAAGGCGGTACGGGTTTAGGACTATCTATAGTCAAACACATCGTCGAGCTTATGAGCGGCAGGGTAGTTCTTGAAAGTGAAGTCGGGCAAGGTTCTTCGTTTACAGTTTTCTTTCCTCACAAATCCCTAAAAAATAATTAATTTCCGCGAATTTTAAGATTTTTCCAGCATTTCACAAATCCATCGTCTTATTTTCATTTTTAAATCCTATAGTTGTTTTGTCATAAGGGGCTAACCAACAACGAAAGGAGATGTATGGGGAAGAAAATAATTTTATTGGTTGTAACTGGGTTATGTTTTTTGTTAAACATGACCGCGCGAGCTGGAGAAATTGATCTTTTGGTCAATAAACTCGTCGAGAAAGGTGTTATGAGTCCAGCTGAAGCTCAGATTTTAGTTGATGAAACTCAAACCGAAGTAGCAAAGCAGAATGCTAAAGGAGAAAACAACGCGATTCCAAAATGGATTCAGACTTTGCAGATAAAAGGAGATGTTCGGACGCGTTATCAATGGCAGAAAAAAGATACAGATTCAACCAGTCGTAACCGTGGTAGGGTTAGGTTCCGTCTGGGGATTGCGTCTAAAATCAATGATGCTTGGCTTACAGAAGCTGGATTAGCTACTGGTGAATCCCGCTCCAGCAATTTAACGGGTAATGATCCTCGTTCGACAAATGCATCGTTTTTGAATTTTTTTGAGCGACCGGAGCTCCGTTTGGATTACGCAGATATTAAGTATAAACCAAACAATAATTTTGGTTTAGTTGTCGGCAAATTTGCACCTGGAGATTTTTTGTATAAAGCTTCGGAGTTAGTTTGGGATGATGATATAAATCCGGCGGGCGCATCGTTATCTTACGTTCTTCCAACGGGTATTGGTGATGCTGATATGTTTTTTAACGGCGGTACTTGGGTTTTAGATGAATATCGCAGTAAAAACATTGTGAGCGCAGATAATTCAAATGCGTTTGGTCAGTGGCTTCAATATGGACAAATGGGTGTAAAAGGAACGCATGGTAAGTTTGATGGGAAATTAGCTGGAATTTATTACAACTTTAATAAATTCAAAGGTCACAATTTGGACTTTAGTGGCGGCGGTAATACGAAAGATGGCAGCAGTAATTTAGTTTTTGATTATGATTCTGTTGGTGCTTCAGGAGAAATAGGGGCGTCTAGTTTATTTGGTGGATTGCCTTTTAATATAGATGAGAGGATCGCCATCTTCGGTGATTTTATTCATAACATATCTAGAGGAAGCATTTCTGGACGTGATGGTTTTCAAGTTGGTGCTATTGCAGGAAGTAAAAAAGTTGGGGAAAAGAAAACCTGGAGCGCGCGCTATATGTACGCTCGTTTGCAAAGTGACGCGTTTCCAGATTGTTTTACTGATTCTGATCGTTATAGTGGTGCGACTAATATCTGGGCGCATAAAGTTAGTTTTAACTATGCGATTGCTAAGAATGTGATTTTAGGAACGAATTGGTACCAAGCCGATACTATCAAAGGCGCGCATAATCGTGAACAATTATTGCAAGCTGATTTGCTGGTGAAGTTTTAAGAATAAATTTCACCTAAATTTCACAAATGGTTCAAATGAAATTCATGTAGTAAATGTAAATTGATTTCGTAGGGGCCCCGTAAAATCGCTTCGCGATCACGGGGTATAAATTGTTGGGGCACGATATTTCGTGCCCAATAAAATAGGAGAAGATATGAAAAAGATTATGAGTTTGTTTTTAATTGGCATGTTCGCCGCATCAACAGCTTTCGCCGGCAACATGATTCAAATCAAAGGGTCAGATACTTTAATAAATACCGTCCAGAAATTGGCTGAAGATTATATGGCAAAAAATCCTGGAGCATCAATCTCTGTAACTGGCGGCGGGTCAGGAACCGGTGTTGCAGCATTGATTAATAAAAAATGTGATATTGCTAATTCTTCCCGTACGATTAAGGATACAGAAATCGCTGCTGCTCAGGCTAATGGTGTGGACGTAAAACGGGTTATTGTAGCGTTAGACGGAGTGGCAATAATTGTTAATGCTGCTAATCCGGTTAAAGAGCTGACTGTAGAGCAGATCGGTAAAATTTATAAAGGAGATATAAAAAATTGGAAAGAAGTAGGCGGAGAAAATATGCCGATCGGTCTTTATGGTCGTCAGCCAAATTCTGGCACGTTCTCGTTTGTCCAGGAAATGGCTGTTAAAGGCGATTATTCAGGATCAATGCGGCAAATGAATGGTAATTCACAGATAATCGAAGCTGTTAATGCAGATAAAGGAGCTGTTGGTTATGTCGGCGCTGGTTATGCAAAAGAAGCGACTGGTGTTACAGTTCTTAATGTTGCGCTAAAAGCCGGAGGAGAATTTGTTTCTCCGTTAGTTGAAACTAATATTCAAACCGGAAAATATCCTTTATCTCGTCCATTGAATCAATATTTAAACGGGGTTCCAACGGGTGCGGTGAAGGATTTTATAGCTTATGAGGTGAGTGATGAAGGACAGAAGGTGGTAGAAGAGATGGGTTTCTTCGCGTTGTCTGATGATTATAAAAATTATAACAAAGCATTAGGTCTGTGAAAAAAGAAAAGATAATTGAAGGTTTGTTTTTTATAAACGGGATGGCAGTTATTATCGTCTTGCTGGGCATATTTGCTCTTTTGATAATAAATGCCATCCCGGCTTTTAAAGATATTACTTTAAAAGATTTTTTGTTTGGCTATGTATGGAATCCGGAAGCGTATACTACGCCGTCGTTTGGTATTTTATCCATGGTAGTCAGCACGCTGATGGTTACTATTGGTGCGCTTTTGATAGCAATCCCTTTAGGCATAGGCACTGCTGCGTATTTGACTGATGTGGCAAGCCCAAAAGTTCGGGAGATTGCAAAACCAATTGTAGAGATATTAGCCAGCATCCCGTCGGTTGTAATTGGATTTTTGGGAATAGTTTTGGTCGGACCTTGGCTGGCAAAATTAACCGGACAATCTAGCGGGCTAAACGCTATCAATGGTTCGATTTTGTTAGCAGTTATGGCGTTGCCTACAGTTATCAGTTTATCCGAGGACGCTTTAGGCAGTGTGCCCAAAGCTTATACTGAAGCGTCGTGGGCGTTGGGCGGGAATAAGTGGCAGACTTTGCTTATGGTAAAAATTCCTGCTGCTCATTCAGGTATTTTAGCAGCGTGTATGCTGGGAATGGGTCGAGCTATCGGTGAGACCATGACGGTTTTAA
Organism: Candidatus Omnitrophota bacterium; assembly: GCA_015233195.1. Classification (GTDB taxonomy): domain Bacteria; phylum Omnitrophota; class Gorgyraeia; order Zapsychrales; family Zapsychraceae; genus JADFYE01. Next base: position 8,238 of record JADFYE010000028.1, read on the forward strand.
TGGCTTGCGGTAACGCGCCGGCTTTTCCGCATGCTTTTACTGATCCAGTTCGAACTATGACAGCGACGGTTGCAATTGAGTTAGGGGAAGTTCCGTATAATACGACCCATTTTTATGCGTTATTTGCCGTCGGGTTGGTTTTGTTTGTATTTACATTCTGTATAAATTTGATATCAGATTTAGTAATACATAAAAAGTGATCCCCTCTCCAGCCTCCGGGGAGAGGGTTAGGGTGAGGGGTTTAGAATAAAATAAATATGAAAAAGTTAGATATATATCAATTTTTTGGAATGAATGCGTTGCGCATGTGCATGGGTATTGTAGTCTTTATACTTTGCGTGATCTTTTATGACATTTTGTCTAAAGGCGCTGGAAAAATTTCTTGGGAATTTTTAACTCAAATGCCGCGTAACGGCATGACTGAAGGCGGGATTTTACCGGCGATAGTCGGGACTTGCTGCGTTACTTTGATAACCGGAATATTTGCTGTTCCGTTTGGAATAGGCTGTGCAATTTATTTAAATGAATATGCCAAAGATTCCTGGCAAACTCGTTTAATCAGAATGGCGATTCGTAATTTATCCGGTGTTCCGTCTATAGTGTATGGATTGTTTGGAGTTGTGCTTTTTGTGAATATGTTTAAATTTGGTACTTCGATTTTATCCGCAGGTCTGACTTTAGGATTAATGACTTTACCGTGGACGATAACAGCGTCGGAAGAAGCTTTAAAAACTATTCCTAATGGTTATAGAGAAGGGTCATTGGCTTTAGGCGCTACTAAATGGCAAATGATCCGTACCAATGTTTTACCTTACGCTGTACCTGGAATGTTAACTGGAACGATTTTGGGTTTATCGCGTGCCGCAGGCGAAACCGCGCCCATACTTTTTACCGGAGCAGCTTTCTTTTTACCGGCTTTACCAGCGTCAATAAATGACCAGTTTATGGCTTTGCCGTATCATTTATACATCATGTCAACGCAGCATCATTCAATAGTAAAAGTGCGGTCGATCGCCTACGCCACAGCTTTAGTTTTGATCGGGTTGGTATTTTTAATGAATCTGGGCGCGATAATATTGCGCTATCATTTACGAAAACAACGAAGAGAATAAAATATGAATAAAGTTGAGATTAGCAATTTTAATTTTTATTACGGACAAACGCAGTGTTTAAAAAATATCTCGTTTGATATAACCTCGCATCAAGTTACCAGTATTATTGGTCCATCTGGATGCGGTAAATCTACTTTTTTAAGATGCTTGAACCGGATGAATGATCTTATTCCGGGAGTGAGAATGGACGGTGTTATAAATATCGACGGTCAGGATATAAACGCGCCGCAGTTGGACGTGGTTTCTCTACGAAAAAAAATCGGTATGGTATTTCAAAAACCCAACCCTTTTCCAAAAACAATATTTGATAACGTAGCTTATGGTTTGCGGATAAATGGAATTAAAGATCAGGATTATATCGACGATAAAGTCCAGGAAAGTTTAAAAAACGCGGTTTTATGGGATGAGGTAAAAGATAGACTGAACTCCAGCGCTTTGGCATTATCTGGCGGACAGCAGCAGAGATTATGCGTAGCCCGGGCTTTGGCAATAGCTCCTGAAATTGTTTTAATGGACGAGCCAGCGTCTGCGCTTGACCCGATAGCCACTGCTAAATTGGAAGAGTTGATCGTAAAGCTTAAGGAAAAATACACGATAATTATTGTGACTCATAATATGCAGCAAGCAGCCCGGATTTCGGACATGACCGCGTTTTTTATGCAGGGTGACCTGGTTGAGTATAAGCACACTAAACAATTATTCACCCATCCGGATAAAAAAATAACGGAAGATTACATAACAGGGAGATTTGGATAATGGAAAGACATTTAGATGATGAATTGAAAAAATTGAATCAGGATCTTTTGACCATGGCAACATTGACGGAAGAAGCTATTCATAAAGCTATCGAGGCTCTGAAAAATTTGAATAAAGATATGGCTCGGGATGTGATCATTGGCGATGAGAAGATCGATGAATATGAAATTACTATTGAAGAATTTGCGATCGAATTACTTGCCTTGTTTCAGCCTATGGCAATTGATTTAAGGTTTATTACAACTGCAGGGATGCGTATAAATTCTGAATTGGAAATGATCGCTGATCTGGTCGTGAATATTGCACAAAGAACAGTTCAATTGTCGGATATGCCGCAATTAAAAGCTTTGGTCAACATTCCCAAGCTGGGTGACAATGCTAAATGGATGGTAAAGAGCGCGATTGACGCGTTTGTGAATAGAGACGAGGAATTAGCAAAAAAAGTTATTTTATCGGATAGCGCGGTAAATGAATTGCGGACAATTATAATCCATGATCTTATTAATAATCATATAGTAAAAGACGGAACTGAAGCGACACGCGCGATTCCTTTGATTCTTATAGCTCGTGATTTAGAACGTATTTGTGACCATGCGGTTGCTATTGCTCAGGATGTTATATATATGCTCCGCGCTAAAATGGTTAAACACCACCCCGAACGTTTAAATTCTTAAAAACCATTCGTAACCCCGGGGGTTGTCTCTGCAGAGACAACCCCCGGGGTTACGAATGGTTTCCGAAGTCTCCTTGCATTATATATATTTTATATGGCATACTTTCATCCCCTGTATATATTTAGGAAAGGTTGCCATGTTTCGACGTTTTGTTACTTCATTTGTTTTATTGTCTTTTACTATATCACAAATAACTACGTCTGCTTTTGGTCAGGTTTTAACTTTATCTGGCTCGGGCATGGTTGCTGCGTCAAGTCCGCAATTTGTGCCGGCTTTACTTAAAGGCGTTACTGTTGACCCGAATAATCCGTTGAAATTAAGTTTCATTTTGGATTCGGGCCTTGAACCACGCAGGGTTCAGGGTGATTATCGTCATTCTGAGGCTTTAACCGAAGAATCTAAAAAATTAATTAATTATTTTTTAGCGTCTATGACTGTTCCTGAAAAGGATTTATGGGTAAACCTTTCTCCGAATGAACCTGACCGCATTGTTCCAAATAATTTAGGTAAAACTGAATTAGGTCGCGATTTGCTCGCCCAGGATTATATTTTAAAACAAATTACTGCGGCATTGATGAGTCCAGAAAGCGATACTGGACGGGAAATGTGGGAACGGATTTATTCGAAAATATATGAAAAAAGAGGTAAAGAGATTCCCCTCTCCAGCCTCTGGGGAGAGGGTCAGGGTGAGGGGATTTTCAATAAAGTATGGATTATGTCTGAAAGCGCGACGATATATGAACATGGAAACACCGTTTATATTACAGATGCAAAGTTAAAGGTGATGACGGAGAAAGAATATTTAGCTGGTGGTAATCCCGTAAAATCGCTGCGCGATCACGGGACCGTTCAACTCGTTAAAGAAATTATTATCCCCGAGTTGGAACATGAAGTTAATTTTGGCAAGAATTTCGCCCAGCTCCGTCAGATATATTATTCATTGATCCTCGCTAAATGGTATAAGAGCACAGTCAAAAATAGCATTTTAGAAAAAATATATGTCGGGAAAAATAAAATTAAGGGCGTGGTTGATCCTAATTCAGGCGTGACAGGAAAAGCTCAGACGGAAAAAATTTATAATCAATATTTATCTGCCTTTAAGCAAGGCGCTTACAATGCGATCAAAGAAGAGTACGATCCGCAAACCCAACAGATCATCCCCAAAAAATATTTTACCGGCGGATTTAAAGATTCAGCTATGAAGGTGGAAAAAGCAACTCGAGCGCAAGTTGAAGAAGCTCGTAAAGGAGCGCAGAGTACAATCGCGGTTGATTTGCGATATTCAGATCCTGCGCTATTAACTGATTCTAAATGGCAGGCGGAATTTTTAGAAGGTGTTAAGCAGGGCAGGAATACTTTTGCCATAATAAAACCAGACGCTGTTAACACTCCTGGAATGGCTGAGAGTATTTATGAGGATTTGAGTAATATACCAGCTTTAGTTGCATGGTTTATAACGCATGAAGTGGATTTAAAATATTATGAGGCGTATAAAAAATTGGGGGATATTAATCAAGTACTGATTCCTCTAGAAAATAAAACTTTAGAAATTGTGGTGGGCGCTTCGTATAGAGGTTCAGAGGGTTATGCAGTTCCTTTGTTTATTATTGTTAAGGGAGGCGGCGAAGCTTTTGAGGTTTTGGGTGCTTTACAAAAAATAATTAGGATTAAATATGAGGATACGGAAGAAAAGCGTTTTTATACTTCTACTAGTCGTGAGTCGGCGTATGGTGAAGTACAAAATATTAGTAGAGGTGAAGAGCTTGGTGATGTGGATCTACCGTCTGATTATGATAACGCTATGTTCAGTGAATGGTCGCCCAGGGTTTTGCTTGCGTCGAGAGGTGTTAAAAGCAATGTCGAGCGTTTAATGCAAGCGAATGAGAAGGAAAGGATTATAATAAAGCAAAAATTAATTAGTTATGGTAAATCCGGGGTGCCAGCTTTAATTAGAAGCCTGAAAGATACAGCTGATTTTTATAGCATTACTAAAATAATTATTATTGAAGCAATAGAGAGTATAGGAGATGAGCGGGCAAAGCCAGTACTTCTTGAAAATGTAACCCACCGTTCGTCAGGTATCAGAAAAGCGGCTGAAAAGGCGCTTAAAAATTTAAAAGCTTCAAACGGAGAATTAATTAACGCTTATCTGGATGGATTAATGAGTTTGAATAAAGAGGTTCAAGATAATTCTTTTAATAATTTGAGGGCGTTGGGAGTAAATGACTTTGGGTTGATAGAAGTCGCATTACACGATTTCGAATTAGCGTATGGTTTGCCGCTAGAACGGCTTGACTGGTTTCGTAAAAAATTAGAAATTCCCAGTAAACGATTAGTAGAGGTGTATGTTAGAAAACTGAATCAATATTTAGAGAATCTTTTCTTATCTTCTTCGGTTAAAGAATTTTTTGCACAGTTAATTGCTTTGAAAGCAGTTGCCGCGATTCCGGCATTGGAAAAAATTCTTAAGAAGTTCGAGCAGAGAGAAGAAGATCGGCGCGGCATGGAAGATGCTGAAAGAACTGCTTTGCATGCTCAGGAGCTGGCGTTAGTAAAAGCAATATCAGCCTCAGTCCAATTCGAATATATCAACTTAACGTCCAGCTGCTGTTTCGTATTATACGCGTGTTCTAATATAGAAATCACCGGCGTAACACCTATCCCGCCCGCAATAAACAACACCTCTGAGGTATTGGCTCCTAAAACACAATTACCCATTGGAACTTTGAACAATACATTATCAGCTTCGACTAAACCGCGTAATTTAGAAGAAAAAGAACTTTGAGATAATTTCTTAGTAATCTCAAAATACGCTTTTCCAGTATCACAAGAAAAAGAAATAAACTTGTTTAAATCCTTATTTTGACGATTACTCTCGTCGAAAATAACCTGCGCGAATTGACCGGGAACAAAATCGAATTGTTTGTTCGGTATGAATCTAAAACTGGTCACATCTTTAGTTCTAACCACTCTTTCACTAAACCGAGCTCGAATCTCTTCCATTTCCCCTCCCCTAACCCCTCCCACAAGTGGAGGGGAAACTTATTCAATTACCGGGTGCGCTAGATCAATAACTTTATCCACGTCCATCTCAATCAAATATTTCGGCTGCGAAGGCATTCCAGCCTCAAAATGCTCCGAAGATTTTGTACCTGCCTGCACTCCAGAAATAACCCGTTTAGAAATACGCTGAATAATCTTTTTTTCCCACTCCACCCGGATATAATCAGTAATATCTTTATGATAAACTAGTTTTGCTCGACCCTGCAGAGTATATCCCTGAAATTTTTTTTCATTTACAGCAGTAATACTTATGGTGTGATTCGTCTTCAAATTACGGAAAGTGCGGTTAAGATACAAATCAATAATAAAAACTTTTCCCTCAATATCTATTTCAACAATACCTTTGGCAGCACAATGAATACCGCCATGCTCATCCAGGGACGAAACAATAACAAAACCTTCTTTTTTAAAAAAACGAACAATGTCTTCATTAAGTTTCATAATATTTTAGCCTGTATCAAAGGCAGAACACTATCTAATTGATTTAATTCATTCTGATCCGGTATGAATTTTATATATTTACCTTCACCTAATAATTCAAAACCAGCGTCTTGAATAGATGTTTCAAATTCCTTATATCCAACCGTAGCCCAGCCATAAGATCCAAACGTCAACGCAAAACGATTTTTCGGTTTTAATCCTTTTACATACATTAAGAATGCCGCCATAGACGGCAGCATACGATTATTTAAAATTGGAGTTCCAAACAAAACTATTTTAGATTTTAAAATGTCCGTAACCACGTCTGAAATATGCGAAGTTCTTAAGTTCATCAATTTGACTTTTATACCAGCTACATCAATAATCTCAAACATTTTTTTTGCCATGGCTTCAGTCGAATGCCACATAGTGTCATACACTATACAAACATGGTCTTCACTTTCATAATTCGCCCATTTAACGTATCGCTTAACCAATCCGTCAATTTGATCTTTGCCCCGCCACATAAGTCCATGCGACGGACAGATCATATCAAAATCCATTTTGGCTGCGCCTTCTAAAGCTTTCAAAACCTGCGGACCGAACGGCAAAACAATATTCGCGTAATATTTTGCTGCCTCATCAAATGCCAATTCCAATCCGATCTCATCGGCAAATCTTTCAGTTGAAGCATAATGCTGACCAAACGCGTCATTCGGAAACAAGATTTTATCCTGC
>JADFYE010000029.1 GCA_015233195.1 Candidatus Omnitrophota bacterium
ATCATCAACATACGAATCAGACCTGGGATTTAAGACGGTACTTGCCATTTTCCTCCTTCATAAATTTTGTACAGATATACTGGTTCACGGTCTGCCATCACAACCTGTCCTACATCCGTTTTCCATCCAAATAAATCAGTAAAATAATTTCTAATCTGTGCCAAATGCGGCTTTGCCTCTTCTTCAAAAATTATAATATCCGCGTCGTTACAACTCCAGCCATTTTTGACCAGACCACCAGTCAAATACATTGTATATTTCCACTCAATCGACGGAGGTAATTTGGAAACAACTTCCTCAATGGAGCAGAATATTCAGAATCAACAGTGTATATTGCCCGATGCACAGATAATTCTTGGACAGAAGCTGAGATTACTTATAATAATGCTCCTTTTGGGAGTGTTCTTGGGACGCAATCAACAACTGTACCTGATAATGGTGGGCAAGCTGTAACTTTTTCTTTGATCTCAGAAGCGTCCTTAGCGACTGGCGGGGAGTTTACTTTGTGTTTGACAATGCAGGCTGGCTGTGGGATTAAAATAAGATCAAAACAAAATAGCCCGGCTACGTTAACGGTTAATTACACTGTGCCTACGGCTCATCCAAGATTTGGCGACATGAATTTTATGGGAATATAACCAGCTCTTGACAAAATAAAAATCGTAGGATATAATTCAACCATACACGTGAGCAAAGGGGCTCACAAATAGTGACAAAGATGTCCTTCTTCGCCGGTAAAGGCAGGAAGGATTTTCTGTTTATAGGGAAGAAATTTTAAGACATAGGCGTCTTTTTTATCCGAGGTCGGATAAGAGAGGCGCCTTTTTTATTAACAAACAAAGGAGGAAGAAATGAACTTAATTAACGCAGGGGATACCGCTTGGGTCCTGGTTTCATCGGCTTTGGTTTTGCTGATGACACCGGCTTTAGCGTTTTTTTACGGAGGCATGGTCCGGAAGAAAAACGTTTTGAGTATCTTGATGCAGTGTATGATCATTGTTGGTTTGATCAGCGTGCAGTGGGTGTTGTTCGGATATAGTTTGTCTTTTCATCCGGGCAATGGGTTTTGGGGCGGGTTCGGCTGGTTTGGTTTAAATGGCGTGGGTTTTGATCCGTATCCAGATTACGCAGCAACGATCCCGCATCAGGCATTTATGATTTTTCAGGCGATGTTCGCGATCATTACACCCGCTTTGATTTTGGGCGCTTTCGCGGAACGCATGAAATTTTCAGCTTTCCTTATATTTATGCTGCTGTGGGCGACATTGATTTATGACCCGATCGCGCATTGGGTTTGGGGCGTGGGCGGTTGGTTAAGAACTAAGGGAACGCTTGATTTTGCCGGCGGTACAGTTGTCCATATTAGCGCAGGTATTGCAGCTCTTGCTACCGCGCTTATGATTGGCAGAAGAAAAAATTTGGATAAAGGTACGCCGACACCGCATAACATGCCGTTTGTAGTTTTAGGAACAGGGTTATTGTGGTTTGGTTGGTTTGGATTTAATGCAGGCAGCGCCTTAGCTGCTAATGGCTTGGCTGTAAACGCGTTTGTAGTTACAAACACAGCAGCAGCTGCAGCAGGTCTGGCTTGGGCGGTTATTGAATGGATGCATAATGGAAAGCCGACCTTGTTTGGTTTTTGTTCAGGAGCAGTGGCAGGGCTCGTCGCTATTACTCCGGCATCCGGGTTTGTAAGTGTTGTTCCGGCGATCATAATCGGAATTTTGGTCAGCGTTTTTTGTTTTATCGCAGTCGCTTTGATAAAACCGAAATTACGATATGATGATTCTTTGGACGCGTTTGGTGTTCACTGCATCGGCGGTATTTGGGGCGCGTTAGCTACTGGGTTGTTTGCTTCAAAAATAGTTAATCCGACTGGTGCTGATGGTTTATTTTTTGGCAATCCGGCGCAGTTTATGACTCAGTTATTCGCGGTAGGGGTAACGATAGCTTATAGTTTTGTTGGGACGCTGATACTTTATAAAGTGGTTGATATGATGGTCGGTGTTCGGGCATCTGAAGAAGAAGAGAATATTGGGCTCGACTTAAGTCAGCATAGTGAACGGGCATATACTGTTATAGAATAAGGAGATAAACATGAAATATATAATTGCGATTATTCAGCCGCACAAGCTGGAAGATGTGAAAGAAGAATTGTACAAAGCGGAAGTTAATCTCATCACAGTGAGTGAAGTTTTGGGACATGGACGTCAAAAAGGCGTAACCGAAGTTTATCGCGGCGCCCGCGAAACCGGAAATTTGCTGCGTAAGATTCGTTTAGAAATCGCGGTCAATGATAATTTTCTTGACGCGACGATAAACGCGATCACCAAAGGCGCGAGAACCGGAAATGTAGGCGACGGAAAAATTTTTGTTATGGATATGAAAGACTGTGTTCGTATCCGAACTGGCGAAGTGGGCAGCATCGCCATTGGGTAAGAGAATGGTTTAAGGAAAAAAATATCCCCTCTCCAGCCTTCGGGGAGAGGGTTAGGGTGAGGGGATATTTTTTAAAATTTTTACTATATGCCACATGCCATATGCTATATGCTAAATGCATGTCAAAATTATTTCTTATTCCCAACAGTTTAGTTGATGACGACATCTCGGTCATTCCGCAATATATTTTTGATACCATAAAGCATTTGCGTTGTTTTATGGTCGAGAATGATAAAAATGCCCGCAGGTTTTTGCGCCGTCTTTCTGCTGATTTTCCTTTGCAAGAATGTGAATTTTTTAATCTTAACGAACACACCGATGAAATCGACGCCCAGAATTTTTTTGAATCAGTATGCTGTAATGATATAGGAATTATTTCCGAAGCTGGCTGTCCATGTGTGGCTGACCCGGGTGCTGATATTGTTTTTGCGGCGCATGAAAAAGGCATGGAAGTTGTGCCTTTGGTTGGGCCTTCGTCAATTTTACTTGCAGTTATGGCGTCTGGTCTGGGCGGGCAAAATTTCGCGTTCGTGGGGTATTTGCCAAAAGACAAGGGTGAGCGAATGAGGATGATAAAATTTTTGGAAAAGCGTTCTTCTCTTGAAAAACAGACTCAGATCTTTATGGAAACGCCTTACCGGAATTTAAGTTTGTTTCAGGAAATAATTTCCGCTTGCAACCCGAATACTTTATTGTGTGTTGCTGCAGACTTAACTTCAAAAGATCAATATATAAAAACCCAGACCATTCAAGCTTGGAAAAAATTCCAGCCTTCAATAGATAAAAAACCCGCCTTATTTCTAATTAAAAGTTAACCGGTTCCTAAAGGCTTAGCCCAGGTTGCCTTGCATTTTTTATATTTATATGGCATATTTTCATTCCATTTAATTATATATAATTAGGAGATTGTTTATGGTTAAGCGTTTTGTCAGCTCGTTCGTATTAACAGCTTTTTTAATCACCAACATTTTTTCCGGTACTGGTTACGCGCAAATAAATTTACCAGCGCCCGGCACAATGATCACTCTAACCCAGCCTTATACGCCTGTTCTTATGAAAGGCTTGCAAGTACATACTGAAAATCCTTTATTGTTCGATTTTATTGTAGACGCTGGTAAATCAGGTATGGCTATCAGCTCACCTGAATTTAAAACAGAATCACAAAAACTTGTAAAATATTTTTTAGCTGCAATGACCATAAAAGAAGATGATCTTTGGGTTAATCTTTCTCCGAACGAACCTGATCGGATTATTGAGAATGAACTAGGCAAGACTGAAATGGGACAGGATATGCTGGCGCAGGATTATATTTTGAAACAATTAACAGCGTCTTTAATGTATCCTGAAAAAGAATTAGGGCAGACTTTTTGGAATAAAATTTATGCAGAAGCAAAAGCAAAATTTGGAACAACTGATATCCCGGTAGATACGTTTAATAAAGTGTGGATCGTAGCGGATAAAGCAAAAGTATATGAGAAGGATAATGCGGGGTACGTAGTTGGAGCACATTTGAAAGTGCTTTTGGAAGCTGATTATTCTGCAGAGAAACAAGTAAAAACTTCCAAAGCTCAGGGGCAGGATGACGCAAAGTTAAAAATGCAATTAATAATGCGTCAAGTAATTATTCCCGCTATCGAAAAAGAAGTTAACGAGGGTAAAAATTTCGCTCAACTCCGTCAGATGTTTTATTCAATGATCCTTGCAACTTGGTACAAGCGCGCTATAAAAAACGCGTTGTTAAATCAGGTGTATAGCAATAAAGCAAAAGTCGGCGGCGTATTATCAGACGATCCAAAAGCCAAAGAAAAAATATATCAGCAGTATTTAGAATCATTCAAAAAAGGCGCATACGATTATATTAAAGAAGAATATGACCCCACCCAACAAAAAATCACAGCCCGCAAATATTTTTCTGGCGGAGTTACTCCTCGGGTAGATCGCGCGCTGCTTACAACTAGAGAAGCGACTTCTGCAGAAAAAGCAGGTTTTGGCGAGGACGAAGCAAAAATTCGAGTTCAAATAGCTAAGTTAGACGGGGCTATGCTTGCAGAAGAAACTTTGAATCGTTATCAGGCTTATTTTGCTAAACAAGGTCTTACGATTTATCATGCTGACCTTTTTAATTTGAATGTAACAGAATTGTTGGAGGCTGTAAAAAGAGGTGAGGTTATTTACATAGATTTTTCCGCGATGAAACAAATTCCGGTAAGTGATGATTTAAAGGAAGAGGCAATCACTGCTGTTGCTGCTCAAATAAGCACATTCGAAAGAATCGTATCACCAGAGGCTCAATCCGTAGTTGGTTACCATGTTGAACCTTACCCTTATACAGTTGTTGAAGAATTAGTAAAGAATGCATTTATTCACGGCAACCAGCTTGACCCTGATTTTCCGGTTTTTTTGTTTATTGATAAAGAAACAAAAACAATGGGTGTTTATAATGGAATAAATGTTGTTGATGCGGCTACGGCAAAACAAAATAAATATATTGTTACTGCGAATAGTTTTGGCGGCGCAGAAATGGGAATCGCGGGCATAAGAAAATGGAGTCGGCTTGCTTACCAGTTAGAGGATGTTGTAGATGCGGACAGTGTTATAGGAAAGAAAGCAGTAGTTAAAGCAGACCCGGCAATGACCAGCGCTAAAATGGAGCATGTTTTAAAAGGGATAGACTGGACATCTGTACAAGAGGTTACGGATCATAATTATTTCAGAACTTTTGAATTTAAATCATTTGGCGAAAATTATATTCTGCAGATAAGTGATTCCCCTGGAACTTTAACAATAAATTGTTTTCAAAGAAATGAATTAGTTTTTTCATTACAAACATTTTTTTCAATGGATTTTAAAAATTTTGATCTAAGTCGAATATTTGACACATTAATTATTTATGCGCGCGATGAAGAGACTCGCGCCGCAAATAGACTTGAAGCAACAAACGCGAACCCTGTGGCTGCTAATGGCTCAGCTACTAATGTTATATCCGTTTTAAGTGAGATTTCTAATACGATCAATACGGTCACGATATGGGATACAGCAACGAATTATACCCAGATAAAAGATTTTCCCCGGATTATTCTTTTTAGTACCAAGGATAGGCGTAAATGCGTTTTGCGAGTTTCGGAACCGGATCGAAACAATCAAAGCGAAGTATATATTGCTAGAGACGGTATAAAAATTTTTGAATGCAAGATGCGTTTTCGTTATTATGTAGCTAATCACTTTTATTATTGGGCTAAAAGTATAATAACAGAAGTTATCGAGTTTGTACGTCAGGCAAAAACCCAAGACGAAGAATCCGGGCAGGTTAAGTCCGATAGTGTTAAAAAGCAACCGGAACAAGACCCGGCAATGACTCAACTTAAGGATAAGTACAGTAAAATTGATCTGAAAGGTTTAAATTTTGAGGACGCACTTGTGCAGGCAACCCAGGCTCTGGATTATTATGTTGATCAGTACACATATAATTTTTCAACTGATTTGGATAAGGAGCTGGAAGTATTATCAAAAAAATTCTTTGCTTATGTTGCAGCTCAGCAAAATTCAGACGAATTAACAAATTTTGTCAGGCTTTTTATCGACCACATGTTTGATAAAATTGATTCTTTGAAGAATATAATTGCCGCGCATAATGTATCGGAAATAGCTGATGTGTTTCGCAGATATTTTTTGTCAGATGTTTATAACATGTCGGTAAGGAATCACCGTAAATATTTAAGCCCCCAGCTTGGTATAACCTTGGATTTTTCTGATCAAGTGCAGGCGGAGATATTTGTCAGAGATTTGATTAAAAGTAAGCAAGACGCTGCAATGCGTTCAGCTGGAAAAATTGATAGAGAAACAGTCAGGCAAGTTTCAAAACTTATGGCTCAAATTCCTGCCACTACCACTAATGCTAAATTCACAGCAGTGTGGGGTATCAATACTCCTTCAATGGTACAAGCAGAAAAGGCTGTTGTAGTTCTTACGCAGATTTTCAATTTGATTAAAAATGTCTCGCCAGCGACAATCGCGTATATTAGAGAAACAAATGTAAGGCGGATAAACAGCATAGATAGAGGATGGGCTTCTATTGGCGAGGTTTATGTTTATGCTAGAAAAGGGCAAGAGCAAAGTGTAGAACTTTATCAATCTCCTGCGAGACCTGTAGCACTTAATATAATGCTGAAATTAAAAGAGGCAGACGCGGCAATGGAAGTGACAGACCAAGAAGCGCAGAGACAACAATGGATGGATTGGGCTAAAAAACAAATTGCTAATTTAACTAGTAACCCTGATGCTTTAACTGGCAAGGATGAGTGGCTTGTTGGATGGCTTGACGAGGAGGCTTTTTCCTGGGACGTATTTGCTAACGACGTGGAAGAAAGAATTGGACCAGAAGTTAACTGGGAACTATTTTTTAATCAATTTATTAAGTATGTAAAGAAAAATAAGGTGGAGCCTGCAGATTTAGGAAATTTGGATACTGAAATACTGCAAAAACTTAGTACGGATAAGGCCATGGAGACGGTTGCTTTAGATTTAAGGGTGTATAGAGATATAAGAAACGCGATAAACGGTGTAGGGAATAAGGCTAGGTTGAAAGAACTCGAGGACGAATTAGCAAAAATATCATTAGGCACAAAAACGAGAAAGGCAGTTAATAAATTAATAAGAAAAAAAGATGCAACTTTTGATCAGGCGATGAAGGTAACAGCGCGAGACGTGAAAGATTTTGCCGAGATGCTAAACGGGTTGTCTTCGGCTGATAAGGCAGAAGTGTCGCGTATTGTTGCAGAAGGTTTAAAGGGTGGTAACCCTGGTCAAACGCCTGATCCGGCGATGAAGGCGGAGTTAATAAACATGATTGATGCTTTGCAGGAGATCACTCCAAAACAGATAGAAGAGTTTGTAAAGCAAGATTCGTTGATGGATTCGGATCAGAAAAAACTGTTAATTAAGGCGATCAAGGACATTAGCAGGTTATCCAAAGAAGATGAAGAAAAGTTGATAACGGCTTTAGCTGGCAAATATAGCCAAAAATATATTATAGGAGTAGTTAATAAGTTGGTTGATTTTGTTGAGCAAAAAAATAAACAAACGATTGGTAAAGAAGTAAGAAAAGTATTAATAGCAGGAGGGGTGGCGTGTGTTCTGATGAGTTTAATAGTTGTTGGGGTTTTTTTAACAAAAGACAGTCCTGATACTAATTTGATGGTGATGATAGAGCATTCTTTATTTGCCGGAGCCGTATTTTTTTCGACGGCTGTTTTAACGTACTTTACCGGTAAGAAAGATGATTATAAAGATATCCAACGTAAAAAGGAACAAGCGAAAAATACGGAGCAAGGAGATGCTGCGCAATTGACAGCAGCAGCGAGGGACAGTGCCATAAAGCAAGCGCCAGGCGGTATCGCGTTGAATGGCGAAAAAATGGAATTAGGTGTGGCTAAACAGGGAACCGGGGTGGATATGAAGTTAGACCCAGCCATGGTCGCTGAATTTGAAAAAGGGAATTTTACCGGAGTGCAAGGGATTATCCTCAGCATCATCCCTATCGCGAATCCGTTGTTAAATTGAGTAGAAAAATTTATTATTTGTGATATAGTTACTGCGAGGTGAAATATGATTCAGACTTTAATAAAAAATGATAATTATAGCGGTAAATTTGTTGCCTTCAAGGACTTTGAGGATCACTCTATTATTGGTGAAGGCAAAACTCCACAAGAAGCGGAAAACGCTGCTGAAAAAAAAGGATTTAAGAATCCTGTTATAACATTTGTGCCGGTTAAAGGAATGGTTGAAATTTATTAATGGATTTACGAAATATTCCTTTTATAAAGTTTTTTCCTACAGATATCCCCAGACCTTGGCTACCTGTTACAATAAAAAATCCGCATACCAATAAGTCCATTAATTTATATGGATTAGTTGACACTGGCGCGGATGAATGTGCTATTCCTGCTCAGTATGCGTCTATGATTGGACATAATTTACAAGCCGGAATCTCTAAAATTATTAATACTGGTAATGGGCAGACAAACGCTTATTCGCATACAATGTGTATAGAAACAAAAGGATTAGTAATAAATAATGTGTTAATAGATTTTTTACCTAATTTGAATGTTGTTCTATTGGGAACAAAAAGCTTTCTCAGTAATTTTGTTCTTGTGGTAGATTATAAGAAACAAATTTTTTCACTTGAAAAATAGGCTTATTTAAATGGAAAAGGAAAAAATTTTATTACAAGATTTACTTAAAGGCGTGACTAAAAATAACATTCATTCTGAATTTGATTGGGGTAATGAAGAATTTTTTCATGGAACAAAGTATTATGCGCGGAGTGTTGGCTTGAAAAAAATGATATCGCGACTACTGTCAAAAAAGTTTGAGCGCATAATTGAGTAATTGATTTATTTAGAGATCCGGAATATACTAAGTATACTTTCTAAGAGCAAGGGTGCGGAACCTGAACTCGAGGGTTTGGTAAAAGATAAAACTTATAGCCCGATTTGCTTTTAGAAAGCGAGTCGGGTTAATTTTTTTAATAGGAGGAAAATATGGAAAAGCGTCTGGGTTTTATTGGAATTATTATTGAACACAGAGAAGATTGCGCGCATGAAGTTAACAAAATTATTTCTCAATATGGCGATTCGATCGTCGCGCGGGTTGGTATTCCTTATAAAGAAAGGCATTGCAGCGTTATCACGCTGGTCGTGGATATTACGACTGACGATCTTGGCGCGTTGACTGGAAAATTGGGAGCTATATCAGGCGTGACTGTTAAATCAGGTGTTGCGAAATAAATTTTGCGGGTATGTAGTATGTAGAATGTGGTATGTAGAAAACTATAGAAAAACTGATCCCCTCTCCGACCTCCGGGGAGAGGGTAGGGTGAGGGGATGTGATTTGGAGAAGGGATAAGGCGAATGGATTCAATATATGAAAAGAATAGAATCAGATTTAATTGGTAATAAAGAAATTGATAATGACGTCTACTGGGGAATTCATACTCAGCGCGCTATTGAAAATTTTCGGGTGAGTGGTCTGCCGGTTGAAATCGAGCTGATCCGCGCGATTGCGTTAGTTAAGAAAGCCGCCTGTTTAACGAATTTAAAACTCGGATTTTTAGACGAGAAAAAAGCTGGGGCGATTGTTCAGGCTTGCGATGAAATTTATGCGGGCAAGTTTGATAAATTTTTTGTGGTGGATGCTTTGCAGGGTGGGGCAGGTACCTCAACCAATATGAATGTTAATGAAGTGATAGCGAATCGGGCTATTGAAATTTTAGGAGGAACTAAAGGTGATTATTTGCAAGTACATCCGATTGAGGACGTAAATAAACATCAGTCAACCAATGATGTTTATCCGACGGCGTTAAAGATAGCGGTTTTGTATTTGTTGAAAGATTTAAGTGAGGAGATCGTGAAATTACAGGGCGCGTTACAGGAAAAAGAAAAAGAATTTCAGGATGTTATTAAAATAGGCAGGACAGAGATGCAGGAAGCTGTACCTATGACTTTGGGAAAAGAATTTTCAGCGTTTGCTGAAACTTTCAGCCGCGATCGGTGGCGCGTGTTTAAATGTGAGGAGCGGATTAGAACGGTAAATATCGGCGGTACAGCGGTAGGGACGGGTTTAACTGCTCCGCGGGAATATATTTTTGGTGTTATCGAGAGGCTAAGGGAATTAAGTAATTTGCCTATATGCAGGGCAGAAAATTTGGTTGACGCAACTACGAATATGGATGCTTTTGTGGAGGTGTTCGGTATATTAAAAGCTCACGCTGCAAATTTAGTAAAAGTAGCTGATGATCTTCGCTTATTGTCAATGTTGGGCGAGATAAGTTTGCCGCAGATGCAAGCCGGGTCATCTATTATGCCTGGTAAAGTTAATCCAGTAGGAATGGAAGCTGTTATACAAGTTGGAATTAGGATAATGTCAGACGAAAATATTGTATCGCAGGTGGCGTCGCGTGGTACTTTGCAGATCAATGAATTTTTGCCGCTTTTGGCTGATGTCGTCTTGAAAGACTTAAAACTTTTGCACAATATCAACAGGTTATTCACAAATTTAGTCGTAGGTATCAACGCTAATGTAGAGAAATGTAAAGCGTATGTTGATCACTCGACTAGCGTGATTACTGCGTTTGTGCCGCATCTTGGTTATGAAAAATGCGGGCAGTTGGTTAAAGAATATGATTCGAAAAACGGAAATTTTAGGGATTTTTTGGTCGGGAAATTAGGTAAGGAGTTGGTAGATAAAATTTTGTCAGCGCAGAATTTGAATTCGTTGGGATATAAATTATGAACACACCAAAAAGTTTACGCTTACAAATTGGCATCTTCGGTCGGACGAATGTTGGTAAGTCCTCATTCTTGAATATGGTCGCAGGTCAGGATGTTGCGATCACGTCTACCGTACCAGGCACGACCACAGATGTTGTAGAGAAAACCATGGAACTTCTGCCGATCGGACCAGTGGTTTTTTTGGATACTGCTGGATTAGACGACACGTCAGAATTGTCAGGCGAGCGGATCCGTAAAACCAAAAAAATTTTTCAGCGCGCGGATGTGATGGTCCTTATGATTGAGCCGAATGTGTGGACAGCGTATGAGGATAATATTTGTGAACAAGCACAAGTACATAAAACACCGTTGGTTATTGTAGTAAATAAAATTGATATGGCAGAGCCGGCGCCGGAATTCTTGGCTAGGTTGCGAGAGATTTCAGAACATGTGATCTTGTGCGTAAGCGTAGATTTAAAACGTAGAGATTATTTTGTTAATCAATTTAAGCAAAGTGTGTTGAAGGTTTGTCCAGATGATTTTTTACAGCCTGCGAGTTTGATTGGGGATTTGGTGCCTGCTGGTGGTTTGGCGGTTTTGATCGTACCGATCGACTTAGAAGCTCCCAAAGGGCGATTGATCTTGCCGCAAGTCCAGACCATAAGGGATGCTTTGGATAATGACGCTGCAGTTATGGTTGTGAAAGAACGCGAATATCGTTCAGCTTTGGAAAATTTAAAAGAGCCGCCGAATTTAGTAATTTGTGATTCGCAGGTAGTGCAAAAAATGGTGGCAGATACTCCAGCGAATATTAAGTGTACTACGTTCTCGATATTATTTGCTAGGTTTAAAGGCGAGTTGAAAGAATTGGTCAAAGGTGCCCGCATTATCGATAAATTAAAAGACGGGGATAAAGTATTGATCGCAGAAGCTTGTTCTCATCACGCGGTTGAGGATGATATTGGACGAGTAAAAATTCCACGCTGGCTTAGGCAATATACCGGAGCTGACTTGACTATTGATACCTGTGCTGGACGGGATTATCCGGATAATTTAGCGCAGTATAAATTAATTATCCATTGCGGCGCGTGTATGTTGACTAGGCGGGAAATGTTGGCGCGGATGCGTTTGGCAGCGGACAAAGAAATCGCGATTACAAATTACGGTGTGGCGATATCGCTGTTGCAGGGCGTGTTGGATAGGGTAATAGAAATATTTAAATATTAAATAGCAAATATTAAATAGCAAATACTTGGAATCCTGAATTGAAAAAGTATAAATTTTGAGAAAAAATTAAACAAATGCATTAAAAAATAAACGGCAAAAAAGTCCCCTCTCCAGCCTCCGGGGAGAGGGTAGGGTGAGGGGATTGGTTTTAAAATAAAATTTTATATTTATGAGTTTGTGAGGTTGTGTTTTTAAAATAACCCCTCATCCTAACCTTCTCCCCAGAGGTGGGAGAAGGGATAAACATTGAAAAGGATTAAATATGGATTTAAAAGTTTGGAAAGACACGCGGATTATCCAAGCCGAAATTGATAAATATCTCGACGATGGTCATGATTATATTAATGAAGCCGAGATTTGGGATAAATTGGCGAAGAATCAAAGTCCTACTAAAGAGCAGGTCAGGGATATTTTAAAAAAATCTTTGGCAATTAAAAATTTGTCTCCGGATGAAGTCGCAGCTTTGATTCACGTGAAAGACCCTGAGTTGATT
Source organism: Candidatus Omnitrophota bacterium (assembly GCA_015233195.1). Lineage (GTDB taxonomy): Bacteria > Omnitrophota > Gorgyraeia > Zapsychrales > Zapsychraceae > JADFYE01. Next base: position 12,427 of record JADFYE010000029.1, read on the forward strand.
GCTGAAATGAAAGATACGGCTTTAAAAATTAAGAAAAAGGTTTATGACAACCGCATCGTTACATTCGCTCCGTTATATCTAGGTAATTATTGCGTGAATAATTGCGCGTATTGCGGATTTAAAGAGGTTAATACAGATGCACAGCGTCGGGTTTTGAATATGGAGGAGATTAAAAAAGAAGTTGAGATTTTAGCAGGTAAGATCGGGCATAAACGTTTGGTTGTAGTTTACGGTGAACATCCCAAAAATGATATTGATTATATTATTGACAGCATTAAGGCAGTTTATAGTGTGAAAGCACCAACTCGACGAGGTTTTGGGAATATCCGCAGGGTTAATGTCAATGCGCCGCCATTTTCTGTGGCTGATTTAAGAAGGTTATACGAAGTCGGAGTCGGAACATATCAGGTTTTTCAGGAAACCTATCATCGTCCTACGTATGAACGCTTGCATCCAGCGAATACGATCAAAGGTAATTACCGTTGGCGTTTATATTGTATGCATCGCGCTCTCGAGGCTGGTTTTGATGATGTAGGCATTGGTGTTTTATTTGGATTATTTGATTGGAAATTTGAAGTAATGAGCTTGGTGTATCATTCGTGGGAATTGGAAAAAAAATTAGGAATTGGTCCGCATACAATATCTTTCCCCCGAATCGAGCCGGCTTTGCACGCGGATCTTTCAAAGTTTGATAAATATCGAGTTTCCGACGATGATTTTAAACATTTGATGTTAGTCATTCGTTTAGCAGTGCCGTTTACCGGCATGATTATTACGTGCAGGGAAAGTGCGGCAATGAAAAGTGAAGCGTTGTCTTTAGGGGTTACGCAAACTGACGCGTCGAGCAAGATTGATATTGGCGGATATCAAATCGCAGCAACAAAACAAGCCGAAGAAACTCAACAGTTCATTTTAGGAGATACCAGGACGCTGGATGAACAGATCCGTGATTTTGCGCAAAAAGGACATATTACTTCTTTTTGTACGGCAGGGTATAGGTGTGGACGGACAGGTCAATGCATTATGGATCTTTTGCGTACTGGTCAGGAAGGAAAATTTTGTAAGCTGAATGCGGTTTTGACATTTAGAGAGTGGATTGATGATTTTGCCAGCGAGGAGACAAAGCGCATCGCTGAACCGGTTTTACAAAAAGAGATTGCAGAGATTAAAGAACGTATGCCGGATTTGTATAAGAAGTTTTTGGCGTTGTATGAGCGAATCGCGGCTGGAGAAAGAGATCTTTATATATAAGAGATAAAAGGAGCAAATTTTTATTAAAAATTTGCGGCACATATGGATTTTTTTAAACAAGATTTAATAAATTGGCTTAATGAAAAAGATCCTGCAAAAATCCAGGAATTGTATCGCTCTGCCTACGCTATGAAAGTTAAACACGTCGGTAAAGTGGTTTATTTTCGTGGCATTATTGAGCTTAGCAATATTTGCACTAAAAACTGTTATTATTGCGGTATTCGTAAAGGTAATGAAAATATTGAACGTTTTCAGATGACGGATGAAGAGGTATTGGAATCTGCTAAACAAGCGTTTGATATGGGATATGGGTCTATTGTTCTGCAGTCAGGGGAACGCTCTGATCCGAAATTTGTAGATTGGATTGAGGGCTTGATCTTGAAGATTAAAGCCATGTCCAACGGGAAATTAGGATTGACTTTGTCATTAGGCGAGCAAAGCAAGGACACATATCAGCGTTGGTTTAAAGCCGGTGCACATCGTTATTTATTGCGGATCGAAACCTCCAGTCCGGATTTATATAAAAAATTACATCCGGAAGATCATTCGTTTGAGGGAAGGATTAATTGTTTAAAAATTTTACGTGAGCTGGGCTATCAGGTCGGTACTGGTGTAATGATTGGACTGCCGTATCAAACTGTCGAACATCTAGCCGAAGATATTATATTTTTTAAAAGCATGGACGTGGACATGATCGGTATGGGGCCATATATTGCGCATCACGATACACCATTGGCTAAAGAAATAAGTAATAGGCTCGACAATTTTGAGCTCGGCTTGAAGATGATTGCTTTGACACGTTTATATCTTGAAGATGTAAATATTGCTTCAACTACTGCTTTGCAGGCGATCAAGTCCGACGGACGAGAGCAGGGGCTGCTAGCTGGCGCGAATATTATTATGCCCAATATCACGCATACTAAATACCGCAGGTTTTATCAGTTATATGACGATAAACCTTGTCTGGACGAGAATGCTGAAGTTTGCCGGGGATGTTTAGAAAAAAGGATCAGCGCGATCGGCGAAAAAATCGGTTATGGTAAGTGGGGCGATTCCAAATCGTTCGAAAATCGTACAAAATAATTCGAAAATCTTGA
>JADFYE010000002.1 GCA_015233195.1 Candidatus Omnitrophota bacterium
CGTTCAAAAATAATGTGGCAGTTCTAAACTCCGGATGGACTACACTTTCTGCTTTAAAATATTTAGCTAACTGTTGAGTAAAATTTACCACATCCCCCTCAACTACCACATCCACATCTTTGATGTTTTTCTTTTTTAAAAACAAATCCCTAACCACTCCACCTACCACGTAAGCATTAAAACCGTTTTCATCTGCTTGACGACCAATATGCCAAATGACTTCAAATAATTCCGGGTTCAATAAAGTTAAAATATTTTTTTGTGACATTATCACGCTCTGGGATGAAATTGTTTATGTACTGACCTTAACCGCTCTTTATCCACATGGGTATATATTTGCGTGGTCGAGATGTCCGAATGACCTAACATTTCTTGCACTGACCGCAAATCAGCGCCATGTTCTAACAAATGCGTAGCAAATGAATGCCGCAACATATGCGGCTTTATCGTTTTACTGATATTCGCCATACGACCATATTGTTTAATCAATTTCCAAATACTCTGCCGGCTTATTTTTTTACCCAGCCTGCTTATAAATAAATGGGTTGCCGATGCATCCCGTTTTACTAAAAAAGGACGGACAGATCCAATATACTGATTCAAAGATTCACGAGCTTTAGAACCTATAGGAATCAACCGTTCTTTACTGCCTTTTCCAATACAGCGTACATAACCGAGTTCCAAATTTAAATTATCCAATTTTAAATTTACCAGTTCTGATACCCGCATACCACTAGCATAAAATAATTCCAATATAGCGTTATCCCTGACTCTCTGCCATTCATCGCCTTTTGTTTCCCTGATCATTGATTCAACTTCAACTTGCGATAATACTTCAGGCACGCGTTTCCATAATTTTGGAGTTTCAACCAAATGCGTAGGATCTTCTTTAGCAAAACGCTCTCTAACTAAAAACCTATGAAACATTTTTATGGCGGATAAATTCCGGCATATCGAAGTAGCGGATATACCTTTTTGTTTTTCATCAAACATATAATCAGTTATATGTTCACGGCTTACCTTATCCGGTGCGCTAACGCCTTTTCCTAACAAACAATCACAATATTTTGACAAATCACTGCGATAAGCCAATAAAGTATTTCCGGCTAATCCGCGTTCCACTGCCAAAAAATTTATGAACTCGTCAATGTACTGTTGCATTAAAAATTTACTCCCTGGCTCTGCAAAGCTTATATAATTATTTTAGCGAAGCAGGCTTACCTACTATTTCTTTCTCAACCATTTTAGGTTTAAAATCCACTCTTACAATTTTAAAATTACGTTCAAAATCTGTGGCTACAGAATTAAGATTAGCCATGGCTATCGGATTATCCAATTTGGCTGAATTTTTTTCTAACATACTTATAGCCCCAACTAATTTTTCTTTTTTACCTGCGTTTAACATTTCACTCATTAACTGCAGCTGTTCGATAACTTGTGAACATAAATATTTCTGACGATAAACATTCATACTTGAGGTGAAATTTTGCGATATTTCTTTACTCCATACCTGAAACATAGAGTAATGATATTTATATTTTTCTATTGGATCGTATTGTTTAGCCGGATAATCGATCGGATCTAAAATCGGTTCCACTGTTGATTCTGCAGCTTCTTTCTTATTACGCACAAATTTTTTACGTAAAGTTTCACATCCTGCAGCAGTCAAACAAAACGCGGCTAATAAAATAATTATTATAAATTGCCGTCTTACAAAATTGTTAACCATTTATCATCTCCTGAAATTCCTTCTCATTAATAATTTTTACACCTAACTCTTTTGCTTTTTTAAATTTTGAACCCGGATCTCGTCCAGCTACCACAAAATCAGTAAGTTTGCTAACCTGCGCCATAACTTCAGCGCCTAATGTTTCTATTAATTTAGCCGCGTCAGCCCTTGACATCAAATCCATTTCACCGGTAAAAACAAACTTTTTTCCTGCTAATTTGCCACTCTTTTGCCGAACCTCCTGCGACGGATCAAACCCTGCAGCACGAAATTTTTTTATTAACTTAACCGCATCCTTACTATGAAAAAATTCATATACTGCAACCGATATCGCTGGTCCAATTTCATTAATACCTAATAATTCTTCCTGCGAACATTTCAGCAAATTATCCAAATTCAAATAACGTTCCGCTAAAACTGAAGCAACTTTCTCACCCACATTGGCTATACCCAAACCAAATACAAACCGCGATAGCGGCTGCTTTTTACTTTGTTCAATCGCTTCTAATAAATTTGACGCTTTTTTATCCTTAAACAATTTTAATTTTAAAAAATCATCCTTATTTAACAAATAAATATCTGCCAGATCCCTTACCCATCCCTGCTCCAGCAGTTGCGCTACTACCACCTCGCCCAACCCCTCAATATCCATTGCTCCACGACTGGCAAAATGCGTTAAACTTTTTTCTAGTCTCGCTGAACATAAAGGATTAACACATCTATATGCTACTTCTTCTGAATTTTCTTTTACAATATTTTTACCGCATACTGGACAATTTTTAGGAATCTTAAAAGCCCCTGACTTGCCAGTGCTATGCTCAATAACTTTTACAATCTTAGGTATAACATCACCAGCGCGTTCAACTAAAACCCGATCCCCCACATCAATACCTAAACGACTCACCTCATCAAAATTATGCAATGTAGACCGAGTTATAATTACACCACCACATTCAACCGGTTCCAATTCTGCCACAGGAGTTAATACACCCGTACGTCCAACCTGTATCACAATCTCTTTAACTATAGACGTTACTTGTCTAGCCGGAAATTTGTATGCCACTGCCCAACGCGGGCTTTTCATTGTGAATCCCAACTGTTCTTGCTGGGCTAAAGAATTCACCTTTATAACTACTCCGTCTATATCAAACGGTATGCTGTCACGTTTTTTATAATATTCCTCACAAAAATCTAAAACTTTTTCAATTGAGACGCATAAACGGCTATTTGCTTCAACTACAAATCCCCATTTTTTGGCTAAATTCAAAAATTGCCATTGTGTATCAAATTTTTTTACGCCCTCAGCTATGCCGTATGAATGAATTAAAAATTTCAAATGCCGCTTAGCAGTTATCCTTGAATCCAACAATTTTACTGACCCGCTGGTCGCGTTACGCGGATTAGCAAAAACAATTTCATCATTTTTTTTGCGTTCCGCATTCAACCGTTCAAAATCCTGCCGGTCCATATAAACTTCACCCCGGATTTCCATAAGCTCCGGAACATTTTCCGTATGAAGAACTAAGGGTATCGTCTTTATCGTACGCAAACTATGCGTCACATCCTCTCCCTTAACTCCATCACCTCGCGTAGACCCTAACACCAACTTGCCTTTTTCATAAAGCAAAGACGCGCTTATCCCGTCGATTTTCAACTCAACCGTATACTCAACCTTTTGCCCATCCAGCCCGGCTAATACTCTTTTATGCCACAACAAAATATCTTCAGTCGAATAAGTATTATCCAACGAATACATTTTAACCTGATGCGTAACTGCTTTTACATCCGACGCGATTTTAACCCCAACTCTGCTGGTCGGAGAATTTGCATCCTTAAACTCAGGAAATTGTTCTTCCAAATCTTTTAGTTCTTTTAAAAGATCGTCATATTCCTTATCCGACACGCTCGGATCAGATAATTTATAATAACGATAATTATGGAGATCAATATTCCTACAGAGATACGCTATCCGCTCTTTAGCTTTATTTTTATCCATAATAAAAAATAAATTTCAATTAATATGCAATACGAAAATCTTTAAACTGAATTTTTTCGTCTTTACAACTAACTTGTTTATCGAATATGTTATCCCTAAAAAAATCTTCTAGTTCTGCGCGAAATGTATCTAAATTTTTTTGTGTACTTTCAGCCAATATTTCAACTTGCCCGCCGGGCAAATTTCTTACCCAACCTTTTATATCATACTGTTTAGCAATGTTAACAGCAGTGAATCTAAAACCAACACCTTGAACATTTCCCGAATAAAGTATATGAGCTAACATAATAGAAATTTATTTAAGAAATTCTATAGATAAAGGATACTTGTGATCTATTCCCTTACTAGTCTGCACCGAGCCAATAATAATACAAATTATGTCCGTTAATACCAATATAGGAACTACTACAAATCCAATCAAAATAAAACACATTAAACCTGCTAATAAAACATAAATAGACATGGATATCTGGAAATTCAAAACTTTTTTACCTTCTGAGTCGATCAGAGGACTTTCATGCCTTTTTATAAGCCATAAAGCAAACGGCACAATCAAATTACCAAAAATTAAACCAACACACACAGCTAATTGAGATAAGTGAATACCGACGACCCAGTTCTGCGCCTGCCGTGGATCCATTTGAGGATGAGAAAAAGGCTGCTCTTTTTCTGGTATTTGCTCCATAAAATAACCCCTTTTTTGAACTCCCTCTCCAGCCTCTGGGGAGAGGGTTGGGGTGAGGGGAAGAATTTTTAATAATAAATAATTGTAGCGGGATTCCTCCGCCCTAAATGAACAATCGAACAATTGATCAAATGCTCTGTTTTTCGCCTATTGCGAAAAACTGGTCGGGAAGGCGGGATTTGAACCCGCGACCTCATCGTCCCGAACGATGCGCGCTAGCCAGCTGCGCTACTTCCCGAGAATATATTTTTTATAGTTAACAATAATTGAGACGATTAGTTTATCAGAACGATCTCTCTTCGTCAATTATTAGGTAGGATTTAAACTTCTTTAATTCCGAAACCAATCTCAGCTTCAACTGCTAGCTTATCCCCAACAAAAGCTTTAGCACCAAAAAAACCAACTTTTGATAAAAGTTTTATAGGCACAACTTCAATCCGCAACTGATCTCCAGGAACTACTACGCTATGAAATTTTACCGTAGTTTTAGCTAAAAAATAAATCAACTCTTTTTGCTCGAGATTCTTGCTGTAATGAAAAAACACACATCCTGCCTGTGCCATAGCTTCAACCATTAAAACGCCAGGCATTACTTTTTCTTTAGGAAAATGCCCGACAAAATGATGTTCATTAACCGTAACATTCTTAATAGCCACTAATTTCTCACCAGGAATAAGCTCAATAACCTTATCGATCAATAAGAAAGGAAAACGATGCGGAATAACTTTTTGAATATCCATTATGTCTAATTGCATATTTATCTCCTATTTTATACGGGCACAAAATATTGTACCCCTACGAATAACTATTTACTTTTTACTTTATCATTTGTATAGCAATATTTAGATACATTCTTCCCCTCATAAGCTGCCATAACATATTTTGCTAAAATATCCGTCTCAATATTTATTTTATCGCCTTTTTTATTTATACCTAAGGTTGTAACGTCCAGCGTGAATGGTATTAAATAAACTGAAAAATCATTCTTCCGCACATCGCCAACAGTCAAACTAACCCCATCCAAACAGACTGACCCTTTTTGCACTACAAATTTTTTCAGTTCTTTACTTATGGTTATCTGTAGCTCGGTATAATTTTCACCAGTAATAATATTTTTAACTGTCTCCATATTATCCACATGACCGCTGACAAAATGACCGCTGATCCGGCTTTCCATTTTTAACGCGCGTTCTAAATTTACCTTACCTCCAACCTTTAAAACCCCTAATGTCGTCTTACGTATCGTTTCCAACATAATATCAAAGACCAAAACATCCTTGATTCTTTTCGTGACGGTTAAACAAACGCCGCTAACACAAATACTATCGCCTGCTGCCGTATCTTTTAACACTTTTTTTGCTTTAATAAAAAGTGTATGCAGATTCGGTTTTTGGTCGATCTTTTGAACAATACCGGTTTCTTCAACTATTCCTGAGAACATATCCTTCTATCCTTATATCAGGGTTGAAATATAATACCTGTAAATCCCGTAATTGCAAAGCCTCATCAACTTTAGCAATATTCATACCCGTTACTGAACTCAAAGCTCTCTGATCACCAACAATCTTAGGCGCCACATAAATATGCATTTTATCTACTATACCGTCTTTTAAGGCACTGCCGATAACTTCAGACCCGCCTTCTATCAAAACACTCATGATCCCTTTTTTAGCAAGCTCTTTAAAAAGCCACTTCATATCTACTTTTGAATTCTTCACCGGACAAACGATAACTTCAATACCCTTATGCTTAAGCAAAGCCACCTGATTGACCGAAGCTTTATTAGTTGTAGCTAAAATACACAATTCCGGTTTTTTAAAAATCTTTGCAGTCAAAGGCACGCGCAAACGAGTATCTACTACAATCTTTTTCAGAATTTTTTCTTCATAAAAAGAATCTAGACGAGGATCATCATTTAAAACAGTATTTACCCCTACCAATATCGCATCAAACTCAGCCCGAACTTTTCTACTAACTTCCCGAGTGCCCTGAGCAGTAATCCACATCGAATCGCGGGCAGTAGTAGCTATTTTACCGTCCAAGGTTTGAGCTACTTTAGCAACTACAAACGGCATTTGTTCAGTAATATATTTTATAAAAGCCTCATTTAGCTTAGCAGCCTTTTCGCTTAAAATTCCTACTCTGGTCTTTATTCCTGCAGCATTTAATTTTCGTATAGATTTACCATTAGTAAGCGGATTAGGATCTTTCATAGCAATAACCACTTCTTTTATCCCCGAAGCAATAACTGTATCAACACAAGGCGGAGTTTTTCCCTCGTGAAAACATGGTTCAAGCGTTACATAAAGAACTGCGCCTTTTGCCGCGCTGCCTTTACATTTTTTCAAAGCCGCAACTTCAGCATGTTCTCCACCGCATTTTGCATGATAGCCTTCAGCAATAATCTTATTACTTTTAACTATTACTGCTCCAACCATAGGATTAGGCGAAGTAAACCTTTTGCCTTTTTCCGCTAATTCCAAAGCCCTCTGCATAAATTTTTCATCAGACATAAATCATTCCGCCTTATCTGCCAACTGCTGCTTTGAGTTGTTCAACATTTTCATACGGTAATTTAATAAGCCCGATATAAATATCGGGTTTTATTACACCGTGAGTATCTGATCCGCCAGTCGCGATCAAATTATATTTTTTAGCCAGACCATTATAATAGTCCATACCAGTTTTGGAAACCATTGGATAAAAAATTTCTATCCCCTTTAAACCAGCTTCCGCAAAACTAGGTATAAGCTCGTCGACACGAGTAACTGCCGGATGCGCTAATACTGCCACTCCATTAGCTTTTCTAACCAGATCGATCGCTTCATATGGAGTCATTTTATATTTTGGAAAATAAACTGGCTTGCCTTCAGACAAATATTTATCAAAAGCCTCGCCGATATAACTTACCCATTTTTTTTGAAGCAGCAATCTAGCTAAATGCGCGCGACCAACTGCATTGGTCTTAGTCAATGCACATACCTCTTCAAATTCAATATTATTGATTCCTAATTCCTTAAGTTTACCCACCATTTTTTTCATTCGTTCCATGCGTTCATTTTGCATCATATTAAACAAATCCAAAACTTTAGGATTCTGGTAATCAAACATATAACCTAAAATATGAACTTCCCGCCCATTAATTTCCGATGATAATTCAATGCCAGGAATAATTTCTACCCCGCATTTTTTACCTGCTTCAACTGCCAATGGCACAGCTTCAACTGTATCATGGTCGGTTATTGCAATACATTCAATGCCTGCGGCTTTTGCTTGGTTTACAACTTCTTCAGGAGAAAGGGAACTATCAGAATAATTGGTATGCAAATGAAGATCAGCAAATTTGCTCATACAGTCTTATGGCTCATATTTTCGGTTTTATGGATCTTATCCAGAATACCGTTCACAAATTTTCCAGATTCCATATCACCATATTTTTTGGCGAGTTCAACCGCTTCATTAATTGTAACTTTAGGAGGAATGTCGTCGGTCATCAACAATTCATATACGCCGATACGCAAAATATTACGGTCAATTACAGCCATCCGTTTTAACTGCCAATTTTCCGTATATTTGGATATTTCAGCGTCAACTTTTGCAACATTTGGCTCAAGACCATTTATCAAGCGTTCACAAAAACTTTGAACTGTAGTATCTTTTTCTTCAGGATTTTCCGTCCAATATATACGAACCGAATCAGACATCGATCTACGATTGATCTCTGCCTGATATAAAATTTTTAAAGTATGTTCACGGGCTAAACTACGTTTACGCATATTTTAAATTTCTTTCATTATCCCGATCATCTGCACTGCTGCTTGCGCTGCTTCTGTACCTTTATTATAACCATTAACTTGAGCGCGTTTCTCGACCAGCTCCATAGTATCAGCGGATAATACTTCAAATATAACCGGCTTACCGGTCATAAGCGACACATTACCTATGCCCCGAGCGTTTTCATTCGCGACTAATTCATAATGTAAAGTTTCACCTTTTACGATCGCGCCCAGACAAATTACAGCGTCTATATTTTTCTTTTCTGCTAACTTTAACGCGATTAGCGGGATTTCAAACGCGCCCGGAACCCAAACCACAGTTATATTTTTTTCTGCAACTTTTAATTTCTTTAACTCATCCAAACAAGCATCCAATAATCGTTTAGTAATATAATCATTAAATTCCGAGACCACAATTCCGATTCGGCACCCTTTACCATTATCATTAGATTTAATTATCTTCATTTTAATTCTTTTATGCGGGCACAAAGTATTGTGCCCCTACGCTTTTTAAAGTATGTGCCCCATTTTTTCTTTCTTGGTCTTCATATATTTTTCATTAGCTTTATGAGTTGGAACTTGTAAACTAACCCGCTCAACCACTTTCAAACCAAAGCCTTCTAACCCGACGATCTTACGCGGATTATTGGTCAATAAACGCAATTCTTTTACTCCAACGTCATTTAAAATTTGAGCACCCATACCATATTTACGAAGATCCGGACCAAAACCTAAAGCTTCATTAGCTTCAACAGTATCCATTCCCTGATCTTGCAAATTATAAGCGCGTAATTTATTTGCTAACCCAATACCTCTGCCTTCTTGACGCATATATAACAAAACACCTCTGCCTTCTTTAGCAATCGCCTGGAAAGCTTCTTCCAATTGTTCATTACAATCACATCTTAAAGAACCAAAAACATCACCGGTTATACATTCAGACTGAACCCTCGTTAAAACTGGTTTCCCGTCGCTGACATTACCCATAACCAATGCCATGTGTACTAAATCATCAACTGTGGTTTCATAAGCATATAATTTAAAATCGCCATACTTTGTCGGCATATTGGTTTCAGCTATCCGCTCGACCAGCTTTTCTTTTTTCTGCAAATATTCGATCAAACTATCAATAGTACAAATCTTTAAATGATGCTTTTTAGCAAAAACATGCAATTGCTCTGTGCGCGCCATAGTCCCGTCGTCATTCATGATCTCGCAAATTACCCCTGCCGGATAAAGACCAGCTAAGCGGGTAAGGTCAACTGAAGCTTCAGTATGTCCAGCGCGAACCAAAACCCCGCCTTTAACTGCGCGCAATGGAAATAAATGTCCAGGAGTAATAAGATCTGCAGGTTTAGCTTTTGGATCAATAAGAACTTTAGTGGTATATGCTCTATCACCTGCTGAAATACCAGTAGTGATGCCATGCGCAGCGTCTACAGAAATAGCCCAGCCAGTATCGCAGCGTTGATGTTTGCTGTGCAAATTCACTTTCATAGGATGAAGATCTAGTTCATTTAACCGCTCTTCAGTCATGGGTATGCAGACCAAACCACGTGCATAACGAGCCATAAAATTTATCTTTTCAGTAGTAATGAATTCAGCAGCGCAAAGCACATCACCTTCATTCTCACGACCTTCATCATCCATAACTACAATCATCTTACCTTCACGTAAATCCTGTAAAACCTCTTCAATTGAATTAAACATAATATTCCTCTGTTTTGCTATATAGTTAATATTTATATATAGTATATGAAATTGATTGTGTACTATATTTTAAATATTATAGCTTGTCAAGGCTTTTATCCCCGTCTATAATCCTTTTATGAAAATAGAACGCAAAGTCGCTGAAATGCTTATAGATACAAGAAAAACCCTAAGTCTGGCAGAGTCATGTACAGGCGGCATGGTTACCAGCATGTTAACTGACATATCCGGCAGTTCCTCTTTCCTAAAATACACCGTTGTGGCATACAGTTACGAATCCAAAGTCAAAATTCTAAAGATCCCGCAAAAAGTATTAGATAAACATGGTGCTGTAAGTAAAGAAGTAGCCACATTAATGGCAAAAAATGTAAGAAAAATTTTAAATACAGACTACGGAGTGGCAATTACCGGAGTAGCTGGACCAACTGGCGGCACACCCAAAAAACCAGTTGGTTTGGTTTATATTGCAGTAGCATCAAAAAAAGAAGTGAAGTGTCTTAAATGTATGTTCAAAGGTACCCGCACCCAAATCCGCAAGCAATCCGCAAATAAAGCCTTGGAATTATTAATCAGGTGCCACACACCGTAACCCAAATTACCCAATTCTACCTATTTATTTTGATAAAACCCTATTCTTGTTTTAGGCTTCTCGGGTTCCGCGTGTAATTGTCTGATAAGATTAATGATCGCTTGAATATCTTCATCATGCTGACCAAGTTTTTGCTCAACCTTCTCCAACTTTAATGCTAATTCTTTGTGATTAAAAAGCATTTCGCGGATCTTAGAGAAAGTTCGCATAATTAAAATATTAACCTGTATTGCTCGCTCACTATTTAAAACACTCGAAAGCATTGCAACACCCTTTTCTGTAAAAACATATGGATTAACTTTAGAATATTTCAAAGGCTTGAGGTGGTCGCAAATTGCGACCACCTCTATTTTCTCAACATTAGTTAGTTGAAACATAAAATCATCAGGAAAACGAGAAAGATTCCGTTTTACCTGCTCATTAAGTCTCTTAGTAGTCACACTATATAATTCAGCCAAATCTCTATCTACCATAACTTTTTCACCACGCATAACAAAGATTCTCTTCTCAATAATATCCACAGAAATCAAACTTTTACCTGATTTCTTAATGATTTTGTTACTCATAAACTCTAAATCCTCTCATTTTATCTAAGTACCCAGCTTTTGTTCCGAGTTGTAAATCAAACTTAAATATTTCGACAACCTATTAATAAATGTTTTAATTTCTTGCTGCCTCCTATAAGATTTGCTAAAACCCACACACTCCTTAAGCGCGCTTATCAAATCAAACAAATCATACGTATCAAAAGAAATAAGCCTATTCTGATCTCTCGTTCTAATGCGCCGAAGATTATCGAATAAAAATGGTTCCAAAAAAATAGCGTCTTTTATAATTTCTTCTTCAATAGCGGTTATCTCAAATGATATTTTTGTGTATTCTTTCATTTTATCTTAGGCCCCGGCTTTCTTTTTATGAATTCTCTGCCTAAAAATGTCCCAAGATTTTTTAAAAAATCATCTGATCCTAAAGGTCGCCCAGTCAACTCCGACTCTTTCATTTTTAAAATAGCGTCCTCCGACACTCCCAAATTTAAATACTGCTGCCAATTTTTAATTTTTCTAAGTAAATAAAAATCATCTAAAATCTCATCAAAACTTCCGGTTAAATGAGCCTTAGCACTTGAAAAGTTATACTCTTCTGCTTTTCTTTTAACCCTTGCCTTAACTGGATTCATCTCTATATACCGAACAGTTTCAAATAAATAATTTTCATCCATAACAAAACTTTTAAACCGTCCTTGCCATAAATATCCTCTCCAGCCATACCTAAAATTAATCATTCGTGTATACATCCGATGCGTTTCAGCAATACCCATGATCATTCCACTTTCCTTATTCGGGACAACAACAAGATGAACATGATTATCCATTAAACAATACGACCAAATTTCGAAACCAAATATATCCTTATTTATCTTTAAGATTTTTAAATACGTTTCTTTATCCTGATCACTAAAAAACACATTCTGATTTCGATTGCCCCGTTGAATCACGTGATGCGGATAACCTAATGCTTCTACTCTTGCTATTCTGGACATAAAAAAATCCCTCCGAGATTTGGGAATCTTAAAGGGATTGAAAAGGGATTATTTAATACCTAAAATATATCAAATTATTACGAAATACAAGAAATTTAATTCGGGTTACGGTGTGTGGCACCGTACGCTATAAAAAAATAACCCCGTCCGGATTATATCCACACGGGGTTAAATTTGTTATTTTACATTTAAATGGGAGTCTGGGAAGCCTCCCCTACGAACCAAATGTAATTTAATCTCGGCTGCGTAATTTGTAGAGCAGATTTAAAATCTCTAAATACAGCCAAACTAAAGTCACCATTAAACCAAACGCGCCGTACCATTCCATATATTTCGGCAAACCTTGTTCAGCGCCGCGTTCGATAAAATCAAAATCCAAAACCAGATTCAATGCCGCGATCACGACCACGATCAAACTAAAACCAATACCAACCGCACCATGGCCATAAATACCCGGGATCTGAACATGAAAGAAACTTAAAATCCAAGTCGCCAAATATATTAAACAAACTGCTCCGGTTGCGGCAAAAATCCCGGCCCGAAATTTATCGGTTACTTTAACCATACCAGTACGATATGCAGTTAATAAACAAAGCAAAGTCGCAAACGTTAAAGCTACTGCATTAAGAACTATGCCCGGATATTGCAATTCAAATATTGCAGAAAGTCCGCCGATAAATAAACCTTCAAACACAGCGTAAAGCGGCGCAGTTACTTTTACCCAATTAGCTTTAAAAACAGTTATCAAACCTAAAATAAAACCGCCTATAGCGCCCACCATAATATACATACCCACTGCTGCCATCGCCGATGAATACTGTATAGTCTGACCAGGCAATACCAGAGCCATAGCTTTTTGCCAAACAAAAAACGCGGCACCAATTAAAAGCGCTAACAAAATGTAAGTTTTATTTACAGCGCCCATAACTGTCATTGGTTGGCTATCTGTAAAAACCGCGGCTTTCTGCAAAGCCCCTTCTGAGAAAATCGGATTTGAAGTTTTCATATCTCTTTCTCCTTTAATTTATGCCATTCCTGATAATCTAATTGCTATCTGCATTATTATATTCGCGTAGAAACCTGCAAAAACATCGTCCATCATTATACCTAAACCACCGCCTAATTGCTCAAATTTATTCGCCGGATATAATTTAAACATATCAAATGCGCGAAATAGAAAAAACGCAGTAATTACAATAGGCCATTTTATAGGCAACAAAAAAAATGTCAAGAATATGCCCGCCACTTCATCAATAACCACACAACCTGGATCTTTTTTACCCTCAAGAGCTTCCATACGGCCGCTAAACATAAAACCAAGTGCAGTAAAGATCACGCCAACTAGAATATATAAACCAAGATTAAAAGACAAAAACAGTGCCAATAACATAGCAATAAAACTCGCAAATGTTCCAGCGCCTACTGGAAAATATCCGGTATAAAAAAATGTGCTTAATAATTTTATAAATCTATCTGACATAAATATCTCTTATATTATTTTAAATCTTTTGGCTCATCATCTTTTAGTTTAGCAAGTATCGCACTTGAAGTTACATACTTATCCTCTTCTTCTTTACGGACCAACTGAAAAAATTCACACTTTAAACAATTCACAACTTTAAGCGCATAGGTCCCTTGAACTTTTCCACCGCAAAAAGTACCCGCTATCACCCAACAAGCCCGACCACCATTCTTTCCACTGTTCACCCCATTCACACGAACATCAATAGCTGCAGGACAACTCCCCAGCTCACTTACTTTAGCACCGCCAGGTTCCCGTCCACAATTCTTAAATTCCCAACAATTCTTTTTATCCATAACGTACTCCTTATTTAAAGCATTCTATCTATTCGCACTTGTTTTTACAACATTCTATTCCAGAATATATCGTTACCGCGACCACTACCCACATAAACATTTCAATAAATAACATAACCGCATTTACGACTTGTCCGTTTATGTGTACCGCAAAATTGCATGACAATACCACATTAAACAATAATATAAAAACTGCAATAGAAATTTGCAACACTGTTTTTAATTTTCCCATTGTATCAGCAGCTAACACTATCCCTTTTTTAGCCGCATTCAGTCGATAAACTGTTACCCATATTTCACGCACCGCGATCACCGTAAATATCCACCACTTAATAAATCCCTGTTCCGCGAAAATAAAAAATGCTGATAACATTAAAAATTTATCCGCGATTGGATCCATTAATTTCCCAAAATTAGAAATCAAATTATATTTACGCGCAATATGTCCGTCGAAATAATCAGTAATCGCAGCCGCTGAAAATAATATCAAAGCCAAAATTTTTGAGCCAACTCCGACTTGGTACATAAAAAAAATAAAAAAACCAGAAAGAATAATCCGCAATATAGTTAACAAATTAGGCAAGTTCATATAACTTCTCCGGCAAGATCATACTCGGTTGCGTCAGTTATTTTTACTTTTACAATATCCCCGCATTTTAACTCTTGCTCTGAATAAACATTTACATTTCCATCCACATCCGGTGCATCATACTGACTGCGTCCTATATAAAATCCATTGTCCGCATCCTGCGGCTCGTCTATCAAAACCTCTAAAGTCTGGCCTACAAATCTTTGCATCACTTCTTTTGATATTTCCTGCTGTATTGCCATTAATTTATCAAGTCGCTGATTTTTAATCTTTTCGCTAACCTGTTCCGGCATATCATACGCAATTGTTCCCTCTTCCTGTGAATAAGCAAAAACCCCTAGCCGCTCAAACTTAAACTCCTTTACAAAATCACATAACTCATTAAATTCTTTTTCAGTTTCACCTGGCAACCCAACAATAAAAGCGGTACGAATACCCACGCCTGGAATCTTATTACGTATCTTACGAATTAAGTCTTCAGTTTCAATACGAGTTATTTTCCGATTCATTGCTTTAATTATTTTATCACTTACATGCTGTAAAGGGATATCAATATATTTACAGACATTAGAATATTTAGCGATTACGTCCAACAATTCATCCGAAATATGCGACGGGAAAGTATAAAGCAATCTAATCCATTTTACATTACAAGCTGATCTCGCCATTTCATCCAAAAGATTAGCTAATTCTTTTTTACCGTATAAATCCATCCCATAAGCAGTAATATCCTGCCCGATTACATTTACTTCTTTAACACCCCTATAATCCAAACTTTTAAATTCTTTTAGAACATCTTCTTTAGTTCTAGACGAAAATTTACCTTTTATCTTTGGAATAATACAAAAATTGCATAGATTATAACAGCTCTCACAAATCTTCAGATAAGCAAAATGTGAGGGAGTTAATGACATTTGGTCAAAAAAATTCGTTTCATTTAACTGCTGTACACCGACGAACGAATCAACTTCATTTTTAAATTCTTCGACCAGTTCAGTCTTATATCTTTCTGTCAAACATCCAGCTACAATAATTTTCTTAACCTTGCCCTGCTTTTTTAGGTCGATCACTGCCAAAATAGTATCAATGGATTCCTGTTTTGCATCATTAATAAAACCGCAAGTGTTTACAATAACCACGTCAGCTTTTTCGGCTTCCACTATCTTATAGCCGCGTTTTTGCAAACCGCCTAAAATAGTCTGTCCATCCACTAAATTACGCGCACAGCCTAAATTAATAATGCCAACGCTTTCATTCTGCTTAATTGTATTTTTATATATATTAAAAGACATAGAATTGAAATTTAATTACTTGGTAGTGAGACCATCGTGGGTAATAACTACTTTTTTTGCTTTCCGTTCATCGCGGCTTAGGGGGGCAACCTTACTTCCATTCAACACAAAATCTAAAGAACTTATATTGCCGGAAATTTCTATCTTTTCATCTGCTATCCAAGCTGCAGTAGCGCCGAGCTGAATATTGCCCTGATATACTACTGATCCGTCGACTTTAGCCTCGATCCAAGCTTTTTGTTTTGCTCTTACCACCAAAGTAATAGTCTTAAATTGCCCTGGCTTTTGCGAACGATCTTCAGCAGTCTTGGTTTTAGCTGGGGCTGCTTTTTTTACTATTGGTTTTTCTACTTCAACTGCTTCTTGTTCTACCGCGCGTTTTTTCTCTTCAGCAATAATTTTTTTTTCCCGTGCAATTTCACGGACGTTTTCATTTTTATTTTCTTGAACCGGACGCTCTATCTTAACTACATTTTTATGTTCTGTTTTTTTATGTCCTAAAAACGCTACAAATTTAAACATCAAAATTATCGCGATCAATATTCCTATACCAACCATAGCATACCTAAATAAATCTTTTTTATTCTGCTCGCTCATCCCGCCTTTTAAATCAAACTCATCTTCTTTTCTATGCTCCATTTTAGGTATAGGCTTACTCTCTTCAGTCAATTTATATCCGGAAATATCCTCGTTCAAATACTTCGCGTACATTTTATAAAACTGACGGAAATAAAAAGGAGATACTGCCCTGGTCTTATATCCTTCTTCAATCGCTTTCAAAATATCTAACGGTATCTTAATGTTTTCCTGAATTACGTCCAAAGACAAACCTTTGGCTAAACGCGCATTCTTAAGCACTTTACCTAATGCCGCTAAACCATCTCCTGTATTTACTTTTTCTTCGTTAGGCATTTTCACCCGAATTTTTTTCATTATCAGTTTCAGTTAAATTCATATGATCAATAAGCCATTGTTCACGATCCACTAAAACATCTCTCGGTTTACTACCGCAATACGGACCCACCAGACCAGCCTGCTCCATCATATCTATCAGACGAGCAGCCCGGGTATATCCCAACCGCATCCGACGCTGTAAAATAGAAACTGATGCTTGATTGGTTTCCATTACCAATTTGACCGCTTCATCAAAATATTCATCTTTTTCATCTGAATCTCCACCAACTGAACTTTTCTGCTGAGCTGTAATAGAATTATCGAATTCTGGAGTTCTTTGCGGCTTGATAAAATCAATAACCTTACGGATTTCTTCATCTTTAACATAATTACCTTGTCCGCGTACTGGTTTTACATCACCCGGCTTGATAAAAAGCATATCACCTCTGCCTAACAAAGCTTCAGCTCCGTTCATATCCAATACTGTGCGCGAATCAACTTTAGACGCGACTTTAAATGAAATTCTCGCCGGAAAATTAGCTTTAATAACCCCAGTTACAACATCAACTGATGGACGCTGGGTAGCTAATATCATATGAATACCTACTGCACGGGCAAGTTGGGCGATACGGGTTATTGAGCTTTCAACTGTTTTGGCTGACACCATCATCAAATCCGCGAGTTCATCCACAATCAGCACGATATAATACATGTGATTGTCTGGTTTGGCATTATACTGCTGAATATTCTTTACGTTTTCTTTTACCAGGCGTTTATACCGGCTTTCCATTTCTCCGACGATCCAATTCAAAACATTAGCCGCTCTTTTAGTATCAGTTACAGTTGGACATAACAAATGCGGGATATCATTATATTGCGACATTTCAACCATTTTAGGGTCAATCATAACGAATTTAACTTCATCCGGAGTAGCATTAAATAAAATCGACGCGATAATACCATTAACGCAAACGCTCTTCCCTGAACCAGTAGTACCAGCTATCAATAAATGCGGCATAACTGCAAGGTCAGCGATTATAGGCTGTCCTCCTAAATCTTTTCCTAATGCAATCGCAAGTTTAGATTTAGCATTTTGAAATTCTTTAGTGATCAAAACATCTTTCAAACACACTGAAGCAGTTGTAGTATTAGGAACCTCAATACCCACTCGATTTTTCCCGGGAATCGGCGCTACAATACGTACTGCAGCGACTTTCATAACTAAAGCTATATCGTCGGCTAATGCGGTAAATTTTTGTACCTTGACTCCTACTGCAGGTTCTAGTTCATAACGGGTGATTGCGGGTCCACGCTCAACATCCACCACTTTAGCGCTAACCCCAAAATTCGATAACGTTGTTTCCAGCATCTTAGCACCGTCCATAAGATCACTCTGGATCTTACTGGTAGGGATTTGCGGAGCGCTTTCTAACAAATCCAAAGAAGGTAAATTATAAGTGCCATAAACCTTTGGTTTTTTAACCTCTTTTTCAGCAGCTTCATCATTTTTATTCTCTACAATTTTAATATGTGGGGCTTCAGATTTTTCAACTTTAGGTTTTACTTCCGTACCCTGCGCAACTTTAGTTTTTTCTTCTTTCATTGGTCGCACATTGCCCGCACCTTCAACATCTAACTTTTCTTGAATCCGGGCAGCCAAATCAACTTTGGGTTTTTCAAATTTTTTAGAAACAATTTCCGGCTCTTTAATTTTAGCCTGCATTTTCTGCTGCAAAGAATTATATAAAGCCCAAAATTCTTCTACTACTTTTTGAAAAAATGGTGTTACCAAAAATTCTCCGGTCAAAATTAAAGAAAGCACACCTAAGGTCAATAAAATAACATACGCGCCGATCAAACCTAAATAATTAAATAAAAACCTCGACGTCATCATACCGATAAATCCACCGCGTTGAAATGCCACACTATCGATCTTAGTCTGAGTCATGGCAAAAAAACTGCTGATAACACAAAACAATACAACCAGACTAATAATTTTAGCAAAAGAAAATTTTATGGCGCGGGAACAAAATTTATTCCAGCTCAGGAACAATAGATAAAAACCGAGAAAATACGAAGTATACCCAAATACAAAAAATAATATTCCGGCAAGATAAGCGCCGGTAATATTGACCCAGTTATGAACTGGGATATTCGGGGTGGATGTATTCCAAATCAAATCGTCAGGAGAGTATGAAAAAAGACTGGCGAAAATGATAACACTGACGGCCAATATAAGAATGGCCTTGATCTCATTTATGTGCTCTTCTTTCATATTAGTTAATCAGGGGACACGAAACTTAATTCGCAACGCGAATTAAGTATCATGTCCCCTCTATTTATTCTTCAGCTTGTTTTTTACTCAAGTTCATACGATTCATTTTATCGATCTCGACTAACTTAACTTTAAAAGTATCGCCCACTTTAACCAATGATTCAATATCTTTAACAAAAGTCTTCGAAAATTCTGAAACATGTACTAAGCCTTGCTTGCCTGGCATAAACTCACAAAATGCGCCAAAATTAGCGACCTTCATAACCCGAGCGTCATAAATTTTACCAACTTCAGGCAATTCGGTCATGCCATTAATAAAGGCTAAAGCTTTATCGCCACCTTCTTTACTCATACTAACTATATGGACAGTACCATCATCGTCGATATCAATAGTTTCGATACCTGTTTCTTCAATGATACGTTTAATAGTCTTGCCTCCGGGTCCGATAACTTCCCCGATCTTATCTTGAGGAACGCTCGTGACTATAATACGCGGAGCAAATTCACTTATGTCAGTTTTTGGTTTAGATATAACTTTACTCATTTTATCCAAAATGAATATACGTGCTTCACGTGATTGCGCAACCGCGTCAGCTAAAAGCTCGACGCTAACACCTTGAATCTTAAGATCCAATTGTATAGCCGTAACACCCGAAGTTGTACCAGCGACTTTAAAATCCATATCGCCAAAATGATCTTCCAAGCCCATAATATCAGTAAGCAAAGCATATTTATCATCTTTATCGCCCATAATAAGCCCAATTGAAATACCAGCTACCGGACTCTTGATTGGAACACCTGCATCCATCAAGCTCAAACATCCGGCGCAAACACTAGCCATAGACGATGAACCATTGGATTCAAGGATCTCTGAAACAATACGGATCGTATAAGGGAATTCTTCTTTTGACGGTAAGATCCCTTTAATAGACTTTGCAGCCAAAGCTCCATGCCCGATTTCACGACGACCAGGACCGCGGCTCATTTTTGCCTCGCCTACACTAAACGGAGGAAAATTATAATGCAGCATAAAATCATTATAATCCACGCCTTGTAAACCTTCGATCATCTGTTCATCACGTTTTGTACCCAGCGTTGTAACAGCTAAACTCTGAGTCTGCCCACGAGTGAACAAAGCTGAACCATGCGTACGAGGTAAAACCCCGATTTCACCTGATATTTCACGAACATCTTTTAAAGAACGACCGTCAGCGCGTTTTTGTTTTTCAAATACTGCTTCACGCACTACATCATATTCAACAGAATCCAAAATCATTTTTACTTGACCTTCAGTAACATCACGGTCATTAACTTTGAATTCCTGAAAATCTTCCATATTCTTCAAAACTTCATCCGCGACATCAATAATTGCATGTTCACGTTCGATTTTATCCGCGATAGTATAGGCTTTTTGAATTTTTCCAAAAGCTAGATCATGAACCTTCTTCTTAAGATCAGCATGCGGCTTGAATAATTCAACTTTAGCTTTTTCTTTTCCGCATTTTTTACGGAAATCATTCTGTGCGTCGAGCAAAACCTTCATTTGTTCATGCGCGAAACGTAAACCATCCACAATCTCAGCTTCAGGCACTTCTTTTGCCTCGCCTTCGATCATAACAATACCTTTTTCCATACTAGCTACGAATAACTCAAACGTGCAGTTTTCGCGTTCTGCATAAACCGGGTTAACTATCATTTGTCCGTCTACTTTACAAACCCTAGCCACCCCGATCGGACCATCAAAAGGCACTTCAGAAATATGTAATGCAAATGATGTACCCAAAACTGCTAATACATCCGGATCATTTTCACCATCACTGCTTAAGACATTACATGAAATAATAACTTCATTCAAAAATCCTTCTGGAAACAAAGGACGGATCGGACGATCAACCAAACGCGAAGAAAGTATTTCTTTCTGCGTAGGTCGACCTTCGCGTTTAAAAAATCCACCCGGAATTTTTCCTGCAGCGTACGCTTTTTCCTGATATTCAACAGCTAAAGGGAAAAAATCACTTCCTGCTGAAGGTTTTTTCGCCATACAAACTGCTACCAGAACCGTTGTACCACCGCAAGTAAGCACTACAGAACTTGTCGCCTGTTTTGCAACTTTACCGGTCTCAACAATAATGGTTTTCCCGCCAAACGGGATTTCCATACGTGATATACTCATTCAAACCTCGCTTTTTTCTCTCTTATTCTCTCTTATTTTCTTATATTCAATTTATCAATAGTCTCTTGATACTTCTTAGCATCAGTCTTCTTAAGATAACTCAATAAACTACGTCTTTGACCAATCATTTGTAATAATCCACGACGAGAATTAAAATCTTTTTTGTGAGCTTTGAAGTGATCGGCTAAATACTCAATACGGCTGGTTAAAAGCGCAATCTGCACAACTGCTGACCCGGTGTCATTAGTATGTGTTTTAAAACTGTCAATAACTTGTTTTTTCTGTTCCTTTTGTAAAACCACTTTCTTCCTCCTATTCAAACACAATTAAAATTGGGTTAGCTTAACCACTTTGCCTCATAGATAAATTTCACAATCCCTTGAAAGTGAATAACTTAACTATTAGAACAAAGCAGTCCTGTTCACCTCAAACAGCGACTAACCCCCAGTAAGTTTGCCATTATACTATTCATATATATAATAGTCAAGTGCCATAAAAAAATACAAATTTATTAAATTCATTTGGCAATGCGGTTAAATATAACATATATTTTATATAGGAGATCAAACAAATGGACGATTTTGAATGGCTTTCAATGACATTAATATGTGTTGTAGTAGCAGCTTTGGTATTCAACGGCGCCACTCTGTTGGTACGCAAAGGCTTTAAAGATATGCCTAAAGCTAATAGTGAAGAAGTGCAAACCGTTGATAAACAACGTGAAGATTTTATTGATGCAACCCGTAAACAACAAGACCGCGCCCGCGATGATTATAAAAGGAAAATGGATCAATATAAGCGAAGCCAAAAATAAAATATTGTAGGGTCACGATACTTCGTGCCCTATACGTGTTCCCTTGCCTCAAGAATCCGCTTAGTCATTTCCTGCTCATAAGCCAAAGTTATTTTTTTAAGTTCAGCTTTGCCTAAAAAATGACCGATCACTTTTTCAATCGCTTGAAAACGTTTTTGAAGATATAAATACTGCGGCTGTAAAATTTTTTTATCTTTATCTAAAAATTTTTGTTCGACCACCTTTACTTCTTTTTTATCGCGGTAATCCTCAAAATCTTCGACTAATTTATGAAATTCTTTTAAATCTAAATTTTTGAATTCACGACTAGAATGCAGCTGCTCCAGCATATGATCATCAACTAAAAGTTGAGTAAAATACCGATCAATACGATCTAAATCTTCTTTAGTGGTTTTATAGCACCAGATAAGATACCTGCGGATTAAATTTTTTTGATTCTGATCAAGCTTCTTCATGGATTTTTATCGCCGAGCTCTTTACCAACAAATTTTACAGCTTGGTTAAGAGATTTATTAACATTCTGTACCAATACCCCCCTCGGTCTTAAAAAAACCAATAAAACCCCGACTACTAAAATAAAAACCAAAATGTACTCAATTACATTCTGCCCTAATTCATAATGTCTCGAACGTTTCATATATCCCCTTGAATTAAATCTATAAAATAATTTTATCTGCTATCTCGGAAATCACTGGCAAATGAATATGCCGACCTTGTAAAACTGCGATAATACCGACGAACGAAAACAGCAGCATCAAAAACATTCCGATCTTCAATATCCATACCCCTAAAAGAATATGCAAAATGAAAATCGCGACTTCAGCTACGAATATTACTAACCCCTGCTTTCCATGATATAACACAAAACCATTGTCTTTCTGAAATAACAGCGGGATGATGCATAAGATCGTAAGATAAGACAATACCGCCATAACTTTTCCATTAACGATCTGTTGTTCTTCAAATTGATCCATAACTCCCCTTTACGAATTTATCTCAACTATTGAATTCACATCGCCGAAAGAATTACGTTCCTGCTGTACATTTACCGGATCCGCTTTCCAAACTCCATCAACCACAAACTGATATTTATATTTTCCAGGTCTAAGTGGTACTTGGATATCCCACGAACCATTTTCACGACGCATTCTAAAATTCTCGTCTATAGTCCAATCATTAAAACTTCCGGTCAAATATACAGTTTTAGCCTGAGGCGCATCCACTTTAAAACGCGCCATTAAAACATCCTGCATTTCCTGACGGATAACTTCGCGCATCCGGCTCGAGAAAACCTCTGGACCTTTTTGCTGCCCATCGAGCATGATCATTTCTTTAGCCAGCGCCTGATAATCTTTGGCACCTCGGCAATATTTATCAAAGGTCGCCACAGTCTGTCCCATGACTGCTGACTCCTTTAATTTTACATTCACATGAACGATTGTGTCAAATAACATTCCCGCGTACTTTTCTTTGAACGTCTTCAACATCGAGAAGGAATGACGCAAGCGCGAATCAAACATAGTAATCAAAATTTTACAATCCACTGAATGATTCAGCCGCTCTTTAATCAGTTTTACTATATCCATTAAATGTTCCACGCCCTGCATTGCAAAACGGCTAGTCTCAACCGGAAGAATAAGTTCATCGCTAACCCGGATAGCGTTCACCGTCAAAATACCTAAACTCGGAGCGCAATCAATCAAAATATAATCATATTCATCTTTAATCGGGTTAACCACTTCTTTTAATTTAAGTTCGCGACCGATTTCATCAGCTAATTCCTGTTCCAGAGTTCCGACGAGAATATTCGAAGGCACAATATCAAATCTATTCTCAACATTACGGACAATGTCCTTAATGCTCATTTTTCGAGGAGTTAAATTTGATATAACATTATAAATACTATCTCGGCTCTGGATATTAAGCCCTAACGAAGCATGCGCTTGCGGATCCAAATCTATCAGCAGGACTTTGTTGCCATTCTCGCTCAGCGCTGAAGCAAGATTTATGGCTGTTGTAGTTTTACCGCAACCACCCTTTTGATTAGCGATTGAAATGATTTTCATTCTCCCCCCCCTATTATTAATGGATATTATCCACCATTTAAATTTGCATCTGAAAAGCACAAATTATCAATCAATATCGAACCCTTTTTATCGTCGATATTCCAAGCCTCTAATACAAACGAAACATTTCGCAGCGTCGACCAATCCGATATAGTGCGAAATTGATTAAGAGGAATATTTTCCTCTTTCCATTTGGTTCCAACGCTTTGCACATAATAATATGCCTCTTCTCCTCTAGCATTACGCACTACTACTTTCACAATGCCCGGCTTACCGTCTTTCGCCCGTATAGAAAATTTGAGATTTCCAAATTTTTCCGCGTCCACGCCTTTAACATTCAAAGTAAATATCTGGCTCGGCACTTGCGGATTAGTAAAATCATACGCCATCCGAATCGAACCATTATGCAAAAAATAAACTATATTACTTTTTAAATCCCTATTCGTCAGAAAAGCAGTCAAGCCATAAAACACTCCGGAAAATATCAACACTGTTATTAATATATTTATTAATAACCAAGCGCCAAATTCGCGTTTTTGTCGACGATTATTCTGATATGATTTTCTTTTCTTACCCAAATATACTTGAGCAAGATGATCGTAAATCTCATCTTTATCCATCTCTTAACTCCTATAAGGTAAAATATAATTAAATGCAAGGCCCCCCTATGCATGAAGTTATGAAACTATAATATCAAAATCATTTATATAAGAAATAAGAATTTAAAATATTTTTACAAAAAAACAGCCCCTGAAAAATCAGGGGCTGTTATTGAAACTTTTTCTAATTCAACGAATTAGAATGCTACTTGCATGTTGACCATTGCTTGTTGCGCAGCATCGTCATTGTTTGCATTAATAAATGCTTTTCCAGGAACGAACATACCAATAGTAGCACCAAATTTAACATCTTCTGTATAATCATATGTTAAAGTACCATCGAATTCATTACCTAAGAAACGTTTATTAGGATTCATTGTATAAGTTGCATAAGTAGCAGTCAGAGTATTTGAACTTGAATCATAAGGAGTATTTAACCAAAGACCTGACCAACCTACTGATGCAGTAATGTCTTTAACTGGTTTCATTTCAAAAGTAACTTCATGAATAACCAAGTTGGTTAAACTAAACATAGCATTGTAAATTTTAGAATAACCATTGATATATCCTTGATTTTCATAAAGAGAATCCCAACCAGTGTAATAATTTGCAGAAGAACCAGTTTCACCATTTACGTCACCTTGAACAAAAGTGAAAGCGTATTTAGCAACTGGAGCATACTTCTCTAATACTGGGATTTTATAGCTAGCTAAGAACTGTGCTGCATTTGCATTACGGGTTCTGTTATCAGCTCCGCCAGAAACGTTATATGTACCAAATTGGTGAGCATATTCTGCTTGCAAATTCAATCTTTCGATCGGATTTAAGCTAACTCTAACACCAGGAGTGTAAATTTTACCGGTCTTAGCGCCAGCATTGTTGGTATTGCTTTTATCGATCACGCTAAAGAAATAACCTTCTACCTGGGTATTCATCTTATCGCCTACTGCATAAACTGCATCAGCACCATACAAATCTTTATCATGATTATTTAAATCAGAATATGATGTAAGCGCTGCATTGGTTTCTGTGATCTTAGCAGCAAAAAGCTCGATCTTTAACGGATTGTAATCCAAAATAGCGCGGATTGCATCAAATCCAGTTTGTTTAGAAAGATCAGTAGCTATACCATTAAGCGGTGTACCAGTTGCAGTGTGTGCTGCTGAAGAAAGTACTAAACTGTTACCATAAGCAAATTGTTGACGACCAACAACTAATGTCAACGGTGAATAAAGCATTTCACGTAAAGTTACATATGCTAAATTCACGTCAACTTCTTCATTATCTGAAGAAGAAGCTGCTGTACCCCAAACTCTTTCATTTATTAATTCAAGAGTTGTAGATACATTGTCTGTTAAATCCGCATCAAATTTAACAGTTGCTTGGGTCATTGCAAAACTTTGAGCCAAGTCACCTTTAGTACTTCCAGCGTTACCAACAGGGCTTCCAAAATCAAAATTTGATCTGGAAACATAAGTTGAATCAATAGCACCGCTAACTTTCAAATTCTGAACGCTAGCAAATGCCGGCATGGCTGCAACAGCAACCACAACCAAAGCTAATAGAAATTTTCTCATTTATTCTCCTCCCAAAAAGTAATAATTTATTTTATATGTGAAGCTAGGATATATAACTGGCCTAGATACTTACTTTCCCAACCAGCCTTTTCGATGACTTCTGACGAACAAGATCAGCATCCCCCCTTTCTTTGTCAGATTGAAATCATCACTGGGTTAATGAAACTAATAGATGGTTACATTCTCACATAGCCAACTAATTATGTCAAAGGAATTTTTAAATATTTTTTAAAAGGCTATTTACCGACTTTTTAATACCTGAACTCTAAAAAGCAATAAAATTTTAATATCCAATCAAAAAAACCAAACAACCCCGCTTTCCTTATATAATTAAACCGCAATACTACTTAAATCGTATATTCCCAAACATTTCCAATATATATGAAGACGCCGCACAAGCGAAAGAACGAATAACGCCGTAGATGGGCGTTTTATAATTAATCATAAGCATTTTCGCTCAGAAAATGCCGAGATACAAGGCGTTACTGAAAGCGTGCGGAGGCGTACACTAAGTACGCCGCACAAGTGCTTGAAAGTAACAACGCAGTAGATTGGCATTTTATGACGAAAATGTGCGCCTAGGTGGACTCGAACCACCCTATCAGCCTTAGGAGGGCCGCGCTCTATCCATCTGAGCTATAGGCGCAGGAAATTAATACTTTATAAGTGCTTCTACTGGTAATCCCTTTAACTTTGCTCTGCCGTTCAAAAATCCTAATTCAACCACAAAAGCCAATCCTAAAACCTTAACTTTTTGCTGTTTTACCAGATCAACTACAGCTTTAATGGTGCCGCCAGTAGCTAAAAGATCATCTACAATCAATACTTTAGAGCCAGCTTTTAACGCATCTTCATGTATTTCAAGGGTATCTGTACCATATTCCAGATCATAGGTCACACTCTTGGTCTTATAGGGAAGCTTACCTTTTTTACGGATCAATATGAAACCAGCACCCAATTTATAAGCTAATGGTGCGCCAAATATAAAACCACGAGATTCTACAGCCACTACATAATCAACCCCTGCTGTTTTATATTTTTTAGCTAAAAGGTCAATTACCTTCTTAAAAGCAGTTTTATCTTTTAAAAGGGTAGTAATATCTTTAAAAATTATGCCTTTCTTTGGAAAATCCGGTATATCTCGGATATACGAAGCTAAATTTTTTTGAGTTACTGTTTTTGGCATAAATCGTCTCCTTTAGAAAAAGTTCAAAAAAAAAGGTCTAACTATTAGACCGGGATGATTTTATAAAGGCACGAAGTATCATGCCCCTACATATTATTCGCTTTTATTTTTCACTACATACTACATACTCTTCTACGCGTCCTCTTCAGCCCTTTGCTGTTTTACAATATCCCTGATCTTTTTAATGGTTGAAGCTTCAATCTGTCGAACCCGTTCTCTTGAAACTCCTAATATCTTAGCTATTTCAGCTAAAGTCCTTTGTTCGCCATCAGTCAAACCAAACCGCAAATCTAAAATCTTTTTTTCCCGGTCATTTAATTCATCCATAAATTCAACAGTACGCTCTTTATTCAAGAACGATTCTAATTCTTCATCTGGAGCAGCTACATTAGCATCTTCAATAATATCAATTACCTGACCATCGCCATCTTCACCAATCGGAGCATCCAAACTTGACATTTTAGCAATCGACATTTCTAATGCCCGGACTTTATCAACTGATACTTTTAATTTCTTTGCCGTTTCAGCCTGAGAAGGCTCCCGTTTTAATTTGTGCGTGAGTTTTTCAATGGCTTTTTTATACTTTAAAATCTCTTCATTCATGTAAACCGGAACACGGATCATCTTCCCTTGATCAATTATACCGCGGGAAATACCTTGTTTTATCCACCAGGCAGCGTAAGTTGAAAAACGAAATCCTCTTTTAGGATCAAATTTCTCAACACTCTTCATAAGACCAATATTGCCTTCTTCGATCAAATCACTTAAAGGCACGCCTAAATTTACGTAACGCTTAGCAATACTTATCACTAAACGTAAGTTAGCTCGGATCATCATATCCCTAGCTTCTTTATCGCCTTTTTTGACCCGATTAGATAGTTCGATCTCCTGCTCAGGAGTTAAGAGCTGAATTGGTCGAACATCTCTCAAGTATGCTTTTACTGGATCCATAAATAATTATCTGTCTTCTATAAACTGTAAGTGATAAGAAGTAAATTATTAAAAACGCATCCCGCGCCAATACAATTTACATCTTATCACCTACAGCCCTTATCGTCCTACTCTATTTAACATTTTTATCGGGCACAATATATTTTGCCCCTACTGCACTTTTTATGATATTGCTGCTTGCGCGCCAGCTAAACGTGCGATCGGAACACGGAACGGTGAACAGCTCACGTAGTTCAGACCAGCTTTAGCAAAAAACTTAACTGATTCTTGGTCGCCGCCATGCTCGCCGCATACGCCGCATTTCAAATCAGCTTTAGTAGAACGTCCTCGTTCCACACCCATTTTAACCAATTGACCAACACCTTCTTTATCAATTGTCGCAAAAGGATCATCTTTCAAAATTTTCTTATTCAAATAATCCGGTAAGAAAGTTGCGATGTCGTCACGACTATAACCGAATGTCATTTGAGTAAGATCATTGGTACCGAATGAGAAAAATTCAGCAGTTTGAGCAACTTTATCAGCAATCAAAGCTGCACGAGGAATCTCGATCATAGTACCGACTTTGTATTCGATCTTTTGACCTTTTTTCTTCAAGATCTCTTCAGCTGTTTTACGGATCAACACATCTAGAATATCAAACTCTTCTTTAGTTCCAATCAATGGAATCATAATTTCCGGATAAACTTTTACGCCTTTTGCAGCCATGTTACAAGCAGCTTCAATGATAGCTGTAGTTTGCATGGTGCAAATTTCCGGATAAGTAATTGATAAACGGCAGCCGCGGTGACCCAACATCGGGTTCATTTCATGGAGGCTGTCAACTTTAGCTTTTACTTTTGCAGCAGTAGTCTTTAAACGTTTTGCCATTTCAGCTTGACCTTTAGCGTCATGAGGTAAGAACTCATGTAATGGCGGATCCAATAAACGGATAGTTACTGGGAATCCGTCCATAGCTTTGAAAATACCTTCAAAATCTTTACGTTGTAAAGGTAACAATTTTTTCAAGGCTTTTTCGCGTTCAGCGAGTGTCTCAGCCAGGATCATTTCACGTTTTGCCCAAATACGGTCGCCGGCAAAAAACATATGTTCTGTTCGGCATAAACCAATACCTTGTGCGCCAAGAGCACGTGCTATCACCGCGTCATTAGGAGTATCAGCATTAGTACGAACCCCTACTTGACGGAATTTATCTGACCATTTCATAACTTCAATAAACATTTGACAGATCGGATGTTTTAAAGCAGCCTTATTTCCATGAACTACGCCGGAAATAACTGGTGATTCAGCAGTCTTGATCTCGCCGGAAATGATCTCTCCGGTAACGCCTTCGATCGAAACATAATCACCTTCTTTAACTGTCTTATTTCCAACCTTCATTAACTTTTTCTTATAATCAATATCCAATGCACTGCATCCAACTACGCAGCATTTTCCCCAGCCTCGAGCCACAACTGCAGCGTGTGAAGTCATACCGCCGGTAGAAGTAAGAATGGCTTCTGCCGCCCACATACCGCTGACATCTTCCGGAGAAGTTTCACGACGGGTTAGAATAACTTTTTTACCTTTCTTCGCCCATTTTACTGCATCTTCAGCCGAGAAAACCACATGACCTGAAGCCGCTCCTGGACCAGCCGGAAGACCTTTAGCCAAAGTTTTCTTTGCCGCAACTGCTGCAGCTTTTGCTTTTAGATCGAAGATCGGAAAAAGCAATTGGTTCAAATGATTGCCATCAATACGTTTGATCGCGGTTTTCTCGTCGATCAAACCTTCTTTTACAAAGTCTACCGCAACTTGTACTGCAGCTAACCCGGTACGTTTACCGTTACGAGTCTGCAACATGAACAATGTGCCTTCTTGAATAGTAAACTCAATATCCTGCATATCTTTATAATGACGTTCCAACTTCAAACGGATCTCATTTAATTGATCATAAATCACAGGCATATCTTTTTTCAAAGTTGAAATTGGCAGCGGAGTACGGATACCAGCGACCACGTCTTCACCTTGAGCATTAATTAAATATTCGCCATAAAATTCATTTGTACCATTAGAAGGATTACGAGTGAACGCAACTCCAGTTCCCGAAGTATCACCCATGTTACCAAATACCATTGCCTGAACATTAACTGCAGTACCTTTTAATTCCTGAACTTTATTAATTTGACGATAAGCTATAGCGCGGTCAGCGTTCCATGAATTAATAACCGCATTGATCGAATGTTCTAATTGAACGCGAGCGTCCGTAGGGAAATCTGAGCCAACTGACTTTTTATAAACTTGTTTATACGCAGCCACTAATTCTTTTAATTCAGCTGCAGTTAACTCTGTATCCAACTTCCTCTTATACTTAGCTTTAATCTTAGTCATTGCTTCTTCAAAATGATCATGATGCACGCCCATACAAACATCGCCGAACATGTTAATAAAACGACGATAAGAATCCCATGCCATACGTTCATTACCAGTACGTTTAATCAAACCTTGTACTGCGTCGTCGTTAATACCCAGATTCAATACTGTATCCATCATACCCGGCATAGATACTGCGGCGCCTGAACGAACTGAAACCAAAAGTGGATTTTCTTTATCACCGAATTTTTTACCAAGTTCATTCTCGAGCTTAGTAATATTTTCTTCGATCTGCTGAGCTAATTCCGCAGGTTTAGTATTACCATGCGAATAATAATAACCGCAAACTTCAGTTGAAATAGTGAATCCTGGAGGAACAGGGATACCAATGCTGGACATATCTGCCAAATTAGCACCTTTACCGCCGAGTAATTCTTTCATGTCTCCCCGACCTTCGGCTGTTCCGCCCCCAAAATAATAGACGTACTTCATAAAGCCCTCTTTCTTTAATAACTGTTTAACCTAAAATTTTTCCTAATAAATAATTTTTCAACGAATCAACACTGATCCGTTCTTGTTGCATAGTGTCCCGATCTCGTACTGTAACTTGATGGTCTTCTAAAGATTGAACATCAACAGTAACACAATACAAAGTTCCGACCTCATCTTGTCTGCGGTACAATTTTCCGATAGCAGCAGAATCATCATACACGCACATAAAATGATTTTGCAAATCTTTTTTCAGCTTCTTTGCTAATTCCACTATTTGCCCATTTTTCTTTAAAAGCGGCAAAAACGCCACTTTAATCGGCGCTAACTGACGACTCAATTTCAACACCACGCGCGTATCTTCTTTAACCTGTTCCTCATGATAAGCATCCACCAAAAATGCCAATATCCCTCGATCTACACCGCCAGAAGGTTCAATTACATACGGAAAATATTTTTTGTTATTCACCTGATCATGATATTGCAAATCCTGTCCAGAAAATTGAGAATGCTGTTTAAGATCAAAATCCGCGCGATGCGCTATTCCTTCAATTTCAGACCATCCGAACGGGAATAAATACTCAACATCTTTACATCCTTTTGCGTAATGCGCCAACTCATCCGAACCATGCGCCCGCAATCTTAAATTTTCTTTTTTCATACCCAAATCAACATACCATTGAAACCGGTCATTGATCCATCCTTCAAAACACGCGTCAGCTTTCTCCGGCTCAGTAAAATATTCAATTTCCATCTGTTCAAATTCACGCATCCGAAAAGTAAAATTCCCGGCAGTAACTTCATTACGAAAAGATTTCCCGATCTGGGCAATACCAAAAGGCAATTTACGGTGAGTAGCATCGATAACATTTTGAAAATTTACAAAAATACCTTGGGCGGTTTCAGGACGAAGATAAGCAATACTGCTGCCATCATCTACTGGCCCTAACTGAGTTTTAAACATTAAATTAAACGCGCGTCCCTCAGTAAAATCCTGCGAACCGCATTTAGGACATTTACCTTTAATATGATCTACTCTGAAACGGCCTTTACATTTACGGCAATCTACTAAAATATCGGAAAAATTCTGGGTATGACCTGAAGCATCCCAAGTTTTAGGATGCATGATTATTGCAGCATCTAATCCTACAACGTCTTCTCTATTATGTACTACAGCTTTCCACCAGGCATCTTTTAAATTACGTTTTAATTCAGCGCCAAGTGGACCATAGTCCCATGAATTTGCCAAACCACCATAAATTTCAGAAGAAGGAAAAATAAAACCCCGTCGTTTACAAAGAGAAACGATCTTATCCATTAAATCATTATTTTGCATAGGTGAGATATTCTAACTAAAAGTTTTATAAAAATCAAGCAACACACTATTATATATAAATAAAAATTTTTGCAACAAAAAAGTAAAAAAAGAAGATTATTTGCTTTTATAAAGCAATTTCCAGGGGCTTTTCTTAAGATCTGCAGTCATTTCCTCTAAATTAGTTGAAACTCCGCGGAAGCTGCCAATAATCGAATCAAAGCTCTCTTCATTAAGCTTTAACCGTTCATCCAAATTGGCAGAAATAGAAGATACATTCTTTACCGTATCATTAGCATTTGACACAATACTGTCGATCTTTGCGCTGTTATTTATTAAAATTTGATTAATCCGCTGGGTAATCTCTTTAACCTGTAAAGAAATTTCAGTACCGTTTTTAACCATATCTTCAAAATTAGTTGGATCATCACCAATTATCCTAGCCCCATCCTTAATAAACTCGCCTTTGTTTCCTGCAACCAGCCCAACATATTTTTCCCCCATAAACCCTAATAATTTAACTACAGCCTTTGTGTTCTGCCTTAACTTAACCTCATCTTTAACCCATAAACACAATTCAATACTGGTCTTATCTCCTTCATTTTTTATCTTAATATCCTGCACCATGCCTATTTCATAACCATTAACCATAACCGGGGAATTAAGATTCACTCCATCCACATTATTAAAACTTACATAAATATTATAACCTTTATTTGAAAAATTGAATTTACCGGACTTTATGGTCAATCCGAACAATATAACAAATACCACTGTAACCATTAAACCAATTCTTATTTCATTATTAAATTTCATAATCAAATCTCCTTATCGGTCGATAACATCCTCATTCAAATGTATAGGTCCGTTAATCTCGCCCTTAATAAACTGCTGGATCACGGGATTAGTAGAATTTTGTATTTCTTCTTTAGTACCAACCTGCAACATTTTACCTTTATAAAGCATGCCAATACGATCAGCAATACGAAACACACTTTCCATATTATGCGTTACCACCACAGACGTCAAATTTAACTTCTTGGTCAAATCCAAAATCAATTGATCAACCACTGCGCACACTACCGGATCCAATCCAGCAGTAGGCTCGTCATAAAATACAATTTCCGGATCCATAGCAATCGCCCGCGCCAACCCCACTCTTTTTCTCATACCGCCGGACAACTGACTTACCTGATAATTTTCAAATCCTTGCAACCCAACAAGTTTTAACTTCATTTTAGCGATTATACTTATAAGTTTTTGATCTAACCGGGTATGCTCGACCAGCGGCAAACTAACATTTTCCTCAACTGACAAAAAATCTAATAAAGCCGAATTCTGAAAACTCAT
This sequence comes from Candidatus Omnitrophota bacterium, assembly GCA_015233195.1. Taxonomy (GTDB): domain Bacteria; phylum Omnitrophota; class Gorgyraeia; order Zapsychrales; family Zapsychraceae; genus JADFYE01. The sequence continues at coordinate 33,766 of JADFYE010000002.1, forward strand.
TCCAAACCGTTTACGAAATTTATCCATTTCATCTTCTTCCATGGAATGAATATCTTTACCATCATAATAAACCTCACCTTGATCAGGACGTATTGCCCCAGTCATCGTACGCAACAAAGTACTTTTACCGCTTCCTGACCCGCCGACAATAACAAACGTTTCACCTTGTTGAATATCAATATTAATGTTATCCAACACAATCCTACCTTCAAATTTCTTGATCAGGTTACGTACTGAAATAAATTTTTTGTTGGTTTCAATCATAATTAAAAATTTATAAAGAAATATATGCCGGTTAAAATACAATCCGCGATAATTATTAAAATAAAACTGGTAACTACACTTATAGTTGTTGCCTGTCCTACACCCACTGCTCCACCTTTTGTTTTAAGTCCTTGATAAATTCCGACCATAGAAATAATTGCGGCAAACACAAATGGTTTTGACAATCCGGTATAGATGTCCTTAAGCGATAAGAATTTAAATGTGGTCTGAGCATAAAGACCAGGAGAGATATGCAAACTATTAACTCCAACAACATAACCCCCAAACATGCCTGAAGCATCACCCAAAACTGTCAAACATGGAAGCATTATAAGAAGCGCTAAAAATTTAGGAACAGCTAAATACCTGACCGGGTTAATACCCATAGTTTCCAAAGCTTCAATCTGTTCATTTACCTTCATCGACCCAACTTCTGCAGTAATAGCAGCACCAATGCGTCCGGCAATAACTAATGCAGTTAACACTGGTCCTAACTCGCGGCAAATCGCAATTGAGACCATACTGGAAACATAAAATACCGCCCCCATTTTCTGAAATTGAGGCGCTAATTGCATTGCAATAACTACCCCAGTAAAAAACGTTACAAAAAACACAATCAAAATAGACTGCAAACCCATATATACCATTTGTTCAAATACCGTCTTAAAATTCACGGGTTTGCGGTGAAATACGCCAAAAACCGACCAATAAACCGTAGCAAAAAATAAACTGCTTATATCAGAAAAAACTTTTAACCAATTTCTAATATTTATACCAATATTTTCAAAAAAATTCATAACTTACCCTATAAGATTTCTAATTTTATCTAATAATACATTCATTTCAACTGGCTTAGACATATACGCATCAGCACCCATCTCATAACCGATCCGTTCATCTTCCTCTTCAGAACGAGAAGTTAAAAATATAATTGGTAAAGTGATTTCTTTCAATTCGGATTTTAGCAATTTACAAAAATTATATCCGTTTATTATAGGCATCATCACATCAAGAATAATAAGATCCGGCTTTTTCTTAAAAACTATTTCCAAACCTTCTGCGGCATACTCACTAACTGTAACATCATATCCATTTTCAGTTAAACGTGATTCAAGGATCTTAAGTACTATCCTATCATCATCTACCACCAATATTTTTTTTCGTATGTCTTTTAATACCATTGTATTATTCTATAAACCCGAACAAAAAATACAAGAGAAAGGTTAAATTAATAAAAACTAAAAAATTTAAAACGACTATTTTATAGCTTCTCCTCGTAAAATCCCTGGTAACGGGCTAACATCAATCCGTATACCACCATTGTGTTCTATCTTAACCACATAAAGATTACCTGGAATAAACATTGTTCCTGGCGCTTCAATCTGCGCATTTTTTATACCCATAGTATCAGCTTTTTTAGGATCAAGGGCATACTCCCAGAATTTAGTCCATAACTCTCCTTCATACCCATCTGATCTACCGGTGATCTTATAACCTGAAGGTATCTGAAAAGCCGGATTGATCTCAAATTCCTGTGTATTCTTTCCGTCTAACATAAATACTTTCCAAAAAACATAAGCACTTTTGTCTTTTAATTTATGCGCTTCCTTAATATGTATATCCTTAAATCGGATCACCAAAGACTGAAACTGTATTATATTACCCGAAAAAGTAAAATATTTAGGTTCTAAAGGCTGACTATTAGTTCCGTATTCCAAAAATTTAATCGTAGTAAAAGTCTTTTTCTGTAATTCATCATACTTGACATTTGTGACCAATACCTCAGCAATGCGGGAATCAGCCTCTAGCCTATGTATTATTTGCTTTAATACTGTTTCCCGATCTAAAAAAAATTTTAAATTTTTATAACCCCATGATCCCGCCAATAAAACACCGATCACCCCAATTAGAAAAATAACATTTTTAAAATTAAACAATTTATTAATGCCCATTAAAAAGTCCTCAATTCAATTGTGTTTTTTTCTATATTTCCCTTGTCCATTTTCATATCCTTTGAAAGCGCAGCTTTAGCAAAAAATCCTTTAGCCAATTCTTCCTCCCCCATAACATGCGCTATTTTAGCAATAGCCAAAAGCGAAGCCGCATGATTTGGTTCATGATGGAGTATTTCTTTAAAATAACCTCCAGCCTCGGCAAACTGCTGAAGTCCCATTAAAGCTATACCCTTATAATAAAAAAAGAACAATGGATCATTATACTGCTTCTTAATACCTTCATTTATTAATTTTAACGCTGAATTATAATCATTTTTATTAATATAACATTGTATCATTCTCTCATAACTTAACAAATAACGTTCTTCCAGCCTAGTCTTTAACTCTGCACTACTTTTCCCTTCTCCAGATAATATCTGAATATAAATTTTGGAACCAAGTAATCTTTTAAACGAATAAAACTTATCCATAGCCAACGCTTTTTGAAAATATTCAAAAGCTAAATCATATTTAGCCTGAGTATAAAAAAATTCAGCTAAATTAAAATAAGTATAAAAAAACTGCGGATCTTGTTTTACTGCACGTGTATAATATTTTCTCGCCGTAGAAATATCATTATTACAAAAAGCTAAATATCCTAAAATTAAAGAACTATCTGAAGAATCAGTAAATCTTTCCACCGTTAAATAATACCGCCAATATAACCAAAATTTCCCCGAATTAAATTTTCCCGTATTAATATCATATTCCTGTAAATAATCAAAATTCGGCAACATATAATTTAATATCTTAACAATAGCTTTTTCATTCGCCTGTTTTAAATCCGCGAATATCGCCACAAATAAAAATATACCAAAATACAAAACAATACCTCTTTTAAATAACCACAAACCCAATTTTTTAATATTTGCAATATACAATCTGATCCGCTCTTTCATTCTTGCCTCACCCTAAAAAAATTTTTTACACCTAAAAACAACAGCGCAATAAATATAAAATAAAAAAACATAAAATTTACAACCTTAGTAATTATCAATCCCCTTGGCAAATATTCAAACATCACTGTATTCTTTCCCTCAGGAAGCAGGATACCTTTAAAAGCAAAATTAGAGCGAACTATAATTCCAGGCTCCCCATTAATCCTAACGGTCCACCCCGGAAAATAAACATCATTTAAAACTAAAAATTTAGGACTATAAAAATTTGTTTCTATAAAAAAATGGTTAACATCACTGGGCAATAAACGGAATCCTTCTCCGGGTTCTCCTGGCAAAATCTGCACCGTATCTTCTCCATTCAAGCTTTTAACAAATACTTTTGATCTATTATTAAGATCTTTAATATTATTGGGCTTAAACATAACTGTCTCATCCGGAAAAAATTGCACTTTATCATAAAAAATTACTAGATCTTTCAAATAATTTTTCTTAACTTCTGGATCCGTAAACATAAAAAAAGTATTAAAATAAGGCGTGGTTATCCATAACGCTACCGGCGACTCCTTTTTGCTATCCTCTTCAACATTTGAAAAAGTAGAACGATCCTTTTCATTAATTAACGGAGTTTTAGCCTGCTGCACCAATTCAGCTGATTTCCAGACCACCGAATAAACCTCAGCCGCATTTATTAATACTGCTAATAACAATATGCAAATACCAAATATATTAGTAAATTTTACTTTACTAACCAGATACAGCCACCAAAATAACCAACTTAATATCACTAAAAAATAAACCGTAAAAATATTTATCCCAACAAATATTAAATACACCAGAAAAACTATATGTAAAAAAGTTATTTTTTTAAACCACTTAAATTTATCCTCGGAATTACTCATAGCCTCCTTAAACAATCCTTTAAATAAGCCTACTGACAATAAAATCAAACCCGGTAAAAATATCAACCAAGTTAAATAATTAGTATTGCGAAAATATTTAAAAACAAAAAAATACTTGTTAAGAAACGCTCGTATCGGGAAAGCCTCTGGAGATCCAATCACAAAAAATATTAATAATATCAAGGTCAAAGAGATAATGCGTCTATTTAGGCGAGTTAAACATCCTAAGAAAAATAATAAATAAAACAAAGGAGACATATAAAATGTATAAATGTCCAAATCTTCTTTATTTTGAACTAAAGAAGCCGGATTCCAATGTGCGAATATGCCCAAATCAACTTTTAAAGAATGCTCACTTACCTTAAATCCATTGCCAGCGAGAGAGACCAGCTGTTGACCCCGATTAGGTAAAATTATGTCGCCCCTCTTACCCATTTGAAACAAATTTATTAAAGGGATCATCGCACATAATATTGCCGTAATCCCAATAAATGTTACCAAAGGGTGTTCCTTAAAAAATGTCTTACCTCGGTCCAAAGCTTTTAATAATTCACTAAAATATACAATACTTACAACTAAAACTGCTACCGCAAGAATCAAAATAAAATACACTGGAATATACGTAGTCAAAAGTATCATTAATGTTAAAACACTACCCAAAAAACATAATTTATTCGGAACCCGCCAAAAAGAAAAGAAAAAATAAAAAAACCAAATACCCGGCGTAAGAATCAAAACAATATAAGTGTAGTACAATATAAATCCCCAACACGAAAACAATAAACCCATAGCCGCTAACATCGCAAAAATTCTATCTTCCCAAATTAACCTTGCTAATAAATAAAAACCAATTACCCCAATAAAAAAATAACCACATAAAAAACTCAGATACACCACATTTATCGGTAATCCAGCTTTCAACAAAATTACCATAAGACCATAAACTGGATTATAATCACCTATCCTTCGAAGAAAAAACTCATTAGGAACTCCACCCGGATCACTGCGAGTCCATAAAGGATAAACCCCAGAACTTATCGTAGAAACAAAAGCTTTTATACGCTCATTATATGACCAAGCTTCTTCCGGGAAACTCAAGCCTCCTTTTAAAAAGGGGGTCATTAAAAGCAACCAAAATAAAAAAACAAAAGAGAAAAATAAAACAACTTTTGCTCCAGAAGAAATCCGATTATTTATAAAAGAAAAAATATTTTTCATAAAATGAATTTTACCTCACAATTTGTTTTCATTATAATGAAAATGTGCTGAAATACTGAGGAAATTTAACAAATTTATTGTATACTAACAAAATAATAATAACCATCCTCTGAAAACAACTATTTTACGATATATAATTTAATTAAATCAATGAAAAAATATACAATAATATTATTATTTATTGCAGCAGTCATAATATGGTTTTTATCCTTGAACGATTTTTTCACTGGAAAAATCCCAATCCGTGGTGACGCCCAATCGTATCTTGAACAAACATTATATTATGCCTATCACATGACCAATGGTACTTTTCCGCTTTGGAACAATCAATGGGCATTAGGAGTACAAAATAATTTTTTCCTGCAACGGATAGGGGCTATTAACCCTTGCTATCTAATTATAATCGCTGCTTTAAAAATCGGGGTTGCACCTAACCAAGCATACTTACTCTTTATTGCCATATATCATTTACTTTCAATCATCGGATTTTATCTTATTTGTAAAGAACTACTAAAAAGCAGAATATTGGCGTTTAGCGGAAGTCTAATTCTTCTTTTTTCTACACACTCAATAAATCTTTTTACAACGTATACTCACCTTATATTTGTTCCTTTAGTCTGGTTTTTTTATTTTCTACTAAAATTCACTCTTGCTCCTAAAAAGCTATGGCTGTTAGGTATGACATTATGTATATCAATCTTATTGAACACTTATATTCCGATATATTTTTTATTTATATTTATAATTTTCTTGATATTATATTGCGCCTTTTACAGTGCTACGCTGCCGTCGATATTTAAAAATTTTTTCCAATTCTCCCAAAAAAATCTAGTAACATCTTTAGTTTGCCTTATATTTATTATCTGTTCTTCTGTACCAGTATTATTGTTAAAGAAATCCGGGGATCAAAAGAATTTTGTGCTGCCTAACCGCCAAGATTCGAATTCTGTAAGCGCGCTTACCATACCAATTAAAAACACAAAACAATTCGATTCGGTTGGAAATATATATTTTGACGAACAATTCGGCAATTATAAAGATATTCAATTACAAATTTCATTCTGGCCGATAACTCTATTCATATTGCTATTATTAGGACTAATAACACCCATAACCAGACTAAATTCTTTACTACTTTCCTGGGGATTAATCTTAACTATAATTTCTTCACCAAATTTAATGCCGGTAATATTTAAATATTTATATACGCATATCTACCTGCTTCACTATATTCGCATGCTCCACTTTTTTCTATGGTTCGCGATCGCGCCAATATTCATACTACTAGCACTCGCACAATTTAAAAATCTACTCGATGTTCCAATTAACACCAAAAAAGATCGCTTTTTTTTATTAATTTATTTAAGCGCTATTGCTACTTTGCTTTTTATTTTATTATTATCAAATCATAATGATCTACTATCCCCTCCATTAACTGTCATTTTTATTTTTGGAATACTATGTCTGTATTTTTTAAAGAAAAAAAATTTTAGTTATCTGCTGCTTATAATTATAATCATCCAACCTATTGAAGTTTTTCATTACCTTTCAACCAACGCTAAACAATTCGAATATAAACCTATACTATTAAATTTTACAAAAAACCCCTTCGTAAATAATTCCTACATATTTGAAAATTATTATGCACCCCAAAATCAATTCGACCTAGTTAAAAACATTACAGAAAAAAGCCTATATAAATATTCTAAATACAACTTCATCGTATATGACAATGTCCAAACTGCTATTCCAGGTCCAGCAGCATATGCACAATTTAAAAACAACATTGATTCCCCAATAAACACCGCCTTAATATTTGAAACTAACACTCAAACCAATCTGGATTCTTTAAATACACAAAAATCAGCTCAATTTATAACCCAAGCATATCCAGAATTTAAAATAACAAAATGGGATCCTATGGATATACAAATAAAAACCAACTTTCCCAAAAATAAATTTTTAGTTTTCAATGATGCTAACCATGCGAACTGGCTTGCTTACATCGACCATAAAAAAACTTTAATTTTTACCGCAAATTTAGCATTTAAAGGTGTCTGGATACCGCAGGGAGAACACATTACACAATTTAAATACCACAATCCGATTGAACAAAATATATATTTTATTTTGTTGATCGGAAATTATTTTTTGTTATTTATATTGCTCTTATCAACGTTGGGACTTTTAACTAAAAAAGAAAATGATAGATAATAAACTACCCCAAAACCGTAAAGAACTTAAGCTCTGGTTATTTACCAGAATGCTATTCCTTTATCTTTGCGTATTTATTTTTGCTCTACCATTTATTGATATAAAAAATTTTAGAAATTATATTAATGGTTTACACATGAACTACTGTCTCCCCGTATTTAAAAATATTGTTGAATTAGAAATTTCCAACAAACCGCAGCCTATAGGTAGGATAAATTCATATATTTACTACTACAAATTATTACAACGCGCCTCAAGAGAAAAATCAGTCGCAAATTCAACACTGGCTTTCTTATACGCATATAAAAGCCAAATTAATAACAGCGTCAAAAACTATGAACTTGCCTTTAAAGAGAATCCGACGTTTAAAACCTTTGCTTATAATTTAGGTTTAGCTTATTCCAAGCAAGGCAAATTTCAAAAATCTAATGAAATATTATTACGTAATTTCGAATATTCTTTTGATCTTTCTGTTGCATTCATTGACGATTCTTTTGCTTATCAACAAATTCTCGGTAGTTGTGGGCTATATTACAAATCTGATATTCAAAAAATAATTATATCCCGAAATTCCGACGCGCATTTACTCGTGGCACAAAATTATTTAATGTTACAAGACTATACAAAACTATTAGATTTTTCACTGAAATGTCTCAAAGATGAGCTTATATACAATCCAGAAGTATTTTTATATTACGCAGGTGTTGCTGAATATAACTTAAATAATCCGCAAAAAGCAAAAATGTATCTGGAAACTTTCATAAATAAAACCAGAGATGATCCGGACGCATTATATTTCTTAGCTTTAATATACAAAGCGAACAATGAACAGGAAAAAGCAAATCAACTTATTGCCAGAGCACTAAGTGCTAAAGCACAAAATACAACTGTAATTCAAATGTTATTACAACAACTAAAATTTCATGTACTATAAAAAACTGCTCCTCTTAAAAGTACTGATAATAGGTCTATTGACCGGATTAACTATTTTCTATTTTCATCTTCAACAACCCAAAACTCAAAGTAATACTATATTTACAAAATTATTTGATTCTCAAAATCACCCGTCAGGATTTAAATTTTATACCGATGAAATTAATCCCAAAATTCTGGGTTACGGAGGCAAATTCCGCATCTTAGTAACTTTGGATTCTGATCTTAAAATCACTGAAGCGCAATTAATCGAACATCACGAAACCGCTGCATACATAAATGAGAGAATAGAAAAATTTCTTTACCAATTTATAGGTAAATCAGGAGAACATTTTAAAATCGGGCAAAATATTGATGCTATGACCAGAGCAACGATCAGCAGCAAAGCGTTTACCTCTTCAATTGAACAAGGTATAGAAAAAATCCGGCAAATAATTAGTGACAGGCACTATTTTTCTAAAAAAAATACTAAAAAAATAGTGCCTGTCACTAATTATTTTGACCAAATTATACCCTTTTTACTATTCATGCTCGCCATACTCGCAATGCTAAACGCAAACCAAATTTTACGCTGGATCACACTATTAACCTCCCTAATATATTTAGGCATAATAAAAAGCTCCATGCTTTCAATAATCACATTGGGAAATATCTCCCTCGGACAAACACCAGATTATAACCTTAATCCGATCTGGTATATTTTGATGACACTGAATTTGCTTACCCTAATATTATTCAAAAATGTTTACTGCGCTAGTATCTGTCCATTTTTAGCAGTACAAGATATTGCCAATACCATCAGACAAAAATTACATTTTTCTTCTATACCAATGAACAATAAATTGCGCATAACTAAATATTTTGTTTTAGGCATAGCCTTATTACTTTTTATAATTTATCGAAACACAGACGCTATCATATTTGAACCCTACGTCTTATTATTCAGTGGAAACCCATCTGTATACGGTTTAATACTATTAATCATTCTTATCGCAACCTCATTTTTTATTTACCGTTTCTGGTGCAAATTTTTTTGCCCATGGGGAGCTTTACAAAAATTAATATACAAACTAAACCTTTTTACTGTTCCAGCGCCAAAATCAACCATTGAAGAAAAAAATGATTCTAAAAAAATATTCCTGACCCTCTATATAATAACTATAGTATTTATAATTCTGACTATAGCCTTCAATATCACAAATTTAAAAAAATCTACTATCTCTGCACACTCTCCAGGTACCAATGTCTTAATGACAGAAAAAAATGAAAGTGATAAAATAAAAAAAGAATTAGAAGCAAAAGGAATTAGACCAGTTTCAGCAAAATATTGGGAAAAATTATGATTAAGTGCGATCTTTGCCCCAGACATTGTCAAATCGCTCCTGGAAAACGGGGAAATTGCGGCGTGCGCATAAACTTAGACGGAGAACTTAAAACTCTTGTATATGGGAAACCCTGTGCAGTACATGTTGACCCTATTGAAAAAAAACCTTTATTCCATTTTTTACCAGGTAGCAAAGCTTTTTCAATAGCAACCGCAGGATGCAACTTACACTGTAAATACTGCCAAAACTGGGAAATCTCCCAACGTCTTCCCGAAGATGTGGAAAGCATAGATATGCCGCCGCAAAAAGTGGTGGATGAAGCCTTGCGTACAGAATGCAAAAGTATAGCTTACACTTATTCAGACCCAATCATTTTTTATGAATACACTTATGATATTTCAAAACTGGCTAAACAACACAATGTCCGAAATGTACTAATTACTGCCGGGTGGATAGAGCAACAAGCCTTGATCGATCTCTTGCCATACACAGACGCAATCAAAATTGATTTCAAAGGTATAACTGAAGAATTCTATCAAAAAATGTCTGAAGCTACTTTACAACCAGTATTAGACGCTATAAAAACTATCCATAAAAATAACACCTGGCTAGAATTGGTAAACCTAGTAGTACCAACTTGGAATGATTCAGACGCTGACATAGAGAAACTTTGTTCCTGGATACTTGATAATGTGGGACCAAATACTCCGCTGCATTTCTCAAAATTCTGGCCAATACATAAACTAGAAAATCTACCCCCTACCCCTGTAGCAACGCTCACTCGCGCGTGGGAAATAGCAAAAAACAAAGGCTTAAATTTTGTTTATATTGGTAATGTGCCCGGACACCCCGGTAATAATACTTATTGTCCACAATGCAAAAAAATCGCCATTAAACGAGAAGGTTACGAGATATTAGAATATAATTTGGACAATGGCACATGTAAATTTTGTGCAAATAAAATTCCTGGAATATGGGAATGAAAAATATGACAAGACGAGAATTTTTGAAATTACTAGGATTGACCTTAGCCGCGATTCTTATACCATTAGATAAAATATCCAAAGGACTAAACTTTGGTAAGAATAAAACCAGCCTTATGTCCGCACGCTATTACACTCAAAATGATTCCCTTGCAGGATAACTAATTTTTTTTCTTAGGATGCTGTGCAATTATTTTATTTATACGAGTAACCAATTCATACGCCAATTTATCTTTTTTTCGCGCAATAATCTGATCTGGATATTTATGTTCTATTACACTATCCAATTCCCGAATAATACGTTCAAACCCTCCGACCAGCCTGCTCGAAACTGTAAAAGCTATAAATACTGTTAAAACGAACATCGACCATACTGTAACTAATAATACAAAAGCTGCTTGTTCAATAAAATGCACCATGTCTATTGATGATCCATAAATTAAATTCACAATCGCCTGCATATGCATATTCCTTACTAAAAATGTAACCGTCAAAGCAATTATCAACATCGGCACAAAAGTAATCATGATTATCGAAAACTGATATTGATTAAACCGAAAAAATTTATTTCGCTTCACTTTAGCTGGCATATTAACTCCTTAATAAAAGTAAAATAACTAAAATATTTAAAAATCCGCATAACCAGGACGTCTGGGTAATACCTAAAACCGGTACCAAAAAAATTCCGGCGGTTAAGGCGCCCAAAGCCGCTCCAATTACATCTACTGCATACAAATTACCTGCAACATTAACTTGTGATTGCCGCATAACCAATGTCAAAACATACTGCAGCCCGACCAGAACGCCAATTATAAATGCCAAAAACATTAAGCCCGCGAATAAAATATTTGCTACCAAAGGCATCACCACAGTACCACGAAATCCCCAAAAAATAAACGGTAAAAAACCAGAACAAATCAACCACAACATCTGTATAACAATAAAATTTCGCCGAGAATTTTCAACACTAAATACCCGGTTATTTTTAAAAGTCCCACTCCCGATCACTAATCCCAACATAAAAAACGCAATTATCAAACCTATCATTTGATACACATATCCAAATATACTTTGAAAAGCTAAAATTATCAGTACCTGATAAACCATGCTCAGAAATCCAGCCCAGAAAACAGTAGAATCATATATCAAATTTTTATTGAACTTTGCCAATATGCCTAAAATAATAAACAAAAATAATAAAACGCCTGCCACTTGCCCAAAATATATTTTTTGCAATGAGGTTATCCATACTCCAAATTTATTATTAAAACGGCTTGCCCAAATTCCCATGTCAAAAAGAAATGCAATTGGACGCTCATCCGAATTTATCTGCCCCGGCTCAAATAAAATTTTTTCTACTGCCGCAATCCTAGCCTTATCAAAGCGGTCAGGTAAATAGCCTGCTGTTATAAATTGCGTATTAATACCTTTGGTTCTTATTTGTTCTTCAAAAAATTCGGAACTCCATTGCCCAATATCTTTTCCTTTAGCAACCAAAAAAATATGCCGCTCACCAGGTAAAGAATGAACCGTTTTAAAATATACCCTCAATGCTCCATAAATCGACTTAAGCAGATACTTGTTCTCGCTATTAACATAATTTTCTGAAGATGATACTGAAAAACTAAACACCCCGTTATCAGCTAACGCCTGTCCAACCTCTCTAAAAAATTCTTTAGTATAATACCGATTCAATAATAAAGTTTTGGGATCACTTGCAGCCAATATAACCACATCATATTTATTCTTACTACGCTTTAAAAAATTTCGTCCATCCGCATAAATAACATTTACCCGTGAATCTTTCAATACCTCTGTATATTTTTTCGGCAAATGTTTTTGACTCAAAATTATACTTTGTGGATCCAATTCAACATAATCGACACTAATATCACCATATTTTAATACTTCATTTAATACTCCTCCAAGTCCTGAACCCAACACCAAAACCTTTTTAGGTTCAGTATGCCACAACATTGCGTAATGAACTGTTTCTTCCGCAGACAAAACATCGCCGGTGGTAAAACCAAGCAAACCATTCTCAAATAAACTATATTCTCCCCTAGATCCAACTAAATTTAATTCGCCATAAGGAGAACTTTTCGTCTCAATCAAAGTCATAGGCAACCATTGCGTTTGCTCATCCATTCGCTCAAAACATAAATAAACTAACAAACCAACAAATAAACACATGCCCCATAAAAAAATAACTTTATTTTCTCCCCATAAACAACCCATACCCCATGCTAATAAAGCTAAAATAACTATCAACTGTAAATTAGCAAAAAAATATACCAAACCAAATGAAAATATAACTCCGGCTACAGTAGAACCAATAGACTCTAAATTATAAATACTACGGGCATGCTCAGTTTCATTTTTTGCAATCTTACCAGCTAAACAACATAAAGAAAATAACCACCCTGCAATAAAACCTAAAACTGCAGTTATTGCAAAAGCAATTTCTACCATCTGCAAAACACCTATCAATTCTCCGGGATATAACCTAAAGAAAGATCTGGCATGACGACCTAAAAAAACTACTGCAGGCAAAACAATTGAAAGCAACAAAAAACTATACCTTAGATAAACCGAAACATCCTCATCACGTAAAACTAGCCATCTTCCAGCGCCAGCACCCAAACTTACCCAAAAAAGCCAAAACCCAAGAACCAATGCGTATCCAATCTCATTACCAGCAAAAACCTTATTACATTCCCTCAATATAATTATCTGAGTCAGCGTGGATATAACTCCAATACCAAAAGCTGTAAAAAATATAGACTTAATATTAAATGATCTTCGTGAATGCATAAAGTATTATATCTAAAATATCATTGTAAAATCCAGCTATTGATTGCTAAAATTAAACCCAGCATATAAAACCACTATAACTAATGAAATCGAAACTTAAAAAACAAATATATACAAACCTCAAGAACTATTCATTAGATTCTGCTGAGCGAACTTTATTACACCGTGAAATAATCCAAAACAATAAATTCCTCAAAAAATTATATACTGAATTTTATCAACAATTCAACTCCACCATAAAAAACCTACCTCCAACCGCTTGTTTAGTAGAATTAGGCAGCGGTGGCGGATTCATAAAAGATATGATCCCTAACATAATTACCTCAGATATAATATCACTACCTAATGTTGATAAACAATTTTCCGCCCTTAAAATGCCTTTTGAATCTTATTCTGTAGACGATATATTCATGATAAATGTACTCCACCATATTCATAACACCGAAGCTTTTTTAACTGAAGCTTCCCGTTGTCTTAAAATAGGCGGAAAACTTATAATGATTGAACCAGCCAACACTTGGTTTAGTAAATTTATTTATAAAAATTTTCATCATGAATTATTCGACCCTGAAGGAGATTGGCATTTTGAAACTAAAGGTCCGCTATCATCAGCTAACGGGGCATTACCGTGGATAATTTTTTATCGTGATCAAAAACAATTCAGCCAAAAATTCCCTCAACTAAAAATCATAAAACTTCGTCCGCATACACCTTTTAGATATTTACTAAGCGGCGGATTATCTAAGCCGCCATTAGCGCCTTCTTACCTGTTCGGCTTTTTCACGCTAATCGAAAAAATTCTGTCCCCGCTTAATCCAATGCTCGGTATGTTTGTTACAATACAATTGGAAAAAATTGCAGATCATAACTAACGATAAAAATTATAGACCCAAAAATCCCCGCAGGTCTTTCATAGGCAAGATATTAAAAATCACCGGCTCAAAACCTGAAGAATTTTTTAATTTTTCTAACATGACCGGATCAATGTTAAATTTTATTGAACCTACCGCTGCATCCACTTTTAAATTTTCATTAACTGGCGTAAGATCAATACCTCCGTTATTTACCATCGCAAAATCAAACCCTTTGATCGCCTCTGCTATTGCTAACGCTTTAGGATCATTTTTTTGAGATTTAAAATATTCAAGCAAATTATGTATAACTAAGCTTCTTCTTTTCTGGAATTTTTCCACATCGATCTGATCTTCAGTATATCCGCTATCCAATGCCATTTGTCGTATATCAAATGCTGAAATATATAATAATTCATTAATCGCTTGTGTCATTCGTTCAGGAGAAAGCTCATCTAAATAATGACTCCACCAAGAATAAAAGAAACTAGGATATAACGTTGCCGATCTCTCATCAAACGCGGCATCTTTTCGCATTAACCAAAGTGCGACATTTCCAAAAAGATCATGCATTAAATACCTAGATTGCCCATTAATTGTCCTGACAAATAAATTCCGATCTCCTGCCTTAAAATCCGCATACAAAGTAAACTGCATAAAAAGCAAAAATTCTTCCAAGCCCGAACCATTTTTTTGTTTTAAATCATTAAATTCAATATCATCAATATTATCCGTAAGGATTCCCCATGAATCTTTAAGATCAATAAGATACTGCTCTTTAATCATATTTATATTCTCATATTGACCCGCTAAAATTTTCCTAAAACGCGGCACATTACATCCCATTCTCTCTGCTAATAAATAATGCATCCACTCAGCTGTGGACGCGCCGCTATTAGCTATTTTCAAATAATATTTTTTTTGTGTTTGCTCATCAATAAATTCCCAAACCGGATGAATACCCATTTTTTTCACAACTTTTAAAGTACCTATGTTTTTTACAAACAATGTTGAATGACTTTCTCCGTCCCCGGTGCTATTTTCAGCTAAAGCAGCATATGTTTCACGCATTAATTCAACTGACTCTGATGTAATAAAAGATTGTCCCCGCTTTGAAATATTCTTTATAATTAATTCACCTTGCCCTCCTGAACTTTTAAGCACAAGCTCAATATGTTCACTAGAAATATAAGGATTAAACTCAAATACTTTAATACTATTCTGATGACCAGGATCCCGACCAATATAAATTTCACTAGCTTTCCCTTCTTCAGGCATAAGCAACTCCAAACTTTTCGATCTCCCATCAATAGCAGTAACTATAATCCCTCCCCCGCCAGGTCTATACTTAATCTCAAAACGATTTTTATTATTTACCAACCATATTACTAATGGCGCGCCCGTCTGTTTAAGCAAATCTAGCGGCACTATTAAACCATCCCGATCTAAAATCTCTTTTAAACCATTTCGAGGAATTTGAATCGCCCTTGACGCAAAGGCATCAAGCACCATAGAATCATAAAATTCATCATCAACTATTGATATTGCCGGTCCATTTATCATTGCCTTATCTACATCAACATCTATCCCTTGCGCCCGCAATTCAGGCTCAAGATCTGCCCACAATTGATCTAAAGACTCATAATATTCTCCAGGAATTGCGAGCAAAGCTTTAAGCACGCTATTTCTTATACCTACTGGCACTTCTTCAATCCCGGTTATTTCAGTAATTGGATGATCTTTCATGTCTATATCACCAAAAATTCCCTCCCCAGTTAACTTAGTATTAACACTAACCAACGTTGCGTTAGGAGCATAACTTTTTAATAAAAAACACCCTATCATATCTATATCCTTATATTTCAACCCATACTTAACTTGCTCAACTGGCAATGTGGTTTGTGCCATATGAAGTAAATCCCAATCAATTATCTTGGGATCACCTTCCGGAGTAACAATAAGATTATTAAATGAAATATCTCCATGAAAAGCCTTATATGTTCTATGAACATAAGCTAATTTTTTAATTAATTTTACCAATATTTTTATACGTGCTCTAAAATCAGTGATTTCATCAAACTTACGACCCGGAGCATATTCCATTTCCAAAATTCTATTCGTATAAAATAAATGCGTCGCAAACATATTCATATTGGCAAACAAAGACTCGACTGTCTCATCAAATATTGAATCATTAAAAAATTTAGCTATCTCATCAAAATCAAAATGATTAGAACGTTTTAAAAATTTTAAAACTACTGTTTGACCATATTGACTATTCTCAATTATTTTAGTCGCCTTATAAACTCCATTGTCGTAAGAACCTAAAACTTCCAAATCCTTATAAACAACCTCTCCATTTTTAAGAATGACTTTTCTTTTATCAATTAAAGCGTTACTTATAATAAAATTCAAACCTGTACCTTGCGGACTATCCAGATCAATCACTAATGGCTTATCAACAATCATTGCAGGATCAGGACTTAAAGACTCGCGTAAACCTCCTTCAATTAGCATAAATTTTTTATTATCAGAAACACCCGGATCATTATTTGTAAATAACATCGCTTGATCAATTTTATCGACAAATCCTACCCCGCCTGAAAAATATTTCTTTGGTATAACTTTTTGAGCGGTAGGATCATATTCTTCTTTAATAAAATCATATGCACCTTTTTTAAACGACTCAACATATTTATCCCATATTTTTTCCGCTTCTAACGGATCATTAATGTTTATACCTTTAATCTTATTGCGATCAGAATAAACTGCATTTACCAGGCTCTCTTTTATTTTTTTCTTATACCAACTCGCCAAAATTAGAGAATTATAAATCTGACGCAAGGGCGCAAAATTCTCTCCCTCATTAACTTCTTTTTCAATAACAGGAATGATCACTTCGCGGATAGCTTGTTCGGCAAGTTTAATTTTTCCAGCGCTATTTTTAAGCGCTATGTAATCAGTTTCCAAAAGCACTTTCAACTTAGTTTCAACAATATAGGCAGCCCCAGCTTTTAAATTCTCATAAACTACCGCCTTAGCCGGCACAATCCAAACCTTATTAAAGGTATCTACAGGAATATCTATATTCCCAAATTGTTTATAAACTTCCGCGTAAATTTTATCCCAAAACTTTTTACCCTGTTCACCGTCTGGATACATCAAAGTAGCAGTTATCTGTTTTAATATATAATCCTGCGCTAATAGATCTCTGCCCATTTCAGTATTACCAAATGATTTAGGCACAATCCTATTTTTTTCATACGGCGATAAATTAACCCACAAATCTTTTTCAGGTGTGGTAAGCGAAGCCAAAAAATATTTGATAAGCTTATTTGCTTCACTGTTAAGTTGTGATCCTTCGCTACGCTCAGGGTCATTTTTGATAAAGGCATCGCCTTTATCAAAAATGAAATCAAATTTTAACGGATCGTTCGGAAAAACCTTTATACCCTTTAAAACTGCTGGGGTAAAAGGTTTACTCAACCCAACCATAGTACCCGGAACAGGCATAATTGAAACAACTTGAGAAAAAGAAATCGTAGGGAAATTAAATGCAGTCAAAGTAAATGCAACAACTAAAAATATAGTCAATGCTTTACGAAATAAAAAACCAAAATTATAAATATAATTTTTATTCATGTTTTATTACCTTTAATACTAATATCTAAAGTATTGACTATTACAGGTAATAAAACAAGGACCAGCGACTTACTGCGGAATTTATTAAAAATTAATATTATTTCTTTAACATTCTGTAAACTTGAGTAAGAAAAATATCAATGGCTTTTTCAGGCTGAAATTTAAGTTCTCTGCTTTTGAGCGCCAAAGAAAATGCCTGCTCATATTCACCTTTATTATATGCTTCTTGCGCAGACAAGAACAAACTAGTGGCTTGTTTTTCATCGGAACCAGCTAAACCATAAGCTCTTAAAGCAAAAGGTCCCTCAGCTAATAATTTTACTTTAAATGGTCCTTTCGAAAAATCAAATTCAGAACCAATAAATATCGTACAAGGCATAACTTTCAACACGTCATCCGCCAATATGCGCCGATTACAACTCTCTATATGATACAAAAATTTATCAAAAAATAAACTGTGTGGAAACAGATCACACACCTGCTGTTCTTCTCCATGAAGACTCCATTGATTGCCATATAACACCGCATGATCCGGAGCCGCTGCAGGTTGACCATAAAAACCAATAAACATACACTGTGGATAGTTAACTCTTAAATTCCTATAAAAAGCAATTGTCCGCATCTTAAGATTTTCCAGACTATTTCTATAAATAAACGCTGTACCAATCCCTTGAACTACAAAAACCACAATAAATATCAATATTATTTTTTTAACACGTTCTACCTTAGAAAGCTGGTCTAAATAAAAAAATAAAAATAATCCGCTAAACAAACTTATACCAGGTAATAAATAATGCGGGTTATATTGTTTAGCCACCAACGCGAACTGCAACATAATCCCACACGCTATTACAAAAAGAAAACGGGTTTCTTTCTGATCTTGCTTTTTAAAAATCTTAATAGCGCTTAAGACTAACGACGTCACAACTAACATCATCAAAAACCAGTACGGCTTCACAATCCCACTCCACCAAGTACTAAAATACTTTGAAATATCAACAAGCCCTTCTTTGCCTTGTCCATATTGTCCGGTATGAGTAGTTAAAGCTACTGCCCATTTCCAAAACCTCGGATAAAAACTAACTATAGGTAAAGTACAAACTATAAAAGATATCAAACTTACAAAAATAAAAAAAACTTTCATCCGCCATTTAATTATCATTAACGGCAACAATAAAATTGGCAAGAATGTCAATTTTGCCGCAACACCTAACCCACAAATCAAACCTAAAAATAAAACCGACGCCCAGTCTTCTTTCTGATCTTTAGATAAAAATAATTTAAAAAAAAACAAATTAAAAAGGAGCATTATACTTATAAGTAACGGCTCAGGATCAACATTAGCTACTACTGGTATAATTGCCTCCATTGACCCCCAAGATTTTAATACCAAAAAATTAATTATAGGAAGCTGCGTTAATACCGCCGCGATTTTATCTCCGGTCTTCTTATAAACATATAAAGCAAACCATGCAGACATAAAAGAAAATCCAAATATCAATACCGTGCTTATACTTCTTAAATATAATTCCGGATCGCTGATAACTTTATGAATAACATCATTAGCATTACTACCTAAATTCATAGACCAAATAACCAAGAATCCAATAACTTGAAGCGGCGTGCCAGGATGATCAACATGCGCGGGGGAAAGACCATTAACCAAATTAAGACTATTAAAAAGATATGGGTAAGACGGATCCATATTCAACCAATACGGACACGCTGCTGCCTTCAATATAAAAGACATACAAGATACAATAGTTGGTATGACAAGAATAAACCAATATTTACGTATAAAATTCATAAAAATAAAAATTTATATTAATGGTTTTTAGAAATCTAATCTTAATTATGTTTACCGCACTTAGCAAGGAGTTTCCGCGGCTTTAAATAATTAGAAATTTTAAAACATTTCATGCGCCATTCAAGAATAAACAACGGCAACAACAAAACCGGTAATAAATTTAACTTTGTCGCAACCCCTAACCAACAAATCAAACCTAAAAATAAAACTACCCACCATTCATCTTTACGTTCTTTTAAAAAGATAAGCAGAAAACAATAGCTGGTATAACCAGCACAAACCAATATTTACGGATAAAGTTCATTTCTGCATCAAAAATTAATTTTTAATATTTTTCACTATCTCACTAATTAAACCATCAATAGTATGCTGAGGAAAAAACTTTAATTTTTTACTTTGTAAAGCCAATTGCAGCGCTTTAACAAAATTACCACTTTGTAACTCTTTAATAGCAATATCAGCAAATCTTTGTGCAAATTTTTCATTCGAACTTACTAAACCATACACATTCGCATACTTTCCCTGCTCGAGAAGCTCTACAGAATATGGACCTAACGTGAAGTCATACTGATTACCAACAAATATAACGCAAGGCACTTGCGGCAAAAGATCATCTGCAAAAACCACATCCTTAAAATTATAGATCCGATAATAATCTCTATTAAAATACAAATACTTAGGATAAATTTTGCTCAATTCTTCTTTCAAAGAAAGACCACTAAAAAAATTACCAAAAAACAAAGCATACTCAGGGTTAAGAACAGGCTGACCATAATAACCTAAAGAAACACATTTATCATATTTTGAATTAATATTTTGTCGAAACTCCAAAATCTCTTTATTCATAACAGCGGCTTTATTCGAATAAATAAAAGACTGAACAATAAAAAAAATGGAAAAAATCACTATAAATACCCCTGCAATCACCTTCCCAATTTTATACTTAGCCATCTGTGTCAAATAATACAAAAATAATAATGAAGAAAATAAACTTATTCCTATCAACATATAATGATGGGAAAAATGTTTAGCCACCATCATAAACTGTAATAAAACACTAAAAGATATGCTCCATAAAAAAAATATACCCTTTGCTTTATCACGTTTAAATATCTTCCATGAACTCCATACCCACACCAAGCACCCAAACAACATAAAAAACCAATACCGAATAAACATAATTTTAAGATTTATAAAAAAAGAACTAAAATCAATAAAGCCGTTTTTACCACTAGCATATACGCCAGTATGAAACGATAACGCGTTAATCCAATACCAAAGAGTACGATATTCTTTAAGGACCGGTAAAGTAAACGCAACGAAAGATGCTACGCATAATACTATAAAAACACTTTTTTTTCTCCACGATATCAATATAAGCGGTACAATCAAAAGCGGAAAAAACGTTAATCTAGTTGCAAGTCCCATTCCGCCTATAATTCCCAACCAGAACACAGTCCAAAATTCTTCTCTCCCTGTTTTAGAAAAATACAAATTTAACAACAACCAATTATAAATAATACCAACGCATATTAACATTGGATCTGGACTTACATTAACCACAACTGTAGGAATAGGAAACCCTGAATCAAAAGATTTTAAAACCAAAAAAGCTAATAAAGGTATTTGTGTCAATACTGCGGCAATCCAATCAGTAGTCTTTCGAAAAACATAAGCGGCAAATGCTGCAGATAACAAACAAAAACTTACAACCATAAAAATATTAATCAAATTTAAATAATACTCAGGGGCAGATAAAACTCGATTAACTATGTCAGCGTTAGTATGCCCCAAATTCATAATTTTAAATATCCATAAAGCTAAAATCTGAACCGTGGTACCCGGATGAAAAAACTCATGCGACGCTAAACCTTTTACCAAATTTAGACTATTAAACAAATACGCGTAGGAAGGATCTACATTTTGCCAATATGGTCCTGAAGAGATTTTAAGCAAAACCAATAATCCTGCCATAATGGTAGGAATAACGAAGACAAACCAATATTTACAAATAATACGGATTAACAAATTAAAATTTCTGGGTTTTAAAAGGCTTTAACTTCTACCTGACCAATCATATTCGTCCAAAACGGAGATTTATATTCAATTCGCTTCATGTTTCCTTCTTTCAACATCATTTTAAGCTTTATTGGTCGACCATAATCATACAGAGAACGCGAGGCTATTTTCTTATCATCACCAACATCATCCTTCTTAACATCCTCACCAATTGAAGTAATCTTTACCGTATGCCAACCAGGTTTAACCATAACCCTAATAACACTCATTGCATCAACCGTAAATTCTTGTTCATCCACTATTATACGATGCCCGATAACTTCAGTCTGACCTAAAAACCTGCTACAATCAAACACCAATCCAGTATTATCAGAATTAGTTCCCATTCGCATCGGCTCGTACAGACGAGCAGTTGAAGAACATCCCATCAAACCAAAAACCAAAAACAATAAAAATATTTTTCGCATATCCGGCTCCCTTGTCCTGTAAAATATCATAACATAAACCACTCAACCCTAACGTCGAATTTTAAAAAATTTTCTGCATTACAAAATCAACTTCAACCACCCCAAAATACCGGCTATCCCAACTGCGCGGATTATAATCAGACATCATCCAATATTGCCCCTGCCCCAAAACCAACCTCTCCGAATAAAACAAATCCAATCGCCTGCCTTTTGAATCCACCTGTTCAATACTCAAACCCTCCACAACCTTTCCATTAATAAATATTTTTCGGTCTCGGCGTTCAACCACATCACCCGGCACGGCATAAACTTTTTTCATTAACCAAACATCCGACTTAATATACCCACGCGCTTGCGCATATTTATTAATAACCGGATCCAATCTAAATGCGGCATAATCACCAAGACCCGGAACTTTATTAGACCGTTGATAAATACCAATCGGTAAACTATTCGATAAGCAGCTAAAATAATAACCATTGTAATGAAACCAGCAAAATCCAATCAACACTATCACACTAAACAAAAATAATTTTTTCATACAAAATCATTTCTGATGAAACCCAATTTTATTTTTTGGTTTTTCCGGATGGCCAAACAAACGTTTCAATGCTGCAAATACAACATGAAACTGCTTATCATATTTTTTCTCCATCGATTCAATTTTCTCTCTCAATTCTTTATGCGTATACATCATTTGCCGGAGCTTAGTAAAAGTCCGCATGATCGAAATATTAACCTGAATAGCCCGATCACTCTTTAAGACGCTGGATAACATAGCAACACCTTGTTCAGTAAAAACATATGGAAAATAACGGCTTCCTCCATGCTCTAAATTTGAGGTCACATTTTGTGACCTCAAGTTTACTAACCCTAATCTTGAGGTCGCAATTTGCGACCTCAAGTTTGCCGCTTCCTCAAAACTCAATTCAAACATAAAATCTATAGGAAACCGTTTAATATTTCTTTTAACCTGCTCTTTCAATCTTTTCGTCTCAACTCCATACAACATAGCCAAATCAGAATCCAACATTACTTTCTGCCCCCTGATCACATAGATCATGTTTTCAATAACATCAATTTCAACATTATTAGTCTTCATACGCCTCTCACATTTTCCAAAACATACTCCCCGCTTTTCTTATCAAAACCCTTCACCTCCAAAATCTCATCCACCAACCTACCTGCTGCATTTTTATTCGCACGAACAATATTCACCACCACATTAATCGCCTCAGCAATCGTTTCAGGTACAGGCGACACATTAGCTTCCAATATCAACTGCTCCAACCGCATTAAAGCCCGGATGGCATTATTCGCATGAATAGTAGATAAACCTCCTGGATGCCCAGTATTCAAAGCTTTAATCAAAGTATGCGCTTCTTTCCCTCTTACTTCTCCGACAATAATCCGATCCGGACGCAACCGCATACAATAACGCAAAAGATCATCCATATTGCGATTATCTGAAGTTTTAAGCGTAATTTTATTTTTAACATTACACTGTAATTCCAACGTATCCTCAATAACCGCTATCCTGTCTTCCGGAAAAATTTTGGCTACCTGATCTAAAACTGCATTACATAAAGTAGTTTTCCCACTTCCAGTTGAACCAGCAACTAAAATTGATTTTCGACTCTTTACTGCTTTTACCAGCTGATCATATTGTTCAGAAGTAATTACTTTTTGTTCCAAATATTCATCTAACGTAATCACCCGTTTTGCGGGTTTACGAATTGAGAATACTGGGCAGGAAACTAACGGAGGTATTAACGCCTGAAATCTGCACAACTGTGAACTATTTTCCAACTGAAACCGTATTTCTGAAGATAAATTAGGACTATCTTTATTTATTTCAATGTCATTAACACTTGCAATGGTATTTATAAAATTACGAGCTTTTTCCGGAGACAAATTACAATATTGTTTCATCCCATTATATGTATCTACCCATACCTGCGAATCTTCATTCAGCATAATCTCAATAACTTGTGGATCACTAATCGCCCCGAAAATCTCTTCACCTAATTCATACCGGATCTTTTCATATATCCGCTGATGCTGAATCATTGTATTTTCCTCATTACGAATTGGGGTATGGTTCCAATACCATATCTTTCATGACCATAACTTTAGTTTTCATTCCCGGACGGATCGCAATAGTCGGGGGAATATTAATATTTTTTTGGGTTTGCTGACTGAAAGTATCACCTAACCGCTGACCAACATTTTTTGCAACTACGTCTTGAGCTGTATTTACTGATGATACCTCTTCATTAGTATCTTTAGTAGGATCTAAAAATTCATACGCCGAGCCTACTAAACTCATTAACAAAGCATTTCCATATATTTTCAAATAATGATTATTAACCTTATCTTTTAAACCTGCATAACCGCTGACGTCAACTCCCTGCATCCGGTCTAAATTTATCGTCGAACCATCCGGGAATTGTAATCTTATCCACACCACCAATACTCTATTCTGACCATAAGCTAACTCATTATTATAAGTACCAATTAATCTACAGCCTTGAGGTATCAACAAATAATTTCCAGTTACAGTGTCATAAACATTTTCAGTGACTAACGCAACAATATCCCCCGGAAGATCAGAATTTATTCCAGTCAACATCGCGATCGGAATAATAGATCCCGCCTTGATCTCATATTCTGACAACGGTTTTTGTTTAAGATACGGTAAATAATCGCCTTTAACACCCAAACCTTTTAAAAAACTGCAATTATTATTTTGTTTATTTCCGTCAACAGATAAGCCGGACACGTCCCTGGTTTCAATTATTTTTTGTTCACCTGCCCCTCGATTAATATTTGGCACAAAATCCTGAGGCTTTTTAATTTCAATATTCATACCTGACCGAGCCGCCAATACTGCTGCAGTTTCAAAATCTACAATCTCCTGGGTTTTTAATTTTTTTACTTTAGCCTTATTAGCATATTCTTCCGCCTTTAACGCTTTGTGCATCTTTATCTCTTCTTCAGATAAAATCCGAGCAGCAACTTCTGTTGATTTTCGATTTTTATGTAAATTTTCCGCCAACTTATTCTTATTTATCTCCGCACTTTTAAACCACGCCTCCTGATTTAAATTGGAAACTGCTACATTTGCTACCGGCTGTGCAGAAGAAGTTTTCTGAGCCTCAGCTTTATTACGCTGTGAATCTCCCTTGAATATCAAATACAGCATTAATCCAGCAAACACTGCAAAAAAAATCACCAAAGGCATTTTTCCATAAGCATCAACTTTTATATCGGACAAACTAAATAATATTTTTGATTTATCTTTCATATGTTTTCCTAAAAATTTTTACAATTTTTTGTTTATCCGCGTTTAAAATTAATTCACCGTCGTTAAAAAGTTTATCTACAATAAAAAATGGTTCACGATATCGATAATTAACCATATCTTTCGCTCCTTTAGCAGTCACAGCCACAAATACTGGTAATTCCATATTTTTAACTTTATCACTCATTTTGATATACACTTTTCGCCCATCATCAAATACCATTGCCGGAAACCACGGCAACCGCTTGTCACCTTGAACTTTGTAATCAAAATTCATTTGTTCAACTTTTAAACTGCTTGAATGAATATCATCTTTAGCATCACTTTCAGCCTTTACTACTCCAACATTAGGCTGCGGGTAATAAAAACTTATTCTGGGAGTGTATTCTCCCTCGTCAATTGATTTGAGTTGTATGTCATAGATCCGTTTGTTCGTAACGATCACTAAATTGGTTTCCATATTATTCCCAAAAAACGGCTTTACTGTAATGATCGGACGCGATCCCTCATTAGATACTTGATATGAAATTTTATATGACCACCGTTCAGTATCTCCAGGTGAGGCATCTAATATTTCTTCTCCTTCTGCCAATTCGATCACACATGCCCTTAATTTTCCGCATATCAATTTCGGCTGAGCCATTCCATAAGGAAATTTAACTACATTATCTGGAGTAACTATAGTGTCGACTTGCGCGTCTTTTTCGATCTCATTTTCAGGAGCACGAATATACGCGCCATTATCCAACTTCATTTTTATAGGTTTGGTTTCAACGATCACATCTTCAAATTTCACATCATCGTTCAAAAACGCAACCGGAACAACTTTAGCCTGTGTTGAGTTAGCCATAAATTGATCTACCATAAAACCATGATTAACTGTTGTTTCAGCGTAAACCACTTCACATATTAATAAAAAACTCAATCCCAATATTATTCTCTTCATATTTTCTCCTTAGATGTTGCGTCAATCTGCGACCAGGATAACCTATTTACATATATTCCGAATGGATTCAGCGGATATTTTTCTAATATACTTGCATCTTTAGGCGGAATGACCGCTACTTCAAACCAGGCTTGCCATTGTTCTTCTTTCACAATCTTCCCCGAAAGATCCCGTGCAACTTCTTTCCATTCCATTAAAAATGAACGATCTGACTGCTTTAGAAATGACGACGGTATAATTTGTAAAGTTCGCTCCTGCGCGATCTTAAATGGGTCATGCGCGCTATAATAACCATTCAAAAAATTATTCTGCACATTTATTCCTGAAACACTATATACCTCTGAAAAATTTTTTTTCATAACCAGATCATCAGTTATCACAGAACGAGCGAGATCAATGTACCGATATAAAAATGCCCGAATCACAGTTTCATCCACAATATTTGAAGATTGTAATTTATCCACAAATTGCGCCCGACCTAAATGATCTACTTCGACGATATACGGTATTACTTGCGCCTTATTAATTAAAATATAATTATTAACGCCTAACAACAAGACCACTAAAATTAACGATCCCGACACAATTTGCCAATTACGTTTAGCAATCACCGGCTCAGCAAATTGCTCCAACCATTCCTGTTTAACTTGTTTATACATAAACTTTCCTTGTTATTGTTCAACCCCAAATAGTGTATTAACAGATTTAACCTGCCCTGATGCTGCTGAAGAAACAGCTTCTACCGTATTATGAGTATGTCTTGCCTCAATAACAGAGTTGTTATTAAGCGCTGAATTTGTTCTCAATTCACCCTGAACCAGACCCGGTTCATGGGGCACACCCTGAACCCAACGTGGTTCAGGGCCTTTCCCTGTAAAAACCAATCCATTACCCAACAACTCAACTGCCATTTTCGGCACATGTATCGACATATAATAAAAGATCAATGACCCTGCGCTTATAAATACCCCGTCACGAAATAACGTCTGATAAGTACTATTGCCTAATCTGGTCACCCAACTGCTGGTTATAAAATCGCCCGCATTAATAATG
Organism: Candidatus Omnitrophota bacterium; assembly: GCA_015233195.1. Classification (GTDB taxonomy): domain Bacteria; phylum Omnitrophota; class Gorgyraeia; order Zapsychrales; family Zapsychraceae; genus JADFYE01. The sequence goes on from JADFYE010000002.1 coordinate 61,398, forward strand.
ATCACTAAAAATAAAAACCTGATACCAATATTTACTGCAGCATTCAAATAACGTTCTGCATACTTAATAGTTACTGGATGACCAGCAAAACCCAATAAAAATGTACCTCCTGCCAAAATAATGTTTCCACCGATAATTATCAGCATCATTTCAATTCCCACCCTGACAAAAACATAAAAAACCAAGCACCCAAATATTATTAATAGCATTGAAAGCGCGCTTTGATTAAACCAGGGACCATTCGACCCTTTCATAAAAATATAAGAGAACAATTCCATACCCCTTCCAATAATATGTCCGGGTTTTAATGCCAAACGCGAACCTTGCTCATTATTTCCCGATGAAACTGTCGTTACTACCTGACTGCTGCTTTGAGTTTGCACCATCCGCTGTGCTACAAAATTAAATGAATTTTTAAGCGGCATAAACCATGTGTCATATTGCGCAACCAGCCAATAAAACAAAAAAATAAAAAATACTTTTTTGATCAACTCACCCATGATTCCAGCCATATCTTCTTTATGCAGCATCCACAAAATCCCGCTCCAGATGAAATTCAATAAAGCCAAAATACCGAATATTTTTATACCAATCCCAATACCAACAGAACCTAACTGGTCTGCTAACCCGCCATAATGACTGATGATCTCTTCAATACCTGAAAATATTTCAACATCCGGATTCATAATTAATATCCCGCGTGATTTTGTTCATTTTTAAGTAAATAAACTGACTGTTTGGTACTGGCTTCAATCGCCGCGTCCTTCTGCATTTGTGATGCCATATATGCATTTTGAGATTGAATTTGCAGCATCATTAATTGACGTAATTTTTGGATTTGCGTTGCTAATTCCAGTTGAATACGATTGCTAACCTGTAAAGCCTGAGTCTGCCCAACCGCGCTATCAGAACGGTCTTTCCACTTCCGTAAATAATCCTTCTCGACCGAAAACTCTTCTTTCTGGGTTTTTGCAGCATCCAAAGACGCATAAAAAGAATCCATTGTTGCCTCAGTCCATTTTTCATACTCACTTTGAAAATCTTCTGATGGCTTATACCCTGGAAAACGTTCTTTAAATTTTTTATCAAGCTGCAACATTGAATAAGAAATGGCTTTGCCCTGGTGAGCTTGTTCATTTAAAATTTTCAGTTCTTCAGTTGCGTCGTGATACGCGATATTTCCTGCAGGCTTAACACTCTTAAGCAACTCATTTAATTTTGTATTTATCGCAGTCTCTTCGAAGAAAATTTTACCGAGCTCCACATTAGTTTGTCCCTGAAGTTCTGCATTCACAGCATCTATTACCGCAAATTGAGCATTAGCATTTTCATAAAAAATTATTTGGGTATTTAATATCACAATCATCACACTGCAGACTTTTATCGTAAGTATTTTTCCCATACCTTTCTCTCCTCAAATAAACCATGATTTTCCAGCCATTCACCTACCCAATTATTATTAAAATCCTCTTCTAACCTTCGTATTTTCTTTAAATCTTCCGCAGAATTAATACCCATAAAAATTAATTCCAATTCATCTAATCCCAAATCGATCATTCTCCGTCCTAAAACCGATGTATAATAATAATGTTTTTTCGGAATAGCCTGCTGTATCATCGCAATCTCTTTATCATTTAAACCATAGGCTTGATAAACCGCATAATTTGCCGGATTGATCGCGGTTGAATTAGGCAAAAATATTTTGGTAGGACAGGATTCATCTATAACATTGCGTAGAGGAGAATTAATTACATCACTTATACTATTAGTCGCAAGTACCACCACCGCGTTTTTCTTACGTAATTCCCTGAGCCAGGATTCAAATTTTTCTCTGAATACCCCATGTTTTAAAACTAACCAGGCTTCATCTAAAATAATTAACGTCGGACGACCATTCAATCTTCCATCAATACGGTGAAATAAATACATTAAAACCGGCACCACATACTTTTCATCTTTGTTAAGCAGATTCTCCATTTCAAAAACAGAAAATGAATTAATTTTTAACCCGTCAAATTCAGCATCTAACAATCCACTCATGATCCCATCAAAAATAGTTACAAACGGACGTAAAGCTTCTTTCACCGCGCTGTTTTGAATATTAGTGTATAAATTGGAAATAGTCCGCTTTTCATCATGGACTAAAGAACGCAACCCATCAGCTATATCATTACGAATTCTTGGATCGACCTTTAACCCCTGTAAATTTAAAATATCTTCAACCCAATTCAGCGCCCATACCAGCTCACTATCTTTATCCACACCTGATAACGGACAAAACGTCAATTCTTGTCCATCACTCAAAATATTATAATGATCTCCGCCGCAGGCTTTGACCAATGCATACTGGCTATAACCTTTATCAAATAAAAATACCTGCGCATCTTTATATCTAAAAAATGAAGCTGCTATTAAAGATAACAATGTGCTCTTCCCACTTCCAGTCGGTCCGATAACTAAAGTATGCCCAACGTCGGAGACATGCAAATTAAACCGGAATGGCGTGTTCCCGGAAGTTGCAGCGAAAAATAACGGCGCTGCAGGCTGAATAAAATAGGGATTCGGATTTTTTTCGAGTCCAGCCCAAATCGTAGTTAACGATATCAAATGCGATAAATTCAAAGTATTGATCAATGGCTTGCGTACATTCGGATATTCATGACCAGGTAAAGAACCTAAATATGCTTCTACCGCATTCGCCTCTTCGATCCTGGACGGAAAACCATTATTATCTAAAATCTTCCGTACTTGTTCCGCTTTTTTTCTCCCCCGCTCCTGATCTTTATCCAATATCATAACCACAGCAGTAAAATATCCATATTTAACTTTGCCAGACTGTGCTTCAGTAATCGCTGAATCAGCTTCATCCGCATTTATAAGCGCGTCATTATTCACATAATGGCTGGATTGCTCGTTAAATAATAGCTGATTAACGATCTGCGAAACATCAAAGTGTTTATTATAAAAATTTCTCCGCACTTTCTTTAACTGTGCTACCGCGTCAATCTGATCCATCATTATAAATCTGGAGCTGAACCGATACTCAAAAGACAGACGATTTATCATATCTAAAATGCCGGTGTAAGTTTTGGAAGGAAAAGCCAACAACGCTACCACGTTAACGAATTTATCATCAATTTTGGGTAACATCCCACCCACAAAATCATATCCGCCTAAATAATTCGCCAAATACGCAGCCGGGTTCGGTAATGGTCGATGAATCTTGTTGCCAGTTATGCAATATCCCAAATAATCTAACATTTGCTGTGAACTCATTAATTTAACGGTCAGCCTACCAGACAAAGCATCCGCGAACTCTTTAATCGATTTTTTAAAATACTCAATCAACTGATCAGCTTTATTACGCTCGCCCCAAGACGGTTTAAAAGTTAAAATCAATACATGCGCGCTTTCAAAATGTGCGCCTTCTGCTTCATATTTTTTACGCCGATGCTCTTCAATCAACTTTAAAACCGGCACAATGTATTCATTCGATTCAGGATATTTTATTGAATGGATCCGGATCGCATCCACGTTAATCATCCAGCCAGTGCCTAACTTAGCAAAAGCATGATTAATATGCCTTGCCAGCACGCCTAATTCCTCATCCAACGAAGAATCCATATCCGGACCGGAATAATAAAATGAACAAGAAAGACTGCCGTTCTTATTCAGCATTATTCCCTCATCAATAAAACCGAAATAATTAAGTAAACTGGTAAATCCGCTCACACCTTCTTTAAATTCTTTCATTAAGATCATTTGGTCACCTGAAATATTTTTACTTCTGCTTCCGGAACTTTGATTTTTTCTCCTGCCGGATAAAACTTTTGATATTTAATATGCCGTAAATATACTTTGGTCCAGCAAGTATCTTTTTTAACTAAGATACGTGCGATAGTTATACCGACTGTCCATAAACTAAAAGCCAAAATTCCTGCTAATAAATCTTTGCCAGCAAACCAAATCATAAGCGAAGCAAAACAAACGAAAATAAATATTTCCCGTTCCGCTCCGGCGTATAAAACCTCTTTGGTTAAAGATTGATGCAAAGTTGTTGAATGTAATTTATCCATAGTTAGAATGTTGCGGTTGATATTCCAAGCGTTTGAAAAATATTTAAAGCAAAAACTATCATAGACATGCCAAAAACAATTGATAAAAATGTCCGCATACCGCCATGACTTTCTCCCATGAAAAACCTGAAGCCGCACGCGCATATACAAACTAAAGCAATTGCAGTAGCTACCGGACCTTTTAAACTATTCGCGATCCGCATTAAAGGCTGTTCCCAAGGCATAGAATCACTTGAACCTTGAGTACTCGCCCATACACTTCCTACCCATACTATTTGCATAAATAACCAACTACTGATCTGTTTTACTTTTTTCATTATTCCCTCCATGTTTATTGAAATTAATAACTTTTAGAACATAAAATTTTAATTAACCGCAATTAAAATAACTCTTAGGTATGTTGCGACAATGGTATATCCACTCTGAATACCTCCCGCGTCGAGAATTCGCGCGCCATTACCCCCAACCAGTAACGAAATCGTGGTTGAGTTTATAACAGTGCCCACATCACCAGCCATATCACCTGAATCAACTATCGAGCTCTGATTACTTCCAATAGCATCAGTCGCTCCATAAATAACAGTGATAACATTTTGAGTTCCTAAATTATGGATTTTTACATATTCATTCCGTGGAGTAATTGGAAACCATCCGCTGTCATACGAATTCATTTGTCCTACCCCACCCGGCACTGATATCGTGCTTTTCAACATTGAACCATTAACTTCAGCCATCGGTAATTTTTTAGCCGCATACAGGGAAACTTGCGGTTTCTTTACATCAGTCTCCACACTCAATGTACTGATAGTAGATAAAAGCAAATAATCCATTTTCATCGGACTTTTCCCAGACCAGGTTTGTGATAAATATCCCTCGCTCTTAAGGGCGTTAATATCCGCCGGCCATATATTTTTATCAATATAGTAAGCGCGAGCCGCGCCTTCGATCACACCCATATCCATTGCTACAGCTTCGCCATAACGACTGTAAATATCTTTCAACAAATTAGGAATAACTGCTGAAAGCGCGATCGCCATGATCACGATCACTACGCATATTTCAACCAATGAATAACCGTTATGATTTGTAAGTATATTTTTTTTCATATGCCAACCAATCTGTAGCATCCAAATTTTCACGAATAGTAATCGAAATTTTCTGAGTTTGAGCTTTTTCTTCTACCTCAACCATAGGAGCGCAAATTTCATTTTTAATCTGTCCCTTTGGAACTTCTGTCAAAACTTTTACTACTCCCTGATCAATTACCAATTCATATGAAACCTGATATGGATTTTTTTCAACATTTGTATTTAAAAAATCTGGTTTTAAATCATTAATATCCACAGGCCAACTGCCTTGCTCCTGATAAAACCTTACTGCTGCCTGGGCGATAAATATCATTTCTCTAAAAGTGCGTTTGACTTTTGCATCACTTACCTGCGTACTGACCGACTTTAATACCACAGTTAACAATACAGAAATGATAGTCAAAACAACTACCATCTCACTAATTGTGAATCCGTGATTAAAATGTCGCTGTCCAAGTCTGGGTATTCGCATCATAGGTAAAGTTATCCGTTGAATTTAATAAACCGTTTTCTAATTTTTGTCTGGTACTATTTGAAACCTTCGTTAAAGAAAATTCATATTTTTCAGTGTCCGAGCTATCAACATTTACAGTCAGATCACCGCCGAATTGATTTGCTTTAGTTGAATCGAAATTATTTTTCAAATATCCGTCGGTTTTCAACGCGGCAACTGATATACCCGCGTATGTCATTTTGTCGCCATACCACTGCACGGCTGCAGAATGTAAAATTTTAATATTTTGAATCTGCTGCACAGCTTTACTATTCTCAATCGCCCGATTAGCACTGATCACCCCGCCGGCTATTACTGCAATAATAATGATCACCATAACCAACTCCACCATAGTAAACCCACCTTTGTTTCTAATTTTTCTCATCGCTTTTCCTTTCTTTATCCTTTTACCTTTTATTAAAACATGTTTTCCATCATCCCATTCAAATTCGTATATATTGGCACAATGAATGTACTTACCAAAAAAATTATCATACCTCCTGCTACGACAATAAAAACCGGCTGTAGCATAGGTATCAAATTACGCGCTGAATCCTCAGTCCTATTCTTAAAATACAAATATATATTCCTGAAATACTCATCATATTTTCCCTGAATCTCTCCCTGATGAATATTTTGGTGTACTATCCGTGGTATCTCTTTTTCCTTCTTAACTGCTTCCCAAAAACACAAACCCTGGTCAATACCTTTTCGACATCGCAAAAATATGCGGCTGATATAACTGTTTTGTACGTTATTAATTGAAAGTATTGATTCTTTGATAGTGATCCCGCTTTTTTGGTAGGTATACAAATTCAAAAAATATAACGATAATTGCATCTCTTTGATAAATGATCCCAAAACTGGAACCTTATATAAATACTTTAAAAATTGTTCTTCATAATGCCGCCGGCAATACACCAAAATCATAAATAAAATTATTGGAACCAGCAAAAATAAATACCAATGATACTGAACCAGATCACAATAAAATAAAAACATTTTTACTGACCAGCTTTTCATTGATGCTTCCGGTAAAAAATCCCGTAAAGCTGGTACTAACTTGAGTGATATAATTAGCGCTGCTCCTGAAATTAAAACTATTAACCCAATCGGATACGCTATAGCAGCGCCAACTCGTTTTTGTACCTCATCTGAAAATGCAAAAGTCTCAGCCAAAGATCGCAAGACCTCAGGTAAATTGCCGCTTTGTTCGCCTGCAGCTATACAACATATTGCAGTAGACGGGAAAGCTGTAGTACGATCCATTGCTTCCCACAAAGGATACCCTTTATTCAAATCCTGCCGCATGTTGCGCAACGCAGTTTTCACCCTTATTGAATTAGTGGTATCCTCTAAATTTTCGATAATTTCATTCATCGATAAGCCTACCTGCAGCATGCCCGCGAAATTATTCAATAAATCTGCCAACGTTTTATGATCGATTTGTCGTATACTCATTTGCTCTCTAACATGTAACAAAAAATTTGGACGCATAGAAATCAATGTCCAATGCCGCCCACTTATCATTTCCTTAATCTCTTTTATTGAACCCTGCCCTATACCGGTTGTTTGTGTTCCAAAATTATTTAACACCACATATTCCCAATACATAATGTTGTCCTTATCCTAAGACTCTTACTATTTCGTCTAAAGACGTTTCTCCACGTAAAAATAATTCTTTAGCATCTATAAAAATATCTTTATGATCAGAGCGGTTTTTTAATAGTTGACGCATTGCATGCAAATCTTTAGTCTCCATTAAATCGCGGATCTCATCATCTACAGTTAATACTTCAGCGACTACAGTTCGACCATTATATCCATTGATACATTTACTGCATCCAACTGCAGTGAACGCTTCAGTGATTTTGGCATTTAGATATTTTGTTTGCGCAGCATCACACGCATCCCGATTAAAAATAATTTTCGTTTTACATAATGGACATAATTTGCGGATTAGACGTTGAGCAACTACTCCGACTAAACTATTTGAAATATTAACCACATCCACACCCAGGTCTTTTAGCCGCAATACGCTTCCTACAACATCATTAGTATGCAGCGTAGAAAAGACCTGATGTCCGGTCTCTGCGGCACGGAACGCTTCCTGCGCGGTTTCTGTATCCCGTACTTCACCGACCAAGATCACATCCGGGTCATGACGCAGAAAAGCGCGTACCGCCGACGCAAACGTCAGGTTTTGAGCTTGATTAACCTGGGTCTGCATCATTAAAGATTGTGGCATTTCAACTGGATTCTCGACTGTAACAATTTTCTTTTCCGGAGATTTAAGATGATTGAGTAAGCTATATAAAGTGGTAGATTTACCGCTGCCAGTAGGTCCAGTTACCAAAACAATACCGTAGGGTCGCTTAATCAAAGACTGAATCTTTTGCCAATTATGCGATGAATAACCTAAACTCTTGAGATCATATGATACCTTTGCCCGATCCAAAATCCTTAAAACTATCGACGGTCCAAATACTGAAGGTATGATCGAAACCCGAATGTCTACTGCCCGGTCAAAATATTTGAATTTAAAGCCCCCGTCTTTAATTTTAAAATATTCTCCAGTATTTAATTCACATAACGTTAATATTCGATTTACAATCGTATATATAAAATATTTCCGCAAACAACAAAATGAAGACTTCATCCCGTCTACTCGAAAACTGATTTCTAACGCTTTTTCTGAAGGTTCAAAGTGCACATCTGTACAATGTTGAATTACTGCTAAATTGATCAACTCATCCAAAAACCCGGATACACCTTCAACATGTTTTTTCTCATTAATCTGCCGGCTATGCTCCTTTACTTTTGTACTCAATTCTTCCTGCATCAAATTTTCAAGAGCAAACCGCACGTCTTTTTCTATACCGACCATAAACTCAATGTTAATAAACGGGAAATGATCTCCGATAACATCAGTTATTTCCAAATCATCAATATGTGCGACTACAAACGTCTTACCTCCATTTTGCGTCTTTAAAGGAAATACTTGATGTTTAACTAACAAACTTAGATCTAAAATATTTAATATCTCTCTATCCGGAACATAAGCGCCTTTAAAAAATTTCCACCCAACCTGTTCTGCCACAACAGCGCCAATCTCATCATCCGTTACAAAATTAAAATGTCGTAAAATCACCCCCAATTTTTCATTCTGCCCAATACTTTGGATATCCAGACACAAACTCAATTCCTGAGCTGTTATTTCCTGATGGTTTATTAAGATCTCACCTAATTTATTTTTATTCATGATTAATACGCCATTCCATCCACATTTAACTTTACGTTCGCGTTATCTTTCAAGCGCATTTCAACCTCGCTTGCCCCAATATTCCGTACACATACTCCTTCATAAGGACAATCCCCTTTTTTAACTGAATAATTTCTGCCATTAATAGTAACGATCGCCTCATAATCCATTTTTGACCGCGCGATATAGATAGCTTTCATTTCTGGTGTATTTGAATCCGCTGCTTTTAAAGGATCCTGTATCAATTCCCGATTTTCTTTCCGCAATGAACCCATTTCTTTCAAAGTTTTTTCCCGCTCCAACTGCAACTTCAACTGTTCTAATTCCATATTGAGTAGCTTTATTTGCCTGTGTCGATTTTGTTCCATTTGAATTAAAGCATTGGTTTCCTTATTCTCCTGATCCTCTTCACCTAAAAATTCTTGCTGGGTCAAAACTTTTTCTGCAGCAATTGGTTCCGTGGCTGGTGCATTAACTACTACTGATCTCGACCCAGGCAATGTTTCATTTTTAACGATCGTCTCTCCAAATGCATTACTATTTAATAACAAAACAATTAAAACTATACGCAAAAATTTTTCCATATTTATCTCCTAATTGATTCCGTACATGGCTCCATCAACTACCAAGCCGTTTTTTAACGAATGCTTAATACCTAAAATTTTTATATCTAAATTTTTTTCCATATCACTTACAGTTTGTAACGCAAACCCCAAGTCCGCATCATTATTAACATTCGCAAAACTCAACTTAAATGGAATACTCCCTATTCCCGGCAAATCTGATTCAACCATATAAGCTTGAATATCTTGTTTATCTTTCACATTGGGAATGATTAATGTCATATTTACGTCATTAAATAGTACTAACAGGTTGCGTTGATCAACTAAACGCTTAAACGCCTTACGTAATGTTAATGGTTTGTGTTTTGTATACTTTTCCATCTGATCTATTTGTTCTTCAAGTTGATTTTTTTGTTTTTGCAAAAACTGTCGTTCTTGTTTGGCAATGTTATATTGTTTAAAAATTTGTAAACCGTCATATCCTGCCCACCACACAACCAAAATAGTGATAACTAAAAATAAATTTTTCATAAAAATCTCCTTAACAACCGGCACAATTTATTGTGACCCTACGCGAAACTACAAATTTACTTTAATTAGCTTTCCAGGCTGTTGGTCCAAAATCACATCTTTGACCACCAGATCCTTAAATTTATTAGAAGGTAAAATTTCCTCATAAAACGCTTCTTTATCTCTTAAATTCAAAAATACCTCCAGCGAAACTCCGTTTTTTAATCGCAACATTTGTAAAGAATTAACCGCGTACTCATCTGGCACACAATTCATGAATTCAACATATACTGATCCCCATCGTTTTTGTTCCGCTTTTAAAAAACTTCTATATGCTGTTTGATCGATTTTTTTTAACTCTTCCTTTAAAACCTGATTGGTGTTTTTCAAATCAAAACAAAAACTTTGCATTTGTGAAGTCATCATCCGTAAAAAAATATTCCCTAAAAATGCCATTAATATAACCAACCCTGCAGCACTAAATTTAACCATAAATTTGCGAGCAGTTTCATTTTTAGCTTTTTTTACTAATACTTCAGGTGGACAATAATTAAGATTTACATTATTTTCTTTTAATCCTTCGAAAACCGGACAATCCCATTCAAAATAGAGCACTTGTTCAGGCTCTAAATGTTCCTTTTCAATTAAATGATCAACTACCGCTTTTGAATTACTCACATAGATAAAAGCAGCAGTTAATCCACCCGAAACTCCTACCCACTGTTTTTGATAATTCTTTTCATTCCGTTTAATCTCTGCAGCCACTACTTCCATGCTTGAGACAGAAGTGATTTTGCGAGTTTTGCCTATAATCTGACCAGAAAATATAGTTATCAAAATTTCCTGATCAAAACTATCAATGAACATGACCGGCTGCTTTTCAGGCAGCGCGATATTTTTTAACAGCACTGACCTAAGTAAAACTCCATACGGTACGATCTTTATTTTCTTTTTCTCTCCGAACAAAGAATAAACTTCTCGAACACGATCTTGATGAATACCCATTACCTGATAAATATTTTTACGAATTTTTTCACTTTGCAATAAATATCCCTCGCCAGCTTTTTGTTTAAAATCACCGGCGACAATAGTGTCAACCCTATCCTGGGCAGCATCTGAAACTGTGATCTGAGTAGTTTCCATTTCAACTACCGCAACTACGATTTCTTCATCGATAGAACTACCCGCATTTTTAACATTATTCTTATCGATTTCAGTAATACTTTTATCACCAAGCGCGTAAAGTTTATTATTAAGTAAATAGTAGCTCATTAGGTGTTCACCTCTTTGGGCGTGATGATAATAATCAATTCTTTTTTATTGTTCTGCCGTTTTTTGTATGAGAATAAATATTTAATGACCGGTATTGATCCTAAGATTGGCACTCCTTGACGTGAATCACTAACTGTGGTTGAGATCAAACCACCCAATATCAAACTTTGATTTTCTTTCACGCCCACGCTAGTAGTAATACTTTTTGAACTAATCTTTGGTATCTGCAAAGTAACATCACCCGTTTTAATATCACTGATGCTATCTACAGTAGTCAGAGTCGCGGCAATATTTAAATATGTCTCTTTAGATTTACCGCCGATCTTAGGAAAGATTAACATAGTCAATCCCTCATGAACTTGATTAGTCTTGACCAACGTACTTGAAACATTATCATTTAATACTTGACCATTCTCAGCAATATAGGAAAGGGTCTTTCCTTCCTGAATAATACTGCCAGCCATGTTTCGCGCAGTTATATGCGGACGAGATTTGACTTCAACTTTACCTATATCCTCTAAAGCTTTTAGTACCGCTGATATGCCTGATGATCCGGTACCACTGTCAGCATTAGAACCTATTCCCGTTAACTTCAATAACTGCCCGCCTACAAAACCTGACCCGGCAAAATTTGTGGCAACCGCCAGATTATTCAAACCCTTTAAATTCGCAGCCAAAGCTGTCCAATCCACTCCGCTTTCAAATTCGTTTTTTAATGTTACTTCAACTATTTGAATTTCAAATGCTTGCTGCAAAGTCAAATTTCGATTTACCTCATCTATAAAAGCACCAACCCTATCCAATACGCCCGGAAGATCATTAACCAACACTACTCCAGTGGTACGATTAACTGAATATGATCCGGTTTTTTCGCTGATAATAGTTTTCATATTTAATTCCAAATCATCCCACAACGACAATAATTGAGTCTTGTTTTCCATCATAATTTTTGAACCAACATTAATACTTTGTCCGGTATTACTATTATTTTTCGACGTGGTATCACTGCTTGAAAATGATTCATTAGAAGTTACATTATTGAAAGACTGCTCAATTGCAGGAATACTGATCTCATAAACTCGGGTTTCTTTTGACATCACAATTAAATCTTTGTTACTAATCTTAAAACCAAAAGATAATGGATATAGCAAAGATTTAAGCGCCCGCCAAATTTCAATATCTGAAACATTAATAGAAGCGCGCGCATTCTCAACATCTTTACTCATGATAATGTTATAACCAGTTGCCTGCGCTATAGTACCCAGATAAATCTTTAACGGTAAGTTATCCCCCTTTAAAGTTATTAACTGATCCATTTCTTTAGGCAAATCTTTTTCAGTTATTTTATCCTGCGGATTTATAACTTGGTTGCTACTTTCCCCGATCTTTGTGGATCCATTACCAAGGTTCTCAATACGATTTTTATTCGCCACTAAAATATCCGGAGGATTATTATTCACAAAATCAATAACAGTATCTTGCCCGATAATTTTTTTGCCCGCATCCTCAATAAAAACTTTAGTGTGCGCATCCTTCTCATTAACCTGAAACTTTAATACATAAATCTCTCCTTTTTCACCATAAACCCTACAATCTGCTGGCTTCTCTATATATGGCACAATAGTCAAAATATTCGGCTTATCATGCATCACGTCATAATTGCGCATATTTTCCGAACGCATTACTTTAACTATTCTTTCAGGAAAAACAATTGAGGTAAGCTTACGTGGATAAACATTAATGTTTATTTCTTCACCTTTATAATCAACATTAAGAATTGCAGCAAAACTAGATGTAGTAAAAATCAAAACAAGGATAACAATTAAAAATTTTTTCATACATGCCCTCTTAAGGTTTAGAAGATAAACCTAAGGGAATAACGCTTCACGAGCAGGGACTCGTTTAAAGCTATGGGGTCTTTGAAAGGGTATTTGTTTTATTTACAATTTATTTAACTGATATGCAAAGTATATCTGATGGATTTTTAAAATGCAAGTATTATTTTTTAACGTATATTTATTTGGAAAAATTATTACCGGTTGCAAATAAATATTGCTCTTTGCGGGGCAGGGTATCCTTCGACGGTAAGGTCAGGATTGTTGGGGTCAAGGTAATCCATTAAAGACTGTTGTGTAGTCCAGGCAGTAAGATGTTGTTCTTCTTTTGTGGTGCGGCTTACATTTATCACTCTTATATTTTTAAAACCGGTTTTAACTAACCAGTATTCTAACGTATCGATTGAAGGAATAAACCAAACGTTTGACATTTGGGCATAGCGTCCAATAGGCGCAAGCACCTCTCCCTTTTTTCCTTCTATAATTAGTGTTTCCAATACTAGTTCGCCTTTATCAGCCAACAACTCAAACAATTGGGTTAAATGGTCTAATGGTGATTTGCGATGATATAACAGCCCCATTGAAAATATAGTATCAAAACCATCGTTACATTTTGGAATATCATCAACGCCCAAAGGGAACACTATCGTGGACGGACTTTGAATATATTTTTGTAAAACCAAAAATTGCATAACTGAAATCATCATCGGCTCAATGCCAATACATAGTTTCGCGCCGCAGCCTTCCATGCGCCACAAATGGTATCCGCTGCCGCATCCCACGTCCAGCACCAGACGATTTTGTAATGGCTTAATATGATTTTTTAATCTCTCCCACTTAAGATCCGAACGCCATTCTGTATCAATATCTATACCGAAAATATTGAACGGTCCTTTTTTCCATGGCTTTAATACCCGCAGATTATCTTCTAATTTTTTTCGGAAATCGTCTGAAATATCATGTCGCTTACCCACACCTACCGAATCAGAATTAAGATCAACCAGTGAAGGTTTTATATCAGGCAAGCTTGATAAGACTTTCAGCCACTTATCTATATCTCCACGGTCAGATTTAGCAATAACATTATTGCTTTTCTCGACCAAGTCCTGAACAAGCGCCGATATGCGCGTGGAATTAGAAACGGGTAATATATTATTAAATTTTAAATTTTGCATAATTTTTCACTTAAACGCTACTATCGAGACGAAATTAAAACATTGGAACCACACAAAAGCTTGTTGAAACCCCGCAACTTTTAATCTTTTAAAATGTTCTTCCAACGTATCCGGAATTAAAACCTCCTCCAATGCTGTACGTTTTTGACTTATTTCCAAATCGCTATACCCATTCATTTTTTTGTACGCGTAATATAGTTCAGTCTGCGCCTTATCTTCAACCGGATCATTAAATTTTATTTTTTCAGATATAATAAAAATCCCACCAGGTAAAATACCATCGTGAATTTTTTGTATCACCTTTAATCGGTCAACCGGAGCAATAAACTGCAAAGTAAAATTCATGACAACCATCGACGCATTTTCAACTTTTATATCTCTAAGATCAGCACACAAAACCTCTACTGGTACTAACCCTGCATCTGCCTTAATATTTTTTTTACATTGTTCAACCATGGCATAAGAATTATCAACTGCTATTATCTTACAATCTGAATGTTTAATGTTCTTACGCATTGATAAAGTGCAAGCGCCAGTCGAGCAACCTAAATCATATATCAATGTGTTAGGTTTAACATACTGTTCTGCCAATATCCCAATGAGTCCAATAATGGGCGCGTAACCCGGCACAGACCGCCGGATCATGTCATCAAAAACTTTTACCACTTTATCATCGAATACAAACGGCTCTACTTTATTCATAGATTTTGAAAAAATATCGTCTTTCATAAAATTCCCTTCAAAATAATTGCTTATAAAATTTAGACGAATACAATACTTATACTATAGAGTGATATTATGAAAAATCAAAAAGAAACTCTTATTCAAATATTTATTATTCTTACTATTACCCTGACCGGTTTTAATTTAATAACTTCAGCGGCGGATATATACACTCGTAGTAAAAACGCACCTTATATTTTCTATGGTGAATCTTTTATTCCTTTACGTGCCACCTTACAAAACGAATCCCGTATCGGCTATGTTACAGATCAGGATATTACTTCTATAGCGCCTCTACAACGTTTTTTACAAATACAATATGCTTTAGCTCCCACAATATTGGATACCAAAAATTTAAACCAGCATTACATACTTTTAAATTGTTCTGATGAAAAAATATCGATAGAAATAATAAAAAAATTTCATTTAAAACCATTAAAACGTAATTCTTTCGGCGTCATACTAGCAGAGAACACTGGACACTGATATGTTATATATATTCGGTTACTTACTCTCATTTTGTAATGGTCTGTTAATCTTTAACTTGATAACAACCAAAACATCGATTCACCCTCTACTAAAATTCATCTTCAGTTTTGGGCTAGGCATGATAATAAGCGCCCATATTATTTTTTACACCCTCGTAGTTTTCGGACAGCTTATACCTTTCTTTTTAATCTTAATCAATCTAAGTATTTTAAGCTATCTACTATATCAACAAAAACAAACCCCAAAAACATTGTTAGCCTGGGGAATTCCAAACGATACGATTTTAAACATAAATTTATCAATCTTCATCCTCGTCCTAGCAACGCTTTTACTAAAAGCATCATTATTTCCTTATGGAGGATGGGATGCTTGGGCTATATGGAATTTAAAAGCCCGTTTTATATTCTTAGGGGCTGATCAATGGAAAAACATGTTAGATCCAGTATTGATGCACACCAATAACCACTACCCATTCTTATTACCGCTTATGAATGCATGGATATGGTGTTTTGGAAATACTGCTTCACATTGGGTGCCGTTAACCACATCCGTAATCTTTGCTCTACTGCTGCCAATGCTATTAGGTCTTTCCCTATATATTACGACCAAACATAAATTTTCATTTATACCTGCTTTTTTAATGGCTTTTTTGCCTTTGTACCAATTATTATCTATAAGCCAATACGCGGATTTATTAGTCGCCTTTTATCTTCTTTGCATATTCACTTGTTTTCATATGGCAAATGAACAAAAATCACCATCACTATTCTTTTTAACCGGAATTTTTTGTGGGTCTATAAGTTTTATAAAAGATGAAGGTCTAGTATCTTCTATTCTTATTGCTGTGCTGATAACATTCAGTATTTTTACAAATAAAAATATAACCAATGAAAAAAATAAAATATTAAAAAATTTTATTTTAGGATCAGGCTTAGCCCTGATTCCAGCAGTATTTTTTAATATATTCATCCGCCCAGAAAATTTACGCTTTATCAATGGTTTAACTTCAACCTCCGACCCAACCTCCTGGCAAAGGCTATTATTTACTATAGCCGCTTATTTCATTGAAATACTTAAACTTAATTGGCAAGGATTGTGGTTCATAATTTTGGGAGGAATACTGCTTAGTTTTAAAACCTTGTACAAAACTAACACGCAAAAATTAATTATAAATTTTTTAATCTGTTATTTAACCATTATTACCATTAATTATTTCATCAATACCCACTACCCAATATCTTTTTGGATTAATACTTCTTTAAACCGTATACTGATGACTTTAGTACCCACTTTACTTTTCATGACATTTTATAGTATTTTTTTAAGCCAAAATAAAAAGGGATAGAATTAATCTATCCCTTTTATTTTGACAATCAATAAAACCAAACTTAAGAATTTTTTCTACGTAAACCGAATAAGCCTAATAAACCAGTTGATAACAAAGCCATTGTTGCCGGCTCAGGAACCACTGGATTGCCACCAGGCATATCAATATAAGCGTATCTTGATGACAGATCAGGAATATACATTGGCAAACCTGCTGCAGTATATACAGTCCCATTGTCATCTATAGAGAAGTCATACAAATATCCGGAATCTCTTGACCAATTATCTTGAACTAAAAGAAACCATCTGTGTCCAGCAACGAATGAATTTGAAGAAATATCAATTGAACCTGCTGTTTCAGAAAAATTACTATTACCTGTAAAAGCTACTTGCTGTGACCATACAGCATTTGTTCCATCATAAGCTGTTTGTCCATCAGCTAACGAACCAACAATAATAGCATAATCATCATTGTAAGATCCTTGAACATTCCATGAAAGCGAAATGCTTGCATATGCTTGTGTAGCAGCAAAAATACTAACTGCCATTAATGCGGTTAAAAATAATTTCTTCATTTTTTTCTCCTTGTTATTAAATAATTATTAAATTTGTTAAATAGGTTCATCTTTAATAGGGTATAAAAATAACAGATGAAACCCATTTTGTCAATATGACACGTTGGGACATTTTATTAAAGCGGAATCATCTCCAATAACACATGTTATTGAAAAATAATGACTTATGAATCAAATAAAAAAGTAAACCTTTGTCCTATACATATTTTTTTGAAATTATTCCTTAAAAAATCCTGCTGGCATTAAAAAATGAATTTTTTTGAAAAAACCAATGCGGAGTTTATAAGAGAAGCCAAACAAAATAAAACATAATAAGAAATCAAAATACTGCCTAAATATTTAACTTTACGCATATCAAAAAGCGTTTTAACTAATACAGCAAACACTAACGGAGCAAAAAATAAAGTGATCCGTTCTCCAGTAAAAGGATATTTTTTAAAAATACCGAAAAAGAATAATTCAACAAATATTACCAAGGCTATAAGAAAAATCGAACCCAGATTTCCTTTTTTATCTTTCCAGTCTTTAATACCACTATAAAATAGCCCTAAAATGAATACTGGAATTAGCGGCGTACCTAAACGAATAAATAATTTTGTATCTCCAAACCAAAAAGTTACTAATTTACGAATACCGTCAAACAAAGTCGCCCCAAAGCATTGTAAAGAAGTAGAACAAATAAAATAACTATCCCAATAATCATAAGTCGCCTGTATATTAAGTGAAAAACGCAGATCAATAAAATAAAAAAATAAAAAACACGCCCCGGAGGCAAGCAAACTCAAACTGAACCACTTAAACCATTTTCGATCTTGCATTCCCATTAAAAAATATTGAACCGGCACTAACCAAAAAACAAAAAAAGCTCCATAAGAAACAAATAACCATAACGGTATCAAACAAGTAAACAACAACGCTTTTTGCTTACTAAAAACCACAGCTTTATTTATCAAGACTTCACCCAAATATAACAAGAAATAACAAATAGTTCCGCAAGCCAGCACATCCACCGCATAAGGTTTCAATTCCGACGCATAATAAACAAACCGAAAACTAGCCACAAAAGATAATACCGACAATAATATCATGCCCGGGTGCTTTAAACGTTTAAACACCGCGACCCACACCCAAAATGCTGATAACATCATAACAAAAGAAATAAACCTCAAAGCCCAAACGTTTTGATTAAAAAATGAAGAAATAAATTTAACGATTACTAACTGTATTCGAGGAAACAACTGCGGTTCCACATACCGCCCAAATATCGCTTTGTATCCGGGCATGTTAATATTTTTTAAAACCATTTCCTCATCGCCCCACAACGGTCGAGCGGAAAAATAATGTAAACCAGTCAACAACACAAAAACTACAAATAATATATTATAAATAGGGACAGACGCTATTTTTTTATAAATTAAATAAATATTATTTAAAAAATAGCGTCTGTCCCTATTTATCTTTGAACTGTTATCGTTTATCTCCATCCCCACGAATTTTTCCTTCCGCGAAACGCTTAGCTAATTTTTCATTATTAAACTTACCAACTTCTTCCAGGGTCAAACCTAATTCATGCGCGCAGACCGAAACATAATAAAGAACATCGCCTAACTCTCCAATAGACCGCTTCTTTAATTCTTCTACATCAAAATCACCGCGTAAATATTTCTTTGCACCCTCGGATAATTCACCAGCTTCACCACAAACCCCTAAAAAAGACCTGATCAATTTTTCCCCGCCGATCCAAGTATTCAAACATTTTTTCTGATATTCATTTAATTCCATAAACCCTCGCTTAATTTATTATTGGTAAGACTAACTTAATTTATTGCGGATCTTGCGTATCAACTCGTCTGGAAAAACCGGTTTTACAATATAATCATCACAACCGCCATTAAACGCATCTAAAAAAGGTTCCCTATAAGCCGTGACCATAATAATTGAAATACCTTTGCCTACACCTACTCCTTTCCTTTCCTCATCCGACCTTATACGGTTCAAAACTTCAATCCCATCCATTTCCGGCATAGCTATATCTAAAAGTATCATGTCATATTTACGCACCGCCCCTAAAGACGCTTTATATATTTCTAAAGCTTTTTTCCCATTCATAGCCACATCGCACTCAGCTATGCCTGCCAATATTTCACAAATAAGATCACAATTATTCTGGTTATCATCAACTACTAAAATTTTCCACATAAAACCTCCCCATTAATTTAAGTATTACATAGAATAATTATTTTGGCTAGAACTTTATGGGGAGTTATAACATGTTGAATTCGGAAGGCTTACGTTATAATAGAAATATTTTTAATCAAAAAACACAGCACTTTTTTTTCTTCTATTAAAATTACAGGATCAATACCCGACACTATTGCATCATAAAAATTATTTACAAATATTAAAAATTGTTCGAGTATCTTTCTGAAGTCCGGATCAATCGGCGAGTTACGCTCTTCGTAAATTTGAAGCGCATTCTGAAGAAAAACAAAGATATCACAAAACTCATTAAACTCATGTGCAAGCATTAATTCATGCAAAGCATAAGCACAAATGATAAATTCTTTTAATACTGCTGTATCCGCAGTATCCTTATCAATGCGCGCCAATAATCCCTGAGCATGGGATAATATAGCTGTTAATTCTGTGGCAATATACTGAGATTCTATTTCAAAACCCCCTATACAAACTGTACCCCGCATTGATACCTAGTATCATCCATCTTTTGCGTCCATTTCACAATTCCCGTCTTACGCATACTTTGATCTTTATCCAACATATCTATCCACATATTAAATTTACTTCCTGCATTAATATCTCCTGCAGTATCAACTAACAAACGCATCCCAAATAAAGAAACATCCAAACACTTAGCCTCAGCAGTATCTCCGGATAATGTTTCCTGAACTTTTACTGCACCTAAAGAATTTTCCCTGGTCGCAATACGTTTTTCCTGCTCCGAAGGATGAATAGAATCTATCATATCTTTATAAGTACAATACAATTTAGCCTGACCATGACAAAGATCTTTAAGCCGTTCAAATAAGCGTTCCTCAGATACATTCATCATAAGACGATGTAAAGAAAAAACCGCTTCAATCTGTTTTTGAATTGCAGCGCGCAAAGACTGGTTATATTCCTCTTTAATAAACATCGCTGACCTCCTCTTTAACAGTCAAGAGTAAATCTTCGATAGAATCCCTTTGTTTTTCCGCTTCATCTAATAATTCTTTAAGTTTCCAACGAATAACTTCGACAGACTGACCAATAAGCTTAGGCATTATCATTAAGAAAATATCTTGGCGGGCAAAATGTTTTAGAACTTCATTCTCAGTGTCAAGCAGATCTTCCAGACAAACGACCACCTCTTGTTTGTAAGCCATAAAGCTCCTTTCATCCCCCATTAGCCCTATAATAATAACATATTATCAAGAAAATAACATCTTACGTTTTTCAGCAATGGTATGATCTGATAAATAATCGTCGAAAGTAGTATCAGCTTTGTCAATATATCCATTAGAGCCTAACTCTATAATACGGTTAGCTACAGTCTGAACAAATTGATGATCATGGGATGAGAATAAAATCGTACCCTTAAATTTTTCTAAACCATCGTTCAATGCGCTGATCGATTCCAAATCCAAATGGTTGGTCGGCTCGTCTAAAAGAAGTACATTTGCTCCAGATAGCATCATCCGAGATAACATACAACGTACTTTTTCACCGCCGGATAAAACTTTAACCGACTTCAAAGATTCCTCCCCCGAAAAAAGCATTCTGCCTAAAAATCCCCGGATATAATTATCCTCTTTATTATCTTTTGAATACTGCTTCAGCCAATCTACTATGCTCATATCAGTATTAAAATATTGGGTATTATCTTTTGGGAAATACGCGCGTGAAGTAGTTATGCCCCACTTAAAAGATCCCTCCTCAACCGGCAGTTCTCCTGCCAACATCTGAAATAAAGTAGTCTTTGCCAAAGCATTCCGTCCGATAAACGCAATCTTATCTCCACGATTAACCCTAATATTAAGATCCTGAAACATAATTTGTCCGTCTATAGTTTTAGAAAGATGTTCGATGTTTAAAAGATCGTTGCCTGCTTCGCGTTCAGCAGTGAAGCCCACAAAAGGATATTTTCTAGACGATGGTTTAATATCATCGATGGTAAGTTTCTCAAGTAATTTTTTCCTGGAAGTTGCCTGACGGGATTTAGACGCGTTAGCGCTAAACCGAGCAATAAATTCCTGCAGTTCTTTACGTTTTTCATCTGTCCTCTTGCTCTGGTCCTGACGCTGACGCAAAGCCAACTCACTGGACTCTTTCCAGAACATGTAATTACCCGTATACATTTGAATTTTACCATAATCAATGTCAGCAATATTGGTACAAACCTTGTCTAAAAAATGGCGGTCGTGTGAAACTACAATCGCGGTATTTTCAAAATTATATAAAAATTCTTCCAGCCACATACAAGTTTCAACGTCTAACTGGTTAGTAGGCTCGTCGAGAAGTAAGATATCAGGATTGCCGAATAAAGCCTGCGCCAAAAGTACCCGGACTTTCTGTCCGCCTTCCAGCTGTTTCATTTTCATTTGGTGAAATTCTTCATACACGCCCAGATCGCTTAATAACTTTGCCGCGTCATTTTCCGCATTCCATCCGTCGAGCTCAGCAAATTCCATTTCCAATTCTGAAGCCCGGACACCATCAGCGTCTGAAAAATCCGGTTTAGCGTAAAGCGTTTCTTTTTCCTGCGTAACTTTATACAAGCGTTCATGACCCATGATAACTGTAGTTAATACTGTATATTCATCATACGCGAATTGGTCCTGTTTAAGTATTGATAACCGTTCCCCCGGGGTAATCGACACTTGCCCAGTCGTAGTCTCAATCTCACCTGACAATATTTTTAAAAAAGTCGATTTTCCGGAACCATTAGCGCCAATGATTCCATAACAATTACCTTTAGTAAAAGTCACAGTTACTTCTTTAAATAATATTCGTTTACCAAACTGTAATGACACATTTGAAGCTGATAACATGAAACAACCTTTCTTAATGCTTTTTACTTAATACCCAGACCTATTTCAAATTTTTTAATTTCAACGATCACCGGCGAAAATCCCGCAAGTTGGGCAGCATCAAAATTTTCTAGTTCTTTAGGCAAATTTGGGAAATCGATTCTATCACCTTGTTCGGCTAATGTCCACTTTTGCGGATCAAGATCAATGCCTCCCGGAGCTGCAGGATTTGTACTTTTCGAATTGAACAACGCAGGATCCGGTAAATCATCTCCAGCTCGTCTGATATTATAATATGAAACCGCAGCATCCCCTGTAATTTTTAAATCCGGACCCATTATTTTCAATACATCATTTTTATTCATTTGAGCACGGTCTGCAACAATTTCTGAAAAAGGCATATCCATATCTTCAGCTGGAAATTCAGCCGGATTTTGAGATTGATAATAAATAGGAAAACCTTTACGCATTGCACCCATATCAAGTTTTGAAAATACTAACGCCCAATTACTTTTTTCCAATGTATCACTGCCCCAAACCGCGCTATATGTCACCTGCATAAAAGTTTCATCTATAACTCGTTGAAGATATAACTCGCGTATAACCTCTTTTACTGAATCTTCAGTTAATTTATGAGTACGCGGTCCCACTTGCCCATCTCCATTACTAAAAATCACGTCGATCTTCCCTAATTCTTTTACTGCTGAAATAATAAAAGCCGTATCTTCCTTAGTTATCCCTACAGAAGTGCCGTACCAAGATGGTGATCCTGGTTCTTTAATATCTTCAAAAGCTACGCCCCAAGACAACATCGCAGTCCGCTCCTCAATAAAACGCATAAATCCTTTTATTTTTTTAATCCATTCTTCTTTAGTATAATTTTTTATAATATCATCTGCTTTACCGAATTGTAGTTTATTAATATCCTCGACTGAGAGTCTCAGCCAATGTGCTAATAATTTTGCGCGAAGTTTTTGTTCAGACGAATTCTCCGATACAACCCTACTCTGAATTTCCCGTAACAGTTCCACTGACATTTCTTTAGAATCAGCGCTCATAGCAATACTGATTTCATTATCCGTCCAGCTTCCTATTACTGACAACAACTCACTCACCCTAGAATCTGCAACAGAATTCGAACCTGTAGTCATTGAGAAAGCTATAAATCTATGTCCTTGTTCGATCAAACTCCGTATAATTCGAGGATCAGCTAAAAACCTATCGTCCATATGCGGATCTATACCAACAATAGTCTTTCGATTGACTTTTAATTGTTCTTCAGCTTTTTTATATGCTTCTAAATTATTAGCACTTCCCTCTTTTTCATAATTCGCTTTAGCCGCGTCATATGCATTTTTTATAATCGAAAATTTCCTAACATATTCCCTGCCCCATAACTTTTCAGCAATCATAGTTGACGGAACAATACGATTAGATAGTTTTGCAAATATACGGTCCCGCAATGCGATAAAATCATCCTCTAACATAGCCTCATCCTTTTGAAACATAAATTCATAACTTGAACCGTTGTACTCATGAGGTTCTCCCGGCACTTTGCCAAAAACATTAGCCGCGTATAAAACCAATTCTAATATATTACGCGCAGACTCTGTAAGAGAATAATATTTTTTGTTCTGCCTTATTAATTGAATTTCCTTTTCAAGAGCTTCACCGGGAAATGTGCCAAACTCATCTGCATAAGCTGGATCATAATAAATCTCAAAATTAAAATCTGTCATTTTTCTTAAAGAATCACACAACGGTATAGACGCTGTTGATACAATCTTGTATCCAGCAAATTTTTTTGCACTTAAAATATGTCTTAATAATGCTCTGCCTCTACCTTTAGTTTCATGCGGAAATTCCGGATAAAATGATCTAATATTAATTAAATTAAAATCAGGGTAAATATCTATTTCAATATCTGAATCAACCCGTTGCCTATGTTTATAAACATTTATTCTAAAACCTGCACTCATTTTAATTTCATCGTAATAAGGCACATATTTTATACTATAACCTTCTGCAACAAGATCTTCCCAAGTCATTTCTTTCGTTTCAACCTCTGCCAATAAAGCTAAATCATGTTTTTGCGCTTGTGCTTTAAATACCGCAGTCACTACTTCGGCGTCGGTAGTCATTGCCAAATCGTCAGATTTTTCTTCTGCAATTTCACGAATTTTTGCAACTACTCCGCCAGAAAAATATTTTTTAGGAATGATCTGCTGGGTTTGCGCGTCGTATTCTTCCCGAATATAATTAAACGCTCCTTTTTTAAAAGAGGCTAAATATTTTTCAAACAATTTTTCTGCGGCTTGAGCATCCGGCTGATCAACGCCCATTATTTTATTTTTATCCGCGTAAACTTTGGTTAAGAAACTTTTTTTGAGATTGCGTTTATACCAAGTTGCTAATACTAAAGAATTAAATATTTGACGCAAAGTTGCAAAAGTTTTTCCCTCATTAACTTCACGCTCGAGAACTGGAATAATGACATCTTTTCCATAATCCCCCTCCATCAGCACCTTAAATTTAATTTTAGATACAAACACGCTATTCCCACGCACGACTACACTTACCTTATCCGGCATGATCCAAACTTTACTTAAAATATCAGCTTTTATATCTGTAATGCCTTTTTCCCCCGTGTCTTTATAAATTTTATCCCAAAATTCAGCACCAGTTTTTGTATTTGGATCTGTTAACGCAGAAGTTAATTGTTTTAATAAATAATCCTGACTTAACATTTCCATTCCCATTTCAGTATTACCTAAAGCCTGAGGAATAATGCGGTCTTTTTCTTTAGGGGATAAATTAACCCAAAGATCTTTATCAGGTGTGGTTAACGAAGCTAAAAAATATTTAATAAGTTTTGTGTATTCGACTTTACGTTGATCTTGGCTAAAAGTATTTTGACCGGGCGAGACAATAAAATCTAATTTAAATGGATCGTTCGGATAAACAGTGATCCCTTGCACCATAACTGGAGTGATCGGAGATACAGAAGTCTGCACATTCTGCGCAAAAGACAAATACACGGCTACTGTATTGAATAAAAAGATAATCAATACAAAAAATGCAGTAAACCGCTTTAGAATTTTCAATTTATAATTCATGGTCTATTAATCTTTATATTATTAAGAATGGGAAAGTATAAGATATAAATATAAATATGACAAGGGCAAGCAAGATAAATACGTAAAAAGCGAATAAATTTTATACAAACTGGATTTTAAGCCGTTTTCCAAGAGCCAACGCTGTCTTTTCCAATGTTAACAATGTAACAGACTCATTATTGGGATCTAACAATCTATCCAACTGGATTCTACTTTTAATCTTCATACGTTCAGTCATAGCTTTTTTAGTAAGATGCTTCTCTTTCATAATCTGCTGTACTTGATAAGCAATAACTCTTTTCGTTGCATTAGTTGAAGTTTCTTCAAGTATTCCTTCTTGCTTTAAAAAATCATCGAAACTACTTCCAATATGTTTGTTTTTCATATTATCATCCTCTCTTAATATCATTCAAACGTCTTTGTGCTAACTCTAAATCCTCTATCGAAATTTTTTGGCTTTTTTTAATAAACCCATGTAATAAAATAATTTGTTCCCCTTGAATTGTAAATAACACCCGCGAAATTTTATCCCTCAATTTGGTTCTAACCTCCCAAAGATCCCTATCTAATTTTTCAACAATAGGCATACCTAATGGCCAACCGAATTGTACTGTTTTAATATCCTCACCAATCTGTTTTTTCTCATTCTTTTGTAATAAATGTAACCAATCTCTAACAGGTTCACTCCCTGTTGATGTCATATAAAAAACAACTTTTATTGGCTCAACTCGTTCCATATCTAATTAAGTGTACCATTTTTGGTACTATTTGTAAATAGAAAATTTTTTCCGAAACCTTAATAAAATCAAGAACGATTAACCCTCTTATCTATAGGATCAAGTTGTCCGATTTTATTATCATTCTCTTTGATCGGAGCTAAACCGAGCAAGGGCAAGACGCTGGATAATGGCACAATATTTGTAATTATAGCTTTAAATTCCCCCGATTGAAATTCCTGTAGCATAGCAGGATCAAAATTAAATTCGATTTTAGGACCAGTGCCGTCCACGCGCCTAAAACCAACAGCGGACATATCGATACCGCCGAGGTCTGACTCCATAGCAGAATCTAAAGTAGCTTCATTTTTATTACCAACTATAAATGCCTGAAACAACACTCCAGCGCTTAAATCTCCGGAAAATGTTTTATAAGAAATTCCCCTAAATTTAAGATACCTCTCAAATAATACAGCTTCCATAATTCCTCGAGCGCGACCCCAAAACTCTTTTATTCTACGATGTCTCAATTCTTCGAAAAGGACATCCAAAAGTAATACTCCTTTTCCACGATTCCATTGATCTCGAGCTATAGCAAGCAGTGGTACACGCACCTGATCCTTTTGTTCAATATCAAAACTAATAAATCCTTCAATATCACCATCTTTATTAACCAGCAAATAAAGATTACGAACCCCCTCCATATACAACGGATCATCAAACAACTCTAGCCAAATACTTTTAAAACTTTCAAATATTCCAACAAATGATTGTTGATGAACAACAGCAATAGCGTTTGCTAATTCATTTCGTATTTCTAAATTTTCCTTAGGAATCAAACGTAAAATTGAACGCGAATCAATAACAGCAACAGATCCTTTCTTTTGACTTATATCGATTTGTTCTACAGCTTCTTGAATAATTCTTTTGAAATCTGTTTTTTGAAGTATCCGACGCCCATCCACCTTTGCGTCTGATAGAATTGCCAAATCCACATCATTATTTTCTACATATCCAATAGTATCTGATAAATGATTACGCGTACCAGTTAAAATTACAGATACCTCTTGATCATTTTTCAATTTATTAAATATTTCAGCGTAATTACCCTCTTGCACTATCTGGGTCGGATAATTAACTACGATCGCGATTCCTTTTTCCTTTAGCCTTGCCATTAAATCTCTTCGGCTCAAAAAAATCTTAGCCGAAACTTGAATAACATCTGCCCAATCATACAAATTTTCATTAACTGCTTTTTCAAAATTTTCTTCAGCAGCCAACGAAGAAGTGGAAACTGTTGCGCCAATATATTTAATTCCTGTTTCCGCTTTTAATTTTTTCATTGCATCCGTAAACCCGCCATCGCGTAAGACCTCGATAGGCGCGCTATGGACGTAAAAAAGATCGACTTTTCCTAAACGCTCAATACTTCTTCTTAATGAACTTCGTAAAAATTCCTCAGAAAAATCTTTTTTTCCATATTCGCCAGGATTTGCAGGGGTTTCTTCGCCGCCTTTAGTCGCGATAAAAAAACGATCCCGCAACTCAGGATAATTCTTAAAAAAAACACCAATTTGTTCTTCGCTCGTTCCATATGCAGCAGCTGTATCAAGCATAATTTTTGCATCCAAATTAGGATATTGCCCCACTACTGAAAGTAAAAATTTTTTAATTTCTGAATACTCAGGAATAGTAGTTGATGTGCGCCATTGTCGTCCAAACCAAACAGTTCCAATACCTAAAATGTTCAGGTTATCTTCTTTTATTTTTCGTGATGCCATATTTGAAACATTCCAGTTCTCCGGTAAATCACGAAGAATTTGGTTAGGTGCGCCTTGAACATTTAAAAATTTAACATCACCCCAAGTGCCGCCTATTTCCATAACATCAAAAATATTTTGCATAAGAACAGCTGTTCCTTGTTCTTGAAGCAAATCCTGACCTCTTTCATCGATAGCAAGAATAACTCGTGCGTTATCCTTAACATCATTACGCCTCCCCAATAATACAGAAAGTGTTTTTTCATTCCGAGGATTTGTAACATGCGCATCATTTAAAGAATCACCTACTGAAACAATCATCTCACTATCTGATGTCTCATTTGCAACAATAATATCATTAGAAAATAAAGTAATTTTGGTAAAACTGCTACCGCCTCCGAGATGATATTCGCTAAAATCCCGTCTAATAACCTTCGCTGCCTTTAATTGTTCAATTGCTTCTTTTGCAATTTCATTTCCATCAAGCTGATAATCATGGTGATATATAATTGCAATTTCACCATCAAATGACCAAAATCGAGCATCTAAATTTATAAATCGCATAGCCTCATTAAAAATATCATTAATACCATCTTTACCTATAAACGAACTTGCCCTCTTTATTCTTGCAATGTATAAACTAAGATTTTGACCTGATTTACTACCAAGTTTATCTAAATATATAGTACTCAACGTGCGTGCGATTTCTCGCTGTTCTTCTTCATCAAAAACCAATTTTTTATTAGTATCAAAAACAAATTCGCTAAAGTTAGAACTATAAGTAATATGTTCAGCTCCTGAAGCAGTAAACATTTCAATATTACTGGCGTACTCTTCCAATCCTTCTTCGCGTAATTTCTTTAAAATTGGCTTAGCTACTCTTTCAGCAATTGTTTCTCTAACAAAAGGTACTGCCTGTGTTGTTTCAATGGTTTTACCTTCTCCCGCAAGCTCTGTTTTTATTGATTCTTTTACATCATAACCTGCTTGTTTACTGAGCAAATCCCAATCCCACTCACTCATCTTAGGCGCAAACCTTGATTCTATATATCGTTTATACGCACTTCCTGTCATTAGAATAAACCGCACTTTTAAATCTCGATTTTTCTTCATCAAACGAAAAGCCCGAACTATTTGTTCTAAATTTTCATCCAAGATAGGAAAGACTTGATCCTGAGTTGCTCCAGGCATTAAAGTTCTATTCATATCCAAAACAAATGTCACCTGTTTAACGGGTTGCTCCAAATCCATTTGAGGTGGAATTTGCATATCTATCTGTTTTTCCTGCCCATTAATAACAGCATGAGCTGAATATCTACTGCCTCTAATAATTGTTGATCGTAAAAACCTTCTAAAATCTTCCTTAGTTCTAATAAGCATTGCATTATCTGTTTTCAAAATCACTTCTACAGAGCGTTGCTCTCCAGTTGGTACAATTTTCGCCGCCTCTGCTTTTTTGATAATCATCGCGCTATCTGTAAATCCTCCGGAAAAATACTTCCGAGGTATAATTTGTTTGGTTTGCGGATTGTATTCTTCTTTGATTACGTTATAAACTCCAGATTTAAAAGCTTTCATGTATTGATCGTAAATTTTCTGAGGCGATAGATCGGAAGTCGAGGGCAAAAGGTTATTGACTTTATTTTTTCCAACATAAACTTTATTTAAAATGCTGTTTTGTACGACGTCCTTATACCATTTAGCAAGGATAAGCGAATAGAACATTTGACGTAAAGGCGCAAAATTCTTGCCGGTGTTAACTTCTTTTTCGATCTCAGGTACAATCATGTTACGGATTATTTGAGTAGAAATATCTTTTTTTTGATAGTCATTCTCCGTCATTACTTTTAATTTAGCCTCAGTAATATAGACGGTGTTTTCGTGTTCATAAATTGTGGCAGATTCAGGCATGATCCAAACTTTATTAAACGTATCAAGAGGAATATCAGTTGTGCCAAATTCTTTTTGTGCTCGGGCGTAAATCCGATCCCACAATTCACGTCCAGCTTCGCCTTCCGGACGCATTAATGTCGCAGTTAATTGCTTTAAAATATAATCTTGTGCTAATAAATCTTGACCTAATTCGATTTTTCCTAAATCTTTTGGAATAATACGGTCTGGTTCATTTGGTGAGAGGTTTACCCATAAATCTTTTTGCGGAACAGTCATTGCAGCTAAAAAATAATTGATTAGTTTTTTAGATTCCGAGCGCAGCGAAGCCTCTGCGCTTTGATTTGCCTTTTGCAAATCAGCAGAGGTTAATTCATTCCCAGTATCCAAAATAAACTCGAATTTAAATGGATTGTCAGGATTAACTGTTACGCCTTTAAGTAAAGTCGGAACAAATGCTGGACTCATACCAACCATTGCCCCAGGGGCAGGAAGCCCTAGCACATCTGCTCTAGCTGTAGACGCTGGCATTAAACACTGCAACCCAAAAATCACAGCAATGACCATGCAAACAAATTTTTTCAGAATAAAAAATCTTGAACTAAACATATTAACTGCCTTAAATATAAATATTAGTAATTTTGTGAAAGTATAATATACAAATATACTGTTGGCAAGGCGACGTAAAAGTTAATAACCGTTGGAAGAATTACTGGCTACTAATTGTTCTAATTGTTTGGTCTGGGCTGCGGATAAATCAAAGAAATAAATAGCTAAACCTTCACCTGGGGCGATGCGGGATATGCGGGCATTACCTTCAATAACACTTTCGGGATCTTCATTATCCATCTGGATCTTGAATTTTAATTCATCATCACGTTTTAAATAAACGTTATATTTCATCTCAACAAACGCAGCTTTTGTTGAAATGTCCCGTAACCGACCATTAATTGATACTTGCGGATCAATAATAATCAGAATCGGACGGAGAAAATTTACACGATTATATAAACGACGATTTGGATATTGCATATGTTCCTTTGTACCATATTATTTTAAATTGAGCAACAAATCATATTAACTTTTAACTCCTAAGCTGCTTTTCGGAGTCAACCACGTCACGGTTGATAATATGCGCCAAATCTTTTACTTTTTTCCTAAACTCTTCAGTAACTGGACATTCAGCCATTTGCCGTAAAACTTGAATTATCATTCGGAAATATCTAACTACTTCGCCTTCATCGGCACTGGCTTGCTGACTGGCTTCACCAAAATCTTTTCCTCTTACCCAAGCATCAATCGCGTTTGTAAGATGAAAATACGATAACTTTGTCCGATCTTGTAGACCAGTAGAGCGTTCCATACGATTTATATGTTTAACTACCTCAAAAGTTTTATCCTGTATGCTTAAAATACGATGGTTCAAATGCGGTTTAGTCATGCCTTTACGCGGCTCATAAATTATAGCGCCGATAAGAATCGCCAATTCCGGCAAAGTCAATTTATCCAAATACCCCGCCTCAAACAATTCAGATAAAATTAATTCATATCCATAAATCTGCGACGCGAAATCACCTTTCTCAGTTAACCCTCTTCTATCTATATAACGTAGTTCTTTTAAAATATCAACCTTAGCCCGCATTGCATAAACCGCGCGCTTACGATTATTCTTACTCTCTTGATAAAAATGAAATGAGTCCGGATAAATATCATATAACCGTTCTCCATGCACCCGGTACAAATTCAAAATCGTGGCATAAGAAGCGTTGAATTGCGAATTAACTTTTTCCGGTCTGCCATAAACCACTCTTTGCAATTCTGCTGCAGAAATGTAATGTGGATTTACCCGACAAAAAACAAACCCTTCCACGTCTATAGAACGCCGTCCAGCTCGTCCTGCCATTTGATAAAAATCCCGCGTACGCAAAATTTCAAAACCTTTACGTCCATAATATTTACTTAGCTCGTCGAATATAACTGTGCGCGCCGGCATATTGATCCCTAAAGCAAAAGTCTCAGTCGTAAAAATAATACTCAAGAGCCGCTGAGTAAAAATCTGCTCTACTACTTCTTTTAGCGTAGGCAGCATTCCGGCATGATGATACGCAACACCTCGACCAACCAGAGAACGCAATTTTTCCGCACTGGGTTCACCGACCAGATCAAAACGTTTACATAACTTGTCAAACTCCTCTAAAATTTTAATTTTCTTTTCCTGGTCGAGAAAATCAAAAGTCATCATTTCTTCAGCCAATAATTCCGCCTGCTTACGACTGAACACAAAATAAATACACGGCAACCGATTCGCATCTTTAAGCTCTTGAACTAAAGTTGTAAGTCGGTTGGGATGTAATTTTACAGCATGCGGCACTCTTTGCGTAGGCGAACAATGCCCTCCTGGATATTGATATCCATATTTTGCCAGTTTTTCCCAATCATCATAAATCTTGCTTTGGCACTGAAACAAAACTTTCAAAGGAACTGGTCGCCTATCCTCTTTAACAATCATTATCGGCTGACGATGTATTTGCTCTAGCCAATGTTTAAGCTCGTCTATATTAGGGATAGTTGCAGATAAACCCAACAGCCGCATATGCTCCGGCATAAATATCAAAGATTCTTCCCAAACTGTTCCCCGTTCGCTATCGTCGATGTAGTGGATCTCATCAAAAATAATCCAACCGTAACTGCTCAAATCCATATTAGGATCAAGGATCTTGTTACGGAATATTTCAGTAGTCATGATCAAGACCGGCGCTGATGAATTTATCGTCACATCACCAGTCAATATACCTATCATTTCAGGATTAGTGGCTTGGAAATCACGGAATTTCTGGTTGGATAAAG
The DNA here is from genome assembly GCA_015233195.1 of Candidatus Omnitrophota bacterium. Classification (GTDB taxonomy): domain Bacteria; phylum Omnitrophota; class Gorgyraeia; order Zapsychrales; family Zapsychraceae; genus JADFYE01. The sequence goes on from JADFYE010000002.1 coordinate 94,141, forward strand.
CTTTGATAGGCGCAGTATAAATTACTTTCTGGCCACGTTTCAATGCCTCTTGAATTACGTATTCAGCAATCGCAGTCTTACCCGCACCCGTCGGAGCAGAAACAATAACAGAGTGTCCCTGGTCTATATATTGAATGGCTTTTAATTGAAATTCATCATATATCATACTAAAAGTATACTGGGTAAAATAAGAATAAGAAATATTAATACAAAAAAAAGTGAAGGGCGATTAACCCTTCACTTTTTAATTTATTCTATACGCCTATTACCTTAAAACGCGTAAATGACTGTAGATTGGATACGATTATCAGTTCCTTTGGAATTATCTCCAAAAACTGTTCCAAAATTTTGATATTCTAACCCAACCCAAAAATTATCAGTCAGTCTATATTTTCCGTTGGCGAATGTTGACCTATTCATTCTCCAGAAAGTATTAGTAGAACTGTATGCTGCATAATAATCTGTATTAGTGAAATCTACACCAGCACCGGTATTGAATTCCCATTTCTTAGTCGGCTTAAATGTAACCTGTGCCCAACCACCATTTGATTTAACTGCAGCTTTTAATGACCCGCCAGTCGGAACTGATGGGATAGGACTGCCGCCAAAGAAATCAGCTAATTGCTGACCAACATATGTTTCACCGCTAAGATTAAATTTATCATTTAACTTCAATGTTGCATCAGTAGTGAAAGCCCAGATTGGTAAATTAGAGCCTACTGTCTGAGTATATTGACCAGCAATACCGCCGACTCCTAATTTCAAAGATTTTCCAAATACTTTTCCATCCCAGCTCAAATGCGCGCCGCCAACTGGATAACCGCGATTTTCCTGGTCTGCATTTCTAGAATCCAATGCACCAACATCAGCTACAACTTTACCTCCCAAAATATCAGGCATATTATAGCTAAAACGTACTTGTGGATTACGTGCAGCTAAGTTACCTGCACGCCATAAAGTACCAGTATTAAATATATTAGGATTTAACGGTGAGAAAAATGCCCAAGTCTGACCAGCTAAAACACTCCATTTAGGATATGCTAACTTGGCATAACCATGACGCAAACGTAATTCAGGATTAGTTCCGGATCCGCTGCCTGCAGCAAAATCCGCCTCAATATTTCCGCTTAATTTTCCATCCGTACCAACATCTGGACCAGATAAGTTAAAACCTAAACGGGTATTTCTTGGATCAATGTTAAAACTATCAACATTGTGGGTTGATGATTCATTTGGCGCACTATATGCGGTTGGACTATTCTGTGAATCATCCCAAACCACATCAGTACGTGCGTACCCGTACATCTCAACTTGAACTGGTTGCTGCGCGGTCAAAGAAAACTTTCCTGATTGTGGGTTTGAAGGAGCAGCAACTGCTGGTGCTTCTACAGATTGATTTTTAAGCTCCGCAACTTCAGCTTTTAAAGATTGATTCTCTTGTTCCAAAGCATCTAAACGCTTTAAAATACTTTGCATATCAGCTTCTTGTGCATTAGCTAAAATTCCATAATTAGAAAATAAAAAAACAGAAATAATAAATGCGGAAACTGTTTTGAAAAATAATTTTCTCACTTTTCTCTCCCTTATTAATTGTTAACAACTGGTCTATATAAGGCGGTTTTAAAAAATTATAATAAAAAATACCGCATAGTTAAATATAAACACGAAAGTGTTTTTATTATAATATAAGAATTGATTTTGACCAGAAATATTTTAAATCACACCCAGACAAAGATTTACAAAAACCTCATTAATGCCCCTGACCATGAAGCATTTTTATTGCGTGTTCTAACAGATCAATTATTGAAGATAAAGACTCAACCGCCCCAGCAGGGCTGCCAGGAAGGTTTATTATAAGAGAAGAACCACGTATTCCGCATATAGAACGAGATAAGTAAGCTCTTTTGGTTTTATCAGCTCCTAAACTGCGCATTGCTTCAGCTAAACCCGAAACTTCTTTATCAACAACTTCTTTAGTAACCTCAGGCGTAAAATCCCGCGGAGAAAGACCTGTTCCTCCATTGGTCAAGACCACATCACAAGCCAATTCATCACAAAAATAAATCAAACGATCGCGTATCTGCAAAGGATCATCTGGAATTATTTCGTATGCCTTAACTTGAAAAGGCTGATCTATTAAAAATTCTTTAAGTCGTTTCCCTGTAACATCTTCTAAATTCCCCTTGCTTCTCGTATCACTAATCGTAAGAATAGCTATAGAATACATATATTATTCCCTGGTCTAATAACACCGCCTTTTTCAACAACTGCAAATACCCCATCTGTAGGCATAACGCACATTCCTGCCTGGTCATAAATACGGCATTTATCGTGACATTCTTTGCCTTTTTGAGTAACTCGTAATATTACTTCCTCCCCCAGCCTTAAACACGTTCCTTCACTTAAACTAATCAAATCAATACCCGACACTGTAATATTTTCAGCAAAATCGCCTGGATTAACTTTAACCCCTTTTGCAGTAATTTTAGCAATAGAATCCATTGATAACAAACTTACCTGCCGAATTCCAAGACCAGCATGACCGTCGCCCTCAACACCCCAATTTTCTTTCAGAAATATTTCCGGATGATTTATTTTCTTTTCACCTTTTTTTACCGAAGTAGAAACAGCCTCAACTTTTCCGCACATAATTACCGCTTTTCCCACCTGATTTACACATTACTTTCACATCACCTATAACCATATCTTTATCAAACGCTTTACACATATCATAAATAGTCAAAGCACTGACTGATACTGCAGTTAACGCCTCCATCTCAAAACCGGTTTTTGCATGACCACGAATAACAGCACTGATAACAATTTGGTTTTTACCAAACTTAAATTCTATTTGAGCAAACTCAATAGCAATGGGATGACATAAAGGCAATAAATTCGGCGTTTGTTTAGCTGCCAATATTCCAGCCACCCGCGCAGTTTCCAAAACATCACCTTTGGGAATTTTTTTATCTTTAATCAGCTTAATAACACCAGGAGAAATATTTATCAATCCCTGAGCTACAGCTTCACGTTTAGTAACTATTTTATCCGATATTTCTATCATATTTTAATTAACCACCAATTTGACTCATAAATATCTGACCTGACGGGAAACATTTATAATCAACACTATTCTTTACACAAATGCGTTCCTGTATACGCAATGCCAGCTCCTCGTCATTCATCTCTTGTAACAAGGGCTTCAAAGCCAAAGCATTCTCTTCATATAAACAAATTTTAAATTTACCAGTAGGCGATATTCTCAACCTCGAACAATCCACGCAATTTTCCGAATGCGTATGAATAAAGCCTATCTGCTGTCCATTACCCAACGTAAAATATTTTGCCGGACCTAAAGATCTGAACTCAGACGGAAACAAACCATATTTAGCTTCACACAATTTTTTAATATCCTCTATTGGTATAAACAATCGTTCATCCCAAAGCGGAGTTATATGCATAAATTCAATGAACCTGCCAATCAACCCTCGACCATTAAAAAAATTAACCAAATCACAAACCTCATCATCATTCTGACCAGCCATTATAACGCTGTTTACTTTAATATTATTAAAACCTTCGGCTTTCGCTTTATCAATCCCGGAAATAACTTTAATAAGATTGTCAGATCCAGTAAATTTTTTAAATTTTTGAGCATTTAAAGTATCTAAACTGACATTAACTCCGTCTAAACCTGCGATTTTTAACACCCGAGCTTTTTGCTCCAACAACACCGCATTTGTAGTCAAATGCACCTGATCTATACCCTGGATATTTTTAAACGCTTTAATCAATTCACCAATATCTTCTCTTAATAAAGGTTCTCCCCCAGTAAAACGGACGCTGCTAACGCCTAAACCTGCAAAAATTTTTCCCAACCTAAGCACCTGCTCAAAAGACAATAATTCCTCGTCGCTAAATAAATCCAAACCGCAGCATGGCATACAATATGTACATCTTAAATTGCAGCGATCTGTAACGGATATTCTTAGATAATTGTAATTAGACATATTTTATTTTAATTTTTGTGCCGGCTTTAATAAATTCTTGCTCTTCATCTAAAATTATTAAACTATTGGACTCAACACATGAACGCAGCACTCCTGAGCTTTGGTTATCATAAGGCATAGAATAAAAAACACCGTCTCGCCATTCAGTTTTAGCCCGGACAAAATATTTTAAACCTTTATCTTTAACAAAATCTTTTTCTAAAACCGCTTCCACTATCAACGGCGAATATTCCGCACCCTGCATTTTATACAGTACGGGTTTTACAAAATTTTCAAAAGTCACTGCAACTGATACTGGATTTCCCGGCAACCCGAATATTAAAACGTCATTGATCTTACCAAATAAAACCGGCTTTCCTGGACGCTGTGCTACCTTATGAAATAAAATAGTACCTGACAATTCTTCCAAAGCTATATGTACCAAATCATATTTTCCGGCTGATACACCTCCGGATAAAAGTATCACATCCGAAGATAACCCCCGGCTTATGACCGTTTTAATCTCCTCGACTTCGTCTCGGACTATACCTAATCTTACTACCTGACCGCCGCACATATCGACCATACCAGATAAAATATAATAATTGGCGTCAAAAATCGTCCCCTCCGATAAAATCTCATCTATATTTATTATCTCATTGCCAGTTGATACAATCGCGACTTGTGGCTGATAACTGACCGCGACCTCAGTGCGTCCTACCCGTGCCAACATACCTAAAATCTCAGGAGTAATCTTTTTGCCTTTACGCAACACAACCGTATTCTGCTTAACTTCCTCACCCTGACATCTGATATTTTCACCTTTTATCGAAGCTTTTAAAATCTCAACCTGCGCGACAGATATCAGTTTAGTGTGTTCAACCATTACCACACTATCCGCGCCATCCGGTATAATTCCACCAGTCATTATATTAACCGCTTCTCCGGAAGAAATAGACCGAACAAATTTTTCGCCGGCTTTACTTTCTCCTACAACATTAAATATTTTTGATTTATCCTCGCTATTAACTGCGTAACCATCCATGGAGGAAATATCACAGGCAGGAATATCAAAATCAGCTGAAATATCAGCTGACAAAATCCTTCCTAAAGATAATTCAATAGGAATAGTATCAGACGGCAATTCCTTCACATTATCAAAAACTATCTTTAATGCTTCATCGACTTTTATCATTAGAAAAATTGATAACCATTAGATTTACAAATTGAACAAACCACCCCCGCCTTATCTTTTTTACTCAAAATAACCCGACGGGCTTCTAAATATTTTTCTCCATTCCAAACCTCGTCAAAAGACTGCTTAACTAAATTACCATAATTATATTTCGCGCAATCATACAAAGCGCCACATGGTACCACATCTCCGTTCCAATCCACAGTCAAAGTTTTCCAGGGTTTGGGACAAGAACGCTTTATTTGCTCGGGTATGATTTTATAATTATTATACGCCGGATCGTCAGGTATCCATTTCTTATCCCGTTTTACTGAAGTATTTATATCCTCAAATATTTCTTTTCCACAATTAATCCGCATGCCGCTGGCAGAAAACCCAACCCCAATTTCTTTGGCTTTATCCCGAGCAAGACCTACTTCATGCTGATTATGTTTAAAAACCAAATATTTCCATTCCACATAAAGTTTATCACTCTTCAACTCTTTTTTCTTTGCTACCAGTTTTCGCATATTAGCAATCACCCGCTCAATATTACCGCCTATCCGATATTGTTCATAAACCGGTTGAGTAGCACCGTCGCATGACACATGTATAACATCCAGCCCATAACGCACTATCTGGTCGATCTGCTCGTCAGAAATAATATTAAAATTACTGTCTAAAACTATCCGTACTTTTGGTTTTTGTTCTTTAACATATTTTACAAACAACCCGATGTCTTTATTTAAAAACGGTTCACCCCAATTAAAAAAATCCAAAGTTAGAACAAACGGCTTAACCTTATCAAAAATAGTTTGGAAAGTCTGCAAAGACATCATACTCTTAGGAATGTCACGATTCTCAACATCATTAGTCGGACACAAAGGACAGCGCAGATTACATATATTACCCGGCTCAATCGATATTTTTTTAGGCAAATAATGCAGTTTTACCGCGCGTTTCTCCTCAATAACCTTAAATAACCCATCTAATATCGGCACATATCCCATTTATTTACTCCTATAAAAAAATCTCTTTTGATTTTATATATCAATTGGATATTATAATCAAAAGAGATTTTAAATTACATAATTATTTATTGTCCATACATAACTTTTAACTGTTCAACCTTAGGAAACGTCTGATAAAACTCGCCCTGAGGACCAACAAATCCAGTACCCGATCTTTTAATAACAACAGCATTAAAACCACCTTTACTATTAGGAATATTTACCGTAAAAGTATTATCATCTTGTGATGTTGCTAATGATGCATTACCTTGCGGTTCCATTGGAGCAACCGGTACCGTCTGAACTGTAGGCGCTACTAGTGTTGGCGCTACATTTACAACATTGATTATCGGTTGAGGAACAACCTGATATCCTTGCGTAGTGTAAACATAATAAACCCCGTCATACGTATAATAAGTTACTCCATTCAAAATAACCTGTTGGTAATAAGAAGGGATAGTTCTTACTCTAACACCTATAGGCGCACGTACTGCCACAAAATCACCAAACCTGCGGGTATAATAAATCCCATCTACATAATAGTAATCATCTCCGCCTGAATACAAATACACATAATTTCTAGGTAAAAATGACAAACGTAAACCAAAAGAAAAACGATTATGGTCTCTATCCCCAAAATCACGATCATGATGACTATACCCTCCACGATCATTATCATCATGTCTGTCTCGGGCAAATGCCTGACCAGTGCTTGCAAAAACCGCTACCACGCTTAAAATTACTCCTAAACTAATAACTTTGTTTTTCATCTTGCTACCCTCCTGCCGCAAAAGTTTTATATAATTTCTTCAAACAATTAGACAAGTTTTAATCTCAGAAAGTTTCAATTTAAAACATAGCTATTTAAATTAAGGTAAATAATTATTAAGCTTTAAATATTCTTGAATTCCTTTAGAAATTATAAAATTAGCTCTAGGTGAGAAATGAACCCGGAATATTTGATTTATATCAGTATTAGGCTCCCAAAAATCAATAAGAGGTAATGCATCAATATACTGATAATTTTTCTTTTTGAAATAGTCTAACAACGGCTGATAAACTTTGGTCTTCTCCAATCTATATCGCTCTAAATCACTAGTTTCCGGAAAAATTACAATTACCGGCATTGAACCATCACGCTTTACCTCCTCGATAAATTTGTCAAATATCCTAGTTGTAATTTTAAAAGCTATTGAATCAACATTATAAGAACCGCCGGTTATTATGCCATCCCGCTGCTGCTTAAACCTATACCGAACAAGCTTAAACAATCTCACTGAAGGTAAAAAATCAAATTTTCCAACATAATATTTACTATTAAAATAAAAATCATATTTACCGATTGCGCTTAAATGCTTCTCCGGATCAGATAAAAATGTACGATAATCATTCTTCTGCCGAAAATAATTCGGCATCAACTGCAATTCATCATTCTTTAAATTGTAAACCGGCTTAGGAAAAAGTATATTACCCCATTGCCAATAAAAAGGTCGATAATTATTAACATTACGAAATATATTCTCTGAAAGATACCCAATCAATACAATGTCCGGCTTAAAAGCTTTACCTTCTTTAATATACCGCCAATAAGCCTGATCCAAGCCATAAGCAGGCACACCAAAATTCATTACTTCAACATTAGGCAACATCTTTTCTAAAAAATATTCCCATGTGTTAGTATCCAATACTCCTTCACAATAAGTAAATGAATCACCGAAAGCCGCAATACGTTTTTTAAAAGGATCTTTATTAACCGCATAATTACCAGGTCCTCGTGTACCACTAAAATTTGTGTATACTTTATCTGGCACTACCCAAAAGTTTTTACGCGGTTTCCACCCCAAATCCTTATCAAATTCTAAATATATCCTAGCCCAATCTTTCCCGTCTAAAATGGAATTAATAAAGTTTTTTTCACTGATAGAAAGAGTAAGTCGTACTGGTTCAAACCTTAATCCTTTGTATTTTGCTAATAATCCCAAAAATCCCCAACACAATAGCTCAATTAACAAATAAACAACAAGTATTGTTAACCATACTCGTTGATCTATTTTTACTTTTTCAAATATTTGCATATTAAAAAACCTTGCTGACCATAAATTATTAATTTATATATATTAAAATAACTTCAGATTTTTGGGTAACTAACCAACGTTCTTTTTTATTGATAATTATCTCCCAGCAAGGTTGGAATAAAGATCGTGAAAAATCTTTAGCAAAAACTAACCTGATTGTATAAGAATTTATCTTTCGATTTTTGCGTTGTTTTAAAACAACAGATAATGCCTCTGTTTTGCCAACACTCAAATATTTTTTCTGCCCGGTTTTGCTCCAGTTAAAACCTCATCAACTTGCGCCCTGGTCTTAGATCCGCCCCCAACTTTATAATCTCTCAAACCTAACTATATATTCATCCCCGATCTGTTTTAAAATTCGGATCTCATATAGCCCTGCAATATGCCGATTTAATATTTCAATATCCGAATCTTTTATAATTCCGTATATTTCCTTATAGTTGCTGAGAAAATTTAAAACTTTTTCCTGGGTATTTAAATAAGGTATGGGATGCGGGCTGAAATAATTATCTCCGCTATCAACTACTACAATTTTTTTATCAGTATAGAACCGTACTCCACGAGCATAAAATTTTGAAGCTATTACAGTTGTACCAACCGGATAATTTTTGATTAAATATTCACACGCAAATTTACCGGATATGTACGGCTCAATCTGCCCCATAGACATGAATCCTGCAGTTAAGAGAAACGGAACCTGCAAAGACGTAAAAAATACGCCCCACTCATATTTTTTCTTAAGTATCAATACCAATAAGACTACCGCTATACCTAACGCTAATCCAACCAAAAAATTTATTACTGAAGCCTGCGGCAAATAATTATAGTAATTAAAATGTATCACTCCTTTTGAAAATAAAATAAGCAGCAATGGCAAGACAAACATTTGAAGCATGGACACCCATAAAAATATTTTTAACCATTTACTATCCTGTTTTTTAAACAACGCCTCGAGAAAAACACTAATCATAACCGCAAACGCAGGAAACGCAGGAAAAATATAACTCGCTAATTTTGAATGCGCGACCTGAACGATTAAAAACATACCTGCCACCCAACAAAATAAATAAAGATAAATCACCTCTGCCTTTTTATCCATAATACGTTTCCATAAATAAAAAACAGATCCAATAGTTAAAACACTCCAAGGAAAAGTTCCACCGATCAAAGTCATGGGATAAAAATACCAACGGTCACTGCTTTTATGTTCTGCTTCAATTATGCGGCGATAATGATCATTATAAAAAAATTCATGCGTAAACGTATGTCCGTAAAGTTTGATCATATAAACATACCAAGGCAACGCTATCACAAAAAACAATACCCACCCCCAAAAAAAAGTTTTACTAAATAAAAATTTAATATCTTTTCGTAAAAACAAAAACAGTATTACCGCGGCAATAGGAAAGACTATTCCTAATAATCCTTTGGTAAGAACCGCTAAAGCTGAAAAAATAAAAAATCCCCATACCTCTTTACGGTTATCACTAACTGGTTTAGTATACGCCAAATAAAAATAAATCATTGCCAACAATATCCATACCGAAAAAATCATATCTGTAAACACCGTCCGTGCCAAACCAATATACATTCCCATAGACATTAAACAAAGCGCGGCGAATAAAGCTTTGCGCGAATTTTTAAATACTTTATTCGTCCAAAGAAATATAGCCAAGCATCCGATTAAAGCGAATACTGCTGGAAAAAAACGACTGGCAAAAGGCGTTTCGCCAAAAATTTTATATGCTAAACGAATACACCAATAAGTAAAGATTGGTTTTTCAAACTGCGGCTGACCAAATAAATATGGAACCATCCAGGTCTTTTGCTGGATCATCTCTCTAGCGGTTTGACTATAAAAAACCTCATCTGGATTAGTTAAACTGATAATATTATTACCGGCGATAAAAAACAACAATCCTAAAATAAAAACAATAAGAAAATTCCGTATAAAAATTTTATCTTTCATGCGCCTCCTGCATTTTTATAAGTTCCCCCACAGTAACAAACCTATACCCTTTTTTACGTAATAGTTCTGCCAACTGACCAATAACTTTTACAGTTTCTATCCGACTTCCACCTTCAGGCTTAATCACTCCTCCCGCATCATGAAATAAAATTATATCGCCGGGTCTATCCTTCTTATCCACATAATTAAGAATTAATTTATCATCAAAAGTAACCCAATCTTTAGTATTTATCCTCCATAAAACTATGGTATACCCTAATTTTTGTATTTCTTTTTTTTGCTTACTATTGATCCAAGCTTTGGGCGGTCTAAATAAAGTGGGCGTTTGACCTGTAATCCGCTCAATAACTGCTTCACCATCTCTCACTTCTTTCATCGCATCTGCTAACGGCAGATCAAATAAAACTTTGTGGTTCATGGTATGATTGCCAATTTCATGTCCTTCAGCTATTATCCGTTTAACTATATCCGGATATTGCTGCACATGTTTTCCAACCAAAAAAAATGTTGCATGGATATGTGCTTTTTTTAACTCATCTAATATCAGCGGCGTCCATTTTTCTGATGGTCCGTCGTCAAAAGTCAAAGCAACTACCTTTTCTGACACATTTGCATGATAAAAAGTTTTTTTGCGAAACATAACTGACTGATCCCAAAATATCGTTATTGCCACAAAAACAATAACGCCAGTCAGCGCAGCAATTATAATTCTAATTTTATGTATACTAAAAAACGCCCACATATTTATATCTTTCTAATTAAATTTCGTCTTTTATAACATAAAAGGAAGCTGGATACAACTTTAAAAAAAAGGCAACCCATTTCTGAGTTGCCTATTATTCTAAATATAAAATTATTACTTATTATTTTCTGCGAGCAAAAGCTAAACCACTCAAACCAGTACCAAAAAGTAATAATGAAATCGGTTCAGGAACTACATTACTAGTTTCGTTTATAGACATATTATCAACGCTTGGCCAAAACCCATTGTAATATGGAGCATTACCTGGGGCATAAAACGTGAAAGAAGAAATATTCTCTGTGTCAACACTTACATTAAGCCAAGTATTCCAAGCTGTATAATTTGTCAGATCAATAGTTGATGCCCAAACTTGTTGGTGAGACGAATCAAATGCTGCGATATCGATAAATCGTCCTGATCCTCCACCGTATCCTTCCCAAGGCATAGCATTCATTTGAAAACTGTTAACCCGGGTTGGAGAAGTGAAATAAATAAAATCATTACTATCATATTGCTCATTATAAAGATGTCCGCCGCCATCACCATTCCAAGTCATCTGTCCACCTAAAGTTACACCTAAAGTACTTGGATCATCAAAAGTCAACATTGTGGCTGATGCTTTTCCGGCAAAACCCGCGATAACTAACACTGCTACTGCCAAACTTAACAACTTACGCATATATATCTCCTCTGTTAAAAATAATTAATATGTCTAATTAATAAATGGAAGATAAATGTAATATATCATCATCGCATTGTCAACCCCCCAGTCTATGACATACTATGACATCAAATTAAACCAAAGCCCTATCTCCGAAAAATATTTTTCTACAGTTTTAGCCCGGCAAATCTTTTGGTACAAAACATTACCTTTTTCTATGTTTTTAGACCAATAAAACCATAATTCTTTCATCTTATCCAAAACATGCGCTGAGCCGCTATAATTTTCCTGATAAACTGCCAATAAAGCATTATGAAACGCCATAAACTTTTTCGCCCGTTCCTCTTTCGTCGCTGAGCTAATGCCTTTTATTGCTTCCGGCAAAAAAGGATCAGCAATCCCGCCCCGACCAATCATCCATCTTTTTATTTTAGGAAAACGGCTGTTTAACTTTTTAAATGTTTCTATCGAATTTATATCGCCGTTATAAACCACAGTGTGTTTAGTCAAAGGTAAGCATACCGCAAACGCGTCGACATCCGCAACACCTTTATACATTTGTTTTCCAGTACGAGGGTGGATTATTATTTCTTCTAAAGGAAAAACGTTAAGCCGTGGTAAAAGCCGCAGAATATCTTCTGAATTTTCCCGTCCTAACCGAACCTTTAATGATAATTTATTCGGAATATTTGGCATCACCTGTTCTAATATTGAAACAATCTTATCCGGGTAAGCCATCAATCCTGAACCGCGGTCTTTATTCCTAACTTTTGGCAAAGGACAACCTAAATTCCAATTCACCGTATCATAACCCAGATCAAACATCGCCTTAGCTAGCACCATAAAATCATCCGCATCTTTACTTAAAATTTGCGGGATTATTTTTCCAGCAAAATTATTACATTCAGGTAAAATATCTTTTAACCGCGCCCGTTTAACCTGCGACCCCTGGGAACTCGCCACAAACGGAGTTACTACCGCGTCATATCCGGAAAAATATTTAGAATACACATCACGATAAAAATGATTGGTAACGCCTTGGATAGGCGCCATGTATAAATACGGAAAAACTATTCCTGCAGTCATTCTTTTATTTTCCTAATATTTCCAAAAACCACTTTGTATCGTATCCAACAATACTTGAGTATTTATCAGCGTTAAATCATGCGGTTTTTTATCGCCCAGAGTAAATCTTAGATATATTTCCTGTTCATAAACCTTATTAACATCTTTATTATCCTGCATTTTATATACCAGAACTAAAGCATCATTCGTGCTGCCAAAATTCATACCAATAATTTTCCAGCCCTTGTCTTTAACAATCTCTCTAAACATACAATTATAAATAGAAAAAATATTGTCTTTAAAATTCGTAGTCAACGTCCCAAACTCGTCATATCTTGCCTGGGCGGCAAACTTAGACGGATATACCAAAAATAAATCGTTCTTTCCATAATTTAAAATATCTTGCATGGCATTTTTAATATACCTAACCTCTAAATTACTCGGCAGAACCCGGTAAATATAAACATTCTTCGCAGCGAAAAACCCGCCCACAATAGCGCCGGCAAACAATAGTCCGACGAATAATTTTTTAAATTTTTTATCCGATAAAACCGAACACCAATATTTTACAGATAAAACCAACGCCACCATCGTCAGAACACTAATCCCAACACAACAACGATAAAACGGAGCATTACCCTTAGACACTAAATTAGGTAAAAAACTCATAAAAAAACAAATAATGAAGAGCAAAGCAAAAAACCAAAATTGCTGTTTATTTTTTGAGATCACAGCTTTAATTAAAAACGTAATTACAATTATTCCGCCTATAACAACTGCGACCCATACTTTAGGAAAAACATTCCAAAGATTCAAAGTGTTAAATAATGGTTCTCGTACAAACCAACTTAATTTATTCATCACATCAAAAGACAATCCTGTAGTGTTATATACTGGATTGATCACGTTTCCGGCATTGACATAATCAGCATAATGTTTATTAAACTGTAAATATCCGAAATATCCCGCCAAGCCTAAGAACCCGGTATAAAAGTAATTAACTGCTTTTTTGAAAAGCTCTTGAACAGGCTGTTCGTTTTTTGCGGCAAAAAGATAAAGAAAAACCATAACCCAATAAAACGCTATACCCGACTGGTAAATCAAGCACGAACCTAAAAGTAAAACAGCTGATACGACCACGAATTTATTAATTAACCTTTTTGTTAAAGTATCGTTTATAGAAATTTTACTAGCAGACCAGGCTGACAGAATCGAAAGCAATAACGCAAAAGGCGCATGGCTAACCAAACTCCACGATATATAAACCTCAAAAGGCGGTAAAGTCAATATCATCAAAGAAACCAAAAATGCTTGCAACCGGTTAGACAAAATCTTCTCTAAAAAATACATAAAAACTCCGCCGCATATACAAACCTGGACCAACGCGAAATATCTCAAAATTCTAAGACCATCCAAATCATTTATTAACCAGCTGGCGATTGAATAATATACCGTACTTCCCGGACGACCTAATGCCTGAAAAAAATCACGGTAAACATGCACTGGGAATGGACCAAAACCTTTTACAAACAAAGAAAAATCGTCTGAGTATCCATAATTCATAAAAAAAGCCGGAAAAAATATTAATGATAAAACCATTAACAATAATGACGGGTAAAGATATTTTTCGTAACGTGCCATATCCTGCCTTTCTTAACCAATTTTAACCCGAAATTTTTCAACCATAACATCCGGGTCATACGAAGCTTTAGCAGTTTTCAACGCTAAAATACCCATGTCCTGTTCCAAATTAATCCACTCATATTTCTGAGGTAATATGTTAGCAAACTGATTAAACATGTATTGATACAGCCCTTTAAACTTGCGCTTGCCTTTGGCAAAATGCAAACAAAACATCGTAGAATTCAATTCCTCGCCTAATAAAAAACCCGCAGGTTCATTATTAACATAATAAATACCCCCGCACAAAACTAAATCATCATATAATTCCAAAGCTTCCCTGCAATTAAAATAATCCGTCTTATTTTTTTCTTCCCCCATATCCGCTTGCCAAGCATCCAAAATATTAAACGCGTCAGCCATCCGCTCTTTAATTAAAGGCAAAGCCTGAACCTTATATGCAGCTAAAAATTGATTAAGCAAATTTTTTTTACTGTGTAATTTCTGACCCTTATAGGTAGATAACCGCTCAACCTTAAAAACATAATCCGAATCATTTTTGTTAAAACTAATTTCTGCACCGCTCGACGTAAATATCTCAGTCCATTCTTTTGGTATCGGATAAATAAAATCAATATCTTTTGCTGCTTCCAATAAATACGAAATATCGACCCCGCTAAGATTTTCTGTGGGCATAATAAACTTCTGCCCTTCTTGAGTTTGACCCCTAATTAAATATTTATCCCCCAGGGCTAGTAACTCATATTTATACATGTCCCTGAACAAATAGATGCTAGCAAAAGTATACTCGGAAAGAAATATGGGGATGCGTTTAAAGCGCTCATTTAATAATTGTTGATGTTCTAAAGAAATCTTAAACATAAAATATTATATCATCCTTAATTCAGAGGCGCTTTCAATAATTCAACCCAATGTTCTATCCAGCCTGACCCATGAGTCGCGCCGCGTACAACAGTAATTTTTTTATGGTTATTGTCGCCCATTTTTTCTACAAATGACTGCGCCATAAAACCCGGCACTATTTTATCCGATCCCCCTACAAAATGTCTTTGAGGTAGTGCTGCGATCTTATCTGCCACGTCCAAAGGATTAAGCGATCCGTAGAGCTGGCTTACATGATGATAAGCACTCCACTCCCTTATATCTAAATTACCAGCAACTGTGCGCAAAGTAACAACATCACTACGCGCTGCTGCAACCAGTACTGCTAATGCCCCACCGCCTGAATACCCCACCAGTTCTATAGCGCTAGCACCTGACTTTTCTTTCAAGGCATCAATTACTTTACTCATAGCCTCAACCACTTCAGGAGCAAAACGTTTTTTTGACCAATAACTTGAATCACACTTTGGTAAATCAACATTTAAAAATTGTCCTGGTCTTGCAATATAAGCAACATTATCCGACGGGTCAAGTACAGCTAAACGTAAACCAAGCGGATTTAAAGGGGTGGGATCATCTGAAAGTTTATATTTACTTTTCCAAGCGTGTCCATCGCCTTCAATATAAACCCGTAAAATAGGTGCTAGCACTCTATTATTAAATTTTTGGTAAGTTAAAAGATAAAAATCATTAGCAGTAACATATTCTTTTTTGAATCCGGATTTACTAGCTATATCCTCGCTGACCTGCGCCCTATTCTGGAACGCCGGAATTGTAGCGCAACCGCATAAAGCCGGTAATAATAAAACAATTACCAAATTAAAAATTAATTTTATTTTATTCATCATTACCCTAAATTAATAACCCCGGAATGACCCGGGGCTATATTTTATCGGGAGGGTTACAAACCCTCCCCTACGAAACAACGTCTGACTTCTTTCATCTTACCAGAATTTATAGAGCAGTTTTCCTGATCCATAAATACCTAAAAACTCATCTTCTATTTCTGTATCTCCAGTAACGACTATGGAAAGATCATTTTTAAAATCAAAAGCCAATTGTCCTCCTAAATTATAACTGGTCTTATCTTTATCCGATCCATTAACCACAAATGGTCCGCCGCCGCCAGTATATCTCGAGGTGATTTTCAAATTATCATTAATAATATCTTTTAACCATGTGCCGTGAAATTCCGGAATAAAATTACCCCAGCTGAGTCCACGCATAGGAAAAGAGATACTCGCGCCCAAGCCCGACTGCAAATTATCATAATTCTGAGGATCTACCTTTAAATTCAAACCTCCGGCATCAGTCTCAGTATAACCAGCTATCCGGGTATGACTATACTGAAGTGAAGCTAACGGTGTAAACTCCAAACTACTCATAATATTAAAAGTATAACCAGTCCTTAAAGTACCATCATATTGCTGCCCATCATATTGTGCTTTTGCTATCCTGTTTATCCCGCCGATATTAATATCCCGGCGACCATCATACCAGTTCCACGCGAACGCGCCTACACCGTCAATAAAGAACGGAACTTCAACATTATGATATCCGGCGTATAAAGAACCTTGCGCGCTTTGAATATCTGTTCTTCCCTCATTAACTTCTGAATTAACTTGACCCATAGCATAACCACCACTGCCGCCAAACATTATTGAATCAGTTACCTGCATTTCCTCACCAATAGCCGTGCCACCGTTCCAGGCTTTATACCCATCAATACCATGCAGCCTTTTTTGATTTAAATAACTGCCATAAGTTTTTCCCCAAGCCCTGCCGGATTTTTCGCAATCACCCGACGATAGCCCGCTATCAATATTTGACTGAATTTTATTTAAACTTGCTTCAATTGCGTCAAGCTCTCGATTTATAATGTCTGCAGTACTTAATTTAGCTTTTTTTCTTTCATCATTCAAAGCTAGCTCAACCCTTTGTATTCTTTCAAAAGAAGTATTTATAAAATTACGAAGCGAAGTGCGGCTGACATTTAAAGCTCCCCCATCTACCGCCGGATAAACCGTATCCAACGCAGCAGTTACTTGGTCATCACTTAAACCATCAAGGGTAGTCAAAACATTAGCCATATCACTAGTAGGATTTGTAACATTATCTAAAGCAGCACCTGCAGCTCTAGCATTAGCATTAGACCCTAAACTACCAAATCCGTTTGCCATACGGCTAGCAGTTAAAATCAAATCCCCGCCTGAACTTGAAAGTGAAAATGTAGCTCTAGAACTATTATATGTAAGTGTCGGAATATTTACCCCTGATCCGCCGTTACCATCTATGATCGTAAACCTAGCATTATTCGGAACATACGCAGCAACATTAACATCAACAATACTCGTACCTGAAACAACCGCTGCTGCAACAGACTCAACTTTACCAGAAGTTGAAACGCTATCAATTGTAACTTTGAGTTTTGATCCAGCAGCCTGAGTATAAACCCCTGCAGCAGTTGTTCCGATCCCTAATGAAAAGGTGTGAGCGCCTACATCCAAAACCGCGGTAGGATCTGCTGCTAGACTCAAATCTCCGTTAATCGTATGATTGCCGCTGAGCGTAACTGTACTTCCCGCCTTAATATTAGTAACTGAGGCATAAATATCATTATTTAAAGCCGTAGCTCCGTTAAAATTTACTGCAGCTAATTCTTTAACAGCGTCACCCATATCCCCGCCGGTTGATGTTGCTCCTAAAAACGTCAACGTACCTGTACCATCATTCGCTGTTGTAACCATGCTATGAATATTATGTCCGCTTGCAATTCTCAGTTCATTATTATCCTCAAACTCAACATTTTGCGCATTAATATCGCCGTCGATTGTAACTGTTCCCTGTCCGCAATAAAGCGTGTTGACTGCTGAACCACTTATACCAATATTCCCTGTTGCTGAACCATCCCCGAGAAAAACAACATCTCCGGTATTATTTCCAATAATTGTTCCGGTAAAATTTACCTCGTCAGTTAGCTCTAAATTATTTGATAAGTTATCCGATAAATCTACCGTTGTAATGTTTGAATCAAAGGTCAACCGCGCAACAGACCCGCCAGAGACATTTAAGTTATGAGCATAAACCAATTGTTCGAATTCCGCTGTCGCGCCTCCATTAACATTAATAGTCCCCACATAATGGGCAGTATCCGCAACCCCTACATTTCCATCAATAACTGAAGATCCGTTTTGTACTGTTATGTTACCAGTATTGTTTGCAGTTATTCCTCCAGTCGTCAAATTAGCCCCGTTATCCAAAATCAAAGTACCATTATGACTACCAAAAGCTACATTAGAAATATTAGAACTTTCCTGCAATTTAACAACACCTTCACCAGCACCAGATGCACCTGTAAAATTAAGATTCGAAGCATTAACCGCATGCACAAAAGTCGCAGTAGAACCTACACCCACTTGAGCGCTGATTGTTCCAATCCTATGACCAGCATTTGCTCCTACAGTCCCATCAATTGTAGAATTACCTAACAGAGTCAAAGTGCCTGTATTAGTAGCTGAAATATTACCTGTCATATTCGCGCCATCTGCCAAACGAAACTCACCATTATTAACACCAAAAGCTACATCTCCAGTTAAATTAGCGCCAGTTCCTAAAATAAATTTACCCGCAGCGTTTAAACTTACATTCGTTGGACTCGCAACACTGCCATTGGTTGCACCTTGCAATTCTACAGACCCAGTGCTGTTAATATTAAGCGCTTTAACAAAAAGATCATCTTCAAAAATTACTTCTTTTCCTGCTGCTCCTTGCGCATCCACAGTTGCTAAACGATTTCCATCTGAGCCAACAGTTCCGGAAATAATTGATGACCCTAACAACTCTAATGTTCCATGTGTTCCGATATCGTTAGTAGTGGTGATCGCGCCAGTTAAATTCACACCATCTTCAAGCGTTAAAATTCCATCATGTGTTCCAAAATCTACTGTTGTGATATCATTTACTCTACCCGCAGCATACTTTAATGTTATTTGCCCATCACCAGTAAAATCAAGATTTGAAGCATATATGTTAACATTAAAATTAGAATTTGATCCGTTAGCGCCTGCTTCAATCGTATCCAACCTAGCAGTAGTACCCAAACCAATCGTCCCTGATCTGGCAGTAGTAGCAATCCCTATCTCACCTATAACATCAGTACTACCTTCCAGTTTCAACGTCCCAACATTATTAGCAGTAATACTTGAAACTTCTAAAGTTGTATCATCACCCATGCTTAACTTGCCATTATTACTACCAAATGCGACAGTTAAAATATCAGAATCGCCAGTTAATCTTACCTCACCTACATCACTAAAATTAAGGTTATTAGCATATACATTACTATTCAAAGTCGAAGTTGACGTATTTCCTATGCCAACATTAATATTATTAATACGCGTATTACTCGTAGCTTTACTTCCCACCACCCCATTTATAGTATTATTTCCATTTAACGTTAAAGTACCCACATGATCTCCATTTACAAAAATTCCAGTTCCAGTACTTCCATCACCAAGCGTCAAATTAGTTGAGTCAGCCAAAATCAAATTACCGTTATAAGCACCAAAATCTATTTTATCAATATACTCATCGCCTTGAAGTCTTAAGGTGGTTGGCGCCGATGCTGTTATGACCCCAGAATAATCAAGTAGAGTCAGTCCCTGGGCCGCACTTCCAATATTGCCAATAATTAAAGACCCAGTATTGTTCGCATCTAACTCGGCTATCACTCCTGGGTTTGCAATATCTATTTCAATAATAGATTTAACCTCATTTGCCCCATTGTCTGTCTGATAAATCCCGGTAGCGTCCGTAGAGAAAATATCCGTATAAGTTAATCCGAACGTACCTGGATCCGATGCCCAGGTTTTTGTTTCACCAGCATTAATATCAACAGCTCTACTTATAGTTGGAATTAAAAAGATAGAAGATAAGATAATAAATAAAGAAAGAAATTTTTTCATTCTACTCCCCCTTTAGAAAAGAATGATAAAGTTCAGGTCCGCCCAAACGCGAGCCCATATTATGTAGTTATTTATATTATAGGAGGGATTTAAAAAAATTCATATTACGAAATGAAAAATTTTCACTTTGCATAAATCGCGCCATCCGCGAAAATTTTAAACTCTTTTAACAATAATTTATCCTTTACTTCTGCCGCTTCATACAAACAATCTTGTTTCTTATTGAACCAAATAAAAAATACCGATTCTTTCTTTTTGATATCTTGTGCCAATCGTTCCAAATCATCATTACGATAAAACTCCGTCGGACATTTATCCTTTTTGGGTGTTTTAAAAGTTGTTTTACCAGATAAACTATAAACAGCTTCCGGAACATTACTATATAATTCACCCTCCAACTTATTATTTCTCAACCATTTAAACAACTCAGACTCGCGATACACAATCACATTAAAACCGCCTGCACCATTAAGCAAAAATGTGGAAAATCTTTCTACCACCCTTACGCTGGAATAAATAAGAAAAATTATTACCAAACAATTTATTATAAGCGCGGCTCGTTTATAATTTTTTACTGCAGTTAAAAAGTTTACAATGCTTACAAACATCAGCAGAATTAATAATGGATATATAGGCGCGAGCAATCTATCCGTCACATTATAAGCAGTTTCTTTAGCCGAATAGATCGTCATAAAACCCAAATAAAATATAACCACAATCACGATCGATAAAATCCCATTCCCCTCGCTATTCGCGCGCTCTTTATTCTTTGAATAAAAATAAATATTTATGCAAACTAAAAATAAAATTACACCGCACAAAATAATTGACCTCAAAAATAACGGCACGCTTCCCGGTAAAATCCACAATGACATAACATTCAAAAGACTTTTTACAGCCCGAGAAAATTCAAAAATATGTTCCGGAGCCCGAACTCCGGTCAAAGTGGCAGAAACCGCGTAATTGCGAAACAGCCACATCCCAAATAAAACAGACGTAGCTATCGTAAACACTAACGCGTGATTTATATTCTCTCTAACCCCCTTACCTTTAGTTAAAAATAAAATACTAATAAAACCAGCGCCTATAACAAATATTCCCGCGTATCTTTGCATGCACGCAAAAATAACAAATACCGTAGTAAAAAATAAATTGTGTGGGTTTGGTCTTTCCAAATATCTAGTCAAAGCTATGGCGAATAACAAAATAAACAAGGCAAACAAAATATCAGAATGGACAAACACTGAAGCTGTTAATAAAGGGGAAGATAAAAATATTGCCATTACCCCAGCAATAATATATAGAGAAGTTTTAACTTTTTTTTGTAATAATATGCCAGTAAAAAACACAATCAATCCAAAAGCTATAGCATTAATCCATTGCGCAGCGATTAAAGTATTAACTCCCAATAAATAAAAAAAACCTAACAAAACCGAAAATAAAGGCGGCCAATCCACAAAATATGAACCATTAAAAACTATCAGCCCTTTCCCTTTTACTAAATTCTCTCCAGCTGTTAAATAAAACATCGAATCCGAATTTACGCCCGGTCCATACTTTGAAGTTGCAATTAATACAAGAATAACTGCGCATATACTCAAACCCGAAATAAACAATTCAATTTTATTTAAAATTATAGACCAGTATGCAACTAACCACACTCCAAATAAAAATATGAAAAATGAAAAAGCGATATCTATTTTTTGATAATAATGCTCGAGAGGATTAGTAAAAAAAATTTTAACAATACTATGCCCCCCAAAAAAATAAAAAACACAACAAAAAAGCAACGCGATAAACGCGGCAAATAAAAAATTAAATTTTTTTGAACAATATTTATCCATTATTTATGCAGCACGCTGTGTTTAATACTATAAGAAAAGTAAACTATTATTCCGATAATAAGCCACACCACAAATCGTATCCAGGTGATCATGGGTAAGCTGGTCATAAGAAAAACGCAAGAAGCAACTCCTAAGAGTGGAAAGATTGGATTAAATGGAACTTGAAAAGCGCGATGACGATGCGGTTCTTTTACCCGCAAAATAATAATACCAAAACACACCAGCACAAATGCGAACAGTGTACCAATATTAGTCAGGTCTATCATTTCATCAATATTGGTAAAAGCGGCAATGGATGCGATTATCACACCAATAAAAATCGTCGATACATACGGAGTTTTAAATGTTTTATGCACTTTAGAAAACATGGTGGGCAGAAGCCCGTCGCGCGACATTGAGAAAAATATTCTGGACTGCCCAAGCTGTAAAACTAAGAGCACTGCTAACTGCGCGGCAATCGACCCAAATGCCACAATTATCGACGCCCAGCCTAAATTAATATGCTGCATAGCTAATGCTAAAGGTTCAGCTTTTTCATGCGCCAATGAAGTAGTCAACAATGAGTAAGGAATAATACCAGTGAATACCGCAGCGACCAGCATATAAATTATCGTGCACACGATCAAAGAACCGATAATCCCGATCGGCATGTCCCGTTTAGGATTACGGGTTTCTTCTGCCACAGTAGAAATACAATCAAATCCGATATAAGCAAAAAACGCGATAGCAGCGCCTGCTTTTATACCAGCAAATCCATTCGGCGCAAACGGCACCCAATTTTCCGGCTTAATATGCATCGCCCCAATTGTTATAAAAAATCCTAAAACCAATAATTTAATAGCAACTATAAACATGTTGAATTTTGAACTCTCTTTAATCCCTATCACCAAAATAATGGTAAGAAAAAGCACAATCAAGCTCGCCGGTAAATTGCAAATGATAGGCACACCAAAAATATGCGGCGCGCCATTAACTGCCAGCCAAGCTTTTTGTAACGCAGGTGTTATTTGTTCAAAAGGTGTGCCAGTATTTAATAATTGAACTGCTTTATTGAAGCCCTGAAATGCAGAACGGTAATCCAGCGTAGACCAAGCAGGAAAATCAAAACCTAAACTGTGAAACAACCCGACAAAATAACTCGACCAGCTGATCGATACCGCAATACTCCCGACACAATATTCCAACATAAGATCCCAACCGATTATCCAAGCAACCAATTCACCAAAGGAAGCATAAGCATAAGTGTAGGCGCTGCCAGAAATCGGAACTAAAGAGGCAAATTCCGCGTAACATAAAGCCGCGAAACCGCAAGCCACCGCAGTCAAAGCAAAAGAAACAATCAAAGCTGGTCCAGCTCCCGGTCGAACCGCATCCCCCGCCACTGCTGTGCCTACAGTCGCAAAAATACCAGCGCCGATTATAACGCCTACCCCTAAAAGAATAAGCTCGAGCGGACCTAAAACTTTTTTTAAATGATTCTCTGAATGTTGGGCATCAGCGAGTATCGCGCTAAGGTCTTTAAGCTTGAAAAGTTTTTTTGAAAGATTTTTCATGCGTTAACAAATTAACGTTTAAATTAATGAGCCAACCACTCCGGCTTACGGTGAGATTGTACACAATGTAAATATATTATAACTGATAAATATTTCAAACAAAAATATAAAAAATAGATAAATGTATTAAAATGATTTTATGGAATTAGACCTGAAAAAAATATACGCCCATAGATTTGAAGCTGACCTTGCCTTCCGCAAAAAAATGTGGGAAATTCTGTGCACTGACTTTTTCCAAAAATATATACCGCCCAATGCCCATGTGCTCGAAGTAGCTGCAGGATACTGCGAATTTATCAATCATATAAAATGCGAGAAAAAAACCGCGCTGGATCTAAATCCGGATATTAAAAAATTCGCTAACTCAGACGTAAAAACAATTTTATCAACTTCTACTAATATGGATCAGGTTCCAGACTCATCCTGTGACGTAGTGTTTGTTAGCAATTTTTTTGAACATCTAAGCAAACCTGACATAGCTAAAACTATTCGAGAAATTTTTAGAGTTTTAAAAGTCAATGGACGTTTTCTGGTTCTGCAGCCAAACATCCGTTTATGCGTTAAAGATTATTGGAGTTTCTTCGACCACATTACACCGTTAGATGATAAAAGCTTGTCGGAAATATTGGAAGTAACCGGATTCAAAATCGTAGAAACCAAATTAAGATTTTTACCCTTCACTATGAAAAGCAAGCTTCCTAAATCAACTTTCCTAATTCGTTGGTATTTAAAATTACCCTTAGCGCAATTTATTTTCGGAAAACAAACCTTCATTTACGCGCAAAAATAATTATCCGTGTATCTTTTTCAAAAGCCAAGCCATATTCTCGCCTAATATCTTCATGGTCAGCATGCCTTCTTCATCCTTGAGCACGTCTCCGATTTCGCGACCTAAAGCAAAATTCCAATAAGAAGAGCTGGCTATCATTATTTCACTAATCGTAAAAAAATGATTAATAGTATCAAACGCATGGATCGATCCCCCGCGACGGACAGCCGTTACAGCAGCACCTACTTTACGTCTAAACATTGAATCATTAGCGCGGCTGACCAAACAAGCCCGGTCGATCAAAGCTTTCATCTCAGACGAAACATCTGCAACATAGACCGGCGAACCAAGAATAATACCATCTGCGGTACGCATCTTCTCAATACACTCGTTGATAGGATCATCCTTGATCACACACTGATTATTTTTATTTTTGTAGCAACCATAACACGCGGTACACCCATGCACCGTCTGACCCGCCAACTGGATAAGTTCGCATTCAATCCCTTCTTTTTTCAACTCATCAAAAACTTTATTAATCAAAATCGCAGTGTTACCGTCTTTGCGACCGCTGCCGTTAATACCAATAACTTTCATAAAACCTCCTCTTTACGCCGGAATTCTTACTTTAAAAACTGTACCTTTACCTAAAGAACTTTGAACCGTAATATCCCCTCCATGTTTCCTAATAATATTATATACAATAGATAAACCAAGCCCTGTACCTGCTCCAACATCTTTCGTTGTAAAAAAAGGATCAAACACCCGCGGAATGTCGCTCTCCTGAATGCCTGACCCTGTATCAGCGACTTCAATAAAAACTGATCCGGATTTTAAATATGTACTAAGCGTGATCCTGCCTTGCTCCCCTATAGCTTCAGCTGCATTAACCAACAAATTTATAAAAACTTGTTCTAATTGACGAGGATAACACAAAACCTGCGGAAGCTCAGCATATTCTTTCACAATTTTAATTTTTTCTTTCAATATATTTTGAATGATGCTCAAAGCACGGTTGATCGCCTCATGTATATCAGCTTTTTGTTTTTCTTCTTTATCTTCCCTTACAAAAGTTCTTAGATCAAACACAATCCGTTTAACCCGCTCTGCTCCTTCATTAGTCTCAGTAATGAGCCGACGAAAATCAGAAAGAATATTTCCCATGTTTTGAGTATTCTGAAAATCTTTAATACCCAGCAAGGTATCTTTAACTTGCGAAGAAAGTTCCCCCGGAAGAATAGATTCAAGATTATCATAAAGCTGTAGAACTTTTTCAATAGTTTCAGCATATCTATCAAGCACTGAAATATTCGCGATAATATAAGCCATGGGATTATTTATCTCGTGAGCAACACCTGCAGCCAGCCGACCCAGAGATGCCATCTTCTCTGCCTGCAACAACTGATTGTTCACCTCTACTAATTCTTTTGTTCTCTTTTTAACCTCTTGTTCCAAATGCTGACGATATTGATTCAATTCATCTTCCGCTTGTTTACGCGCAGTAATGTCATTAAACATTGTCAAATAACATTGCTCGTTATTAATAGTAATCACTTCGCCTGAAAAAAGACCAGTGTGAATTTTTCCATCTTTTGCCCGAATCAAACACTCGAACGCATCAATAGAACCCTTTTCAGAAATAACTTTATATGCCTTGACCCTATCATTAATATCAACCCAAAGTTTTAAATCAAGTGACGTCTTACCAATAACCTCTTCGTGCGAATATCCCATTAATTTAGTGAACGCATTATTTACATCAATGTATGCGCCATTCTTTACCTTTGATAAAGCCATTGATACTGGGTTCATTTGAAATGCCATAGCAAATTTCTCTTCGCTCTTACGCAAAGCTTCTTCCACCCTCTTACTCTCAGTAATATCCCGTATAACCCCGAATATTTGTTGCGGCGAACCATCTGGTGATCTTTTATAAATACATTCATGACTTTCCAGCCAACGCCACTCACCATTTTTATGTTTCATGCGATAGCTCAAATTAATTATTTCATAATCCTTAGCTTGGCTATATTTCGGAATAGTATTTTTGTTATAAAAAACAAAATCTTCCGGATGCATCAAATTCTGAATAACAGTACTTCCAAATTTATGTAATTCTTCAACCGTATAGCCAAGCACTCTCTGAATACCCTCATTAACATAAACATTTATTTTTTCTACTAGGTCATAAATAAAAACAATATCGGGATTTAAATTTACCAAAGATTCAATAAACTTCGTTCTCTCATATAATTTTTCTTCAACCACCTTGCGTTCTGTTATATCGTGTATAATACCAATCACGCCTATTATGTTTCCGTCAACATCCTTCTGTGGACCATAGGTAGAAGAAAACCAACCTAGTTTATTAGTTTGTTGTACATGATAACGCAACTGCACAGCTACTACAGTTTCTCCTTTTAAAGCCCGCTCCAGCAATATATCTACACCCTGTTCGCGCAAATGAGGAAATAACTCTAAAGCATTCTTCCCTATAACCTTCTCCGCAGCCATACCAGTCAAACGCTCCATAGCAAAATTCCAAACTATATATTTTAATTGCCGGTCGTATACAATAATCCCTTCAGCAGCGTTTGATATAATCTGATCGGAAAATTGTTGTGCCTCTATTAATGATATAGTCTGTTTTTTAATTTCGTAATTTAGACGCTCTCTATGCGAAAGCACATACGAAAGATAAAGCGCGAGTAGTATAGTGAGGAACGCTCCTATAGGAAGAAAAAGCCAAGCAGCCAACAAATAATTTTTTTCAACATAAGCGGTGCTCGGAAAAAAATCAATTTCCCATTCACGTCCGGCAAAAGTAATTATCCGCACCGCATGCGGTGCAGGCGGAAATAGTGGCACATTTAAAAGTTTTAATTTTTCTTTACTTACAGGATGTTTATAAATCAACCGCTTTTCACCTGAAGCTGAAAGATCTATCAACTCAAAACCAACCTCATGCAAAGGCGAATGACCAAACGCTGCAGATAAGAACATATCTATGCGGAAAATTGCCATTGAAAACCCTTGTATAGCAGCACGACGTTCTTCAACTGTTTTAGTCGGCAACCCTTTACCATAAACCGGAACTAAAATTGCAAAACCTGGTTTTAAAGCTGCTCCCACCAGTTTGATCTGTTCACTAGCAGTAGGCTCTCCAGTATCCAAAGCGCGTTGCAAAGCCGCTCTTCGTTCGGGGGTAGAACCAATATCAAATCCTAGCGCCTGTTGTGTCTCATTATCTATAGGCTCTACATAAAATATCGGAAAATACTTATCCCTATTTCCTACAGGAATTTTTTTATTTTTATCATCCCTCTCAAAAAACATAAAGTTAGAATTTATTTCTTTACGACCCTCGTCTTCAAAACGGTCCCGCTCTTTTGCTGGTACAACCGGCACCCATTCCAGCGCCCTAAGTTCACTACGATAAACAAAAAAAGAATTCATTAAAGCCGCAAACTCTTTCCGGTCAACATTACCGAACGTCTCAAAATACCGGCTTAGAGACTTAGTAACCAGAATAGCCTCTTCCAAATCATGTTTTACCAACTCGACCAGGAGATTTATATCACTATCAAAACGGGTACGGAAAGATTTTTCTTCGGCGCGTTGAATTTGCCAAAATACCATACTGGTAATAAAAAAACCAATAAGAATAATAATCATCACGACCGTAAAAATTCGACCGGATTGCAATTTTTGCAGTAAAATTCTAGCTTTTTCTACCATGTTTAATTTCTAATTTTTCAAATATTAAAATCAGATTATAGACATAATATTATTTTTATTATACTCTTCCTTTAAAAAATGAAGAGAATTTTTTACCGCTACCCTTACTTATTCTAAATATATTGTGTAAACTGAATTTGTTTGTTATAATCCAAAACTTAAAATAAATAACAAGTGGGCTAGTCCCTATTTATAAAAACCGGAGGCAGTAATGGCACAAGCAACAGGTCAATCGACCCACCATGTGACAGCTAAAAACGACCGTATTCCTTTTTTACAAAAAGTTATATATGGTATTGGCTCGTTCGTTAACCAATTTGCAGGCGCTGCTACAGGTTCACTAATTTTGGTCTTGAATCTCGGGCTCGGTGTGAATCCAGTGTTGGTCGGATGGGTCGGCGCGATCCCGCGTTTTTTAGACGCATTTTCCGATCCTTTAATCGGATACAGTTCAGATAACACGCGCACCAGATTCGGACGCCGCAAACCGTGGATCTTTTTCGGCGCTTTGTTCTCCGGTGTTTTACTGGCATTAATGTTCCAATTGCATAAAGGACACGGCGAATATTTTTATTTTTACTGGGTACTGGGCTTCCAACTTTTATTTGTACTAGCATTCGCGTGTTATTCCATTCCCTGGATCGCTCTTGGCTATGAAATGACTCCGGATTATCATGAGCGCACGCGCTTGCAGGCATACGCGAGCTTTTTCGCTCAGCCAGTCTGGATAATCGCGAACTGGCTCCCGCTCCTAATCACAGCTAAAGCGGCTGAATTAAAATTTGGTGTTATTAAAATTTTCACGTTCACTTCGCCGTTTACAGATATCACCCATGCTGTGCGCGTGATCGCGCTCATCGTCGGAATCTGTATCACTGTGTTCGGGGTTCTTCCCGCACTTTTCAATAAAGAACATTTTGCTAATCTGCCGAAACCTGAAAAGAAAAATTATAAGGGCGTTATCAAAGACCTGATTCACAATTGCGCCACATCTTTTAAATGCAAACCATTCGTTAAACTGGTTACTGTAACATTTCTGATCTTTAACGGATTTATGCTCGCCTCCGCGTTTACTGCTTACGTCGTGTTCTTCTATGTATTCGGCGGACAGCCGACAATGGATTTAATGTATCAAAATGGCGGAACATTGCTGGGTGTTTTTGGGACGGTGAGCCCTATTTGCACGACTTTTCTAGCGATCCCATTGACATCATGGATCTCAACCAAACTCGGCAAACGAAAAACTTTTTTTATCACCATGTCCCTTGCCATTTTTGGTTATTGCCTCAAATGGGTTGGATATAACACTGCTCATCCGTATTTACTGCTGATCGCAGCGCCATTCTTGGCTTTTCATTTGGGATCATTGTTCACGATCGTATGTTCCATGATCGCGGATGTGTGCGATCTCGATGAACTTGAAACAGGCACGCGCCGTGAGGGTATGTTCAGCGGGATTTATTGGTGGATCCTTAAATTAGGTATAGCAGGCGCGACTCTTATCACAGGATATTTGCTCAATTGGACCGGATTCAAACAAGAACTTGGTCTTCACCAATCTGTTAGCACGTTATTTTACATGAGGCTTTGCGACGTAGGCATACCGATTATCACGTCTTTGATCGCGATCTATATTTTTATGAATTTTGAAATTTCTGAAGACCGCGCGTATGAAATCCGCAAAGAACTGGAACGAAGACGAGGAAAAGCGTAAAATATAAACTGGAACTTAAAAAAATATGGACGAAAATAATAATAAAAACATACATTCAAAACCAGTTATTATTTTTCCATACCGAGGGTATGAAAATAATAAACAGTGTGAATGGTATTTCTGGTGGACAGTTGACCGGTGCAAAGAAATTGATCCCCGACCAATTGTCATGCTGCCAAGAGATACGGTCATCCGACAAGAAGCTGCGTCTTTTATAAAAGATGAAAGATACCATACTCTTGAAGTTGTGCAAACCTGGTCGGTGGATACCTGTCAGACCTGGCTTGCAGGTTGGGGTCATGTGCTTGATAATTATCCTGACGTAGAACGAATCGTTCAAATACCAGGCGATATTGATTATGTTGACGAAGACGTCGAATTTTATAATAATCTTAAAGCCTTTATCGAAACCACTAGTTCAGATATTGCCATAGGCGATTTTAGAACCGGCGACCAATATAGCGCAAAAAGTTTGGTAGATACTTACGGCACTTATTCATTGCTGGCAAACTGGTTTCCTGAGATATCACGAAGCATACGATCTTTGCCGCTTAATAGACCACGGTCTGAATTCCTTAATATCAAAACATCAGTTTTGCGCGATATTATAATAAATAACAGAAATTTTGCATATGAACAAACTCTAAACTTTCTCATCAAATGCTGGAATTATGATGAAGCTAAATGGAAATATAATATATCCGTATCTCTTTTAGGAACATTGTCCGACAACAAATCTTTCAGAAATTATAGGGCTTGTATCGACCAGATAGAGCGAATTGAACGAATGCTTTCTTTATTATGGCGAGAAATCAAAGCGCCCAAAAAACGAGACGGTGTCAGCGATAAAGAGTTCGAGCAGAGATATACCTCATTCAGTAATGAATACGACAAACTCTCCACTAAATCAAACGGAATTATGGATACTGCCAGAATTACGCTAAGATCTCTCCTGGGCGTATAAATCTGAAATAAATTATAAATAAAAAAGCAGCCCATTTTTGAGCTGCTTTTTTTATATTTGACCCGTTAATTGATTTTTTATTTGCGTCTGCGAACTAAAACTAAACCGCTTAACCCGCTGCCCAACAATAACAAAGACATTGGTTCAGGCACCACTGATTGATTGCCCTCTCCGCCAATGATCTCCATCTCTGATAACCCTGCCCAGTGCGATCCACCAACAACTTCATATTTTGCATACCGCATATCAAGCCCATAGGTTCCAAACGATAATGTTCTGGTCCAATCAACTTCATCCACAAATGTTCCGGAAGCGACCAAAGTCCAATCCGTATTATTTGTGCCTGTATAAAAATTATAATCATTCGTATAGCCAGCATACTGACCATCCGGAGGATACATTGTGGTAAGAACAATTTGATTTACATTGTAAACATTTTGTAAATCCACGGTCACCCAATATGGGTTAGCTTCCGTAGCATGACCATTGGCCACCCAAGTCGTATAAAGATCACCATCAATTGCATTCGATGCAGGGAAATATTCGCTGTTAGCTGTTGCGATAGCGCCTAAAGCCAAATTCGTAGCGCATACCGGCGTAGTCCACAAAAGTGCTACTCCAAACATAAACACTAAACTTAAAATAAAATTCCGCATAAACTTCCTTTCGCTAAACTTGGTAATTATTCTTAGTTGATGACAATGCCTTGTCATTAAATTTATAAAAGTGAAGAGAACTATACGATATGATATAGCATATGTCAATAGGACATACCTACCCAGAGTAGGACAAGATTAGAATCAGTTTACTGTTCAAAAATTTGCAGAAAATTTGTAACTGGCATAATTTGGAGGATTGTAAAAGTAACACCACTCACTTGCGCGGCATCAATTTCTATTCCATTAAAATTAAATTTAAAATCTTCTCCTCCATTTTTAACCTGCATACTCATCTGCGCAGGGTCTAAGTCAATCCCGCCTGTACTTTGCTTTTCCTCGTTAAGATACTTTTCGGGTGATTGTAAAATATCGCTTAATTTCTCTATGATTTTCTGTCTTTGACTATCTTTAATAATATTGCGATAAAATAGGTCATTACGTGAAAGCTCCTCTAATAAAATCCTCAATTCCTGCGGATACGTACGTAAAACATCCATAACCTTTGCCCATATAGCTTGCCTATACTCAGGAGGAGAAGAAACATTCTTTCCTTCTAAAAAAACAATTGTTTCAAGATTATGTAAAACATAATGTCGTATTTTTTTCTTCATAACCGGCATTTCTTTACCGCTTAATAAATGGTCCGTATAAACTTCCAGCCGACTAGCCATATTCCAAGGCTG
Organism: Candidatus Omnitrophota bacterium; assembly: GCA_015233195.1. GTDB lineage: Bacteria > Omnitrophota > Gorgyraeia > Zapsychrales > Zapsychraceae > JADFYE01. The sequence continues at coordinate 126,237 of JADFYE010000002.1, forward strand.
GGCATCATCCATTGCCTTTAGAACACTAGCATTATGCTCATTAAATTCTACTGGTTTTTCAAAAGCCAATTTATCTTCCCATAAATCCAAACCCATGGCTCTGGTCCTCTGTTCCAACGCTTTGAATGAATCATCTAAGAAACTTATTTCTCTCTCAATTAAGAAAGGTTTATGTTGCTTAAATAAAAATGACATCGTCCCGGCTCCTCTGATTTTAGGAGCAAAATCAGAAGATACCAAAAGCTGTTGAAATAATTCCTGAGGCATATTTTTCCAAAAACTAATAATGATAACTTTTTGATCCTTTTCAATAATCCACGAGTTTTCTCCCAGTACCAGTACGCCGGGTAACTTATACGGATCAGCCGGGAACCTATTTGAATAACCCCTTTGTCCTGCTCCTAAGTCAAACAGCACTACCGGTCCAGAGACATTAGCATTGATTAAATCCTGCACATAATTTTCTAATCCTTTGAGACTATGTAAATACGCAACCGCCCATTTCATGTGTTCAAGACCCTCTCTACGGACACCTAATTTATCCAACAACTCTCGTCTCTCCTCTAAAGTGCGTATTGCCTTTACTTGGGCATTTCCATTAACACCAACACCTAATGTCCCTGGCATAAAACCAGTGGCAAAAAAATCCTGCTGTAAATCGCCGAATGTCTTTCCAAAATTTAAATTATCAAAATCACTGATATTAATAGTTCTTTCTACAGCGGCTTTGGGTTTCCATAAAGTTGGCAAATACTTAATTAACACATAATCATTTCTTTGAGCCATACCATCTTCAATAGTAACGAGCTCTTGTGGTTTATTAATGATTGTAGCAGTAAAATTCTCATCCTTAACTTTATAAGCCAATATACGAATACCTTGAACCGTCTGAGCTACAAGACTCCCATTAATAGCAGGTTCAATTAACGGCAACCAACGATTTGTGATTTTATCCTCTGTAATTAAAAAAATTGGATTAGAAGGATACCTTTCCTTTAACTTTAATAATAATCCCCAAGCAATTACGGTATCCCCACGACCATCCCTCAGGTAAGGCAGTGAAAAATAAATAGGCATATTCGGATTGCGCACTTGCTCAGATATCTTTTCTTGCCAACCCATTTCCTGTTCCCAAAGGTCTAAAGATTCCACCGACCAATCATCACTCACACAGGTCTTCGCAAATGGAACCCAATCCTTTTGAAAATACATAGCCAGCAGATCATAAACTCCGCGCAAATCCCTTAAATAACATGTAGCCAGAGAATTCTGCACAGAAACAACTATTTGCTGGGCTTCCAAAGACTGCGGTTCCATACCTGCCCATATTTTAAAACTAATCGCCAAATGCAAAGCCACCACTTCCATGCGCAAATAGGCATTTATATCTAAAGCCCTAGGTTCAAATAAAGGTAATGCCTGACGCAAAGCTTCTGTATCAACAAGCCCATCCCTTATCCAACCCATTGCAGCCTGCGCCAGAGCTTTAAACCAGTAACTTTGATAAAACCACCGATCTTGATCTTTTTTCAGAAAATCAAACCGTTTAGCTAAAATTAAAAATAATTCATTGCGTTTGGAAGGATCCAACTCTTTAAACCATTGCCTAGATGCAACAAACATTTTTTGTTCTTCTCCTGAATTCCCAAAAAAAGTTGATTGAGTCCATTGCTCCGCAAAATGTTTATAATATTCATCCGGATTATTTAATTGGGCATTGTCTGTCTTTACCGCCCTATATGCTGCCATCGCGTCCTCGCCATTGTCAGAATCAAATTTTGACCAAAATTTAAGAACAATTTTTGTTCCTTTTCCTGGAAATGATTCTATATCAAATTGATCTGCTGTCGCTCTTGCCAATGGTAATCCGACTCCAGTACCGCCAGCCGCAGTTGCCCCTTCCGGCTCTGCTGACAGTCCATGAGGTTCAGATAAATCGCCTCGGAATGCCGCCTCAATGTCCTGTATACCTTTGCCATGATCCATGATAAATATTTCTACCCCCATTCGACCAACATCAAAAATGGGGCGGCTTAAAATAACCCCATAGTCTGCATAAAAATATGTGTTTAAAATCAATTCAATAATGGCTGATTTAATATTATCTTTCCGGTTGTTAGAGATCAAATGACTTATCGGTCTTAAAATACGTGAAGCGACAACAGAAGCTTCAAGTCCACCGACTTCATGCGGCCAATACCCCTTAAATGCAGTTCCTTTGATCAGAGCAACTTGTTCTTCCGAAGGAGGAGATATCCGTGTATATCGTTTTAATTGTTCCACTAAAGCCAAACTTTTTTCAACATCACCCATTTGAAGATAGGACCATAACTCTTTAATAACGCCATCGGAAAACATCGCTCCATCTGCTGACGGATTAGATATACTCCTCATCATATCCATATCACCAACAACCTCTATCAATGGTTTGGATAGTGCAGCCATGTCTTTAGGCGCAATCCTCGCTAAATCCAGAAATTCTATTACTGGAGTAATATTTCCAACTACCCCGCCGGAAAAATATTTCCTTGGCAAAAATTGATTTGTAAGCGGATCTGGTTCTTCTTTTATGTAGTTGTATACGCCTTTTTTAAAAGCTTGGATGTATTGTTGATAAATTTGTTCCGGGTCTCCACTTAAATTTTTTGTTGATAACAAATTACCGATTTTATTTTGGTTAGAATAAACTTTATTAAAAATACTGTCTTTAATTTTCTTTTTGTACCACGTAGCTAAAATTAATGAATAAAATACCTGACGTAATTGCGTAAAATTTTTACCTTCATTAACTTCTTTTTCCAGCGCGGGAATTATGATCTGCTTTAAAATTTCTTGATTGATCCCCTCACTTTTTACCTTTAACCTTTCACCTTTTTTCTGTGATGCCGCATAATCTATCTCTGTCATCACCTTCAAATGATTTTCCAATACAAAGGCTGTTCCCCCGCTTTCATAAACCACCGCCTTCTCGGGAACTATCCAAACTTTATTAAATGTATCTACGGGAATATCTGTCGTTCCATATTTGGCTTGAGCCTGAGCATAAACTTTTTGCCAAAATTCTTTGCCTAATTGGCTTTCAGGATAAATTAAACTTGCGGTAATTTGTTTTAACAAATAATCTTGCGCCAATAAATCGCGGCCCATTTCAGTTTTACCAAATGCTTGCGGTACAATGCGGTCTTTTTCATAAGGAGAAAGATTGACCCAAAGGTCTTTTTCAGGAATAGTTAAAGAAGCAAGGAAATATTTGATCAAACGATTGGCTTCTTGTCTAAATTCTTCTTGTGACATTTCAGCACCGTGATCGCGAAGCGATTTTACGGTGTCACCAGTATCTACAAAAAAATTAAACTTGAACGGATTTTGCGGGTCTAATTTAATGCCTTTTAGCACTGCAGGATTGAAAGCAGGACTTAGCGATACCATTTGCCCAGGTGCAGGCAGACTAACTTCCTGAGCATAAATTGGATTTGACCCCAGAATGCTAGTGCAGACAAAACACAAAAGAATAAATAGAGAAAGTATCTTTTTCATTAATAAGTAAAAGATACTATATAAATATCAATAATGCCAATCGGATGGTTTATTAATAGATTCGTTTAATTTATTTATTTCACTTTTTGACAAAAGACGCCATTTACCGGACAGCAATCCTTCCAGGCGGATGTGCATGATCCGTACCCGTTTTAATTTCAGGACCCGATAACCGAGTTCATGCGTCATCCGGCGGATTTGAAGATTTAATCCCTGCGTGAGAATAATCGAAAATGAATGTGGGGAGAGCATATTGACCTTACACGGTTTGGTCTTAACCCAAGACTGAATGACCGGATTAAAAATTTTAACTCCGGCTGACATTTTTTTAACAAAAGATTCTGTAATCGGTTTATCAACATCTACCAAATATTCTTTTTCATGTTCAAACTCGCTGCGCAAAATTTTATTCACAATCATGCCATCGTTGGTAAGCAGAATTAATCCGGACGAATTTTTATCAAGTCTCCCGACCGGGAAAATCCGCTCAGGATATCCAATAAAATCAATAATATTATCTGGATTACTTTGATCCGTCGTTGATTCAACCCCGCGCGGTTTGTTAAAAGCCAAATACACAGTTTCCGGACGCGTTTCAATACGTTTACCGCCGATAGTAACAATATCATTCTCGCCGACATCAGTTCCAAGTTGAGCTTTTGCGCCATTAAAAAGCACCTTCCCATCACTGATCAATCTATCCGCTTCCCGCCTAGAACAATGACCGGTTGAACTGATAAATACATTAATTCGCATATTATTCAGGCTCCAAATAAATAACAGCTATCCCTATCTATGGCATGATCTATTTCAATGTATAACTCGTGCTCCGTCCACCTGCGGCGTCTTTTCTGAGAATCCCTTTTTCCATAAGATCAAGAATATCTCTCAACGCCGTGTCTTGGGAGCATTTTGTAATCTTTGCCCATTTAGTAGACGTGAGTTTACCCTCAAATCCATCAAACAATTTATTGACCATCATTTTCTGCCGTTCGTTGATCGCCCCGGATGAATGCTTTTCCCAAAATTGTGCTTTTTTAAACACACCTGCTAATGTGCTTTCCGTTGATACAAGAGCCCGGTCGAGACAAGTCAAGAACCACTCAAGCCAAGTCGTAATATCAACGCTGGCACCTTTCTGCGTCTTCTCAAGCACATCATAATAAACACTTCGTTCCTTACGGATCTGGACAGACATGCTGTAAAAACGTTGCGCACTACCATCGGTCCGCGCCAATTGCATATCCGTGATCGCTCGTGCGATGCGCCCATTCCCATCCTCAAAAGGATGGATTGTTACAAACCATAAATGCGCAATCGCCGCCTTTAAAACTGGATCAAAACCCTTCGAATCACTTGTGGTGAGCGAAGTCGAACCATTAAACCATGATAGATAACTCTTCATTTCTTGATTCAAACGATCTGCGCTAGGAGCTTCAAAATGGACACGTTCCCGCCCAACGGGTCCAGAAACGACTTGCATCGGACCATCTTTATCATCACGCCATACACCAATTTTTATTTTTCGCATTCCACTGCGTCCCCCAGGGAACATCGCGGCATGCCAACCGAATAAGCGGTCTTTTGTGAGTGGTTTTTTAAAATTTTGCGTAGCGTCAAGCATCATCTCAACCACCCCTTCCACATGACGGTCAGAACCAACAAGTCCAGCAATGTCCATCCCGAGTCTTCGCGCAATAGATGAACGAACCTGACCAGGATCAAGCTTCTCACCTTCAATCTCGCTGCTTTTCAACACATCCAACGTAAGCGTCTGCAAGACCGCTTCCATGCGTAATGAAAAGCCTAAAGATTCCATCCGACCCATGAGTCGCCCTTGACGATTTCGTACTGTTCCAAGCTGCGCCGCGATCTTTTCGTGACTCCATGTAAATTGAGGCCAATTTTTAAGTTGATATATATATTTCATACTCATACTCCCTTAATTCATTTGCGGAGAAGACACTATTTATATCCGCATCTTATGCGGAGAATATAGCACGTATTCTCCGCATGCACAAGAGTATTTTATGATTTAATATGTTTCCGCAAGCGCGACTCACATTCAAACGTTATTATAATTCGTGACAGGCACTAATTAAGGGACACGATTAAAATATCCCCTCCGGGGTAAACCAGTGACCTAATGTCTTCTGCCTTTGAATAACAACAAAATTTTTTTTTTTACCCCCCCACCCTGTGGGGAGGGGCAGGGGCAGGGGGGGGGGAATACAATAAAAACATATAAAAACATAGTCTACAGGACACGATTGCCCTTCGCTTTGCTCAGGGATTGGCTTTTCTCCTATTAAAAAATGAAAAAGCCAATAGAACGACGGCTTCGCCGTTGCACGCTCAGTCACGCGCTCACGCCTTCAAATTAAAAAAGGCCACCTAAAAGGTGACCTTTTTTAATTTGGTTGCGGGGACACGATTTGAACGTGTGACCCCCAGGTTATGAGCCTGGTGAGCCCACCCACAACTTATTGATAAATATAAACTTATGAAAATTAAAAATCAAATGTGACGGATTTGTGACAATCACCTATTCAGCCAATTTACAGCATGCTTCACTAAAACTTATAATGTCCTTTTCAAGAGCAATATCTTTTTCTAAATTAAAACAATTGCAAATATGTTCGCCTACATCATGCAAATAACAAATGACTTCCTGTAGAATTAAAAAAGTATATTTTTTAAAAATATTTGCGTCGTTAATATTTACCGTAAAATGAGTCATGTGAGAAAAATTACATAAAAACGCATAGTCACTTTTATATTTTTCAAGCAACCCAACATCTTCGGCGCGTTTTTCTACAAAAACACCGCCTAATTTATGTTTCATAGCACTAATGTTGGCTGTTCGGTCGTTCAATGATCAACGACAATTAAAATTACTGATTAGAGAAAGATTCTATATATAAAGAAAGCGGCAAAGATTTTAAATATTTTTCGTGTCCAGCGTGTGCCAATAACAAGCGATAAACTGTGCTAGCGCTATGACCTGATGGAGCAATCTTGGCATTTAGCCTATACTTTTTCTGAATTACTTTAAAAGTCTCTGGGCAAACTTCATTTTTCCTTTTAATAAACTTTTCAATTGATGCACTCATATTTTTTCTGGCAAAATTCATTTCCTGTATTAAATTATCAATTTGTGATTTATTTGTTGGCGTCTCCTTTTGAACAGTGCACCAAATGTGTTTTAGCGCAGTCTTAATATGCTGTAACTCTCCTTCTTTTAATGTTAATAAAAGATCCTTCTGATCAGGAAACTCAACAAAATCAATTTCCAAATTCGTCATATATTTTTCAATAGCTTGCCATTCAGAATGTCCATCTCCATAATAATTATTAACAGATTCACAAATTTCAAACCATCTGTGTTGATGATAAGTTAGTATAAACGAACCTGTTGATTGAGCTAAAAACAAACCCAATTCAAGATTGGGACTTAAATGCGCAATGTGCATCTGACAAAATTCTTCATCACTTTCATGAAGCTGTAATGAAGCCAACGGATCTTGCTCTCTATTTATCTTAATTTCCACAAGAGTTTTTTCAAGTTGCTCATCGTTGATTTCAGGCATATGATGCTTAATAAATAATCTTATACGCTCATCAGGCAAATTAAACATACCTCTTATCACGTCTTCCATAGCCAACTTTTTCATTGACAGCATTACCTTCTCATCAATTTTCATTGTTTTACACCGGTTTTGTGACGCTTCCATAATTTGTTGTCTTAATTCAAAGTCAAAATTCATTGGATCAGGAATCATATTGACCTTGCCAATTTCTATTAATGGCATAAATGAAATAAAAAATAAAATGTTCTTTAATGTTTCTTGTCTAAACGTGGAAGGATTATTTATTGGATTGTATTCTTTAGGAAGAACATTTGCATTAGCAAACGGATTAATAATTAATATCTCATCTGCATATAAAGAAAATGCCGCAACATCCTTATAAGCAACACGCGGATCCAATAAACCTGAATAAAGCGCACGTGATATTTTTTTATCTGGCTTTGGCAATAAAGCCATTAAATCTGTTTCAGTTGGCCAAAGACTCGCGAAAACTTTATGAATTTCTATTATTTTATCATCACTAAACTCTCGTCGAATTTGTGTCCAATCCTTTTTATCTAACTCAAGAATTTTTGTAAGAATCCGAAAAAACATTAAATTCCGTTCTCGGATACTTAATTCTGTCCATGACGACCTTTCCTCCATTGTTTTATCATAGCAACATCTCTTATATTTTTTAGCGCTTCCGCAAGGACAAGGGTCATTTACACCGATCTTGCCTTCTTTAGGTTCTTTTTTAAAAAAATTTGCTTCTGGGTGAGTTCTGCCATACTCATCGCTATAAAAATATGTGCCATCTTTATTTTGGCCATAAACTTCCCCTCCATAATTATAAAGCTTGTCTTTAGGTGGCAACAACACCTTACCTATCTCCGTCCAAGAGCTTTGAATAAATTTCTCAGGGTAAAGCCATTCTTTATTTTCAGCAGCTAAAAATTGTTTTGATCGTAGCTTAATCATAAGATTTATTTTGGCAACTTCGTTGTCTTGTAACTCCCTTTTACAAATTATATTATCCATTCTCCCTAAAGTATTTCGGAACGACTTCGCGTTAGCTCTATATATTTTAGGATCAGATAAATCAGGGTTACGGGCATAATCTAAGTTAGTAAGAATCAAACAACGGGCACTATCTAGAGGGAAAACTGTTTGGGTTGCTTTCATTTCGATTCGAGGATCGTTAGGATATATACATTCTTCACTATTAGGAGGACAAGCATAATTATAAGTTGTAATGGGATGATCAGAAACTATAAATTTTATTTTTGATTTTCTTGCATACACTATCTCTTTAACAGACTCAAACCAAAGTGTGCAATGCAATTGCCTAATTTTCTGCATTTCAAATAACAACTGATTATGTGTCAAATTTGGATACTTTGACTTCAGCCAAGCAAGCCCTTTCGGAGTACGAATTTTCTGTATATCAATGTATTCAAAAAACTTCTCAAAATTATTATGTAAATTTTCAAATTCCTGTTCAGCCATTGCACTCACAGCATTAAGACCTACATTATCAATTTTCCCAAAAAGATAACGTTCAATGTCATCATTTAAAAATCCGTAATAATGTGTCGTATATAAATCTTTTTGGCAGAAACATTGACTAGGGCTAAAAGGATAATTGATTGCTTTATCTTGTTTCTTGTGCCCATTGGGTAATTCTATTAGTTGTGGGCATAGATTTAAGTAATAAAAAGTGCTTTTTGAAGAAGATAAAAATCTCTTCTGATACCACTTTGGAACATAATGATTTCTACGTGTAATATCAATCATATTATAAGTAATTATTTACTAAATTCGTTATATATGCAATTATGATTTTCAACTAAAGAAAATATTATTTAGCCATTGAATAAACGAACATTTAATCAACCCCTTAGAATAAGCAATTTCCCTGTAAAAAAACTTGTACCCTTTATTCAACCCTTACATCTTTAGACACCCGCAAGAACTATCCACTTTAAGAATAACATCACGTGCTTTAAGAAATACCTCAGAAAGAAAACATCAAACTCCGGCATATACATATCCGCGTTTTCGTTTATACACTTAGTATAAAATTCGTAATTCTCATAACATTCTTGAGGTAGACCACCAAAATCAATAATTTCATGTAATAGCTCATTGAGATCTTCTCGTCGAATATTTCAACATTATATGGCGAAATAGATGTGATAATATTATGGTTAATTACTCGCTTATTTTTAAAATAAAAAATTATAAATACTTCGACATAAAGATTTTGGAAAGTTGAAAAAACTTCGGCAAGCTCTTGAGATGAGGTTATAGCCAATCCCTTCGGATTAAAGCTTAACCCTTTTTCAACGAGAAACTTTTTTGCGACGTCCGATAGGGAACCCTCGGTTCCACTATCCCCTCGGATATTTTCAATGTGCTCGTCTGCTTTTTGCTGATATTCTTTTTCTTTGATTTCATACGCGACTTCCGTTTCCTTAACAGTATCGTGAATATCTAATTTTTTTTCTTCAATAAAGCGTTAAACGATTTCGTGTCTCGTAAGAACGGAGCTAATGGGCTGATAAGGTAAGAAACTTTTGATTTTTTCTTCTGCTTTTTTATGACTTTCATCTATATTCTCCCAAAAAACTTTTTGTTATTCTGACAATTATATTATCATGGCTTTCTGTCTTGTCAATAGCCTCCCTACCGACGCTGTCTGATATTTATTCACACCCTTGTTTTCGGTTTTCTTCAGGGGTAAAGTTCTTTGAAAAGCTAACTAAGTTTTCTTGTCTTGTGTGTTAGGGTTTTTCCCAGTCTTCTTCGCCGAAAGTATAGCCTTCTTCATTGCTCGGTTCATCCTGATCCGCTGTTCGTATAATCTCTGCTCTTCTGGATTCGGGTATTTTTGATTGATCGCTGTCATTTTTTATTTCCTCCACTACCGGTCTTACTTATTTATGCGACTCTATTAATAACTTTACTATTTAATGCTGTCTGGGAGTTAGCTTTATTCCTCATGGTTTCCCTCAGCTTAGCTAATTCCTTTGCAATGGAACGCATACGCATATGATCCTGATCTAGGATATTATTGGGATATACCAATGTCATATCAATTCGATGCAAATGCCGTACCCGAGCCGACCACGATATTGCTATTTAGCGCGGGATTAGGTTTATTATTTAGAAAAAAGCCCTGTTCATAAGAACGAGGCTTCAACTTTTCTGCGCATGGTAGATAAGCTATTTAACTTCTTCGAATCTTCGCTCCCCGCATTTGGTGCAGGCAATTTTAATATGTGACCTACCGTATGCACTCAGCATTACAAACTTATGCCCGAATATCTCACACCTAATTTTTATTAAGACCTCCGACCACTTCTTTCGAGATGATTTTAATGATACGCAGTTTTCTAATAAGTCCCGCGAACTCTTCCGAAGACATTTCATCTCTTGCCTCATCCAATATCTTTATTTTTGTTTCATTGTCTTGCGCCGACATAACGCCTTTTATTATAGGATCAAAAATTTTAAGATTATCTCCAGCACGTGCGCTATTTGCCTTACCACCACTAACGCTGATTCTCTAATTCAACATAACAGTCGGTATTATATTGAGCTATTCCGCGGCAATTACCACAAACGACATCTTGACAACCTTTGTCCAATTTGATGCGTAATCTTTGAAAACAAAATGGGCATAAAACAACGGCACTCTCGAAATCCTTATCTTTTAATAGCTGACCTTTCCTATGCATATAACTTACAACACCGTCGCGAAAACAGTCCCTTCCCTCCCCAAACAATAATTTCATTATTTCTTCATTTTTAATCGATTTGATTTGTGCATACAACGCCAAAGCATAACCCAATTCATCATTCGTTAAATAAGGCTTAATATTCTTTTTACTTATCCTCTCCTCATTTCCAACAACTTCCGATTTAGTACAAGGGGTTAACCCATTCAATAAAAAAATTCCCATTCCCAGATAAATTGTCATTAAATCCGTATAACGTTCATTATCAATCCCGTTATAAATCTCCAAATTATTGTCTTTTAAAAAAACATGTGAAATTTCATGCGACAGGCAAGCAGCTATTTGTCGTTTATCTTCCATAAAAAAATTATCAATCTCTATAAAATAATCGGTCCCGTTTCTTTGGACTACTGCCGCGCTTGACAAATTTCCTGAAAACCCAACAATAACTTGCCGCATATTGATATTCAAATTAGCCGCAATCCGACGTGTTAATTCCATACTATAAATTACACCGTCACCAAAATCTATCCCTTCATCAGTAATGAATGACTGACGTCGCAAAATCGGATGTTTAATTTTACTAATACCATGAAAATTTTCTTCTATCCATGACCTTTTTGCCGCGACGTTAAAATATATTTTCGTCTTTTTTTCTTTTTTTTTAAAACCATTAAACATATTGTTCCTTTGTAAGATCAAAAACTAAATAAAGAACCATCTTTTAATCTGTTAGAGGGAATCCTGCAACCATCTACCATCTTTATCCCCATTCTTAAATTATAACTCTTTATGCTTACGCCAAAAATCATCCTCATCATTAATCTCTAAAACCTTCTTACCATCAGAATCTAATAAGACTAAGTTCCTTTTCTTTAGATAAAACATTCACAACATCACTATCCGAAACAAAAAATGGAAAGGCGATTAAAAATAATATAGTAAACAAATACTTTCTCCTGCCTTAACCCTCATCATTTAAACAAAAATCAGCCAAAATTTCCCCAGTATTCTTATCAATAACCACACAATTTGATGAGCAAAGAGACATGTTACCAAGTATTTCCGGATATATAACACACCAAGCGGCTTTTCCCTCCCATCGTTTCGCTAAATTATCAAAACCATATATTCGCTGACGATTGAAATTTACCTCATCAACTGTATAAACAAATACCGCGTTTTTAAGCGCATGCCCTAAAGCTATTTCTCGCGCACGATCTTTTGTAATTTTATGTCCAGTCATCTTCGCTGAAAGTATAGCCTTGTTCATTGCTCGGTTCAGCTTGATTTGCAGATCGTATAATTTCTGCTGCTTCGGGTTTTGAAACCTCGGTTCTTCCATTATTTATTTCCCCCGGTGATGGTCTTTTTTCCCTCCACCACGCTATTAATAGCTTAACTATTTCGCACTGTCCAATAGTTAAACTTTGGCTTCTATCAGCATAGTTATTTACCTTTGTTTATTTCAACAATTATAATATAAATAAGCGACAACGTGATGTCGTAAACATTCGAAATTCATCATCGCACAAGACCTACCTTTGACCTTAACTCCTTTGCGGTTTGGGTATCTCCAAAAATATCAGCAACCTGCGCCTGACTTAACATTCCGTGTAATCATATATTGCTAATGCCTGGCTTGTCTCTAAATTAATAATTAGGCATTTTTGATTAAAATGAATAGAAAAAAAAGAACTTTTAGGTGAAACCACAACGAGCGTTGTCTCTTTTTTTAAAATATTTTTTAAACGATCCATACTAACAACTTGATTATCGACTTTTCGAAAATCAAATTCCTCATTAGGTAAAATCCTTACCCATTCATCAAAATCAGTAAGTAGTTTATCTATTTCCCAAGCACTAATATGCGGTAACTTATTAATAATAAAATTTATAGATTTAAGACTAATACTGCTTACAACGAGCGAGTATCCATAATAAAATAGAACAGAAACAACAAGTCCAGATAAAATAACTGCTACAAAAGCACCTATTGGTATAACTTTTACCCAATAATCTCCAAACTGAAACTCAATAAGTCGTGCTAAATAATCATATAGACTCAAACAAACGATCATGACTGAAAACCACAACACCATACGAAAAATAAAACTAAAAAATTTTTTCATCAATTTATGCATAATATTCTCCTTAATTAAATAACTATATCACCCAAGCCGTTTGGTGTAAAGAATGGCGCGCTTCCTTTATAATTCAAAACATGGATAATGAAAGAGAGATAGTAAGTATATTTTCTAAACACCTGCGGAAATTGAGAATTAAAAATAATTTAACTCAAGAAAAATTAGCCGAATTAGCGGATATTTCTTATAAAAATATCCAATACCTTGAATCAAAAAATCCAACCTGTCCGAACCTCATAACACTTAACAAAATTGCTAACGCCTTCAAAATTTCTCTCTCGAAACTATTAAATTTCTAACAACGCTGATTCAACTACCTTACTTCCATAACGACCTAAAATTTTATTAATCTCTGCTTCAGACTTATTAGGAAGTTTAAATCTCAAATCCTCCTCACTCTTTATCTCTTCATAGCCCATATTTTTTAATATTATTTTAGTGTTTCCATCCGATAAATCTAATATATCCATCCATTTCCCTGCACTGACGACATATACTGCACTCACATTACGAACTTCCCCATTCGGACATCTAAAGACTAGTCGGTTAGCTTTAAAGCAATTCTCAACCGTCCTGTATCCATTAAGAAGAATGGCGTATTCTATTTTTTCAGAGATACCAACTTCAGATTCTAATTTTTTTAATCTACTTTGATAATTCTTCATTCCTATTGCTCCCTCAAAAGAAATTTATTGTACTATTATTCACACAAAAAAAGACCTTCAGGTTCTATACCTGATTTTAAAGAGTCTTAACCTACTGTAATCATTTCACTTAAAGCATCAGGTGCATTTGTTTGTGCCAATTTTGTGCCATTTAGCTGGTCCAAACAATTAACGGCAAGTGTTTTATGGTAACAACTTAGATGAGCATAGCGTAAAGTCATTTTGATGTCTTTATGGCCTAAAAGTTCTCTGACCGTATTTAAATCGATTCCTGCCATTACTAATTGCGAAGCAAATGTGTGCCGCAAGTCATGAAAACGAAAATTTGTAATCTCCGCGCTTTCCAAAGCGGAATAAAATGATTTCTTTATATCCACAAACGCATTCCCGGTTTTACCAACAAAAATAAAGGGGCTATCCGGCATTTTTCTCACTCGAAACAATATGCTTTTAACCGTCTCATTCATTGGAATTTCCCGCATTTCATTATTTTTTGTTCTTAGCAAAAATATAATTCCCCGGTTCACGTCCACGTCGTGCCATTTAAGATTAAAAATTTCTCCCTTTCTCATGCCAGTATTTAAGGCAAACTCCACAATATCTTTTAAATAACCCTCGCATTGTTCCAATAAGCGCTTTATTTCCTCTTTTTCCAAATATCGGGTTCTTTGATTATTCAATTTATAAAACTTAACCTTTGCCACCGGATTGATGCCATTGTATTTTTCCCATTCGATCGCCTTATTAAACATGGTCTTTAAGGTACACAACACTTTATTAACGCTTGATTTACTTACTTTTTTAAGATGATCTATTTTTAAACGTTCAACATCAATAACTTTTATTTCATGCAAAAAGCGATCACCAAAATATTCATTTAAATGCTCCATATTATGTTTTTCAGATTTACCCCAAGTAGGACGGTTTGGCTTCAGATGGAGATCAATATATTCTGCGGAAAAGTCTTTAAAATTAACTTTTGAATGATTTCTAATATCTAAAAATTTGTTCTCAGCAATATCAACCAACCTTTTTTTAAGGATAGTTTCTGCAATGGCTTTATTGGGGGCAACAACCTCCCTTATTCTTCGTCCATTACACGAAAAATCAATACCCCATTTATTTCCTCTTTTAAATACTTTTGCCATAGCTATAATATACACCCAACAATCATTGGGTGTCAATATTTATATACCTATTTATAATAGGGTGTTATGAAAACTAAAGAAACATTTAGTAACAACGTTAAAAAATATCGCCAAAAGAACAACCTGACTCAAGAAGAGCTCTCAGAGATTTCAGGCGTCGCTTACAAATACATTCAAAAAATCGAAGGTAAAACTACACCCAACGTAGGAATTGATTTAGTTGAAAAATTAGCTAAAGCATTAAAAACAACATCCTCAAAACTCCTTGAATCTTAACTTATACTGTCAACCTTTACCGCTTTCAACCAAACCATAATTTCTTTCCGATTAAATTTCACTAACCGTCCTATTTTATAATAAGGAAATTTTCTCGTATGCACCCAAGCATAAACCGTGCTTTCCTTTACACCTAGAAAGCTGGCTAATTCTTTTATCCCTAAATAACGATCATCCGTAAAACTGTTCATTTTCGCCCGTTGTCCTGTAACATAACTTTTTCTTCAATTTTATCTAACCGCTCTTCAATTTTTTCTATCTCGTGCGATCTAAAAGCAAAATTTAAAATATCTTTATAAACTAACCTTTTAAGCTCCGGACCTTCCTCGTCCATAAGTTCAATTAATCCTTCCACCGCTTTGATCATAGCGTATTTCAAACGCTGCATACTAGCATTAATGACTTCTTCTCGTTGTCGTTTAAGTTCATTTTTAAAAACCTCATCTTTAAGCCAATAATATATCGTGGTTTTGCTTATTCCTGTTTTCCGGCTTGCCTCCTCAATAGATGCTGAAGAAATGATATTGGCAATCGCAAGATACTGATTATTTTTTAATTTTAGTTTATCCATACTTAAAGCCCCTTTATGTGTTCAAAATCGTTCACTTTAGTGCAATAATGATAATTTGTTCACTGCCTTTTTATTTTTTAAAAATACTTAACTCAAGTCTGTAATTTTTGATTAAAACGACCTTTCATATTGCCAATCCCTTTCCTGTTTGGATTCTTACCCATTCTGAAAGGATAAATTGGACATCCCGGTATTAAACAATCACGAATTTCACTTGGTTGACCATTAGAACACTCTAAACATTTTTCTCTGATTGATCTTATTGGTGTATTCATCGCCTACCTTAATTTCCTTTTATATACATAAACATGATTTTCTTAGCTTTAGCTCTATTCTTTATCCATGCCAAGCATTATCTATATCTCAGCTTTTATCCTTATCCAAGCTTGATCTAAAAACCCGAGCCTCCGTATGCTTGTGTATGTCTCAGTTGGTAGAATAGTAAGACCAGTGCTGAGAAGAGTTCCGGAGGCCCGGGAAAAATTATAAAATTTTATCAATTTCATATTTTGTTTGGTTTCTTTTACCAGTTCTTTTAATAAGAAGATAATCCCCTATTGAATAAACGCACATTTGTTTTGCTAATTCCCTTGATGTTCTGTCCCAAAACAACTCTTTTCCTTCAACCTCTAATTTGTAACGTACACATTCCACCTTTGTACCCTGAAAAGTTGTTTGCACCTTTTCAGCACCAAGCAATCTAACTGATTTTTCTTCACCATCCGGTAAATCAAAAAACTGCGACTTGCTATCAACAAAACTGTTTAAAACATTTTTTAAATCTGACATTTGAACCTCCTCATTTAAAATATTAAAAAAAAATCCTACGGATGTACTCCATAGGATCTAACTATAATATAAATTTAAACTATTTCCACGACGGATTAGTGCAAATAAGCCTTATATGCTATTTGCCAGAAACTTCCTCGATCATTTTTCTACACGATGCATAGTCTCTCTTTACTTTTTGTTTTCCATATTCAGGATTAGCAACAAAGTCTTTTGGGTAAAACTTAGCAGCTATTTGGGCCCAGCCCCATTTCTTCTTTTCTCGATAATCAAAAATTTTCAAATTACATTCATATCTATCAAATCTTTTTCTATTGTCTTTTTTAATCTTTGGGCATTCAACAGCATGCCAGATCTTCATAAGGTCTGTCATGTCTTGAATAATTCTTTCCAAAGTGCCATTGACCCTTACCGCAAATTTTAAACATTGGATTTGTGGATCATTCACAATATTTAATTTGCCATCTCCGTGTGTTAATTCAAAAACACATTTTTCGTTTCTCTCAAAATCACGAACTATACTTTCACAAAAATACGCTGGATATTTATCACAATAAGCATCATTCAACTTATAACCAACTTCCACCATCGTCTTAAATTCTTTTTCTAGATGACCTTTTATGTTCATTGACACAGACTTATATAATTTGAAAAAAGGAATTAATGGATTAACAGGTATACGCAACCCAAATTTCTTTTTAAAAATTGCACAATGTTTTAACCTATAATTTTGCACTACATTTAATATATTGCTTTTCAGATTATTTAAACCGTTTTGATAAAGCTCAAAATCACCTTTATATTCTTCATTCCTTCGCAAAAACTCCCATCTAAAACCATAAATCAAATATCTTTCTTCTTGTGCAGTAGTCAGCTCATTTATCTTTTTTTTTGCTTTCACTTTTTTCTCCTAAAAAGTTAAAGGTACAAGTAATCCATGTGCCGGATTTGTGCCAACTTTGTGTCAAAACTGGTCAAAATTCATGATAATTGGTAGTAATTGTAGCTTTTTAGAAAGGATTTGGCAAGAACCAAAAAACCCGACTATCTCGTCGATAATCGGGCTTTTATATTGGTTGCGGGGACACGATTTGAACGTGTGACCCCCAGGTTATGAGCCTGGTGAGCTACCTGGCTGCTCTACCCCGCGGCTATCTTTACTGCTATTTCTTTTTCGCAGGCTGCTGGTCGATCCTATAGATCACTTCCCCTTCCCGCGCTACGCCCATTTTTTCTCTGGCTACTTCTTCCAGATATACAGGGTCGCCTTCTATTTTTCTTCTTTCATTCACCAAATCACGGTTATCTTTTTCAAGATCTTTGATCTGCTGTTGATATTCCGCGATCTGTTTTTTCTGATCCTGAATCTTTTTATACGACGGTAAAAACACGATCAAAATAAACAAAGTTGTTATAAATAATGTGAACGCGTTTTTCATATCCGAGAATTCATTAGTATAAAGGTTTTCTTTTTTTCGTCAAGCAAAACAATTTACCAAATCTTTCTCCAGAGTGAACCACCGTATACTGCTTTGCTTCCCAATTCTTCTTCAATACGTAATAATTGATTATATTTTGCTAAACGGTCAGTTCTGGATAATGAACCAGTCTTGATCTGTCCAACACCAGTTGCAACTACCAAGTCAGCAATAGTCACGTCTTCAGTTTCACCTGAACGATGTGACATAATCGATGTATATTTATTTTTACGTGCCAAATCAATAGTATCTAAAGTTTCGGACAAACTACCAATCTGATTAACTTTAATCAAAATCGAGTTAGCAATCTTTTTATCAATACCCATTTTCAAACATTTTACGTTAGTCACAAAAAGATCGTCGCCTACTAATTGAACGTTGCCGCCGATCTTTGCGGTTAATTCCTGCCAGCCGTCCCAGTCATTTTCATTCAAACCGTCTTCAATTGAGATTAACGGGAATTTTTTGATCATTTCAGCGTAAACATCGACCATCTGTGATGATGTCAATTGTTTGCCATCAAATTCATATTTTCCATTTTTATAAAATTCAGATGAAGCAGCATCTAAAGCGATAAAAATATCTTTATCAGCTTTGTATCCGGCTTTAGCAATAGCTTCCAAAATAACTTCAATACCTTCCGCATTACTACGTAAGTTCGGAGCAAAACCGCCTTCATCGCCTACTGAAGTGCTCAATCCCTTAGCTTTTAAAATTGATTTTAAAGTATGAAAAACTTCGCAAGCCATACGCATTGCTTCTGAAAAAGTCGGAGCGCCGACCGGAGCGATCATAAACTCTTGCACGTCCAAATTGTTATCAGCATGCGCGCCGCCGTTGATGATATTCATTAAAGGAACTGGTAAAATTTTAGCTTCTTCTCCGCCTAAAAATCTATAAAGCGGTTGTTTAGCTTCACAAGCTTCGGCTTTAGCACAAGCCATTGATACACCTAAAATCGCGTTAGCGCCAAGTTTGCTTTTAGTGTCTGTACCGTCTAAACCAATCATAATTTTATCGATCGCGCGAAATTTTGCTTCTTTACCAACAACAGCGCTGGATATCACAGTATTAACATTATTCACTGCTTTTGAAACACCTTTTCCCATCCAGCGTGATTTATCACCGTCACGAAGTTCAATAGCTTCCCGTTCGCCGGTTGAAGCTCCTGATGGAACTGCCGCACGACCAAAAGCGCCATTATCTAATGTTACATCGACTTCAACGGTAGGATTACCGCGGGAATCAATAATTTGACGACCCTTAACTTTTACGATCTTACCCATAAATCCACCTCTCTATAAGTATAATGTTAAAAACCTTTTTAATATTTGATTGCGTCAAAATAACACAAATCCCCAGCTTAGTCAAGAAAACCCTCCGTAACCCCGGGGGTTGCTTTTGGTTGTTTTACTTTTTTTTAATTAATTGATATGGTAGACTTGTAGCATAACTTGTTGTTTAACCTGTATTTAGAGAGAATAAAGCCATGGCGAAATGTTGTCCTCCTCCACAAAATAATAGTTTTGAAACATTTGATAATAATAAAAAATATAAAAATGATCCTTTTAAAAAATTTCTTATTTTCCTCAAACTAAATGCGGCTTGGATCATATTTTGGATTGTAATAATTCTGGTCGCTATTGCATCAGTCTTATTTATTAATTATTGCTTCACCAATTTCGGTCAAATGGAAGGCTATTACAAAAAATCCATGTCTGCACAAATGGCTTTAATGCTGCCGATGTTTGCATTAGTGCAATTAATTACTCTTCCTATGTATTTATTAATGAATTACTGGTTAATGCAAGGCGGCGGAATTGGTACACTTAAAAAAGGCAGCGTCAACCCAAAAGACATGGAAGTAAAATGGGCAGATGTTATCGGCATGGAAGATGCTAAAAAAGACGCTTGGGAAGTTGTCGAACTTTTACGCAATCAAAAACTTTTACAGCAAGTCGGCGGCAAAATAATTAAAGGCACGCTTTTAATCGGTCCTCCCGGATGCGGTAAAACTTATTTAGCTAAAGCGATTGCAACCGAATGCGAAATGCCATTAATTTCCACAGTCGGAAGCGAATTCGTATGTATGTTCGTAGGACAAGGCGCGGCAAAAATGCGTTCATTATTTAAGAAAGCGCGTAAACTTGCTAAACTCCACGGCGGCTGTATTATTTTTATCGACGAGATTGATTCTTTTGCCCGACCGCGTACCGGCGAAAGCGGTTTTGGCGCTTCCTCCTCCATGAATGCTACTGTTAACCAATTCCTGACTGAATTAGACGGGCTTAATGCCAAAGAAAACAACATTGTAATTATAGCAGCGACGAACGTTGAAGAAGAAGAACTTGAACCAGCGATCATGCGTTCTGGACGTTTTGACCGTAAAATCCGAGTTGAAAAACCAACCTCTAAAGAACGTGAAGCCTTAATCACATATTATTTAGGTAAAGTGCAATCCGATGCCGGCATTGATATCCCAGCTTTAGCTGACCACTGTAAATGGTTTTCTCCATCTGATATCAGCAACATGGTCCGCGAAGCAGGTATTATTGCGTTACGCGATAAACGGTTAAATATCTCTAAACCCGACTTGGATGAAGCAGTAAAACGTATTATGACTTCAATTGAAAAAATGGGCGGAGATAAAATCCTAAGTCAAAAAGTCAATGTCAAATGGGATGAAGTTATTGGCATGAAAGAAATAAAAGAAGAAGCCTGGGAAATAGTTGAGTTACTGCGCGACCGGCAAAAACTTCAAAAGATTGGCGGTAAAATTGTAAAAGGTATTTTGTTTTTTGGTCCTCCAGGATGCGGCAAAACTTATATAGGCAAAGCCATGGCAACCGAATGCGGTTATCCCTTTATTTACAAATCCGGCAGTGAAATCGGAGGAATTTTTATCGGGTTAGGCGCAAAAGCTATCAAACATTTATTTGATGAAGCCCGTAGACTAGCCCGCGCTGAAGGCGGTTGTATTATTTTTATCGACGAGATTGATACTATTGCCCGGCATCGCGTTTCCGAATTTGGTTTTGGCGGCGGTCAAGATCACAATCAAACCATCAATCAGTTATTAACTGAGATGGACGGATTAAGACAAAATGAAAATAATATTATTCTCATGGGCGCTACTAACGCGCAGGAATTTGAACTTGATTCAGCCTTAATGCGGGCTGGACGGTTTGAAAGAAAAATTTATGTTACATTGCCAAATCTCAAAGACCGGGAAGAATTATTTAAATTTTATTTAGCCAAAGTATCAACTGAGCCTGATGTTAAACCTGATATCTTATCCCGACGTACTTTATGGTTTTCCCCGGCTGATATCGACAATATGATCCGTGAGGCTGGTCTTATCGCCTTACGCGATAAACGTGAAGTGATCTCATACAAAGATCTATCTAAAGCCTATGACCGAATTTTATACGGCGCAAAATCCAACACCAATTTAAGTCCTCAAGAAAAAGAATGGGTCGCGTACCATGAATCAGGTCACGCGATAATCGGCTATATTCTTAATCCTACAGACGATGTAATTAAAGCTACCATCATACCTCATAAGGGCGCATTAGGTTTTGTTGCTCCTCGAGCAAGAGAAGAATATCATATCCAAACCCGGGAATGGTTTATTGCTAGGATTAAGACTTGCG
Organism: Candidatus Omnitrophota bacterium; assembly: GCA_015233195.1. GTDB lineage: Bacteria > Omnitrophota > Gorgyraeia > Zapsychrales > Zapsychraceae > JADFYE01. Next base: position 147,813 of record JADFYE010000002.1, read on the forward strand.
TTGCCAGTTACGCGGCGGAAATGATCAAATTCGGTTCTACTGGCAGCGGCGTAGGCGGCGGACCAGGCTCTGATTTTTTTACCGCTATGGAATTGGCTAAATCCATGGTCTGGAATTACGGCATGGGACCCTCTGGTCTCGTGGGTGATTTTACAGCAATGGAAAGCTTGCGTTATAAAATAAATGATAATGCGTTTTTATCAGAAAAAACCCGAGAACGGTTAAATGATGACGTGCAGTCAATTTTACAAAACTGCATCAAAGATGTTACTGATATGCTTAATCAAAACCGAGGACTACTTGACCATTTCGCCCAGCAATTAGTAGAAAAAGGCGAGCTGGAATACGACGAGATCGAGACCATATTCAATCAATTTAATGTAAAACCCTTGACTCGAAAAAGCTTAAATAATTAATTTATTTATGAAAAAAATATTTATTTCCCTTTTATGCTTAATCTTATGCGCGTGCGGTAAGCCAAAAGATGAAAGCATTACTTTAACTGAAGCGCATAAAAAATTTAAAAAGATCTGCGCGGAAGAAAATTTGAGCATGCGGATGTTTCCCTTATCCAAAACAGTTTGGATATACATACCGCTGAAAGTAAGTTTATTCTCGACAAAGTCTACAGGTGATGAACCAAAGATCACCAACACTTACAAAAACCGTTACAAAGTAAATTATTTAGAAAGCACTTTCGATAAACAAACCTTCTCTATCGATTACGATATTGGTCCCAGCCGCGCGTATGACATAAATTATGGATATGGGTCAAGTTATTCCCAAGAATTTTATTCAGCTTATCAGAAAGTTTTGCAAAACATATTAAGAGCATATTTTGATATTAAACCGTCGGAAAAAACCCAAATATCAGTTAATTTAGCTGAAAATAAAATTGAATCAAAACCTATTAATGATTATGAAAAAAAATCAGGAGCTCCGGATTTTTTTGTGGTAGTAATCGCAGATATAAACGGCGGTATTGAAACCCAGACCTTATTCTATCTTGAAGACCACAAACGCACCACTACTCAAAGTATTCCACCTGATGAAGCTAATAAACGATTTATTATGGAACCAGCTGGGTCACCTAAAATAATCAATGATGAAAAAGGCACACATTTAAAAATACATGAAATAACCTGGCCCGAATTTTTATCTAAACAAATAAAAATGCGCGTACAATTTTTATATCAATACAGTGAGTTTGCTCCAGAGCAGAATATTGCCCTCTCAATTGCAAATACCGCGGCACTTACCTTTAAAACCTATAATTACGGATATTACGATTCACTGATATTAAATGATCTAAAAGATACAAAACAAAAAATTTATACGCCCGCAGAAATCAATGAATTAAAAAAGAATTTGAAGGAAGCGGAAACTAAAGGTAGATATCAAACCATAAAATTCGACCCGAAAACTTTTTCACCAAAATCTGCAGACGAAGAAACGAAAACCGAAAAAACTGATAAACCTTAGCAAAAACCCCTCACCCTAACCCTCTCCCCAAAGGTTGGAGAGGGAATCAATTACTTAACGTCAACTTTACATATAAAAATTTTTACTCTACCCACTGTGATAAATCTTTAATCGGTGAGATATTTGTGATTACCGGAGCCACTGCTTCCATATTCAGCATTGCAGAATCAATATTTTGTAAATTATAAACCGGCATAACAAAACCGCCGCCCTCCTGCGACACCTTCATGCTCAGAGCCGCAGGATTAAAATCAATCCCACCTTTAGTATCCTCGCGCGCTTTTATATGCAGATACCGCTCCCCATCAAAATTCAATTCGTACTCATCCCTAAAAAGTATTTTTATGCGTGCAACAATGGCTCCTAGCATCTCAGCCGCATCAAATTCCGATTTATCTTTGTACCGTTCATATATTTCTTTTAAATCATGAGAATTGCGCCCAACAATCCTCACAATATTCTCTACTGAATCCATCAAATCCATATATTGGGGGAACGTATCAAATTGCTGATACAATAATTTATCCGGATTATCAAATATATTCATTTCTTCATTACCATTTCTAACATAACTTAATTCTATACCAACTACATACTCAAAAAATACCATTTTATCCCCGGTTTTTTTAAAAACAAAAAAAGTAGTATTGTGTCCAGCCATAAGAATGCCCCCCTCATTCAACATTGTGCCCATACGCTGAATAGCGTCAGCCGTTTCTTGAGCCGTATAATAATCATCAAAAACATTCGCAACCCGAATAACATTCACCTTTTGCTTAATACCCGATAGTCCAAAACCAGATTTTACAAAAGTAAGATTATCGGTTTGTTCTTTCCTTACCGGGTCGAAACTTATATTCCCTTCACTTTCTATCAGATCCTTTTCTTTAGTAAAATCTTTCTTACTATAGAAGTCTAATCCCAAATGTTTACGCATTAATTTATCGCGTATTGCTATCGCCTTTTCTTTAACCATCTTACTTTCGGTTTCATCCAAAGTCTTGTGAAGAAAACCTGTGCCGATCTTTTCAACCGCATCAACAAATATTACGCGATGCTCAACCTGTCCGGTTACCTGATTATAATTAATTTCAAAAAACACACTATACATATCTGTTTCATTTTTAGAAAAATTAACAACATAATCTGGAATGTTTAAATCAACACCAATAACATTAGCGGTTTTAACCACTTTTTTTGCTAATTCAACCGTTGTTATAGGTGGAAATCCTATTCCAAAATCTATAACAGTTGATCTTCCTTCGCTTTTATTATGCTTCAAATAGTCTGCAATATATTCGTCCATTGACCCATTACGATCACCGGTTATTCCCAATGTAATTTTCCCGTCCAGGTTAGAATGACCATTTAAACGTTCCTCGGTGGTTTTTATCAATGCCCTTAATCGTATTGTTTCCGGATCACCATTAAATTCTGTATTTAGGACTTCATAATCTGTATTAAAACTTTCGACTTTAACAAAAGTTAGACCGGCTGAAAACTCAATACCAATATCCCTCATGCGATCTGTTTTTTCTTGATATGTATCCCCTCCAATATTTTTCCCTTTCAAAAAATTCATGGCTTTTAAACTTAAAAAATTACGATAGAAATTAAGAGCATAGCGCGGATCGATCCTCGCCATCATTTCATCAAACAAAGGATATTCGATATCCGTAACACCTAAAACATCTGAAAGTTTTTTATCTGAAGAAAAATCAGCAGCCCTTAACTTTTGAAAGAACGCAAATGTTTCTAATTTATAAATCTCCCATTTATATTCGCCAGCCAAATTACGCGTTGCGTCTAAAAATTCACTAAAATTCTCTGTAGTCATATACCAACTAAGTTTATCCGCAAATTCAGAGAAAACCGGAGCTAATTGCAAAGCAGCCACCTTATATTCAGGCTCTAAGTCTTTCAAAATTAATTTATAGTTATCATATGCTTGACTCCCCTCAATAAAAGGAAACTCACTCCGCTGTATGATCGCTTTGATAAATAAAAATTCTTGCGAATTAATTCCAAAAATCTCCTTCAAAAAAGAACCGCTCTCCTTTGCAAAATCAGCGTCAAGAAGAGCCAATGTTCTTACAACACTTGGTGGAGCCATATGCGGATCATTGTCATGCAATATTCCCGCAATAAAACATAAATTCAGCAAATCCTCGTCTGTTATACCTAAAGCCTTAGCAAAAACAACTATCTTTTCAGCAGTACGTTTAGAATGTTCCCAAGTATGATACCCTGACTTAGGATACCCCTCCATAAACTCTGAATCATTTTCAAAATATTCTATAATTTTTTCACGGCTTTTTCTTATCGCAGGTAAATCATCCCTCGCTGACTTAGCTGAAAACATAGCATGATCACGCGTATCGCTGTCCATTTGCCAACTCAATAATGCCAAATCATGACCTTTCATTTGCACGCCCGGATTAGTCCCCCTTGCAATCAGTGCATTATCCAAAACCACCCCGCCTGAAAAATACTTACGCGGAATAATCTGCTGATTGATAGGATCATATTCTTCCTTAATAAAATCGTATGCACCTTTTTTAAAAGCTGAAACATACTGCTTGTATATTTTCTGTACTGCCTGACTATCGTCTGATTCAAGCCCTTTAATTTTTTGATTGTTTACATATGATTTTAAAGGATTACTTATTGCAGCTTTTAATTTCTTTTTATACCAAGTAGCCAAAAGCATAGCTTGATAAATTTGACGCAGCTTGGCAAAAGTCTTACCTTCATTAACTTCTTTCTCAACTGCAGGTAAAATAACTTTTCGGAAAACTTCAGTTGATATGCCGGATATTTGTTTTAGATCTTCAGCTTTAACATGACCCAATCCGTGCCGATCGCTATTTTTATTCATATCGAGTGCTAGATAATCTTCGTCGAGCATGACCTTTAATTTAGCTTCAGTAATGAACGCGCCTTTTTTATGTTCATAGATCTTTACCGTACCCGGGACAATCCAAACCTTATTAAAAGTTTCCACCGCAAGATCCAAAGAAGACCCTTGCTGTTTACCATTCTTATAAAGTTTGCCATATATCTCATCCCAAAATTTTTGACCAAATTCTCCATCAGGATACATCAAAGACGAGACTAATTGTTTAAGCATATAATCTTGTGCCAAAAGATCACGACCCATTTCAGTCTGTCCAAAAACTTGCGGTATAATCCGGTTTTTTTCATACGGAGAAAGGTTAACCCACATCTGGTCTTCAGGAACAGATAAAGAGGCAAGAAAATATTTAATAAGCTGATTAGCTTCTTGTTCGAACTCGTTAACCCCGTGATCGTGCAGCGATTTTACGGGACCTTTATCAACAATAAACTCAAACTTAAAAGGATCCTGCGGATCAATGTTCAAGCCCTGTACTTGCACCGGCTGATACGCTGCGGTTAATCCAATCAACTGCAAAGCAGGCGCTGATGAAATATTTTGCGCTAACACAGACGACGGCGCCAACATATTTGTACAAAAACAAATACTAACAATAAACGCGCATATTTTTCTCATATTCATAATAAAGTCCGGGTAAAGATACACCCGCCCCCTTAATACAATATAAGTATAAGACATATTAGGTAAGAAAAACGTCAAATTGGGATGAGATAAGAAAACGTTTACTTCACGTCAACTCTACGTCCAGAAATCTTTAATCTACCTTCAGCAAACAAGGCTACTGCTTTAGGATAAATAACATGCTCGACTTTATGAATCTTCTCTTCCAGCCCTGCTAAAGTTTCACCCTCTTCGATCTTAACAGTCTCCTGGGCTATGATAGGACCATGATCCATTTTATCGTCTACAAAATGTACAGTAACTCCGGTTACTTTCGCGCCGTAAGTGAAAGCATCCTTTATTCCTTGCATCCCCTTAAAAGACGGTAACAATGAAGGATGAATATTTATAATCTTGTTCGGAAATTCTTTAATAAAAAACGGTGTTAACAATTTCATATAACCAGCCATAACAATAAAATCAATACCAGCGTCTTTAAGATGAATAACAATATCCCGGTCATAACTTTGCGGGGTAGCATAATCTTTTCTTACCAAACATAAAGTCGGGATGCCCGCGACTTTTGCCCGTTCCAGCGCGAATGCTTTTCGATTATCTGAAAACACCATGGCTAATTCAGCTTTTATATTCCCAGCTTTAACCGCATCAATAATCGCCTGTAAATTAGAACCATTGCCTGAAGCAAAAACCGCAAATTTCATTGTATCATCCTCTCTTTTGCCTTAAATTCGCCCCTAAATAATCCTACCACACCAATCAAACACGTAATACTTCCCGCTGTAATCAAAATATGTTGAGTACCTACATATTTTGACGCCCATGAACTCAATAACATTGATAATAAAAATGCTAAATGGATAACAATCTCCAAAGCGCTAAAAACTTTTCCCCGCATTTTCTCGTCGCTAACTACCTGCGCTACAGTATTCGTCGCTATAAATATCGGTCCAATAAACAAGCCCAACAACGACGCCAAAGCCCCGGCTAACCAAACATTGGGATACAATTTTACCAAGTACGCAAAAATAATTAACATTATCCCTGCACTTATAAAACTGGCAAAGATCGTCTTGTACCATACAAGTTTTTTACCCCATTTACCATAAGCCAACGCGCCCAAAAATAAACCAGCGCCCAAGCAAACTGCTAAACCGCCGAGATGTTTCGTAACACTGCCGAACGACTGCTGAATAAAAACAATTATAACTACATATACTGATCCTGCCATAAACAAAATAGCAAATAACATATCAATGATAAAACGTATCTCTTTATGCGTCATCAAATATTTTATCCCGTCCCGCAAATCTTCCCAAAATCCAACTTTAATTTTACCTACCAGTTCTTTACCAGTAACCCAAAATTCTTGCTGGGTCTTAACCAAATCCCGTCTGACTGTGATTGAATATATCATGACTCCAGATATAAAAAACGTAGCAGCGTCAATAATAAATCCAGTACGCGCGCCAAACCATTCAATCAAAACCCCTCCGACCGCACACCCCAAAACAAAAGCGATCATGCCAGTAGTAGACACCAGCGAATTAGCAGCTAATAAATTATCATCCTCGACTAAATCCGGAATAATTGACATTTTTGCCGGCACATAAAATCTGCTGAAACAAAACGTTAAAAATATAACCCCATAAATCGGAAGCATAGTATGCCAACGCATGAATATAAAAGGTATGCTTAATATAAGTAAGGAACGAACAATATCACAAACGAATAAAGTTGTCCTCCGATCCCAACGATCGACCAGAACTCCGGCAATAGGCTGGATCAAAAATACCGGCAAAATAGTAAACGCCATTAATTTAGCTAACCCGGTTGCAGAAGCTGCCCCATGCATTTTTTCAGCTGCCAGACCAACTAACGCCAACTGGGTTATCCGATCTCCGAATTGCGAGACCAGCTGACCCAGCCACAACCGAAAAAAATTCCCATTATTTTTATCTGTTAACATTCGTATCATTTAAAGTCATTTCTATCTGCTTAACAAATTCTCCCGACGGATATTTAACTAAATATTGTCTATAATAATCAAAAGCCTTTTTAGTGTCCCCTTTAAGCCCTAAAACTGATCCCAAATTAAACAAAGCCTGCTCGTGGTCAGGCTTTAAACTCAGTGTAATCTCAAACTCTTTAATTGCATCATTATATTTTTCTAATTTTGAAAACGCCACTCCTAACGAATAATGCGCAGCCGCATCATTAGAATTCGCTTTAATTTTCTTTTGATAAATATCAACCAGCTTTACATAAGTGTTGCGTACATTAGCCCGTAATAATTCTTCCAGGTCACCCGGATATTGTACTTGTTCAAAAAATTCCAACCCTTCCCAGTATTTTCCCTGACCGCATAAAGCAGTTCCCAACGCTATTCTTGCCCGTTCATCCCTAGGCTGTAATTCTAAAGCTCGGCGGAATTCTTTTTCTGCCTCGACAAATCTATTCTTATACACATATGACAACCCCATGGCAATATGCACGCGCGAGTTCTTATCATTAAATTCCAATGACCGCCGCAGCATACTGATATTATCCGAGAAACTCCATTCTTGATAAACCGTTATCAAAGCCAAATGTATAACAAAAAATACCGCCAAACTTTTTAGAAAAATTTTTGAACATATATCCTGTCTAATCAACCACACTCCCAAATATTTCACGCCTATAATCAAAAGCGGCAAAGCGCTCGCTAAAGGCAAATACAAAAAATGTTCAGACAACATAGCATAACCTGCAGATGTACCAATAGGAATTACTATTTGACTGTACAATAAAAAATCACATATCAACCATATAACCAAAAACCGTACTGCCGAAGTAGCTTTACCAAAATATTTAAACATCGCCCCGACTGATACGACGATAAACAATAAAGCCGCCAACAAATTAAATGACAATACAGGTTTTAAATACGGCATAGAACGGTCATAATGCAGATCATACGGAAAAAACATCAAGCGCAAATAATCCCACATCCCTCTAAAAAACGTCAGCACCCGCACCACCCATTCTTCTACGCCGGGTAAAACTAGCGGCGTCACAATGCCCGCGTTCTTACGCAACAAAATATATACCCCAAATACTGCGCATAAAATTGCCAAACGTATAAAAATTTTTTGAACCGGCTCCGAATTTTCCTTTTTGCGACCATATATAAATTCATAACCTATAACGACCAATAAAAAAGTTGAGGCGCTTTCTTTTGACAGTAACGATAAAAAAAACGCAGCAGCGCATAACCACCATTGCCTACGCATATAAAACAACATTGCCGCAAAATAAAATAAAGCGCACAAAATTATTGAGCGACCAGCAATATTACCAACAGCGTCCCACTGCACCGGATGTATCGCGAACAATAATCCAGATAAAAAAGCGATGTTTTGATCTTTAACAATACGCAGTATCAAAAAATATACCAGCAACGCACAAATTAAATGCAAAATCAGATCAGTTAAATTAAAAAAGAAAGCATTAAGACCGTGAGCCGCGTAATTCAACGCAAAAGTGGTCAAAATTAGAGGACGATAATAGTCATTAGAAGTTTTAAAAAACGATTCTTTAAAAAACTGCGGAACATTATGCAAATCCCGGATAGCATGATTATAATTAATCGACACATAATCATCCACCGTCTTAAAATCACTTCCCAGCATTGGACTATGCACCAAAAAACCAGCCAGCACAATAAATATCAAAGCCAACTTTTGTGAAGTAAAACTAAACTGCATTTTCTCCCCCAAACGAAAAAGTATAAATAATTAATATTATTTTAAAGTAAGGGCGGGTGCGGCGCAAGAAAGAAAAAAGAAAAAAAGCCGACGACCGGGGTCGAACCGGAGGCCCCATCATTACGAATGATGTGCTCTACCACGCTGAGCTACGTCGGCATAAAAATTCATATTTTCCGAGGTAAATATGGCGTTATTTTATCAGTTTTTTAAAACTTGGCAAGTTTTGTTTTTCCGTAAATTTCTTTTTAATGATTCTGGAACGCATAAATAATTTTCTTTCGACACAATTTTTCGATGTAATCGTTTTTCCAAAGCTTTGCGGGCATCGCCTGAAATCTTCCCTCCAGCTTTTGCATCGTGCTTTAATTTATCAACACCCCGCGAATTTTCTGTCCGGTGAATTTCCGTCGTAGATCTTTCGCCTAACATCGTAAAAATCAATTCAAAATCATCCATATGATCACGCAAATTTTCACGCTTCAGCCCCTTAATTTTTTTATACTGTTCGGGAGTCACGCCAAAAGTTGCCTTAGAGATCTCAGCAGTTAATATTTCGTAATCACGGTCTTCTTCAGCCCCACGATTTTGCCATTCATCTGTCAACTCCTCACGAATAGCGATACAACAGGCGACGGAATGGATTGAATTAACCGAAAAATGCCTTCTGTATTGGCACAATCTGTCTCTCGCATTTTTCCATCCTCAGAAAGCAGTTTCAACCCGTGACAAATTGTCACGACTTCACTCCCCTCTTCTTTTAATCTCTGCTTTAACTTCCTCCAATACGCGCCAGCGTCAGAACTTTCAGTCAAAACATAACAAATATCAATAATAGAAAACCACCACTCATTATTGTGTAAAGTTCTTCGAATTTGCCTGCCTTTAAAAATTGCGATTTTTGAGTCCATAAAATCCCTTTCCCATGAACATATGAAAAATTTATTATGAATAATTCCTTATCACCTTCACAACTTTTCCGACGATTGAAACATTTTCATCAAACGGAATATTGTCATACTTCTCATTTTCAGGCTGAAGAAAATAATCATTTCCCTTCTTATTAAGTCTTTTGACCGTCACACTATCCTCTACCAGTGCTACCACAATATCGCCCAGCGAAGCAAATTCCTGTTTTTTTACCAATATAAAATCATCAGGCAAAATCCCCCCGCCCGACATACTATCCCCTTTCACTTTTAACGCAAACACATCCTCTTCAGGAAAAATCATCTCATCCAAATTCAAATAACCAATCAAATCTTCAACCGCATAAATAGGCATCCCTGCTCTCACCTTACCCATAACCGGAACTTTAAACAAATTTTCCCGAACCAAACTGATCCCTCTGGACGTATTCTTGGAAATTGAAATAACCCCTTTTTTCACAAGCGCCTTTAAATGGTCTTGTATCGTCCCGACAGACAACTTCAAATGATCCGCGATCTCTCGAATAGTAGGAGGACAATTTTCATTTCGAATGGACTGATAAATAAACTTCAACACATCATGCTGCTTATCTGTAAGATTCGTGTTTTTGTTCATAATATTTTCACACAGTTTTTAGGTTAGTAATCTTCCTGATCTTCTTCCCTTCAGAACTGATCCGACGTTGCAATTTTTTGACATCCTCTTCAGGCGGCAAATTCTCAGGCTTAATGACGCTTTTTCCCAAAAGCTCACGGACATCTTGATTATTTTTTATATGCTCCACCGTAATCTCAGGCTCCCCCTGTAAATCTTTTTTCTTTGTATTAAAACTTGTAATTTCCGCGGCAAGGTCTTTGGCTTTAATCGTAATAGTCGGAAGAAAGTCTGCCAATGGCCGCTTTTCAGGCACCCCCAATTTTCGTTTCATTTCTAATGTCGTGTGTCCGCCAAAAAGATGCTGATCCCCTTTACTACGTAAACGCGCAAAACCTTCCCCATCAACACCTCGCTCATACACAATGCCTGATAACTCAGCTTCTGTATCAGCCAGTTTTTCCCGAGCACGGATCCGTTCAACCAAGGCAATCCGCTCTTCCAATATCTCCTGTTTTCTGGTTTGAATAGCAAAATAACTCTGAGCAAAAGCAATTTGTTCTTTCCGTGGATCACCGTTTTGAGCAATAAGATAGCAGGCATAGCGGGTCAACATTATATCGTCGACCTGCCTCTCGGTTCCAGATCCAATCGGAACCATTTTGCTGACGTCAGCAAAATGGTCAGAAACATTTTGGTCCGATTTTAGACAAGCCGTTTTAGCCTTATCAACAACCTGCAAAAAATTACGCCACTGTGTATAATCCAAAAGCTGCTGAATATCCCTCGCCATCCAATATTCAATACCATTTTGAACAAAAACAGATTCTTCAAAAGTTTTATTAAGCTGAACGATAATCTCTTTCTTCACTTTTCGCGCTCCTTTATCTTAAATCCTAACGCTTATTTTATAATTGCCTGACTTTTAATTATGGCAAATTCGCCATAATTAAAGTCGAATTACGAATTTCTATTCCTTTAACATTAATCAGTTTTTCTTTTATGTGAATTTTATACCATACAAATGTATGGATTACAAGAAATTATTAAAACAAATTCGAGGAAATTTTCGGGACAACAAAATCTGATAAGCTATAACGTTTCGGGAAACACCCCCACTCGCGCGGGGACGACCTTTCCACATATTCCGGTGCCACACACCGTGACCTAAATTATTTATACTAAATTCATAAAAAATATTACTTCAGGACGAAAATACTTAATAAACAAAGACAAGCCTTATTTATATCTCCTCGTGATAGCAAAATTAAACCAAAAGTCTAAATTTTAACCACCCCTACCCACTCCGCCACTACAATAAATTCGCCTTCTTCCGGATTTTTAATACTTATCGGCTCATACTCTTTATTTAGCGGCAGCAAGATAATTTCTTCATGTTCCCAAGTTTCATCTTCATGCTGTTTTTTCTTACTTGTATATTTTTTTACTGTATAACGTCCGCCATTTTCCACATCATTAATACTGTTATGCTGAACAAGGACAATTTTGTTGTTACGCGACCCCACTACGTTGGATCTGAATATACAATAACTACCGTCAGGAATTGATGGTTCCATTGATTTTCCAACCACTTTTGCTATAAACATATTCTTATTTAACTGAAACCCATTAACCTTAAGCCACCCCTCTTCCCGTGCATCCGTACCCCGTCCAAAAAAACCACAAGCCGCCTCCAAAGTATAAACAGGCAAGTATTCTTTATACTGAACCTTCTTATCAACGGATTCTTCTAATTTAAAACGCTCTTCTTCCGCCACAGGAATTACATTAGAGAAATATAATGTTTTATTTCTTGGAACTATTTCCTTAATCCTCGATCTAAAGAACGCCTCCAGCTCTTTATCAACGCAATACACGTAACATCCCTTCATGCCCCGCGTCATCAGCGTCCGATAGGTGTTCTTGATGATGGCGTCCATTCTTACTTTCGCCTGCTCAGAATCTTTTTCTAACAACTTCTTATAGCCCTTCACAGAAGAATCCGTCTTGGCCCGTTTCTTCGGATCTGTAATAATAACCCCATCACGATAAACTAAATCCTCGCCGATAATAACCCCAACATAATCCATTTCAAGACCCTGGCACGTATGAATACAGCCCACCTCGGTAACAGATTCCGACTTCAATATCCAAAGATTACCGTCGCTACTTAGATTCCAACGCATTGAAAAATCATACTCAGGAATTACAATATCCTTAGCATTTACGTCGCTCTTGCTTACCCAATCCCAACAATATCCAGCAACAAGCCGCGCCTTATTACTGATCTTGTTCTTTTCATAAATCAAATCCCTAAGCTCTGACGGAGAACCGATCACTTTAAAATCGTAAACATCATCTAAAAATATGTTCACCGTCTTTCTGATCTGCAACGTATCATCAAGCCACGCCAGATAACCGTCCGAGCCATTACAACGAAACTGAGAAGATAATCCCCTATTGTGAACCGACGCTCCCAAACGCTTTGCCCAGCGAACAAGTTCCTCTTTCTCCCCAATATCTTTAAGCGTTACACGCTGATCCTCATCAATAAAGAACACGCTAAAGCGCGCCGCTTGAATAATTTCCTTGATCTGATTCTCCCCCTTATTCTGAAACATACCTGAACGTTCATTAAGCCGATGTGCCTCATCTACGATCAATGCATCAAAAGAATTCACGGGGCATTCTGTATACGCACCCGAGCCATTAAAAAGATTCGTAATACGCGTCTTAGTTAGAACACCGGAAAGCTTACTTTCATATACCGCACGTGGGGCTGCATTCTTTGTTACATACCGCGCATTAATTTCTTTACCTATGAGTGTCACAAGTAAGTTAACCGCCACAACCGACTTCCCCGTCCCTGGTCCACCTTCAACAATCAAAACATACTTACCGCCTCCTGCGCTCGCCTTCTTTGCCAATTCAAGCGCGGTCTCGTAGACCACTTTTTGATCATCAATCATAATAAACTCTTGATTCCCCTGAAGTAATGAAGCAAGCTTGTCAGCCAAACTCTTAGACGGACGAATCCGCCCGTGCTCTATCCGATACATCGCAGCACCCAAATCGCCATGCTTCACATATTTCTTAATAAACTCGCGCAATTTCAATACATCAGGCTTAAGAAATACTGGGGCCTTCTGAAGATAATCTCCATAAAAGTTGTTAGTGATAACATTATCTGGTTCATAATTATGCAAATAAGCGCAAGGCTTTAATTCTATCTGCTCCGACTGAACAGTCTCATTAAAGTCCTCAAGAAGTGCCGCCTAAGACCATACCTGATACGACGGATGTGAAACCTCACCAAAGAACACAGTATTCACAATCCCATCTTTCTCCGATACAGAAACACCCTCGCTCCATTGCTTAAGCTCAATTAGAATCGCGGTACTGAACGCTTTTTCATTAAGCCCACTAATAATAAAGTCAATCCGCTTCCCTGTCTGCGGGATCTGATACTCAATAGATACCCCTGAATCATTAGGAATACCATCATCCAACAACACATTGTTCATATATAACAATGAATGTTGAAACGCACGCGCTTCTCCCTCACCTACGGAGTAGCCAACGCTCCCTTTCAAACAAGCCAAAACCTTATCAACAATCTCGTTTCCTACGACATCATCTGAAAAAGTTTTCTTTGTGCCCGCATACACAATCATAATTAAACCACCTCTCGAACGCCTAAAGATTGCAAATACTCAAAAGTTTTATCGTAAAACTCCGGAAGCCTGGTCTTATCTGCCGCATCCCCATAAGGAACAAAAATAATCATGCCCTGCCGCGCCCTGGTTAACAAAACCCTATAGGCATTTTTTAAATACTGCCTCGAATCCGCCAAATTCGATTTCCGATGCCACACACCGCAACCTTAATTATTTACTATTCAAATTTATAAAAAGCAAACATCATCGACGATAGATCTAAGATAAATTACCGTTTTTAAAATAAAATAGCGTCTGTCCCTATTTATCGGAGCCAATAAATCTATATCAAGAGTGGTTCTTCTTTCACTTACTTTCCATGCAGTAAAAAGCAATGCACCTTTCAAAATAAAATCATCAGCAAATGCAGCTTTACTTAGACGATAAAGAAATCTTTCCATCGCGTAAGTCACTAAAATCTCCAAAAAAGAAATATTTAATTCTTTCCTTTTATTATTTAATTTATCGTGAACAGATGCTTCAATATTTACAAGCTCTTTTTTCATATCAGCGCCTCTAAAATCGGTTTGATTATATTTGTTACACGACACATAGCCGCATATTTCATAATGTCACGATGATTCACTTTCTTTTGCTCAAGGGCAGTCTTTAGCGCAGGCCTAACAATATTCATGCCAATCTGATTACGGAATTTGAAACAATCCGCAAGGGTCTTGGCCAGACTATAGATCTTTATTTTTTTTCCATCAATAGAATGCTCCTCTACCCCTTGCTTCCATGTTTGCGGTGAAAACCGATAAACTTTTAGTGGAATATTTTGAATTGACCTCACCTTTGATCCAGTAGGAACAGCAATATCAATATAGCGTGGTATTTCGTCTGTAACTTCATAAAATAAAAGTGCAGTTATAAGACAAATAACCCCTTTAGGAATTATTAGAGAAGCAGTAATAAAGTCTGGATAAGAAACATCAGGAATTTTAGCAAGACAATAAATTCCGCGGCTAATCCGTTCGATCTGCCCCGCATTTATAACTTCACTAATAACGGTCTTATAAAATCCTGCTTTTATTAATTCCGCATATTTAGCGAAACCGCCATTTTTTTTTATAAACTGTATAAGTTGCTTTTGTTTTGTTTCCATATTGCTTCCCTAATTACCATTACTTATTGATAAGTATATAC
>JADFYE010000030.1 GCA_015233195.1 Candidatus Omnitrophota bacterium
GAAATGAAATAGAAAATAAAAAATTTATTAAAGCATTAAAGGAAATCTTATGATTATAGTTTTAAAATCAAATGCTACAGACGAGCAAATCAATCATATAGTTGATAAAGTTCAGAAGCTTGGTCTAAAAGCTAATATATCTCGAGGGGTTGAGAAAACTGTTATTGGTTTGATAGGACCAGAAGATGTGCTTAGAGTTACGCCTCTTGAAGTTTTTCCAGGAGTTGAACAAGTAATACCAGTTTTGGCTCCATATAAATTAGTCTCGAGGGAATTTAAACCAGGCAACACAGTAATAAAGATTAAAGACTGTATTGAAGTCGGAGGGAAAAAGATTGCTATGATAGCCGGACCTTGTGCGGTTGAAACATTGGATGGCTTACGTAATATCGCAAAATTTGTTAAAGCTGCAGGCTGTAATATTTTGCGCGGTGGAGCATTTAAACCTCGCACTTCGCCTTACGATTTTCAAGGGCTGGGAGAAGAAGGGCTGAAATATTTAAAACAAGTGGGTCAGGAATTTAATATGGCTACAGTTACAGAAATTATGGACGCGCGGGACATTGATTTGGTATCCAAATATGTTGATGTGCTTCAGATCGGCGCACGCAATATGCAGAATTTTTCTTTATTAAAAGGGGTAGGCGCTATTCATAAACCAGTAATTTTAAAACGTGGTATCAGTGCAACAGTAAAAGAATGGTTAATGTCAGCTGAATATATTTTATCGAATGGTAATTTTAATGTAATGTTGTGCGAACGGGGCATTAGAACTTTTGAGACCATGACCCGGAACACGTTGGATATTAATGCAGTGCCTTTGGTAAAACAATTATCACATTTGCCGGTTTTGGTTGATCCGAGTCATGCAACTGGCAGGTGGGGATTAGTAAATAGTGTTTCAAAAGCCTCAGTTGCTGCGGGATGTGACGGTCTTTTGGTAGAAGTGCATGATAATCCGGAAGAGGCTTTATCCGACGGACCGCAATCATTAGTTCCTAAAAATTTTGAAAATTTGATAAAAGATCTAAAGCGCGTAGCTGCTGCTGTAGAGAGGGAGATTTAATGATATTACCTTCACATAGACCATTTAGACAGATCACTATTATTGGCGTTGGAATGATGGGAGGGTCTTTAGGTTTAGCAATCAAAAAACATAAATTAGCAAAAGAAGTAGTGGGTTTATCTTTCCAGCAGTCATCTTTGATCAAAGCCATGAAGATCGGAGCTGTCGACGTGGCAACTACTGACTTGGCGAAAGCAGTACGTAACGCAGACCTTTTGATTTTAGCTACACCGGTTGAGACAATCATTCAGTTCTTGCCTAAACTCAACCCATATTTACGTAAGAATTGTTATATCACTGATATCGGTAGTACAAAATCTGATATTGTGGATATGGCAGAAAAATTACTTGCATTCCCAAATAATTTTGTTGGTTCGCATCCGTTGGCAGGTAGTGAAAAACGTGGGGTTGAGAATGCGGTGCCGGATCTTTTTAGCAACGTAAAATGTATTATCACGCCGGTTAAGACCACAAATGCTCAAGCAATTGAAAAAGTAAAATTATTTTGGCATAAAATGGGTACTGAAGTTTTGACTATGGAGCCTGAACAACATGATCAGGTTTTATCATACGTTAGTCATCTGCCGCATATGGCAGCTTTTAGTTTGATGGGTGCGGTACCTGAAGATATGCTGCAGTATGCTGCCAGCGGATTAAAGGACACGACTAGAGTTGCAGCTTCTTCCCCGCAGATGTGGAGTGATATTTGTAGATCAAATGGCAAATATATAATTAAAGCTATAGATGATATGGTGAAAGAATTGGCAATTATCCGTCAAGGAATCATTGATAAAGATGAAAAAGTTTTAATGGATAAGTTTGAAAAAGCAAAAGTTAAACGAGAAAAAATAAATTAAATGCGGTTGCCCTGAACCACGTTGGGTACAGGGTTTAAAGTTAGATATTTATGATTAATAAAATATATGTAATTGCCATGGATGGACCAGCAGGGGCTGGTAAGAGTACAGTTGCAAAGCGTTTGGCAAAAGAATTAGGTTTCGCGTTTTTGGATACTGGTGCGATGTACCGCTCAATCGCTTTAAAAGCGCTTCGTGAAAAAATTAATATGGAAGATGAAGACGTTTTGGTTGTTTTGGCTAAACGGACTAATCTAGATCTTAAAGATGCACCTAATGGTGTTCAAGTTATTATGGATGGCGAGGACGTAAGTAAAGAAATTCGAACTTTGGAGGTTACGAATAATACTTTTTATGTAGCGCGCGCGGGTAAGGTTAGGGAGATATTAGTTGAATGGCAAAGGCAGATTGCAGGTCGCCGCAGTATTGTTACCGAAGGTAGAGATGTGACTACTGTTGTATTTCCTAATGCTACGCATAAATTTTATATGGATGCTTCAGTCGAAGAACGGACTCAGCGCAGATATAAAGAATTAAAAGACAAAGGGCAAGACGTTGATATAGACCAATTGCGTAAAGAGATTGAGGAGCGCGATCATAAAGATTTCTCTCGAAAGGTCGGTCCTTTACGCCGAGCAGAAGACGCTGTTTATATTGATTCTTCGAAATTAAGTATTGATGAAGTTGTTGAAACATTAAGAAGATATATTGGAATTTAATTTAAATATATGATTGATAAAACCTTAATTCGTAATTTTTCTATTATTGCACATATAGATCATGGTAAATCAACTTTGGCTGATCGCTTGTTGTTATTTACCGGAGCTATTGATGAGCGTAAATTCAAGAATCAGCTTTTGGATGACATGGACTTGGAGCGGGAGCGGGGCATCACGATTAAAGCTTCTGCCGTATGTATCAATTACAAAGCTAAAGACGGTAAAACTTATCTTTTTAATCTTATTGATACCCCCGGGCATGTGGATTTTTCGTATGAAGTTGAAAAATCTTTAAAAGCTTGTGAAGGAGCTTTGCTTTTGGTTGATGCAACCCAAGGCGTGGAATCTCAAACTGTAGCTAATTATTATTTAGCGATTGATAATAATTTAGAAATTCTGCCGGTTTTAAATAAGATCGACGTTGCCAGCGTGGATATTGATCACGCGAAATTGCAGATCATGGAGTCTTTAGGGATGGATGATACGCATATCCAGTTAGTGTCTGCAAAAGAAGGCATTGGCATTGATACTTTGTTTGAAAAGATAGTGGAATTTTTACCTCCGCCGACTGGATCGGATGAAGAACCGCTGCAAGCTTTGATTTTTGATATGAAGTATGACATTTATAAAGGGGTTATTGTTTATGTCAGGATCATGAATGGCGTGGTTAAAAGCGGGATGCGGATACGCATGATGAATATGGGTAAAGATCATAATGTCGAGGAAGTAGGAATCTGTAAACCTCAAGATGTTAAAGTAATAGAGTTGACTGCAGGTGAAGTAGGTTATATTACTTGTAATGTGCATGAACCTCGGGAAGTGCATGTTGGGGATACTATTACTGATGCTAATCGTCCAGCTGCTGCGCCTTTGGAAGGTTATCGCCAATTGAATCCAATGGTTTTTTGCGGAGTATATCCGGTAAACTCAAAAGATTTTATGCCTTTGCGTGAAGCCATTGAAAAACTTCGTCTTAGTGATCCGAGTTTAGTATATGAACCAGAGACCTCACAGTCTTTTGGTAATGGGTTTCGTTGCGGGTTTTTAGGTTTGTTGCATATGGATATTGTTCAGGAGCGGCTGCAGCGGGAATATGATTTGAATTTGATTTTAACTACTCCTAACGTTCAGTGCCGAGTTATAGATAATAAAGGCGAGATTCAGATAATTGATAGTCCTAATGATCTGCCGGATTCATCGAATATTAGGTCGATTGAAGAGCCATACTTACGGGTTACTATTTTGACTCCGGTTGAGTTTATGGATCGAGTAATGGAATTAGCCAAAAATAAACGTGGTAATTTTGTTACCAGCGAATATGTTTCTGACCGGATGCGGATTTTGTTTGATATCCCTCTTGCGGAGGTAATTGTTGATTTTAATGATAAGATAAAATCTTTGACCAGAGGATACGGCTCAATCGATTATAAATTTGAAGGTTATCAGCCAGCTAATATATCTAAACTTGATATATTGATTAATGATAAAATTTGCGACGCGTTTTCTTGTTTAGTACATAAATCAGGCGCTTATGAAAAAGGTTTGGCGCTGGTCACGAAATTAAAAGAGCTTATTCCGCAACAGTTATATGAGGTAAGAATACAGGCTACGTGTGATGGTCGGATTATATCTAGTGCGAGGGTAAAATCTGCAGGTAAGGATGTTACTGCAAAGTGTTATGGCGGAGATATCAGCCGTAAACGTAAATTGTGGGATAAGCAAAAAGAAGGTAAAAAGAAACTTAAACAAGTTGGTAATGTTGAGATACCACAGGAAGCATTTTCGGCAGTTTTAAAATTATAAAATAAGGATGACCATGCCAGATCTAACAAAAGATTTTACGAAATTAACATTTAAGGATAAAGCAAAGAAATGGTTTAAGACCGAGGGAAAAGAGTGGTTTGATTCAGCTATAATCGCTTTGATCTTAGCTTTATTTATCCGGACTTTTTTTATTCAAGCTTTTAAGATTCCCAGCGGGTCAATGATTCCGACTTTATTGATTAATGACCGGCTTATGGTTAATAAAATGAGTTATGGACCGTTAATTCCTTTTACTAAAAATCGTATTCATGGTTATGGGCAGTTAAACCGCGGCGATATTATAGTGTTTAAGTTTCCTCAAGATCCAAAACGGGATTTTATAAAGCGTTTGATTGCTTTTCCTGGAGAAACAGTTGAAATAAAATACGGCAGTATTTATATTAACGGTCAAATTACCGACGAGCCGCGGATACGGAAAATTTATTATTATGATATGGGCGAATATGCGGTTAATGGCAATGCAGTAAAAGTTCCCTCCGGCAATTTTTTTGTTTTGGGAGACAATAGTCAATCCAGTCATGACAGCCGTTATTGGGGTTATGTTCCCGAAGCTAATATCGTAGGACCAGCTTCATTTATTTATTGGCCGTTGGATCGAATTCGGGTTATAAAATAATGTTTAAAAATTTTATTTTAATTTTATTGGTTGTTTTTATTTGCGGATGTTCGGTTGCTGGCAAACCCACGACTAATGCTACTAATTCTAAAGACGCTGAACAGACTTTAACTTCAGTTACTTCAGCGCTTGCCGGAAAACCGGTTTCAGAACAAGATTTGCGTAAACTTGAAAAAGATTTGCGAAATGATCCTGAAGCTCGCTCTGCTGTAAATGAAGTTGCTAATTCATTTAATGGTGAAGTAAAGGTAAAATACTGTCCTGTAGATGGAAAACGTTTCGCGCCTAATATAATAGAATGTCCGATACATCATGTCCCTTTAAAATGGGTAGAGTAAAACATGGGTATGACTTTAGCAAATAAGATCACAGTATGCAGGATATTGGCAGTACCTTTTTTTATTGCCGCGATTTTGGATTATAGTCCGCAAGAAGATTACCATCGATTTATAGCTTTAGGAATATTTTTATTTGCAGTTATCTCTGATCTTGTTGATGGTTATGTTGCGCGTAAGTGGAAACAGCAAACCAAAGCTGGTGCTATATTGGATCCATTGGCTGATAAAATACTTTTGATCTTTGCTTTCGTGTTTTTATACTTTATTAATGATCGCCTACCTTTGGTAAAATTTCCGGCGTGGTTGGTGGTTTGGGCTATTGGCAGGGACGTTATTCTTATTTTCGGGGTTACCATAGTTAGTATTTTTCAAGGTGTATTTGAAATTAAACCAACTAAATGGGGTAAGGCTACTACTTTTGCTGAGGTTATGTCAGTGTTAGCGGTTTTATTACAGTGGCAATTTTTATCTATTTTTTGGTATATTGCTTTGATTCTTATAATTGGGTCTACTATTGATTATATGCGTAAAGGCATAAAGATGTTAAACCATGGAGAAGGTTTATGATATTTGTTGCTTTAATTTTGAGCTATTTGATTGGTTCGATTCCAACCGCTTATATATATGGAAGGATATATAAGGGAATAGACATAAGGCAGCATGGTTCAGGGAATGTTGGCGCGACCAATGTTTTTAGGGTATTAGGTAAAATTCCCGGATCAATTGTTTTGATCCTTGATATTTTAAAAGGTGTTATAGCTGTAGTTTTGTTATCTTCAATTTTTTCTTTAAATGAAATTTGGCAATTAATATTGTTAAGTTTAGCAGCTGTATGCGGACATAATTGGACAATTTTTTTGAAATTTAAGGGAGGCAAAGGTATAGCCACTAGTTTGGGAGTATTGATAGCTTTAGCAGTAAAGATCGTTGGTATAAGGCTGCCTTTGATGATTACAGTAGAAGTATGGCTTATATCATTTATAATTACCAGTTTTGTGTCTTTTTCTTCAGTATTGGCAGGTTTTGCTTTCCCTTTATCTATGATACTCACACACCAGCATCCCTTGTTAATAGCTATGGCAGTGGTGTTTGGCTTATTTGTTATAATAAGACATAAGCCGAATATTGAGCGATTGATTAAAGGTACTGAACCGCGCACGCCTATAGGTTTTAACAAAAAGAAGTAAGCCTGCTTTGCTAAGGCTCTAAGAGCTAAGAGATCATAATTAAAAAATTATTTTTTGTATATTGTTTCTTCGTTTTTTTCCTTCCGTCGCTGTATTTTAAAGAAAACGTTTTCCCAAAACGCGCTGTACTGACCTTGCCGTGTTGATCCCGGATGGTATACTTTCAATAGAACTGACGAAGGGGGAAACATGAAAGAGTTAAAATATAGAAAGACACTCAATCCAGAAAAGCGTTTGAAGAATTTTTCTATTTGTCAGCAAACTGAAGACAAACGCGCTTTAACCAAAATCCGTAAAAGTTTTATTTATTTAGTGCGGGAAGTTGAGCAGGCTGGCGAGACTAATCCTCCAGAAATTTTCATTAAGAAATGTGTTGATAATGAACGGATGGTTGAAACGTTCCGTTTTAAAGTGAAGGGAAGTTTTAATTTGACTCATAATCGGATGTTGGTTGAAGTCAGATTTTGCCATACATTAAATATAGATATTTTTTGGAAAGCTAAATTTTTCTCCCCCAAAAAGTCAGTGGTTTTGACTAAATAGTCTGCAGGTGCAGACGCGTAGCGGAAGGTTTCTCCCCTTCCGCTACTTTTTTTAAAAAATTATTTCAAATTACTTGCCTAATTCGTATAAAATTTGCTAAACTACAGACCCTACAATTATAGTTATATTATATATGAAGTTTCGCATAATAATTTTGTTTATGTTGTTGGTTTTGAGTGGATGTTCGGTCACTTCAAAACCTAAAATACCGACGAAAATAATTTCGAATAAAATGTCGGTAACGGCGTTGAAAACTGACTCGACTGGTTCAATGGTTAGTTCTATTCCAAATGCGTCAGTTCAAAAACCTTTGTCTAAGGGTTCGGTTTTTGCGAAAACAGATTTCGAAGGCATATTAAAGACTACTTACGTAAAGTTGGTATTTGTAAATGTTTTTAAACCTTCAGAGGAACATATTTTAATTGTGGGTGATAAATCAAAACAGAATCCTTTAGGCGGAAGTTCAGAGACAGTTGAACCAGGTTATTTTTTTATTGAACTACCTGTGGGTCAGTATAGAATAATAAATGCGGCTATTCCAGTAGGTTCTAGTTTGGCTGAAGAGAAAGTCGATGTGGGGTTTGAAGTTGTGCCTTCAAAAGTAAATTATATCGGCACGCTTCATATGATAGGTACTAAAGAAAAGATAAAGTTCGGAGGCATACCGGTTGTGAAACCGGGATTTGATTATTCAATAAGTATTATTGACGAGCGCGAAGAAGGTTTAAAAATGTTCGCTTTAAAATATCCAGATAAAATAGGACAATTTATCGTAAATCTAATGAAAATAAACATAATTCAGGAGGGGGATAAACAATGAAAACTCGGATTAATCAATTTGGGGTATTAAGTTTAGGATGTTTTTTGTTTTTGCTTATGTCGTTAGGTGGTTGTGCTGCAACTAAATCACCGACTGTGGTCAATAATTTGGAGATCAAAGTCGCTCATTTGGAAAGAAGTGTAGAGGAGCAAGGTCAGCAATTAGATAGTTTAAAATATCAGGTTGAAGATCTTACCAGAAAAAACGATGCTGATACTAGCGCGGAAACTAACCGTGCAGTTGAAGAACCTGCTATCAAAGATGTGGTTAAGTCTAAATCAAATTCTGAAGATAAAGATATTTTGCATGTTGAAGTTGATCCCAAAGACGTGCAGCGAGCTTTAAAAGCCGCAGGATATTATGACGGCGCTATAGACGGAAAACTTGGTAAAGGCACTCAAAAGGCTATTAAAAGTTTTCAAAAAGATTATGGCTTGACCATTGATGGGGTTATTGGTAAAAAGACCTGGATGGAAATGAAGACGTTTTTAAAGAAAAAAGAATAAACCAAAGTTATAAAATATAAAATTGAATTTTATTCGTGACTAGTATACTGACTGTCACTTTAAATCCGGCTTTAGATATATTTGTTCCTGTGAATCAATTTGGTAACGGAACAGATATTAAAGTTGTAGCTGGCGGTAAAGGTGTTAATGTAAGCCGGGCGTTAAATAAATTTGTTCTTTTACAAAAGTTATTTAAGAGGTTGCAGGTATGTGCTACAGGTTTGACCGGCGGAATTTCAGGTGATAACCTAAAATGTTTGCTTGATTTTGAAAAAATAAAACATGATTTTTTTTGTATTAATGGATCCACTAGAGAAAATCTAACTTTTTTTGACTCAAGTGGCAGTAGCACCCGGATTATTGAGCCTGGTCCGTTTATAAACCAGGAGGAATGGTGTTCTTTTTTAAAACATTATTCTTGTTTGGTAAAAAATTTTTCGTGGTCTATAATTTCCGGTAGAATCGCGAATGGGCTGGATAATAAAGTTTGTACAAAATTAATTAACATTGCTCATCAAAATAAATGTTTGTGTTTTTTGGATACCAGTGGTTTGCCCTTGATCGAAGGATTAAAAGCTCGCCCTGAATTCATCAAACCTAATCATGAAGAAGCGCAGGAAGTGTTAGGTTATAGCATATCTTCATATCCCCGCATTAAAAAAGCAGTATTAGAATTTTCGCGCATGGGAGCTGGAAATGTTTTTATTTCTCGAGGACTTGACGGGGTAATTGCATTTAATGGAGCGGATATTTTTGAGATAACTGCCCAGATCAAATTAAAGCCCATAAATGATGTTGGGTGCGGAGATAGTTTTGTGGGCGGGTTTATCGGAGCGTATTCAACTGGCATATCGTTTTTAGAAAGTTTACGTCTAGGTGTGGCTTTTGGTATGGCAAATATGAAGGAACGCGTCCCGGGCGGTGTTGATATTGAGTTTGTAAAACGAATAGTTAAAAAGGTTAAAATACGAAAATTAATTTAAAAGGACATAACATGGCAGTGGTTGATCTTTCGGTGAGCAAGAAAAAAGCATTGGCTAATCATACCGATACATTAGGCGATGAAATTCGTCAGCAAACTTTGATTTACGCAAAAGATTTTAAGGTGGCATGGTTGAATTTCGCCCGGCATTTATTTTCGATATGGGAAGATAAAATGTATATGGGCTGGGGATATAATAAATTTGAAGAGTATGTTGAAAAAGAGATTGGTTTTAATAAGTCTTTAGCTTTGAAATTAGTGAAGTCTTATATTTTTTTGGAGAATGATGAACCGCAATATTTAGCTGATTCTTTTTTTGACGATCGAGAGGTAAACAATATACCTGGGTATGAAGAGATTAATGTTTTGCGTACTGCGAAAGCAAAAAAAGAATTGACTAAAAGTGATTATGAACATTTACGTAAAGCGGTTTTTGATAAGGGTAAAGAAGCTGCTGAAGTACGTAAAGATCTTACTGCTTTGATAAAAGAACGCAAAAAGATCGACCCTGAAGAAGAAAGAAATAATCGACATTTAGTGGCAGTCAGAAAAATGATTAATTCTTTGCGGTCGTTTAAAAAAGATATGGAAGCATTAAAGATTGGTTCAGCTGATATTTTAAATGATACAGACGAATTACTGGCAAGATTGCAGGAAGAAATTGATTAACGTTATTTGGTGTGAAATTTGGGGTTTTTATTGCCAAAGAAATTAATTTAGTTAAAATAAACCTAAGACTACAAGTTTAAAATTTATAAATTATTAATTATTAACATAGGAGAAGAAAAAATGGCTGACGGAAAAGGGATGTTCAAGGGTTCATCAGAAGGTGGATTGTTCGTGTCGGATAAAAAACCAGGAAATAATAATAAGGTTTGGTTATTTTTGTTGTTTTTGATCGGACTTTTTGCGGTATTATTTATTTATAACAAGCATCAAGAACAAGTTCGTAAAGCTAAGATGGAAGAGTTAATGACTCAGCAGACAACTAATTCTACAGATGTGCAATATCAGTTCTATGAAAATGGTGAGCAAGATAAAACTATGCCGGCTGGGACATCTAAGACGGGAACTCAAGCTTTAAATTCTCCAACTACTGCAACTCAAGAAGTTGTAGCTCCTGCGGCGACTGGAACAGCTAAGGCGGTTTCTGAAACAACTACAGAGGCGGTTAAAGCAACTAAAGCAGTAAAATCAGTAGCAGAAAAAACTGTTTCCAAGGCGGTTAAGAGTTCAATCGGGTCAGCTTATGCTATACAAGTTGCTTCTTTTAAAGAAGAGTCAAAAGCCAATACTGTGGTAGCAAATTTAAAAAAGCATAGCTTTGAACCTTATATTATTACAAAAGATCTTGGTGAAAAAGGTATTTGGTATCGTGTTTATGTTGGACATTTTGATTCAAAGAAAGCAGCCGAAGCAGTTGTAGGAACTTTACCTAAGGAATATAAAGGTTTGGTTGTTGCTTCAAAAAAATAATCTTTTTTATTTTTGGAGGCGTATATGAAAGTTAATCAATTAGTATTGATGGTTTTTATGTGTTTTTCTTTGACTGCATGCACGACTACACAAACCGGTACTACTGTGGGTAGTTTGGGCGGGGCAGCTTTAGGCGGGATAATCGGACATCAGAGCGGTAATGGTCTTACCGGAGCTGCTATAGGCGCAGTGGCTGGTGGTGCGGGTGGATATGCCGTAGGAAACGCGATGAAGCAGAAATTTTGTCCGGTTTGTGGTCGTCATTTTGACGAAAGCGTAAAGTATTGCCCTTATGATGGTACAGAATTAAAGTATCGTCAAAATTAGTTATGTTTTAGTTGTTTAGAAAGATGGTATTTTATAGATGAAAATTTTGATAATTGACGATTCACTTATGGATCGGAAGTTGTTATCCCGTACTATTGAAAAAGCCGGTTTGTCTAATGAGATCTTACAAGCGGCTGACGGAGAAGAAGGTTTTAAAGTCTTAACTCAGCATTTTGCTGATATTTGTTTGATATTGCTGGACTGGCAGATGCCAAAAGTAGACGGAATTGAATTCATGAAAGCCGTTCAAAAGGTTCCGGATCTTTCGAAAATTCCTATAATTATGGTTTCGGCTTCAAGTTCTGAAGACAGCCAGAAACAGGCTAGAGCTACTAATCCTCATTTGGCAGGGTATATTATTAAGCCGTATAAACCGGATAATTTGATTGCTGCAATGCTGCCTTATATCAAATAAATGATAAATAACGCAATGCAAAATGAAATAACCGAATTGAATCTTCAAGCCAGAATCGCTGCTGAAGTATTAAAGCGAATATTAGAACGCCGCGCAGGTTTGAAACTCTCATCTAATCCCAAATTTATTTCTCGTCCTATAGTCGAGTTTATGCGCCGGATGCGTATAACAAGTTTTGAAAAATTTGATACAACCACCGCGATTTCAGTGATTAATTTTTTTGTTGGCAAAAGTATTGAAAACCGGGAATCCCCAATTGGCACAATTGTTATTTATGTGGAATTTGATTATTTGGTTATGTTATTGCAAAAACTTGGTTATCCGATCGAGGAGAACGACGATAGTGAAATGCTGGACGCGTGTGGGACTTTATGCAATTTGATCGCAGGTAATTTCAAGTCTGGTTTATGTCAGTTAGGTTATGTAAATTTGGAAATGTCGCATTTTATGAGTTTTCGTAATGAGATATTTGAAGGGGTTCTTTATCCGGCAGATTAAAATGAAAAATGTGAAGTTTCATTTGAGATCGACGGTGAAAAACGTATTATGATCGATCTGGTCATGGGAAATGTTCCAAAAGTAGAAATGGGTTAAACGCTAAAAATAGGAGTGATGATGGATAACACTAACATCTCACCATTTACTGTATTTGCGATCGATACATCATTTAATTTCCCTAATGAATCTTTCGTCGCTGTTCCCGAAGATACTGCTGCTGCAATTTCTCCGTCTAC
>JADFYE010000031.1 GCA_015233195.1 Candidatus Omnitrophota bacterium
AGAAAAAGGTCCTAAAAGGGATCACTCACGGAGTAGCGCATATTTGTGCTACATTCAACAATACAATCGTGAGTATTTCTGACGCGCAAGGCAATGTTATCAGTTGGGCAACTCCAGGTGGAGTAGGATTTAGTGGTTCGAAAAAATCGACCCCGTTTGCTGCTCAGGTAGCCAGTGCTGACGCTGCTAAGAAAGTAAAAGATCTTGGAATAAAAACTGTAGATGTGTTGGTCAAAGGACCAGGTGCAGGACGCGAATCAGCGATCCGCGCTTTACAAGCGTCAGGACTCGTAGTCACGTCAATAAAAGATGTAACGCCTCTGCCGCACAACGGATGTCGTCCGAAGAAAAAACGCAGAGTTTAATTTAGAAGGTAAAAGGGAGAAAAATAGATGGCTAGATATACAGGTCCAGCATGCCGGTTATGCCGCAGAGAAGGAATAAGTATTTGCGGTCATAAAAAATGCGCGGCGACAGCTCGTCCTTACGCGCCCGGTCAACATGGCGCAGGAAAACGTACCAAATTGTCGAATTACGGTATTCAGCTCCGTGAGAAACAAAAGGTCAAGCGTTTGTACGGTTTATTAGAAAAACAGTTCCGTCTTTATTATGAAAAAGCGGCTGTTTCAAAAGGGGTTACTGGTACGGTATTGTTACAGTTGCTCGAAACTCGTTTAGATAACGTTATATACCGTTCAGGGTTTGCTACTTCTCGTCCACAAGGACGTCAAATAGTCAGCCATGGTATGGTTTTCGTTAATAATCGTAAGGTTAATATTGCATCCTATCATGTACAGCAAGGCGATGAAGTTGAAGTTCGGGTAAAAGATAAATCTAAAAAATTTATTGAGAGCAATATTGAATGTTCAAAAGACCGCACTATACCTGAGTGGCTGAAGATTGATAATAAAAATTTTAAAGGCAAGATCGAACGTTTACCGGTTCGTGAAGATATTGTTTTCCCGATCAAAGAACAGTTGATCGTCGAGCTTTATTCAAAATAATCTATGAACACTCGTTCCAACTTAAGTTTGGCGCGGGATATAGGAGGAAGACATGGGAATTAAATGGCGTGATTTTCAAATGCCCAAGCGGCTTGATTGTGATGAAACCAGTTATACCGATACTTACGGTAAGTTTATTGCTGAACCGTTTGAAAGAGGTTATGGTATTACTTTAGGTAACTCATTACGTCGAGTTTTATTATCATCGATTGAAGGTAGCGCTGTAACTTCAGTACGTATTGAAGGCGCTCGTCATGAGTACGCGACTATTCCGGGCGTATTGGAATCAGTTACTGAGATTATTTTAAATATTAAACAATTGGTGATCCGTTCTCATTCAAAAGTTCCTAAAAAGATTTTTATCCGTGCGGATAAAAAAGGCGCTATCAAAGCTGGGGATATTATTTGTGATGAAATGGTTGAAGTTTTGAACCAAGATTTGCATATTGCTACTTTGACCCGGGATACAAAATTTGTGGTTGAAATGGAAGTTTCTCGAGGACGTGGTTATGTTCCAGCAGAATTGAATAAAAAAGACGCAGAACCTGACACCATCGCGATTGATTCGATTTTTACACCGATCATTAAATCGAGTTATGAAGTTTCTAATACCCGCGTCGGACAAAAGACGGATTATGATCAATTAGCTTTAGAGATCTGGACCAATGGCAGTATTAATCCAAAAGAAGCGCTGCTTTATGCCTCAAATATTTTACAACGTCATTTGGATGTGTTCGTAAGTTATGGTCAGCTTCCTGAAGAAGAAGAGGAAGAAGAAGATATTTCTAATGAAGAAAAATTACTTTATGAAAAATTGCGTTTGCCGATTTCTGAGCTTGAACTTTCAGTACGCAGCGCTAATTGTTTAAAAGACGCTAACATCAAGACTATCGCTGACTTAGTCAAGAAAACTGAAGCGGAATTATTGACTTTCCGTAATTTCGGTAAAAAATCTTTGACTGAGATCGACGATCTTTTGAAGGTAATGGGATTACAATTAGGCATGAAAGTGGATCCAAAGAAATTAAGGAAGAAAGAATAAAATGAGACACGGTCTATCTGGTAATAAATTAAATCGGCAGCAAAGCCATAGAAAAGCTACAATGCGTGATATTGCTAAAGCGACATTGTTGAAACAGCGCATTTGTACAACTAAGGCTAAAGCTAAAGAAGCCCGTAAATTGGTCGAGCAATTGATCACCATGGGTAAAAAAGGCACTTTAGCTCATAAACGTCAAGCATTCGCGATTTTGAATGATCATGCTTTAGTTAGTTATATTTTTGGCACGATCGCTCCATTATTTGCGAAGCGTAACGGCGGTTATACTAGAATGATTTCTTGGGAAAAACGCCGCGGAGATAACGCGGAAATGGTTTTTCTTGAATTAACTGAAAAGAAAATTGAAGAAAAGAAAGAACCGAAAACGTCAGCTAAAAAATCTGATAAAGCTCCTACTGCGGAAAAAGTTGAAGAAAAGAAATCTGCAGAAAAGAAACCTGTGGCTAAGAAGTTAGCAGCACCTAAGGTTTCTGATAAAAAAGCTTCAGAGAAAAAAGTTGGCGGTTTAAAAAGAATGTTTTCACAGCGGGGCGAGTAATCCCGTAAAATCGCTTCGCGATCACGGGATTTTTAGAAGGGGGTGGTTCATGAAATTTAATCGTCGTATTGAGCAAGTAGTTGGTTCTACAACATTAGCGATTACAGCAAAAGCTAAAGAATTAAAAGCTCAAGGGTTTGACGTTGTGAATTTCGCGGCAGGTGAACCTGATTTTGATACCCCGGATTCAATAAAACAAGCAGCAATCAAAGCCATTAATGATGGTTTGACAAAATATACTCCCAGCTCAGGTATAATTGAGTTGAGAAAAATTATTGCAGCAAAATTTAAGCGGGATAATAATCTGGAATATGGACCAAACCAGATAGTAGTATCCTGCGGCGCTAAACATTCAATATATAATGTTATTTTATGTTTAGTTGACGACGGTGAAGAGGTGGTGTTGCCTTCTCCTTACTGGGTCAGTTATCCGGAAATGATAAAAATTGCCGGTGGTGTGCCGAAATATGTTAAAACAACGGCTGCCACCGGTTTTAAATTAACTGCAGATCAGCTTGCAGCAGTTATCACGCCTAAAACCAAACTTTTAATACTGAATTCTCCGTCTAATCCTACTGGGATGATCTATTCAAAAGCTGAATTACAAGCGATAGCTGATATTTGTGTAAAACATAAAATATATGTTATCAGCGACGAGATATATGAAGAATTAGTATATGATACAAATGAATACGTTTCGATCGCGGCTTTAGGTAAAGAAATTTTCGATCTTACGATTACGATTAATGGAGTTTCAAAAGCTTATGCTATGACGGGCTGGCGTATAGGTTATGCTGCAGGTGCTAAAGATATTATGGACTGTGTTCAGAAACTTCAGGATCACTCTACTTCTAATCCGACCACGATCAGTCAGTATGCTACTTTACAAGCGTTAAATGAGCCGAAAGAAATTACTAAAGCTATGCGTGATGAATTTAGGAAACGAAGAGATTTAATTTATTCTTTGTTTTTAGATTGTCCTAAGGTAAAATGTATTAAACCAGAAGGCGCCTTTTACCTTTTTGTTGATTTTTCAGCAGTAGGTGATTCTGAAAAGATTGCTAAAGCTATTTTAGAAGAAAAATATGTGGCAGGTATTCCTGGGGATAGTTTTGGCGCGCCTGGATTTATGCGGTTTAGTTTTTCTACGTCTCAGGAACGGATTAAAGAAGGTGTAAAACGAATTAAGGATTGGATCCTCGCTAACTCGTAATAAGCTGATAAAAGGGGAACTATGGATCTACGAAGATTTCTTAAGATTGCAATTGACGAACAAGCTTCAGATCTTCATTTTACTGAAAATACCCCGCCGATTTTACGGGTTGATGGAAAATTAGTAGCGCTCGATTATCCTCCTCTAAAAAAGGAACAATTAAAAGCTGCAGTTTACGGTGTTTTATCTGACCGTCAAAAAGAAAAATTCGAACAAGATAAAGAATTAGATTTTTCTTTAGCTTTGGAACATATGGAACGGTTCCGCGTTAACGTTCATATTCAGCGTGGTTCAGTTGAAGCTGCATTCCGTCGGATACCTTTATATATTCCTGATTTAAAATCATTAGGTTTGCCTGATGCTATTATTAGTTTTTCACGTAAACCCAGCGGTATGGTATTGATTACTGGTCCAACTGGTTCTGGTAAAACTACAACTTTGGCATCAATGATCAACCTGATTAATGAAGAACGTTCAGCAATGATCATGTGTATTGAAGATCCGATTGAATATATCCATTCAAATAAACGTTCAGTTATTAAACAGCGTGAAGTTTTTGCTGATACTAATTCTTTTGCAGAAGCATTAAAAAGATGTTTGCGTCAAGACCCGGATATTATTGTGGTAGGGGAAATGCGCGATTTGGAAACTATTACTACTGCTCTTACTGCGGCTGAAACCGGGCATTTGGTTTTAGCCACCTTGCATACTCCAGACGCTGCTCAGACTATTGAGCGTATTATTGACGTTTTTCCCGCGCATCAGCAACAACAAGTGCGTTTGCAATTGTCCGCTTGTATCCAAGGTGTAGTTTCACAGACCTTGATTCCTAAAGTCGGAGGCGGACGGATTATGGCTAGCGAAGTTTTGGTAGCAACACCGGCTATACGTAACTTGATACGCGAACGCGCAGTAGAACAGATCCCGACTGCTATTCAAACTGGTTTTCAATATGGTATGCATACCATGGATAAAAGTTTGGCGGTATTGTATGAACGTGGATTGATCACTTATGAAGACGCATTTTCGCAAGTGAAAGATATCCAGGAATTCAAACAGCTGCTTCAGCAAAAAGATATTTTAAAATAAATAGATGTAAGAGGTAGAAAAAATTTAGGGTCACGAGAAATCGTGACCCTTTAAAATTTATAACCGCATTATTATCAAAATTTTTCTTCTTTAACTTTTTAGTTTGTTGCTTTATACTCGTACTCTGTAATCTAACAATTAATTTATATTAAAAGGATTTATATTATGTATGATTCTATGCTTGAAGAAGCCAAACAAAAATTTGCAGCTTTGTTGGAAGAGCAGGTTAAGCGCGTTGAGAAAATGAAGCAGGGAATGGAAAAGACCGACTTTAAGAAATTAAAACCGATTATTATTGGTTCTTGCTGGGGTGATGGTATTGGAGAAATAATTTCAAAACACGCGCAGGATGTTTTAACTCATGTTTTAAAAGATGACATAAAATCCGGACGGGTAGTGATTAAAGATATCGCAGGTTTGACTATTGAAAACCGGGTCAAACATATGCAAGCTATTCCAGACGATGTTTTGGAAGAACTTAAAAAATGTCATGTAATACTAAAAGGACCGACTACCACCCCGCAAGCTGGCGACCAATGGCCGAATATTGAAAGTGCTAATGTGGCAATGCGTAAAGAGCTTGATTTATTTGCGAATGTCCGTCCAGTTAAGATCCCGAAAATGGGAATTGATTGGTGTTTTTTTCGCGAAAATACTGAAGGGTCGTATATTTTAGGTTCAAAAGGGTTTGATGTTACGCCGGATATCAGTGTTGATTTTACAGTTACAACTGAACAAGGGTCGGAACGTATAATCCGCATGGGTTTTGAATACGCTAAAAATAATGGTCTTAAATCTGTTTCGATCGTAACTAAATCTAATATCATTAAAACTACTGATGGACGTTTTTCAAAAGTCGCGAAGCGCATATCTGCAGAATATCCGGGTATAAAAATGGAAGAATGGTATGTGGATATTATGGCAGCGAAATTAATTGATCCAGCCCGGCAAAAAGATTTTCAGGTTATTGTTCTGCCGAATTTGTACGGAGATATTCTTACCGACGAGGCGGCACAGTTGCAAGGCGGGGTTGGTACAGCAGGCAGTGCTAATATTGGTAATAAATGGTCGATGTTTGAAGCTATACATGGCAGCGCGCCGCGTATGGTCAAAGAAGGCAGGGCGCAATACGCTGACCCTTGTTCAATGATCAGGGCGAGCGCGATGTTGCTCCGGCATATTGGATATTCGTCATCTGCGGAAAAAATTGAAATGGCTTTGGATGTTTGCGGTCAATTTGAAAAGAAAATGGAAATTACTGGACGGGATACTGGTGTGACTGGAAAAGAATTTACGGATTATATTGTATCCTGGATCGACAATCCGAAATTAAAAGTAGTTTGGGATTTAGGTATAAGTAGTAAATAAATGGAAAAGCTTTAAAAAGTTGCCTGGTGCTTCGCGTAACGCTTGTTTAACCCGGCGAGTTAAACTTCGCTCGGCGATAATTCTCGCTCTCGTACGGTAAAGCATGTACGAACCGTGCCCGCTCGAATTATCAACGTCCGCTTCACGACCATGCAACTTTTTAGTACGCTTTTCTTATAAAATATTATTATAGTTTTTTTGTAACTAATATTCCCCTCTCCAGCCTATGGGGAGAGGGTTAGGGTGAGGGGTTATGTGCTATATGCCACATGCTATATGCCATATGCTAAAAATTTATGGTTAATAATTGTGAATTTATTGATTGGGGAGTTGTGGATTATGCTGAGGCGTATCAGCGGCAAAAGGAATTAGTTAAAAATGTAATTAAAGGCGGACCACAGAAGTTAATTGTTTGCGAACATCCTGCAGTATTGACTTGCGGCAGAACCACTAAAATAGATAGCTTGCTTGCTCCAGGATCAGTTCTTGAAAAACAAGGCATACCAGTAATCAAAGTTGACCGGGGCGGAGATATAACCCTGCATAGTCCGGGACAATTGGTCATATACCCAATCTTTAATTTGGGATTTTATAGACGAGATCTGCATGTTTTTTTACGGAAATTAGAGCAAACAATAATTGATTTATTAAGTGGTTTTGGTATAGTGGCTAATAGAATTCCCGACCGTACTGGAGTGTGGGTTGGCGGGAAAAAAATAGCGTCGATCGGTATTGGAGTAAGCAAGTGGGTTTCATACCATGGTGTAGGTTTTAATTTTGCGACAGATCTTTCTTTGTTTTCATTGATCCGTCCGTGTGGTTTAGATGTTACTATGACGTCATTACAGAAATTAAGCAAAAATGAAATTTCCAGAGAAGAAGTTTTGTCTCGCCTTAAGGAAAAATTTAGAATAGAATTTGATCTTAAATATTTATAGTTACTATGCAGAATAAATTAATTTTACCAGAGTTGGGCGAAGGCATTGTATCAGCTACTGTAGTAGAGTGGCTGGTAAAAGAAGGTGATGCTGTGGCTATAGACGATGATGTGGTTGAGATTGCCACTGATAAAGCTACATTTAATGTATCAGCGGTTTGTGACGGAAAAGTAAAACAAATTTTGGCTAAATCCGGCGAGGAAGTTAAGATCGGCGGAATTTTAGCAATAATAGAATGAAAGGGGTTCGATACATCGTGCCCGATAAAATTATATGATAAATTCTTCCGAAAATAAAAGACGGCGGATTTTGTTGATGTATATCACCAAAGTATCCGGTCACCGTCAAGCTACAGTAGCGATCCAGAATTCTTTAAAAGCCTTGGATCCGTCGGTAGAAACTCCAGCTATCAATGGCTTTGGTTATACTTATCCAATACTTGAGAAAATGGTCAATCAAGCTTATATGAGCGTGATCAAGACTGCCCCGCAATTATGGGATTATTTATACGACAATCCTAAGTTTTTCAAACGTTCACAATATATAAAAAAATTAGTTTATAAAAGTAGTAATGCAAAATTAGAACGGTTGTTTAAAAGGCATAATCCAGACGTAGTGGTTTGTACTCAGGCTTTCCCTTGTGGAATGGTAGCTGATTATAAGCGTCGGCATAACTTGGACTTTAAGATTGTTGGCGTATTAACTGACTTTGCGCCGCACTCATATTGGATTAATGAAGGAGTAGATTATTACATTGTTCCTTCTCAAGACGCTAAGGAAAGATTTATAGTTAAAGGTGTACCTGCTGAATCAATTAAAGTATTTGGTATTCCGGTTAAACATAAATTTGCGGAAAAGCATGACCGAGGAGAGATTATAAAAAAATTAGGTTTAGATCCTAAGGTTCCGATGGTGTTGGTCATGGGTGGGGGGCAAGGTTTAGGACCCATGAAAAAAATTGTTAAATCTTTAGGTACAATGGATACAGATGTGGAAGTGGTAGTTTTAGCTGGAAAAAATAAAAAAGTTGTTAATAATGTAAAAAAATTAGCTAAAAAAACTGGTAAAAAAATTGTGCCTATGGGATTTATGAAGAACGTCGACGAATATATGGATGCCGCGTCAATTATAATTACTAAACCGGGTGGTATAACTACTGCAGAATGTTTGGTAAAAGGATTGCCTATGGCAATAGTTGACCCGCTTCCTGGACAAGAAATGCGTAATACTGATTTTTTGATAAAGAACGGTATAGCTATCAGGGTGGATAGCGCGAGGGATATTGGTGAAGAGATAGAACTTTTATTACGAACGCCTTCTCGTTTATCCGCGATGCGTAAGGCTGCTCTTGAATTTTCTCATCCGAGTTCATCCATGGATATAGCGCGTTTGATTTTAGACCAAATTTAACTTATTTGACTTTTGTTTATGTTCCGTTTTTTACTATTCAAAATCTTTCAGTTTTTAGTTAATATTTTTCCGATGACCTGGTCGTATCGGATTGCGATTAGCTTGGCAGATGCATATTGTTTTTTTAATAAAAAAGAGCAGGCTGCGATTAAACGTAATTTGCAGGTTATAGATCCGGATATTCAAGATTTTGATCTTTGCTCAAAAGAAGTTTTTAGGAATTTTGGTTTTTATTTATTAGAATTCTTGATGATGCATAAGCTGTCATTAAGACCAGATTTTGAAGAGCGATTTGAGGTTCAAGGGTTTGAACATATCCAGCAGTTTTTGGACTCCAAGAAGCCTTTAATAATGGCTACTGGTCATTTAGGTAATTGGGAATTAGGCGCGTCATTTTTTACACGCAAAGGATTTTTAATATCAGTAGTTGCTCTGCCGCATAAAGAAAAATTAGTAAATAATTTTTTTGATAAACAGCGTGAATCATATGGGGTTAAAGTTGTTTCAACTGAACACTCGGTACGGCTTTGTTTGAAAGCGTTACAGGAAAAAAGGGTATTAGCAATTGTAAGTGATAAAGATTTTTCCGGTACTGGACGGATAGTGAAATTATTTGGTAAAGATGTTTGCCTGCCTCGTGGTGCGGCATTATTTGCTCATCGGGTTAAAGCCTCAGTGGCTCCGGTATTTATATTACGTAAAGGAAATGGGCGTTTTATAGTAAAGATATTTCCGTTGATTACGTTTGAAGATTATCAAAAATCTAAAGAGCATGACACCATTTCATATGAAGATCATGTAATGCTGCAGTATACAGCGGTTTTGGAACAAATTATTAAACAGTATCCGTCGCAATGGATAGTTTTTAAGGAGTTTTGGAAATAATGAGAGTATGTGTTTTGATACCAGCGCATAATGAGATCCGTACAATATCCGAGGTGGTCACAGCAGTGCGGGCTAAAGGATTGGATGTTCTGGTCGTGGATGACGGCTCAATTGATAATTCCGGAGATGCTGCGGCTAAAGCTGGTGCGGTAGTTATCCGTAATGACCAATGTAAAGGCAAAGGGTTTTCGCTTCGCCAAGGGTTTAATGTGATAGTTAACCGCGGTTATCAAGGTGTGATAACTATGGACGGTGATGGTCAACACGCTCCGGAAGATCTGGAAAAATTTTTAGCTAAAGCTGAGCTTAAGGAATGCGGTATTATCAATGGCAACCGGCTTAATAATGCTAAAGGCATGCCTTGGCTTAGATATAGTGTGAATTGTTTGATGTCGTGGATACTTTCCTTGGTGTGTAAACAAAATATTCAGGATAGTCAATGCGGGTATCGTTATATTTGTTGTGATGTTTTAAAATATTTTGAATTAAATACTGATGGGTTCGAGATTGAATCAGAACTTTTAATTAAAGCTGCGCGGAAAAAAATTAAGATAGATTCGGTTTCTATAAAGACGATATATGGACAAGAAGTGAGTAAAGTCCGACCAGTAAGAGATACGATAAAATTCATAACATTTCTTTGGAAACAGCTTTTTCCCGCGAAAAGTTAATTTATGTCAGAACGTATTTTCCAATATTGTTTGATAGTT
This sequence comes from Candidatus Omnitrophota bacterium, assembly GCA_015233195.1. Classification (GTDB taxonomy): domain Bacteria; phylum Omnitrophota; class Gorgyraeia; order Zapsychrales; family Zapsychraceae; genus JADFYE01. The sequence goes on from JADFYE010000031.1 coordinate 10,216, forward strand.
TCTATAGTTATACATATGATTTTAATCGTGGGCTTGAGCTGGAAGATAAAATTATTTTCACCGCGTAAGAGAGTATCTGTAGAAGTAACGTATAAATCCGCGCCACGGTCCAGCGATGCGTCAGAAAATAAACTTGAGATGGTCAAAAAAAATATTAAGCCTGACCCCAAAAAAGATTTGGATATACTGTCCAAAGCTTCATCAAATTTAACTTTCGATCAAAATTCATTTAAAAATATTGATAAAACCCCGGTAGATTTTAAATTAGATCGTGAGTACAATCATGTTACACGGCATATGTCTAAAGAAAAAGTAAGCATCCCATTATTAGACTCAAAAGAAATAAGCAATCCAAAATATCAGGGATATAATCAAGTTATCCGTCAGCGTATAAAAGAACACGCGTATTATTATGTGGTTCACCCTGACTTTCGTTCTGGTGAAGTTTATTTAACTTTTGTTTTAAACATAAAAGGAGAATTAGTTGCAGTGCGGGTGATCGAATCTCGTACTAAAGCTAATGATTATTTAAAAAATATTGCTATGCAGAGCGTAAAAGACTCAGCGCCGTTCCCGGCTTTTCCGTCTGATTTAAAATATCCGGAGCTGACTTTCAATGTTGTCATATCGTTTGAAGTTCAAGCGGATAAATGATAAACTAAGTCGTCGAGAAAGGAAAATTATGGAAATTGATTTTTTGAATTACATTTTAAGTTTAGGGTATCAAGCCATGATATTCTTAGGCGAGATACCGAATCCGGTTACTAATCAACAGGAAAAGAATTTTGAACAGGCGAAACTTTTGATTGATACTTTATCAATGCTTAAGGAAAAAACTAAAGGCAATTTGACCGAGCAGGAATCTAATTTATTGGAAAATACCGTCAGTGAGTTGCAGATGAAATATGTAGAATTAACGGATGGAAAATAGCCTCGTAAAAGCGCTGCGCGATCACGTGGTTTAAAATTTAGAATACATTGGAGGGTTTTATGAAAAAAATATTAGTGATAAATGGACCGAATTTGAATTTGTTGGGTCAGCGGGAGACTTCGATTTATGGGAATGTTTCTTTGGAGGATATTAATAAACGGTTAACTGACGCGGCTAAGTCTAAAGATTTGGCATT
>JADFYE010000032.1 GCA_015233195.1 Candidatus Omnitrophota bacterium
ATTAATATTGGAGGTTGAAATATCCGCCCATCCTTCCCAATTGATTCCAGCTTTCGTCATTACATTCAAATCGCTCCAATTAACTCCAGCCTTTGTCAAAACTGCAAGAGTATCCCAATTAACTCCGTCCATCCAATTAACACCTGATCCAGTCATCCAAGCAAAATCCGCCCAATTAATTCGGGCTTTTGACATAATACCAAAATCAGTCCAATTAATGCCTGTCCTACTTAAAACTTCAAAATCACTCCAATTAATATTCGCTTTCGAAAAAACCGTAAAATCAGACCAATTAATTCCGGCGTTACTTAAAACCGTAAAATCAGACCAATTAATTCTAGCTTTAGAAAGAATATTAAAATCGCTCCAATTAACTCCTGCTTTGGTTAATACATTCAAGTCGCTCCAATTAATTCCAGCATTAGCCAAAGCATCAATATCATTCCAATTTATTTGTAATGAAGACATTTGTGCTATATCAGTCCAATTAACTCCAGCAGTTGTCATGGTCTGTAAATTATCCCAATTAATTGGATCTAATTTGCCAGTAACACCTTTGATAGAAGTTACATCAGAACGTAATACAGTAAGATCTGACCAATTAATAGTATCGGTCTTAGATTTTATAACTGAAATATCTTCCCAATTAATAGTATCGGTCTTAGCTTTAATAGCTTCTAATCTATCCCAATTAACATTTGCAAGATTAGACAAGGAAGGTTTGATCAGATCTAAAGGTTGGTAGGTTTGATAAAGAATACCTGATTTTTTTATTGAAACATCGATAAAGTATGAATTAAGCTGATCTGCCGGAGTCCAAGCTGCTGATTGACACCAATTATTAACATTGTCAGGAACTTTATCATTATGTCCAGGACCAGTACCAAATGTAAGAGTAATAGAATTAGCTGGGAGCCCAGTACTATCCCATATCGTAGCATCATTACAAGTATCACTTGCAGCTAAAGATCTTCTATCATTATCTTCCTCTATCCAAGCATATATAGTGTACGATCCTTGTTCAACCCCTACAGTAGTACTGCGACCATTATCGTCCCAAACTGCAGCAATTTTTACACCTGTCCCAGCAAATACATCAAATGGAGTAGAAACCGCAGAGGTCAAACCAGTGGCTGATGCCATTAAAGTATAATTATTACCAGCACGACTAATTTGAAGTTTAGTGAAAGTAGCAACACCATTAACTGCAGTTACAGAAGCTGTACCAGTCAACTGTCCATTACCCGGATTATTAAAAATACTCAACGTTACAACAGTAGAATTATCTGAGCTCACAATATTTCCGTTAACGTCACGTATTTCAACTACTGGCTGACGAGAAAAATCTACAAAGTGTTTTTCAGACGAAGGACTTTGAGTAAATACCAAATACGCAGCTTCACCGCTAGCTAAGGTACCGCTTCCAGAAGAGCTAGAAAAATTACCTTGTTCAGGACCGCCAGCATAAATACCAGAACCAACAGTAGAATCCGAAGACCCGCTATGATTTCCACCCATATACTGAGCGAAAGCTGTGCCTGTACATTGTGCAAATGCAAAACAAAATAACACAATGAAAGATACTAGCTTACGCCAGAATTTTTTGTCTGATCTTCTGTTATAATTATCGTTCATTCAAAATTAAAGAAAGGTTAAATCTAAGTTTTACCTAAGGTGCTGTTCTAACTAAACGTCCGCCACCATACACTCCAAATCGCGCATCATATCGCGAATAAAAACCTTCACTATCCGGATCTTTTACCGCAAATGTCCTATTTGATAATTGAAAATGACGAATATTCGGCGACTGAAAATCTCCTCCACGATATCCTGAACCAATAGTGGTAGTTACTCCTCTTGCCGCATCCGTAACATCTATCCCCGGCCAATCATTATTAGTAGCGTTACCTTCATATCCTGCGACATTTGATAAATTACCATCACCATGTGTTCCTAAATATTGACGACCTTGAGTTTTGCCAACTGTAACTACCATTTCATATAAGTTGCCTGACATTTCCATTGCGCCATAATAAGCAGCTCCGCTAGTAGTCCGATTGGTCGAAGCTTCAGCAAATATACCAGCGCGTAAAGGTCCTTTTTGACCTTGAGCATTACCGCCAACACGTCCATCACCAGATGACCAAGCGCCATTATTACGGTTAAGATTAGCATTACCGTCGAAAATTTGTTCTGTTCCATCTTCAGCAGCGTCAGGATAAATACCAGAAGGATCTGCAGCATTATATGTGTTTTTTCCCCAAGCAAATTCATCAGCTACTGGTGCAATATCTTTTCCCCTAGAAGATTTTTCAAATTCTAATTCAGTCATAGGTCTTAACCCTGCCCAATCAGCATAAGCTAAAAGATCCATCCAGGATAAATAAGAAACTGGGCGATCTGGACGTAAAGTCGTTGCCATTGTATTCGGTTTTGAAACGTCCCAAGCAATGGTATTACGATCTACAATGCTATCTGAATTTTTTCCGCCTAAATTAGCAGAAGTAATATCCCGGTTAATTTTTTCTGCTGGTGTCAGAGCATTAAAAAATGAAATCCATTGACCTTCAGTCAATTCATATTTCATTTGATAAAAAGCCTTAACCCCTTTCGGGAAAGATGTAGGAATAACAAAAACTGAACCAGTAGCACTTTCACCGCTGGCGCCGCTGGATTGATAATAATAACCATCAGCAGCCGCGTTAGTAGTCGTAATAGCATCTTCTGAAGTTAAATACCAAGGATTAGTATCTGCACTGCCTTTTTGGAACTTATATTCCGAAGAACTAGCTCCATCTCCTAAATAAAAACTGCCTTCCGGAACATAAACCATCTCAACACCAAAAATCCGGTTAATTGTATTTGCAGCTTTTGCTTGTTCATCAGTTAATCCATCCTGCGCATAATCCCATATAAATTTTATACCGGTAACAACTGTATCACCTGTGCCAAAAGAAGATCTTTGTAAGAAAAATCCTTTTTCATCAGAAGGCACTATGATTTCATAATTATTGGGCACTACAAAACCAAGTGGATTCTTACCACTGCCATTCATGCTCGCATGTTTCCAGGTCTGACCGCCATCTAAAGAATATTTCATAAACGCCCAAACCGCATCGTTATTAATAGTGGTTTTCCATCCATTATTCCAGCTAATATCGCAAGTATATGCTATACGCTTATTAACAATATCAATGTTAGATACTTCAAAATTATTGATAGTTAAATTGTTTGCAAAACCTAATTTTGCCAAAATAACCATTCCTAACAATAATAGAGAAGAGAGCTTTAAAATTTTATTCGCCATCATAAGTCCTTGCTCCGCGACCACCGGTATTTTCTTTTGCATCTGTTACTGATAATGCTGCTTCAGCTCGGTCAGAAATACGTAATCTTTCCGCTGTAGAATCCCATGAACCTCCGCGTAACCCTGTTCCAATAACTCCGGTTATACCCCGGCTTGCAACTTCATCTAAACCTGGCCAATCTGATTGATTAGCATTGCCTTCATACGATGCTTCTGTACTTAAAACCCCATCTCCATTTATACCGGCAAAAGCTCGACCATACGGATTACCGACTGTAACCACCATTTCTTTCAAATTACCTGACAATTCCAAAACTCCGTAATATCCAGCACCGGAAGCAGCCCGATTAGATTGTGCAGTTGCAAAAATTCCATTACGAAGCGCGCCTTTTTGCTGATCCATGCTCTCTGAAGCGTCTCCTCCTGAAAAAGAAGTATTTCCATATACCGCATTAGCTGAATTTTGAACAGACTCTAACCCGTTTTCAGCTCCGTTGGAAATAATTGATGCGGCTTCTATACTGGTGTTTCCCCAAGCATAATCACCTTCAATTGGATAAACTGGACCCCTTGCAATTTTTTCATATTCTAATTCGCTTATTGGACGTAAAGCCATCCAATCTAAAAATGCTGCCAAATCCTGCCATGCCAAATAATTTACTGGACGGTTTGGTCTACTAGTACTACATACTAAAGGTGACCCTGAACACTGAACAGTATTGCGGTATTTAACAGAATCAGAATTTTTATGTAAATTATCAGTAATGTCACGATGATTTCTGTCTGCTGCAGCTAAAGAATTTACAAATTCAACCCATTCACCTTCGTTAACTTCATATTTCATCACAAAAAACGCGTTATAACCTTTGGGATATTCTCCGGAAACATCAAAACTTGACCCAGTCGCATTCTCGCCGTCATTACCCCCAGAAACATAATAATAACCATTTGAATCTATGCCAGTAACAGCTATCAATGCTCCGCTGTTAATATGCCAAGGTTTAACATCTGCAGCGCCTTGTTTAAATGAACCAGTACTGACGCCATCTCCTGCATAAAATGAACCTTGAGGAACATAAACCATTTCTAAACCAAAAATACTGGTCTTTATCTCGTCCGCATCGCTGAAGCCGCAAGTGCCGTAATCGACTGTTACTTGTACACCAGTAGAGGTGATCTTAGAATTTACACCATATTGAGACGGTCGAATAAAAACTCCAACTTTATCCGTCGGAATAACTAAATCAATATTAGACGAAGAACCTTTGGTGATTCCAGAAGGATTAACCCCTGCAGCAGAAAATTTGCATAATTTTTTACCGGAAGATCCGTCTGAAATTTTATTCAAACGAACAGTTAACCAAGCCGCATCATAATTGATCTTAGTTTTCCAGGAATTGTCCCAAGAAATATCAAATTGAACGGAAACTGTTTTATTTGCAGGATTACGAGTGCCTAAAGCAACATTGCTAATAGTTAAATTATTAGCAAAACAAGGCATAGATATAAATAATACTATAAATAGAATATATATAGTTTTAAAAAGTTTTATATACATTTTATAAACCATTATCCTAATATTTTATTATTAAATTTTATTTAATTAACTTCTTTTCTAACGGCGAATCAACAATGCTTCTTAATTGCATCTCAGCATCCACTATTTTACCTTCTACAAACTGTTTATCTTTCGCATCCTGATTCAAGTACAAATACATCTTATAATGTTTTAAAGCAGTTTTATAATCTCGTAAAAACTCTCCGCTGACATACGCCAAATTATAATGAGAATCAGCGTCTTCCGGCATTAAAGTAACAGCTTGATAATATTCCCGAGCAGCAATTTCATATTCTCCACGCTGAAAATAAATATTGCCCATATTATAATGTGCTTTAGCAGCATCTAACCCCAACTTTGCGTCTTTCTCAGCAAAAGCATCGATCTTATAAAGCAAATCCAGGGTTTTTTCTTCCCGATCAACAACATTTGAAGCTAACACAGTTTTATCGCCCGACGGTACTACCCCACTACCACTCTCTACTTGCTTTTTTGAATCGCCCGCCAACTTTGTTTCTAATTCAGTCACCTGCGAATTTAATTTTTCAATTTCCTGCGAATATTGACGGTTAGCACTTTTAGTTTTACTTACCGTATCCACTAAATTATCTCTATCCTTCTTTAAAGTCTCAATCTCTTGCTTTAACTTTGTAGCATCTTCCTGAGCATTCGCCAACTTAACCCCGGTCAACAAAAACACCGAGCAAAACACAACTATCGACGCAACGCCCGCCTTCATAGTTTGTTTATTTTTTAATATCTTGATCATTGCTTAATCCTCTCTCCGATTAAATTAAATATCAGTGCTATATGATTTAAACGGCTTTATCCCGCCTTGATAAGCTTTATAATCCGCTTCACTCTTAATGATCGTCGGAGTTATAAAAATAACGATCTCAGTTTGTGTGACCGAGTCTGAAGTCCGACTAAATAATGAACCAACCAGCGGCAGATCCATTAAAACCGGCAAACCATTTTTAGTGTGATTTTTATCATTTTTCTTTAATCCGCCCAATATTATGGTGTAACCATCTTTAACCATAACACTGGTCTCAACCAAAGTTTTATTTACCTGTGGAATACCTCCGGCTTTAGTGTCTAACCTAGTCGATACTGTTGATATTTCCGGCTTTAATCTCATTGTCACATAACCATTATCATTAATAGTGGGAATAACATTTAATTTAAGCCCTACGTCAACAAAACGCACATCTTCACTAGTGATCGCGTTATCACCCGTACCAGAAGTTGTCGATACAATATAGGGAACAGTATCACCAATGTGAATTTTGGCTTCGTCATTATTAGTAACTAATAACTTCGGATTTGAAATAATTTTAGTATCGCTGACTTTTTCAAGAGCGCGAATCTCCGCCTGAATTCCATCTTGAGAAAAATTTCCTATCAATAAATCACCAAAAGTATTTTTCAAATTATCGCCGCCACTCATCCCGGTTAAATTCATATAATTATTATTTGAGATTAATTTTTCAGCTTTACCAATATCAGTTTTCCAATCAATACCAACATCATATTCCGGCTTAAAGGTTATTTGTAAAACTCTAGCGTCCACCAAAACTTCTTTTGTTACAACATCTAATTTCTTAATCAGCTCTTCCACTTCTTTTGCCCGCCCAGGTAACGCCCTAACTAATATTTGATTTGATCTCTCGTCTGCAGTAACTGAGCCGACTGATTTTGCGTCAATCCGCGCTTTTAATTTTTCCGCTACTACATCTGCTTTTGCGTATTGCAGCGTATATACAAAAGTTTCTAAAGGTTTTTCAACTTCATCAATAGCCGCTTGCATCCGCGTTAAAGCCTCTTTAGTATCAATCATTACTACTGAACCAGTATCTTCGTCGATAATTATTTTACCGACATTACTTTTGATTCCATCCAATGCTGCTAAAACATAACTCGGTTTTGAATATTGTAAACGTATAATTTTAACCTCAGCTTTATTGCCAAAACGCTCGCCATATAAAGATTCATACTCGGAATTAGCCATTATATGGACGATATTACCTTCAACTTTATAAGCCAGGTTATTCGAAATGATGACAATATCAAGCGCATCTTTGATCTTAACATTGTTCAATAACACCGTGGATCTTCCCTGAACCGAAGGACTTATGACCACGTTAAACTCGCCTTTGAGCGCAAGGAATTTAATAACATCAACCACATTCATATCCCTTACATCAAGCGTAATCTCACGATCCATACGTTTTGTGATCGCGTCTTCCTCTTTGATGACTACAATTGGCTTTTCTGCAAAAGTCTTTAAAACAATACCGCAGCTAAAGACCAAAAAAAACAACAACAGGCTGGCTACAATTTTTTGGGGATTATTGTTTAGGCGTATCATATCTTATCACGATCTCCTCATTCTTATAGCCGAGCAAAACACTATCGGCATAAATGGTTTTAACAAAAATATCACCTATCTTCTCATTTTTCATAAGAAAATATGTTTGGTTTTTGTCAGTATCTTCAAGCATAACCGACGCAGATTCAGCAGAATCTAACCAGGACACTCCGACTAAACGCAATTTTTTTGTAAGATTGGAAACGTCAGTACTCTGTAAATTTTCACCAGGACCGGAAGCTTTTGGTTTTTCATATGGATAGAAAAAATTTCTCTTGCGGATATTAGCCATATAAATTTCGAGATCTTTAGACGCATCACTCTTGGACGATATCGTCGCTGCCGTCTTGGAAGGAATAACTGAAGGTTCAGTGAAAACAATAGCCTTATTAGCCATATCACTGCCCGTTTTGATTTGATAAATTATAAAACAAACACCCAAGATTATAGCCACAAACAAAAACAAATTGACGCCGCGAATAACCGTCAAGATATTCTGTTTGCGTTTAGCATTTTCTTGGACTTTATTCGATGAGACTGCTCCCGGACCCGCAGAGGCCTCGATCATTTTAAGCAACTTCTGTTCAGCTGTCTCGTTTTTTTTCCCCGCCATATGTTCTCATTCTAACTTAGTATGTTATAAGTACAAGTTAAAAAAAACTTTTTTTATAAAAATTTTACTAATTTTGTCGTCGGATATCAAACGCCATATCCCGCTCAATAATTTCCTGTACTAAAATTCGATCAACAGTTTTTTTATCCTGAATCACCAGCTCTTTAAGTACCTTGTGGCAGAGCATATTTATCTTTCTTGGATAACCTTTAGTCTGAACATAAATCTCGCTTACCGCTTCATCGCTGAACAATTGTTCATATCCCCGATACCCCGCGCGCTGAATGCGAAAATCTATGAGCGCTTTAGTATCGACCACATCTAAAGGATTCAAGGTGTATCTAAAGCTTATCCGGTCCATAAAATTATCCATGTTGACAATCTTTGCATACAACTCTAACTGCCCCATCAAAACTATCTGGATAAGTTTGTGATCGTTAGTCTCAAAATTTAAAAGAACACGTAAAGTTTCTAATGTCGCCTCATCTAGCTTCTGCGCCTCATCGATAATAAGCATAACCGTCTTATTCTCTTCGATCGTTTGCCGTATCAAAAATTGTTCGATCAGATCCCGCAAATCCGTCACATCCAAATTCCGCAAATTTATTCTCGACGGAATATCAATACTAAAATTCTGAATAAGCGCTATCAAAAACTGTTCCTCGCTCCCAAAATGCGGATTAAGGATCATGTGAAAAATCATATCTCGCCGCTGGTTCAACTCATGCAAAAGTTTACGACACATGGTCGTTTTTCCAGTACCCACATCACCTAAAATCACACTCAAACCCCGACGCAAACGCAACTCTATCAACAACATCGTTAAAGCCTTATCATGCTCTTGCGACGGATAAAAAAAGTCCGGATCTGGACTAGTAGCAAAAGGCTCTCTTTCAAAACCCAAAAGCGAATAATAACCAACACTGTGTTTCTGTTCGGCTGCAACTATCATTTATCCCCCCGGATATAAAACTTATCTGCGTTTTACATAACTATTCTACTTTCCATAATTGCAACCGCAATATTTATTTAATATATTATTTTATTTTTTTAATAAAAAATGTAAAAAATCCCGACGCTATACCTAAAAAGCGTGAAATTGCGCGTAGAAACATAACCCAACCATAAAAAAATCCTTCCAAAGTGACCCCAATAAACTTAAAACCAAACCATAACTCAATTAATAACAGAATCCCAAACGATAAGGTCGCAAGCATATACGCGAAATGCCAAAAAATATTACACAATAAAAATGAGACCAAAGTCCCACATAAAACCGGCTCAATAATATCTTTCCAAAAAGTGTAATCATCGCCCTTCATCATATGCGCGTGATTTTTATATAATTTTGCCCGCCAAAATCCATGCTGATACTGTTCTTTCAAATATTTCCACACCTGAGTTGGATGATAATGATCAACGATTGATCCGCGCTCAAAACATATTTTATAACCCAACTTGGAAACCTTATAACTCAGATCATTATCTTCGCCGCTTGCCCTACGAAAAGACGCATCAAATCCATGCAGCCGTTTAAAAATGTCCTTACGAATAGCAAAATTATAACTGCCAAAAGCTCGAGGGAAATCCGGCATTAGTCGATTATGACGAAAAACTATTTCCTGCCAAATACACCGCGCTAACATTGATTCAGGATTTGCAATACCATAACTTCCAGCTACCACGCCGATAATAGGATCACTAAACCGCGGTAACATTGATTTAATCCATCCCTGCGAAGGTACACAATCCGAATCAGTAAAAAATAATTTTTCCCCGACTGAAGCATCCGCCCCACGGTTGCGCGCAGAAGCTGGTCCAGCGTTTGGTTGATAAATATAAGTGACTCGGTTAAAAGAACGTATGCTAGATGCGGTGTTGTCAGTTGATCCGTCGTCAACTACTATAACCTCGACCGATTGATCAGCTTGTTTAAGAATTGCTTCTAAACACAGACCAATAGTTTTTTCCGCGTTATACGCCGGGATTATAACACTTACAGTCGGATGCATAAGTTACAATTTAAAATTTTATTGTATAAATATTGAACAAATTTTTTACCTCTCACCTTTTTTCATTTCCCGCATTTCCGCCTCCAGCATCCCAATCTTCTGCGCCATAATATCGTTGCGGCGATTCTGCTGACACAAAAATATCGTCATCATCAAAGATAAAAGTACTAACACTCCAATAATAGAAAAAAATACAAAATTACTAGGTATCTCAAAACCAATCAAATTCGATAAATAAAATATCCATTTAGGTTTTGCGGCAAAAATCACCGCAATCAATGTCGCGGTCAGCCAACTGAAAGCATATTTAAAAGTTAACTTCTCTCGTCGAATTAATTCCACCACAAACAAAAATATAAGAACCGCAAATATTAACACAAATTTTAATGCCATTAGACCAACTCCTTGCGCGTGTTTTTAAACTTGTCCAACAAAATTGCAAAAGTTACTTTTATCATGTAATACAAAGCCTTTACATCTCTGATCGAACTTTTTCCGGAACCACGTTTACGCATTACTACCGGCACTTCTTGTATAACCGCCTTGTATCTACTTGCAACTGCAATAGCTTCGGGCTCAGGAAAATCCTGCGGATAATATTGCGCGAATATAGCTATCAATTTTTTATCAAAAGCTCTAAATCCCGACGTTGGATCAGTTATTTTTTGCCCGGTTAGAAAACCTATCAATCCTACAAAAAAATTTATACCAATTCTCCTCGTAAACGATGACCGAAAACCTTTCTGATCATTCAAGAAACGACTGCCAATGCTCATATTCGCTTGACCGCTAATAAC
>JADFYE010000033.1 GCA_015233195.1 Candidatus Omnitrophota bacterium
TACCTGCCGTCTGTAATATAAAAATTATTTTTTTTCGTGATCAGGAGCCATGATTCGCTGGCAAGAAAATCTGTAAGATATTTTATATTAATATCATTACTGATTAAATAAGCGTCGATTGCATGCGAAGAAAATAAAAATTTGAAACCCTTTATGCGGCACAACATATATTAATTATCCAAATGGTTTTATTAATATTTATTAATTTTTCCGTAGGGGAGACTTCCCTGTATCCCGCATACAAATTATCAATTTAAATTTTGATTTCTAAAAAACGATTTTTCTGTTACGGGCGATTAGGAAATCGCCCCTACAACTGAGGACGCAATACTATTTATTTTTCCCATTTTTTAAGAATTGAATTTATCTTCTCCTGAACTTTATCTTTTGTCTGCGAATCGCTTAACAAAGAATCCAGCAATTTTTCATGTTCTTCCGCCATACGAAGAATATCAATTTTTAACTCTTCATTATTTTTGATAAGCCGATATTTATCGATCGCGTGACGCAAAGGAAATAAAATCTTATCTTTATCGTCAATAGGTTTAAGCACATAATCAAACGCGCCTTCCCGTACCGCTTCCTGACAGGTTTCTAGAGTACCGTATCCGGTCAAAAATATAACCGGGATCTCGCGATTATTTTCATTTAACCAATGCAATAAATCAATTCCAGTCTTACCCGGCATTTTAAGATCGCTTACGATTGCCTCAATATCATCCTGTTTTTCTAAAACTTTAATTCCATTATCAACGCAGTTCGCGTTATAAATCTTAAAACCGCAAACTGTAAGCAACTCTTCCAAAGATTCACGGATTGGATCCTCATCATCGACGAGTAAAACATATCCTTTTGGTGTGCCTGTAGCCATAACATATCTCCTTGTTTATAAAGTTTCCCATTCTAATTTCAATTCTTCATTCAACGCCGGATCGACGGACAAATTAGTATTTTTATCAATCGGCAGCACACAGTAAAAAATCTTCCGGTCATTTTTAAGCGGAGTAAAACCAATCACGCCTTTATGCGACTTCATAATATTGTACGAAACAGACAATCCCAACCCAGTTCCTTTGCCCGGAGCCTTGGTCGTAAAAAACGGATTAAAAATACTATCATCTGTTCCTTCTTTAACCGGAATACCATTATCAATAACTCCGGCGATGATCCCTTTTCCATTCTTCATCTTCCTAGAAAGAAGCGTAATATGTCCACCGGTTTTTTGTTGATGCCAGTCATCAACCGCGTCGCGCGCATTAACCAAGAAATTAATAATCACATCCTGAATCTGGTATCGATCAATATTCACATGCGGGAGTTCTTTTTCTAAATCTAAAGTGAGTTCAATGTTATGATCTTTAAGCTGCTGCTGCATCAGATATAACCCGTCGGTAACCGGGCGATTGGGATCTTCCTGGATAAATCCTTCTTTACGGCTGCCAGAGTACTCATGCATTCTTTTTACGATCGTACCCAAACGCACAAACTGGTCCTTGATCTTCATAATTTTAGTCTTAAGCATCGGTTCATTCATTATCACATCACTCATCAACAATATTTCCAAATGCGACGAGATCGCCATCAACGGTTGATTCATTTCGTGCGCGACCCCTGCGCCTAACTCGCCGACCGCGTTCATTTTTGCCGCTTGTAAAAGCTGTGACTGCTGGGATTTCAACTGCTGACGCAATTTTTGTGTTTCCAACGCGCGATTAATATTGACCGATAACTCGTCATAATTAATCGGTTTATTCATATAGTCAAAAGCCCCGATCTTTAACGCAGCAATTGCGCTTTCCAGACCACCATGACCGGTAAGCATAATAACTTCAGCCTCTGTACCCAAAGCTTTGATTTTCTCAAGCATTTCAATACCATCCATACCTGGCATTCTAATATCAGAAATCACAATATCGGGTTTCTTCTCATTAAAAACTTCCAGCCCCCGCAATCCGCTTTCAGCCAGAAAAACCTCATGATCGTCGAGCTCCAAAAGACTTTTAAGCCGGTCTCTTAATAATTCTTCATCATCAACCACCAAAATCTTAGTCATTTTATCCTCCCATAATAATTCAAATTTATTCTCAATATTGTAAAGTATTAAACCTTATTTTCAATTGGTAAATAAACTTTAAATATCGCGCCTTCGCCTTTTTTCCCCTCTATCTCAATCCTGCCTTTATGCGAATCTATTATCCCATAACTGATAGATAAACCCAAGCCTGTACCTTTTCCCACTTCTTTGGTCGTAAAAAATGGTTCGAAAACTTTTTTCTTATATTCATCGTCTATACCCGGACCATTATCCGCAAAGGAAACCACCAGCATATTTTCTTGTTTATTATGCGCTACTGAAATCTCTAATTTTTTTTGATACCCATCTAAAATTATTTTACCTTCTGCTATCTGCTGCTGTTTATCCCCCATAGCATCACGGGCATTGGTAATAAAATTTATCCAGACCTGTTCCAACTGATGCGGCTCCCCTAATACTTTAGGCAAATCCGGTTCGATATTTTTAATTACCGCAACCTCTCTGATTCTAAGCTGTTCGCCTAATAAAATCAAAGCTGAATCAATAGTATCAACCACATCAACCTTCTTCATATCCATCTTTTCTTGACGAGCAAATGAACGCAAGTGATTAATTGTTTTTGTCATTCTTTCAATACACATTTCAATATCTTTAATGCCTGCACCGACTTTATCATCCGTTAAAGTCTTTTTTTCCATCAATTTCTTGAACATGGTGGAAACAAGCGCGATACCGCCCAGCGGCTGATTAATCTCATGCGCGATACCAGTAGCCATTTCTCCAAGAGTAGACAGTTTAGCTGCCTGAAACAGTTGAGCCTGAGAATCGTCGAGCTGCTTACGTACTTTTTGAATCTCTTCAGTTTGTTTTTTAAATTCAGTTATATCTTCTTTAATTGCCAAATAATGAGTGATCTTTCCTTCAGCGTTCCTTATCGCAGAGATCGCGGCTGATTCCCAGTACAATTCTCCGTTCTTCTTCTTATTATGAAACTCTCCTCGCCATTCCTGCCCAGAAATTATAGTATCCCATAATTTTTTATAACCTTCAGGAGATATCTCGCCTGACTTCAAAACCCGCGGATTTTTTCCTAACGCTTCTTCAGCAGAATATCCAGTTAATTGAGTAAATTTCGGATTAACAAATTCTATTTCTCCTCTGATATTTGTAATAACAATCGAACTCGGGCTTTGATTAACCGCCCGCGTCAACTTAAGCAACTCTTCTTCAACTGCTTTTCGCTCTGTAATATCCCGCAGGATACCGACTGCATGCCAGCCATCTGATCGTTTGCTAGCAGACAAAGAAAGATCCACACTAATTTCCACGCCATCTTTACGAATAGCCTGAAGCTCAAGTGTTTTACCTACTGCAGCACCTAACCCTGTTCTTAAAAATTCAGTATAAGCCGCATCATGTGCTGCGTGAAACCGCTCATGCACTAAAAACCGGTGTAAATTCTTACCAATAGCTTCTTTTGCAGAATATCCTAATATCCTTTCAGCTGCTGGATTCCAAAAACTTATCAACCCATGAGGATCCATCATGATAATAGCATCCTGAGCTGAATCCGTAATGCTGCGGATTTTTTCCTCACTCTGACGCAAATTATCTTCAAACTTCTTAATCTTACTTATATCGTCTTCCAACTTTACAGTTAGATTTTTTAACTTATGTTCCCGCTCTTGTGCATCCTGCTTATTAGCCTTTTCCTGATTGTAAATAACAAAGAAAATAAGATATAACAAAACCAACAAAAGCGTCATACCAATAGGTGTTAATCTGGTACTGCCTATTACCAAAGCCCATACTGAAGCATCCTTATCAATTCCCAACACTGCTATAGTTTTTCCATTAGCCGGATCTTTAATAGCTGCCAGCCCGGAAATAAAAGTACCCCATTTATCCGTCTCAGGACCTACTGTAACTGCTCCTCCGGATTGAAACAAACCTGCCAAAAGAGCTTCGTCTTGTTCATATATTTCTCCAGGTTTAGCCAAAGGCTCGGAAGATCTTATATGATCCGCCGGCTCCGTATCTAACAAAAAAATATTTTTTCCGTCTTTACGACCGAACAAATACACATATAAAGCTTCCGGCTGAACAGCAAGAATATTTAAAAATTGTTCTCTGATCCTTTGATAATGTTCATTCGTAATATCTTGCTCAGTTCCAGTTAAAGCTTTTATCCTGGTAGAATTTATCAATCCAGCTGCAACTCTAACATTACTAAGCAAATACTCACGCTCGAAACGATCCCTAATCTGTCCGCCGCGCTCCGTCATAATCCAACCTGCTACAATAATCACAATAAAACCAAAGAAAAACCAAAACTCTTGCCCCAAACCGCGTTTCCCATCTATTTTAAAAAGTATTTTCCTGCGGACTTGAGAATATTCATTCCAGGCTAACCCGGCTAAAACTAAAGCCAAAACCATCCGCGCCAGCTGAATGGGAAATCCTGCATTAATGAAAAATATATCCTGATTAATTATAGACGAAGGAAAGAATGTGCCGCGAGGAACAAAAAACTGGGTGCTAACATAAAAACCTAAAAAATAAGCGAATGTTAAAAGAAATCTCTTATCATCAGCGTCTTTATCAGCAAATGTTGCAATAACCTTTGCTGCTACAAGCCCGCCTAAAACACCAAAAAAATAACGTGAAAATATATGAACGCCAACTAAGCTGCCCAACATCCATCCGGAACCTAAAATTACAACAATTAACGGCAAATAAATCCACTGCCCTAAAATTTTTCCCCAGCGTTTCTGACCATATTCCCGAACAATCTCAACAAAACACAAAAAAGATAAAGTTAAAAATGCAATCCTAACTATCTTAAATTGAAAATTATCGCCGGTACTTAAAACCAGCATATCGAGCCACTCAGTAATCCCATGCAATAACCCAAACAAACCGATCCATTTCCAAAAAGTTTGTTCAGGTCTGACCCGGTACATAAAATACGATGTTGCGGCTAGTAGAATAAACCCTAATCCGTAAACAAAAAATATAAAATCCATTTGGGCGTGAAAAAAATTATGCATATATTATCCTGCGCTTGAATGGCTTAATGAATAGATGTTAATATTCAGAGGTTAAACTTTTTTCTCGA
The DNA here is from genome assembly GCA_015233195.1 of Candidatus Omnitrophota bacterium. Classification (GTDB taxonomy): domain Bacteria; phylum Omnitrophota; class Gorgyraeia; order Zapsychrales; family Zapsychraceae; genus JADFYE01. The sequence continues at coordinate 5,154 of JADFYE010000033.1, forward strand.
GCTCCAAAACTTTCAGCTTTAAACCCTGTATCTCATCCTCATATTTTTTTATAGTATCGTCCATGTGGATGGATTTACGGAACTCTTCAAACTCTTTACCTTCAGCGAACTGCGCGATCAACTCAACCGACTCTTTACTTTTTTCATTTAAAAGCCCAAGCTTCATTTTTCCTTCCTGAAACCGTGATTTCATTTCATATAAAGCTTTCTTTTCTTCGTCCAGAGTCTTTTCGATCAATGCCAGCTCTGCTCCAGTTTTTTGAAGTTTTGCCAGCTTTTCATCAGCCTCGCCCATATTTTTTACCGCATTCTTTTGCTGATATTGTATCTTGGCTAATTCCGCATTAATCGTTTTTACCTCTAAATCCTTATCTGCCAATTCCGTAGCCTTAACTTCCAGATCATTTTTTAACTTTTTAATTTCGTTATTAAGCTGTTTAAGATTATCTTGATATTCTTGCGTTACAACATTGGCAGTAGTGCCTTCTGTGATTTTTTGATCTAATTCAGCTTTAACTTTATCGAATTCACTTTTCAATTTTTTAGAATCACTGTTAAGCTGTTGAATTTCCTTCTCATATTCTCGTCGTGATTGTTCAGATTTATTTTTAAATTCCTGCGCTTCAGATAAAGCTGCAGCTAAATCTTGTTTTAATTTAGGAATTTCTTTGCCGCTATCCTGAGCATGCACCAGCTCAATATTTAAACGTTTAATTTCATTATCTTTAGTTTTTGCTTCTTCAGCCTCAATCAAAACACTTTTTTGCTGATTCTGCAGTCTAGTTAAATCTGCAGTGATCCGCGTAATTTCTTTTTCTTTAATTGATATTTCGCTTATCTTAGAATTTAAATCCTGTCTTAACCGGACAATCTCGCCGGGATCACCAGCGTTTCCTTTTGCCGCTGCTTCCAATTTAATAATATCTTTAAAAATAACCACCAAATCAATTAAAGAAAATAAAGTCAAAAATACTACTACCGCAATAATTGCAATTATCATAAGCTCACTCTTTTTTTGGTTTTAACCCACGCATTTTACGCAAACGTTCCAGGTTTGCGTCAATGCTTTTAGATTCTTTCTCATCTACACCGATCTCACCTAAATTACTTTGAACTTGTTCGTGCTTATACAGCATAGAAATATCCACCATTTCAAACTCTGCAGCCTGCTGAATCTCGCGGTATTTCGCTTCTCTCGCCGGTCCAGACAAGTTTTTTAATTCTTTCAGCATACCTTGAATCCGGTTAGAGATCTTATCAGTAGCAGCTTCCAAAGACCCTTGTAGAATAGAACCCATGTGCGTCTTAAAATCTTCGAGAGTCATCGCTTGTCCCGCAGCAGGTGCTGCTGGTGCTGCCGGCGGAGATACAGAAATAATTTCAGTTGGTGCAACTGCGGCTGGCTTTCGTGGTTCAGTCTTTTTAGTTTTTAAACGTTGAATAACCGCATCGGTCGAGGATATAAAATCATTAAGCGAAGAGTCGGTGGTAAGAAATTCACCTTCGATCTGGTGACGAGCCAAACGGATATCGTCTAGCTTTTTCGAAAATTTCTGAACCAGAATTTCCGGATCTTCCATCAAACTTGAATTTTCAAGATTCATTGTTTTTATTTCCAGCATTGATCGCGTTAAACAAGCACCCCCGTACCACGCTCGTAAAAGGTTCTTCAGCCAGAATTACATTACCCAAGTCAAAAGCAAATTTTATAGATTTTATTTCTTCTTTTACAACATCGATAAAACCCGGCACCATCGACGATCCGCCAGCAAAAACAATATCTACCGGATCTTTAAAATTCAAAGCATTTCTGCTTTCTCCAAAAACCTTAGCCATGCTTTCCAGCAAATAATGAATATAATTCCGGTAATAGATCGCGATCGCTTCTTCTTCACGATTTTTTAAGTTTTTAAGGTCCATGCCGTGTTCTTTTATTGACGAGACTCTGGTCGTAGGAATACCCAACACCGTAGCCGCGCTTTTATCGATCCAATCTCCGCCGCGGGTTATTGAAAACGATAAAACCGGAACAGTCTGAAAAGCCGCGCAAACATTGACCATACCTGCCCCGCACGAGACCCCAATACCGGTAAAATTCTGTTTTTCCATCTCAGATAAAACTACCGCGTAACCTTCGTCGATAACCATAGCCTCAAAACCAATGCTCCTTAAAATACCTTCAAAAACCCCGCGGTGATAAATAGTATCCTGGTCTCGGTCAATCGGTTGAGCTGGTATTGAAAAACAACAAATTTCGCCTGGCTGCCTGGGCGCCCACAAAATATTTTGTACAAGAAGTTTGATAATAGGAATGGATTCAGATTCCGTAGGATTAAGGATACCCATATTCATTGACCTTTGAGTTTCACGTCCGAACATATCTGCAAGCTCAAGCGCGATCGAACCTAAAACATACAACTTATCTCCCAACGCCACATATTTTACTTTAAGCTTGCTTAAGAGTTCTTTGGTCGCTGTATCACAACGCACTGAAAGAAAAGCATTACGTTCGTTTTTAACAAAAACCCGTTTATCTTCAACTTCGCGGCTTGACACAATATACGCAGTACCCAAATCCAGCCCAACACCCAAACGCGCAGCTTCTTTAACCCGTTGCGTACCTGGAAGATCAAAAGTAGTAGCTTCTTCCGCTTTAGTAACCAGAGCTTCATCCAACATTTCGCCGATGGTTTCAGCTTTTTCCATGACCACTTCATTGGAGATCGGAGCTGCGACTCTTCGTTCCGGCATCGGATACGGTTTCTTTGGTATCCGATTTTCAATTTCTTCTCTAACTGGAGCTTCAATTTCTTCTCTAAAAGGAGATTCAACATCTTTGCCTAAAGCACGGTCACGCACATATTGATTAATAGCGCGAAGTTTAGCATGCATTTTTTCAACGGATATTTCTTTACCAACTCTATATCTGGAAGGATCGAATGCTTTTTCTTTTAAAGCCTGCGGATTTTTTACGGAGGAATACTGTTTTATTTTTTCATTTAATTTTTGAAGTCTACCCCTGACTTTAGATAGTTCATCATCAGCCACTTCCCGCCCTCTTTCTTAATATATTTCTTAATACATATATACTTTTAGTATTTGGACTGCAAAATTTAGGGGACACAATACTTAATTAAAAGCACTAATTAAGTATCATGTCCCCCTTGTATATTACTCATCCATCTCGCTTAAGCCTGCGAGTAAACATCCGCGTGCTGTCGCATACAACGGTTCCGATGCTAAACGCACATCACTGATCGGTATCGGGAAAGCAAGTTTCTTAAGTTCCTCTTTAAAAACATCAACGAATCCGTTGATCATTGAAGAACCTCCGGCACACACGATCTCGATTGGTTCAGGGAAATTCGGCATCTGTTCAGCACTTTCAAATTTATTCTTAATATTCACTAAAGTATAATTAATCAAATTACGATAATAAATACAAACTGCCTCTTCTTCACGATTAGCAGGTTTATGAATATTGATGCCCTTCTCTTTTATGGCAGTAGCCCGGGTAGTTTTTATACCCAACACTTGCGCTACGTTCCTATCAATCCAATCACCAGCACGGCTAGTCGCGAAACTGATTGCAGGGATGGTTTTATAAGATACGCAGATATTAAACATCCCGCCGCCAGCAGATATACCGATACCGGTAAAATCTTTATCGCCTAATTCCGCGAACACGACCGCATGCCCTTCGTTCATTGGCTTAGGATTATATCCCAAATTCTTAAGCGCGCCTGAAATAACGCTGGTGTGATAAACAATATTAAAATTAGCGTCAACTGGGTCAGCCGGAACAGAAAAATAACAGAGCTGTCCTTTTTCAGTCGGTTTACCTAAAACTGCTTCGATCAAAAGTCCGAAGATCGGAAGTGCGTCAGCCTCTCCAGGACTTATAACCCCGTCCTGCATCGGACGACGTACAGTTTTATTCATGATATTGGCTAATTCAAAAGCTGAATCACCAAGTACATAAACTTTTTTA
>JADFYE010000034.1 GCA_015233195.1 Candidatus Omnitrophota bacterium
CCGGATAATCTTTATATTCTCTGGCACACAGTACAGATTTAACATCCTTACCCCGGATCATTACAAAATCCGTATTACAAATAAAATTTTCAACATCGTTCTCAGCGGCATTCTCAAAAGGCGCCATACGGCTGAATATCCTCTCATACATCGAATAAAAACGATACGGATCAAGTTTGTCTGAAGAAAGCCATAAATACTGATAACTTATTTTACCGGTATATAAAGACGAGTTCACAAATATTTCGTCCTCAGTAGAACAAGCCAACATTGAAGTGTCAAACATCTTATCCGGACCAGGCTTGGAACTTCCCCAACATTTAAAAGCTGGTGATAATTCGGCTGGTACTACTGCATTGCCAAGACTGCCTTCTTTCCAATCACTATCTATGATTTTATCCAAAAGTGCATCTTGATTTTCTTTTAATTGTTTCTCAATCCGATCAGTCAAGGACACTCCGGATAAATTCTGCGCAATAACCTTTGCATACAAAGACTGTAAAAATTCTACCGGCACTAAAAAACTTATAGCATTACCCCGGGTAGCAACATTAATACCCAGAACTTCACCCATACTGTTAACTGCCGGACCTCCGCTCATGCCACCATTCAATGAACCAGAAAATAAAATCTTCTTATAAAAAGATTTTTCCATTAACCCATTATAAATACCGTCTACAATAGTCATACCAAGATCCATCGGATTTCCTATAGAAAAAATCTTAGTCCCATTAGTCAAAGAGGCTGACTCGCCTAAAGGTAAGAAAACAGCAGAAGGATTTTCAGTTTTTAAAATAGTAACATCATGGATAATATCAAAATCCACGACCTTAAGCCCAAAGATCTTATTATCTGAATTAATATATTCAACCCGATATTGAGTGGGCTGATGAATGGCATTGGATACTACATGATAATTAGTGGCAACATATCCATCTGCTGTGAATTGAAAACCTGAACCTATAACCGCTTTATTCCCGGTTATCAAGTCTATTACCCGGATCTGGTATATACCTTTGATCTTGGCTTTATATACATCCTGCGTTACATCAGCGGCAGCTGCTAAATTAAGCCAAACGCCAAAGACTAAGCTAATAAAGAAGATAGGGAACTTTTTTAACATAATGGAACAGTATAAACTATAAGCTTAAAACCGCAAAGAAAAAAAACCGGTTCCGCAGATGACGCATCTGCGGAGCCGGTTAAATTTTATCCTTTATTTAATCCTATTTCTCAGAGTTCTCTTTCACATGCTCCCTCATTTTTCCATTAGCAGAACCCTTTTTATTCTTCCATTGTTCTTTTTTCTCTTCCATATTCTTTGTAAACTTTTCAAACTGTTCCGGAGTCAAAATCTTTTTTATTTCTAAAATAGCTTTTACCCTATGCTCAGTCATTTCAGTAAATGCTTGTTTTAATTGTTCTTCCGCGTTCTTAATTTTTGCTTCATCACTAACCGGTTTATCCAATTCTATTTTTAACTCTTTTTGAGCTGTTTTCATTTTTTCATGTAAGGCTTTAATCTCAGTTTTTTTAGCTTCACGATTCGCATCTAAAGCTTTTATTTGTTCTTCACTTAAACCCAGCTCTTTTTTCATCTCGTCAAAATGTTTTCCGCCTTTTCCCTTATGTTCCATACCAGGTCCCATGCCTTCCGAATCCATTACATCCTCATTTGGAGGCATTTGCGCGTTTGCTAAAGGCGACAACCATAAAAAAATCCCAGCAAACAACATTATTAATAAAAATTTCTTGTCCATACATCATCTCCTTTTAAAAAAGTTTAACTACAAAAAATAATTTTCAATATTAGTTCCAAAACCCGCAACGTCTTCTTCATTATCAACCAAATAAACAGTCGTATCTGTCTTATCGATCGCCTTTGAAGATATTTTCACATTATTTATAAAAAATACACCCACAAAAATTATTAGAGTCAAAGCCAAGGTCAAAGCTGGTTTCCACCCCCATAACCACGAATTAATTTTCTCTGATATATTAAAAGCCCGGGCTTGTTGTTCTTCAATTCGCTCTTTAATATTTAACCAAATACTATCCGGAACTTTTTTTACTTCATAATTGTCCAACGGATTTTTTATTTGAGTTTTAACCTCCGCAAAAAAATCCTTACACTGATAACAACTCTTTAAATGTACCTCAACTTGAAATCTTCTTTCAGCATCGAGTTCGCCGTCTAAATAATCAGTTAACAACAAATTTCGCATATCTTCACATTTCATGTTCGATCACCTCTTTCCTAGGGAATTTTTTTATTAATAATTCCCTGCTTCGTTTTAAATGAGTTCGAACTGTATTCAAATTCATACGCGTCACTTCCGCAACTTGCTGATAACTTAAACCTTCTAAATGCCGTAAGACCATACACATTTTTTGCTGAGGATCTAATATATCCAGCATCTTCATTATCATTTCCTGTTCATCTTCTTTATTTTGTTCTTTATGATCGCTTATATGATCAATAACATTTTCATCCTCTACCATAACTTCATGATTTTTATATCGACTTTGCGATTTTCGCACGTTAAGGACGTGATTAACCGTGATGCGGTAGACCCACGTTTTAAATGATGAAGCGAACCTGAAATTTTTTAATTCCTTATACACTTTCATAAATACCTCTTGCGTGGCTTCTTGTGCGTCATGTTCATTCCTAAGCATTGACCATGCCACGTTGTAAACAAATGAAGCTGATGCTTTATATATCTGCTCAAAGGCTCTGACATCGCCATTGACAGCGTCTTTAATAAACTTATCCAGGTCGTTCACGTAACTTCCTCCAACACATTAGACAGAGTGTAAGTTTAAAAAGTTTCAAAAATTTTATATTAGATATTCAGTGTTTATGTTAAACGCGCAATTAAAAATATTCTTACGTACGCCCACATGCTGTTTTTTCAGCGCGTTGATCATATCTCTGACCGCCAAAGTTTCAAAATCGTCTGATTTAGATATAAACTTATCCGCGTGATTAGGATATTCGACTTGTGCCATCAAATTAATCTGATCACGGTCTACATAAGCCAAAGGATATATCGCAAAAATATTATAAGATATTTCAAGGTAAGGTCTCTGATCCAGAATCGAGCCTTTAAGCAGCATAATTTTCATAAACCGCTCTATCATATCGTCCAGATCATCAAAAACAGCCACTTTATTACAATTAAATTTTTTGGCTAATAAAACTCGACTTTCAGAAGTAAAAATATATTTTTCTTCCCAATGGCAAGTAACATTAAATTTAAGAGAATAATCACGGATATAAGAACAAAATTCTGGAGACAAAATATCTTGAGGAATAACTATTTCAACATCATATTGTATAGGAGCAAAACTACGCCGGAATACCAACAAGTCAGCACAACACCAAGAAGCAGCTGTTCCATCCACTACCACCAGGATCCGATCACCTTCTTTCATCAAATCAAAATCTTTAACCGCAGTACCTATCCGCTTCGATACAGAAAACATCTCATCACTTACATGCTGACGTTTACGTTTCATAATCACTACTTAAGCGCATACCAATTTAAAAGTAACATGCCGTTCATCCTGCCACGGCCAAAACATCCCAATTAACTTCACATCTCCACAATCTTTATAAAACAAAGTTTGATTAGACCAAATACCACCAAACTCTTCAGTAAGCTGCAGATCATTTTCAGTTGGTTTTTGCCCTTCAGGTTTAACTGGATCACCCAAAAAAGGCTTTAAAGTTTTTTCCCAAAGCTGGACATCTTTACGTAAAAAAACTATCTCCGCATAATCTTCTTCAACCCCACGGTTTTCAGCTATAGTTAATTTCAATAACGGTGCTAAAATATCTTTGATCTGCATATTTCTCCATTATTCTTTTTTATAATAAAACAGAGCGAAAATAACTTCTCGCTCTGTTTATTAATATACCAAAAATTCAATTATTTACTACACATCTTGCAACATTTATCATGCATACATTTAAAAAATGTAGTTACAAATCCATTGATAAGGATTAGCCCCACGATTTCCAAAAATAATTTCTTACCCATACCTGCCTCCTTTTATCTTTTAATTACCTAAAACTTATTTTATTCTCTCAAAAATCTAAGATCGTGTCTACAAAATTTTTATCTGATAATTTTAAAAATCATAATTAAATGACATCTTCTTACGAGACAGCTTTTTCTCAGAACGAATATGCTTAAATTCTAATTTTTTTTCCTTTGCGGCTTTTGAAGGTTTACGATTTTTACGTTTTTCTTTTTGAATAGCGCAAATAACCGCACGCTTACGTTCCTCATTTATTTGCTGGATTTTTTTGACCAATATACTCCGAGCTAAATACCGATTCATCCCCTGGGAGCGTTCCTGCCCACACTTAATTTTAATCCCGGTTGGGATATGATGAATAACCACGCAAGTAGAAACTTTATTAACATTCTGACCACCAGCACCCGAAGAGCGAATAAATGTTTCCTGAATATCCTTCTCAAAAATCTTGTTCGCTTTCATTAAATTAATCAAAGCATCATCTTTTTCTTTAAAAATCATTTAATAAACCTCTTAATACTCGTAATCAACTAATTTATTAAAATATGCCGGGACTTTAGCTTGAAAGGTAAGAGTTTCTCGACTGATAGGGTGAACAAAACTAATCGAATGCGCGTGAAGCGCTAGATTATTATACTTTTGTTCATTTCCGCCATACTTGACATCTCCAACTACCGAATAGCCTTCATCTGCTAAATGCACCCGAATTTGATTTTTTCGTCCAGTCAAAAGATTAATTTTCAATAAACTGAACTTGGGCGTTTCTTTAAGCACCGTATACTCAGTATGTGATAATTTGCCTTTCCCATTATCCCCAGTCGAATGCACCACATAATCTTCATCTTCCTCAAGATAACTTGAAATCGTCCCAGATTTTTTATCCATATGTCCATGAACAATTACATAATATTTTTTAACTGTTTTAGCCCAATTATCTTTTAAAGCTATTTTAATTTTATCCGTCTTAGCAAAGATCAAAATACCTGAAGTCGCTTGATCCAGCCTATGAACCACAAAAACCCGTTTATGTGATTTTGAATTTCCCTTGCGCACGTACTGATTAAGACCAGCATGGATAGTATTAACCCTTTCCCAAGCCGCTCCAACTGTTAAAAACCCCGCAGCCTTATTCCCAACAATGATATAACTATCCTCATACAAAATATCAAACCCGTTAGGATGATATTTTTTAGGGATTTTTATTATCTTAAGAGGTTGTTGCATAAAATTTATGTATCCAAAATATTCAGTCTATAAACAAAAACCGCAAGTTACCAAAAATAATTAACTTGCGATTGTTTGTTTAAATATTTATAAAATTTTATTTCCGGTTAGCTGCAATTTTTAATAACTCTTCTTCTATTTTCTTGTGATATTCCAATTCAGAACGAAGCTGTTTGGCAATAATCCTTTCCACGTCAGCTTTTGTATTGGCATTACTTATCATCTCTTCTTGTAATTGCAACCTTTTGACGGCTTCAACCTTTAACTCTAACCACCTGCGCCACGCAAAAACTGCAGCACATATCGATATAGCCACCAGACCAGAAATAATTTCATCAACATACGTTATCGCGTGTGGATTTTCCTGAAACAATTTAACAATTATAAAAAATAAATTAAAAAAATGAGAGCCAACTAAAACTAAAATAACCACAATAGCCGATATAATTAAATCTTTTACTGAACTAGTTAATTGGGTAATTTGTTTTTCTGTCTGATATTTGTTTTCTTCCATTTTATATCATTCCATAGATCATTACTTTTTATTATTATAACATGAACCGATCAAACACCGCGCTATTTTAAAATGTCAAAATACATTGTTACTTATCTACATGAAACTTATGAAGAATTCGATGAACAACTGGAGTTAAAACAATTCCCATAACTGCGATAAAAACCAATCCGCTAAAAAGAGCATAGAATCCCGCAAAAAGTTTTGCGCCCGTAGTAGTCAAAATATTTACCGGACCCATTCCTCCCAAAATCATAGACGCATTTAAAAAAGAATCTATCCAAGATAGCCTGGCAATCCAATGATACCCCGCTATACCGATAGCCAACGCGCTAAAAATTAATATAAAAGCAAACCCGGCGAATACCAACACCCTTCTTGCGAATATTGAAACTGGAACCACTTTTTCATGCTTGCGTTCAAACATTTTAAACTCCTTAAGAACTTTGCCTTACATTATACTTCACCCTAAAATATCTTGCATATAAATTAAAAAAATCGCAAGCCGCTTATAAAAAGCAACCTGCGATTCTTATATTAACAATATAATTGTTATTTCTCTGAACTAATTACTTTATGCAATAAACCGCCAATCACTGCGCCCAAAATAGGAGCAACCCAAAATAACCATAATTGCGATAACGCCCATCCACCTACAAACAAGGCTTGACCTGTGCTACGCGCCGGATTTACCGATGTATTAGTTACTGGAATACTAATCAAATGAATAAGTGTTAAACCTAGACCGATCGCAATCGGAGCAAATCCTTGCGGAGCGCGTTTATCAGTAGCGCCAAGAATAATTAAAAGGAACATTGCAGTCATTACAACTTCTGTAATAAATCCAGCGCCTAAAGAATAACCGCCCGGAGAATGAATACCATAACCATTTGCCGCGAATCCGGAAGCAACATCAAAACCCGGTTTACCGCTCGCTATAAAAAATAAAACACCTGCAGCAATAATAGCTCCGATCACTTGTGCTGCAATATACGCTGGAAGATCTGAAGCCTTAAACTTACCTGATACTGTGAGACCAACTGATACTGCAGGGTTAAGATGACACCCCGAAATATGCCCAATCGCAAACGCCATAGTCAAAACTGTTAAACCAAAAGCAAGCGCAACACCTAACAAACCAATTCCTACTCCCGGAAATGCCGCAGCTAAAACCGCGCTGCCGCAGCCTCCTAAGACCAGCCAAAACGTTCCCAACAACTCTACTGACGCCCTCTTTATTAAAGACATAAGCCCTCCTCTTTATTGATATTAGATTTTATTGTATATAAAAAGAAATAATACGCAATTGGGCAAAAGGTGTAGTTGCGTTTACGCACTAAACAAAAAAATCCGCAAATCGTTTTTACAAACAATCTGCGGATTTTAAAAATACTTAATAATTAAAAATTAAACAGTTTTACGTCTTAATCCTAAAACTCCAATCAAACCACTACCTAATAAAAACATAGTCGCTGGTTCAGGAACTGTAGGCTCGGTTTCTTCTGGAGTATAAAATTGTACTTCAGATAAACCAGTATGCCCGCCGGTATCACCTTCACCCCAAATGCTATGAATATCAAATCTTACATAACGAACATCTTGCCACTCTTGATCAGTAAAAAGATTTCCGGTATACGAATCCAATCCCGGCGCTTCAGGAAAAAGATATAAACCCCGATCCACCCATTCACCGCCGTCAGCCTGGGTAAAAATACTTACATCTTTTGAACCGCGGCCAGTATAAGAACCATTCCCATTAACCATATTAAAATTCCAAACTCTAAAACTTCCCACATTCATATTCTGATGAAAATCAAACGTAACCACAGCTGAATATTGATAAGGCATTGTTTCCCAAGAAGTTGACCAATCTGTCGAAGAATGCGTTGGAGGATTAGTACCATTATTAAGACCGCTGCCATCTACAATTAATGATACCGGCAAAGTATACCATGAACTGTTCGCAACAGCATCAGCAGCAATAAGTGCAGCATACGCCTGTGGAACGAACAAAATCGACACAGATAATAACAACAGAGTTAATAATAAATTTTTTCGCATGACTTTTCTCCAATTTGATTAAAATTTTAAATTTATAAGTGGGATAAATATATAGCATCAATTTAAATATGTCAATAGGACATACAATCCCTATCCCTGACAACCCCAAAGCAGTAACATATTATTAAATTTAAGTTCCGTACTATAATAAATGTGCAGAAAGAATCCTAAATATAGAGGTAAATATGAAAACTATAATTTGCAATTTAAAATACTTTATCGCAATATTTACAATATTATTTTTAGCGTTGTTATTCACCATTAAATCAAGCGAGGCATCTACCATGAAAAATAATACGAGTCAAAAAACACCGATTTGCGCACTTCCTAAAACTGATGCTGAATTAAAAAAAATTCTAACACCTGAACAATATAAAATTATGCGTGAAAACGGAACTGAAATGCCGTTTAAAAACCCATACTGGCATAATACAAAACCAGGTATTTATGTTGATGTAATTACCGGAGAACCTTTGTTCAGCTCGACTGAAAAATTCGATTCAAAGACTGGATGGCCAAGTTTTACTTCTCCAATAAACAAAGACCAGATCATTGAAAAATCCGACACCAGTATGGGTATGACAAGAACTGAAGTACGTTCTAAAAACAGTAATTCACATTTAGGACATTTATTTAACGATGGACC
>JADFYE010000035.1 GCA_015233195.1 Candidatus Omnitrophota bacterium
CTCCTACAGATGCTCCAGGTGCGCTTTATTCTGTTGAAAGCATGGGCGTGATTCGCAACGCGTTTTTTGTAAAAAAAGATACCACTTGGAGGTACACGGGGATTGATTCTTTTAAGGGTCTAAGATTTGGGGTTATTGCGGGTTATGTGTATGATGACGATGGTCCAATTGATAAGTATATAAAAAATGGTTCAGAGCCTGAGGTTCAAGTTATGAATGGTGATGAGGCTTTGGAACGTAATATCCAAAAGCTTATGGCGGGCAGGATTGATACTTTAGTAGAAGGCGATGATGTAATGGCATTTAATATGAAGAAATTAGGTGTTGCTGCGGATGAAATTATTAATGCTGGTGCAGCAGATGTAGAGAAGTCTCTTTTTATTGCTTTCGCTCCGAATAAAGATAGCACAAAAAAATATGCCCAGATGTGGAATGAGGGAATAGTAAAATTACGCGCGAGCGGCGAGCTTAAAAAAATTCTTGACCGTTATTCCGTCAAGGATTGGAAACAGCCAGAAATTTTAAAATAATATGTTAATAATTATTCGTTCTAAAATCGATTCGGAATTACAAAAAAAAGTTGCTGAAGATTTAAAAGGCTATATTAAAGTTGTAGTTGATGTTCAGCGTAGGATTATTTCTGCTGGCGGACTTAAACATGTAGATGGGGAAGAAATGCTTCTTAATGATGGGAGTTGCCAAGAAGATATTTGGGGTGCTGGTTTGGATTTGGAAACGAATGAAATGGATTTTGATTCTATGATTAATTTAAGACCGGCTCAAAACGCGAGCCGTGAAATATTGGATCAAAAAATTCGTCAACAGGTTGAATTAATAACTAGGACTTTATTACAGGAATAAAATATGGAAGCTCGAGAAATAACTTTAAATATAGCGGTTAATTTGGGTCGGTTATGCCGATGGTGCATGGAAGGTCGAAGGTCACGGATCGATCAATTTTTAGATGAGACAGATAAATATTTGAAGGATTTGGATGCGGCGCAAAAATCACCAAGGTTTTTACCTACTTATGAATGGTTTAAAAAAGATTTCGAGTTTTTACGCAATAATGTTCGTGTAGATGAGGAGTGGGCTGAGTCCATGCTTACTTGGGCAAATATTTTGACGCATAGGGCGTCTTTAACATAGTGATATAAGTTAACTCGTATTTGCAATATCAAACGGAGAGTTTTTAAAGTGGAAAATCAAGAGATAGATCAGCTAAGGGCTGAACTCAAACAGACCACAGAACGGTTGATTGAGCTGGAAAATATGAGTATGTTCGGCGATATCGCCGGAGGTATTGCTCATGAATTAAATCAGCCTTTGAATGTTACCAAAATTATTTGTCAGGGCATATTGCATGATATTCAAAAAGGCAGATTTTCCGAGCAGGAAGTAAAGAATGATCTGCCGGAAATTGTTAAGCAGATGGATCGTTTAGCTGAGATTGTAAAACATATGCGGGTTTTGATCCGAGCTAAGGACAAGATCTTTTTGGAGAAACAAGATATCAATGCGATCGTGCAAAGCGCACTTTTATTTGTTGCCCAACAATATAAAGACCATAAGATTGATATTGTACTCTCGTTGGCTTCAGGGCTTCCTTATATAATGGCGGATTCAGTGCGGTTTGAACAGATGGTTCTTAATCTTATAAGTCAGGCTCGGCGTAAGGTAGAGCGTTCAGAACAAAAAGTGAAAAAGATCACTTTAAAGAGTTATGCCAGCGGTGATGGCAAAGAAGTTATTTTTGAGATCTGTGATAATTGTGAAAGTTCCTCCATTGTTAAAGATCAAGGGGACAGTTTACGTTTTGTAGCTTCGCAAAAAATTATTTCTGATCAACAAGCTCGTCTTGAGTTTGAGCAAACAGCGGACACTGGCGGTGTTTTTAAAATCATATTTCCGGCAGTTATAAAAACTGTCGTATAAAGGAGTTTTTTGTGCAGGATAAAATTCTTATCGTTAATGATACGCCGATTATAAATAAAGTTTTGAAGCACGGATTAGAGTCCGGCGGGTTTGACGTTGATACAGTAATAACTGGACAGGAAGGCGTGGATAAAGTCAAAGCTGACCGGTACGATATAATTTTGTTGGATTATAATTTGCCTGATATTAATGGGGATGTGGTATGCGGTATTATTAAAACTGACTCCAAGAATCTTATGACTCCGGTTTATTATATTTCTTCGTTAGATAAAGAGACCATGGATCAGGTGATTGTTCGAACCGGCGCGCAAGGATATATTGATATTGCGATTGACGTAGATGAGCTGTGCGGTAAGATTAAAGTTATATTGGAAGGATAGATATATGGACGAAAAACAGAAATTAGCATTATCTGAAGAAGATTTTTATGGTGATCATGAGACCAAGGAGGAAGGTGTTCTTCTTGTAGTTTTTAGAATATCAAACGAATGGTATGCTGTAGATATTGCCAGTGTCCGGGAGGTAGTAAATTTTGAAAAAATATCTTTTCTTCCATCCTGCCCTGAACATATAGCCGGGATTTTTAATTTACGTGGTAATATTATTTCTGTGACGGATCTTAAACGAATTTTTAATTTATCATATGAAGATATTACTGATAAATCTATGTTGGTTGTAATTAAATCCGGAATTTTTGAAACCGGTTTATTAGTTGATGAAGTTGCTGAACCTCAGGAAATACCTTTTAGCCAAATTAATCCTACGCTTGCTACAATCGCTGAAGATCGGGCGAGTTATTTATCAGGAGTATGTCATATCGGTAAAAAACTGGTCGGGATCTTGAAAAGTGAACAGATTCTTAAGGTTTTGGAAAGGAATTAGTCATGAAACTTAGAATGACTTTATCTAAAAAATTAGCGGTTGGAACTACCGGGGTATTTATTTTGATTGCCCTGGTCGGAGGGTATGCAACTTTTACTTATCATCATATGTTTGATTCTCTGCAGGAGCTGGCGGCTAACCGTTTGCAAGATTTTAGGCTGATAAATGATGTTGAGCTGGCGTTTGTTGAAAATCACAGGGCATTTAAAAATATTTTGT
The DNA here is from genome assembly GCA_015233195.1 of Candidatus Omnitrophota bacterium. Taxonomy (GTDB): domain Bacteria; phylum Omnitrophota; class Gorgyraeia; order Zapsychrales; family Zapsychraceae; genus JADFYE01. The sequence goes on from JADFYE010000035.1 coordinate 3,037, forward strand.
TGAGAGGTCAAGAACCGGAAAAGTTAGCTAAATATAGAGCAGATTTTGATAAAGCAAAAGAAATTGTGGTATCTAAAATTCAGGCTTTGAAAACCGGAGGATTTTTACAGAACGATGAGCAAGACAAAAAACTTTTTGCTAAGTTTGAGGATGAGTTCAATAATCTTCAACAGGATTATCTTGAAGCGTTAAAAATTTATCAGGCAGGTACCGGCGGAAATCAAAAAGAAGCAGATAGTTACGCTAATGGAAAAGACCGCAACTCGTTTGCTACATTACAAGAGATTTATGAGGAATACATTAAGGATACTGAAGCTCGTTTCAAAGAGCCTGAAGCAAATCAGACAAAATTAAATGAGTTGGTTTTTTTTGGTTTTATTATAGTTTTTGTATTGGGTTTTGGGGTTATTTTTTGGATCAGCAGAGGCGCAGTTAAACCTTTGAGTATAGTGATTAAGCGGATTAATGAAGTTGCTGGTTCTTCCGGAAACTTAAATGCTACGATTCCGGTTATCAGTGATGATGAGGTGGGTGATTTAGCCAAAGCTTTTAATAAATTATTAGGCGGGCTTAAAGAGATAGTCGCACAGATTCAAACTGCTGGAACAGAAATAGCTTCAGCTGCTGTGCAAATCAGCGCTTCTACTAATGAGCAGGCAGTGGGGGCTACAGAGCAAGCGGCTGCAGTTAATCAGGCGTCGACTACGGTAAAAGAATTAGCAGTGACTGCGTCACAGATCGCGCAAAATGCTGAGAATGTAGCTAAGACTGCAGAGCAGACTGTGGCAGGTATGCAAGAAATTAATACGCGGGTTGAAGGCACAGCTAAGAAAATTTTGGTTTTAGGGGATAAATCTCAGTCGATTGGTAATATTACAAAATTGATTGATGATATAGCGGAGCAGACCAATATGTTGGCGTTGAATGCGGCAATTGAAGCAGCGCGGGCAGGCGAGGCAGGCAAGGGTTTTGCAGTAGTCGCCCAGGAAGTTCGAAAATTAGCTGAGCGATCTTCAGAATCTACAGAAGAGATTCGGCAATTGATTATGGAAATTCAGGCTGAAACAAATTCAACGATTATGGGGATAGAAGATTCAGTTAAGTGGGTAGGTCAAGGGGTAGAAATGATCCGTGAGACAGCAAGTTCAGCAAAAGAGATTTCAATTGCTACGCAACAGCAGAGAACAGCGTCGGATCAGACTGTACAAGCAATGCAGAATATTAATTTAGTGACTAAGCAGTTTGCGGTGTCAACCAAACAAGCAGCAGCCTCAGCAGCGAGCTTAAGCGGTTTAGCTGGAAAATTAAAAATGTCTATTGAAGGTTTTAAAAACAAGGAGGATTAAAATGAGTAAATTATTAAAATGGTTAAGTATGAGTTTGGTTGTTTTATTTATGTTGGCTCCTCTGAGTTACGGTGAAACAGTTAAGATCATTGCTGAAGATGATTGGTATCCGTACTCTGCTAAGATCGAAAATAGTGCTAAAGGTATAGGTGTAGACGTGGTTCGCGCGGTTTTTAAAGCAGAAGGAATTGATGTTGAATTTGAAACCATGAATTATGACCGTGGTATGGCTATGGTAAAAGACGGTCAAGCTATTGGATGTTTTGATGCTCCGCGTACCAAAGAAATTGAAGCAAATTATTTATGGCATGATGAAGCAATGTTTCCCGCTGCAAGTATGATCTATGCTCCGGCAGATTATTCTGGGTCAGTCAAGTCTGTGGCTGATCTGCCTGGAAAAATACTTGGTCTTACTCAAGGCTATGGTTATGGTGATGCAATTGATTCTAATGATAAGATCACTAAAGAATATTCAAAAAGTGATGATGTTATTATTAAAAAATTGATTGCTAAAAGAGTAGATTTTATTGTTTTATTTGAAAAAGTCGCGGACTATTTGTTATCTAAAGAAGGATTGCAGGGACAGATTAAGCCGGTAGGTCCAGTAGAATCTGCACAAATTTATGTGGCTTTTTCGAAGAGTAATCCAGATGGACAAAAATATCGGGATATTTTTAGTAAAGGTTTCAGCAAGATCAAGGCTGATGGGACTTATCAAAAAATAATGGATCAGTGGGACGCGCAATTGAAAGCTGCTTCTGAACCAGCTGTAGCAAAATAGCGGAAAGGTTTTTGCTAATTATGCGTATAGCGACAAAATTTTCACTCATCACAGCGGCGCTGATCGTGATAGTCTGCGCCTTGTTCCAAGTGTCGAGTTTTTTGGTTTTCAGCCATAAAATTGATTCTTTGATTTATGAGAATTATAAGGAAAAAGTTGTAAATATTTCTTTATTGGCTTATGAAAAAGATGAGTTGTTTTTTGAAGGAACATTAAAAGACCAGAAAGAAGGGAAAAATCGGGTAATTGATAAACTGCGTATTTTATACCGGAATCAAAAGAATTCTGAGTTTTATCCTTTTGTTATTAAGAGCTCAGGAGATGTTGTGGTTCATCCTACTCTTGAATTAGGTCAACAGATATTTGATAAATCAGTTTTGGATATGTTTAAGAAAACCAAAAGCGGAAGTTTTGAGTATGTTTATAAAGGGGTTCCTAAATGGTATGTATTTGAAAAATATGAACCTTGGGATTGGGTTATTTGTATGACGACCACAGTCGGTGAAAAACCGGACTGTGATGTCGTTTATGTATTGGTCAATGTTATTTTCTTTGCTTATGGTAGTGATTAGTATTATTTTGATTAGTTTTGTATCTAAGATACTTTTTAAGCCAATGCATAAGGTTGAGTCGCGGTTAAAAGAAATTGCTACTGGAGACGCTGATTTGACCAAGCGGATTGACGTTCAGACTAAGGATGAGGTAGGTAGTCTGGCGCACTGGTTTAATCTTTTTGTGGAAAAGATTGAAGGGATAGTCGTTCAAGTTAAACAAGGTACTCAGCTAATTTACGTACTTCCTGCGCAACTACCGCAAAACCATGTCCAGCTTCTCCAGCGCGCGCGGCTTCAATTGCAGCATTTAAAGCTAATAAATTCGTCTGTGCCGCTATACCATCAATCAATTTTGTAATATTACCTATCGCCTGCGATTTATCGCCTAAAGCCAAAATTTTCTTAGCTGTTCCCTCGACCCGTAAATTGATCTCCTGCATACCAGCCATAGTCCGCTCTGCTACTTTAGCCACATTCTCAGCGTTCTGCGCAATCTGAGACGCTGTTACTGCCAATTCCTTAACCGTAGTCGATGCTTGATTTACTGCAGCAGATTGTTCTGTGCTGCCTACTGCCTGCTCATTCGTAGAAGCGCTAATTTGAGTGGATGAAGAAGCTATTTCATTACCTGCAGTATTAATCTTACGAACTATTCCTTCAATCTTTTCAATAAAAACATTAAACCATTTTGCTACCTCGGCTATTTCATCTTTACCGCTATCATCCATCCGCTTGGTCAGATCGCCCTCTCCTTCTTTTAATTTTTCCATCATAACTACTAATGGTTTACGGATTATAGCGTTAACTAAAAACCAAACTAACCCTGCAATAATAAGGTTTAAACATATAACTTGAATAATTGACGTCAACGTCAACTTGTTTATTAACTGAAACAAAAAAGTATCATCTTCATAAAGCAAAATTTTACCTAATATTTGATTTTTAGAACCATATGTAATATCAGCAGTCTGAAAATCTGTGGATTTTGGTAATTCTTTAGTTTTTACCAGCTTCCCATTTTTATCCTTAGATAATCCTGCGATAATCCCGTCTTTAGGATCAACAATAACCAAATCAGTTACACCCTTATTAGACATTTCTGCTTCAACAATTTTATTGATCTGATAAATAGTAAAATCATACACTGGCTGAGGAAGGATCGCAGAGAGCCTTAACATTATAGAAGAGAAATCAGCTTCCCAATCTGAAACCAATTTCTTCCTCTGTATATTCAAGTTCACCAACTCAAATATGCCAATAACCAAAGTAACCGTGATTAAAATAGCAAAGACTAATTTCTTACGAATTGACATAAAACCCCTCCCCAAGCCCCTCCCACAAGGGGAGGGGAATTTCATTTGCTTATTGCGGATACTTATCTAAAGCCAACGAATTTTCCACATATTCCTCAATAAAAGTTTTATCAGTAAGATCCAAACCCAATATTTGCGCCCGTTTTTTATTAACTATGATTGCACCTCTAGACGGTGCTACTACCGCAATATCAGCCGGATTTTTCTTGCCATGCAAAATCATATCCGCCATACGTACAGCTTCATATCCTTGTTTATAACCTGAATCATCCGCAGTCAAAAGCATGCCTTCTCTGACCATATGTTTTTCCGGAACTGCTTCTGGTTTTTTAATATTTTTGATATACCATGCTCCAGCTTCCATCATATCAACTGGCTTTCCTTCTTCATTTTTAAGCGAAGCATGTGTTGGGATAAAAAACGCATCTACTTTATCTTGAAGTTCTAAAGCTTTAGTTTTCCATTCTGAAAAAGAATTAGTTGTAACTGTATCTACCAACTCTAAACCTAAACCACCCTCTGCAACATCTTTGGTAACTGCTACAGCTTTAGCCCTGCCTGTCTCAGAATCATCTGATAAAATCGCGTAAGTTTTAATATTTGGATAAAGTTTCTTTAGATTAACCATACAATCTTTGTAATACCCTGACTGATAAACTCCGGTAATATTGTGCCCAGGATGATCCATAGAATCAATGTATCCATATTTCATAGGAGTTAAATCCACTCCCCAAAAAACTACTGGAGTTTTAGTGTCTATAAGCTGAGCACCGACATAATTAGTCGCATTATCATCTCCGAGAAAAACCAGATCCGGCTTGAATTCTTTAATCTTATCCATTACCCCTGCTGCTGACGCCATGATCTCGTCTTTTTTATTCTTACGTTTTGTATCCATCCAAACTTTTTTGATAACTACTTTGTCCGTCTCGACTAAATCATTCTTGGTGTAATCAGCAATCTGTTGATCATTATCCAAAAACTTAAAATCTTTAAATGCCGCACATAAACCCTCATGACCAG
>JADFYE010000036.1:0-432 GCA_015233195.1 Candidatus Omnitrophota bacterium
CAATTGCGAAAACTGGAATATTTATTTCCCGACTGACATCCGCTAATAATTGCGAATTCATCGGCGAACTATCCGGTTTGGTCGCTGTCTTAAAGACTGGTCCCAAACCAATATAATCCGCGCCTTCATTTTCTGCGGCTCTACAATGCGCCAATTTCTGCGCTGAAACGCCTATGATAAAATCTTTTCCTGCCAGCTTGCGGCAATCAGACACTGTTATGTCTTCTTGCCCAACATGCACACCATCAGCTCCGCTTAACATTGCGATATCAATACGATCATTAACTATAAAGAGCAGTTTGTGATTTACATATTCTACAATCTTCTTCGAAAATTCCAACACCTTTTTCGCGTCCGAAACCTTATCTCGCAACTGCAACACGTCTACACCATTCTCGACGGACAATTGCACTATCCGAAACAATTCTTCAT
>JADFYE010000036.1:515-7710 GCA_015233195.1 Candidatus Omnitrophota bacterium
CAAAGCCATCCACTTGATACCGTATATTTTTCAGCTCTTGCGCTGATTTTTTATCAATCAATTTAAAAAACTCTTCTAACACTCTTACTGATTCTTTTACCCGCTGACAATTCGCGTAAAAAATATCCGCGATCTTGGTTCTAACCATTTCAGTTTTAGACGAAGGCTTGCCCACATCTTTGTCAGCATCCCGTCCCCCTACTAATACGACGGGACCTAACTTTTCCACCACCAAATTCAATTTATGCCGAATATCTTTACATTGCTTACTCAATGCAGGTTCATCTAATACAAAACGACAAACATCTTCACAAACTCGAATACCTTCTTTAGCCCGATTTAAATTCGCGTCTATTACTCTAACAATGGAACTATCTATCTTAACTTTCACAAGACAATATTTTCTTTATAATATTCGTGGTCGAAAAACCATCTTCGTATTTTACAAATTCTACTTTTTTTACCGCATCTGCCCCAGCCACAGTCTTACCCTTCCAATCCGCACCCTTGATCAACACATCCGGTTTAAGAAATTCAATTAAATTCTGAGGGGTATCCTCGTCGAAAAAAGTAACAAAATCTCCGCATTCCAAACCCGCCAATAAACGGGCACGCCCGTCCTGTGCGATTATGGGACGGTTAGACCCTTTAATCGATTTAACTGACTTATCGCTATTAACCCCAATAACTAAAACCCGCCCCGCCTTTTTAATTTTTTCCAAATAAGTAACATGCCCAAAATGCAAAATATCAAAACAACCGTTAGTAAACGTGATCGTATTCCCAGCCTTTTTTAAAGCAGCCAGTTTGCTTTTTAAACTCTTAGCAGATAAAATTTTATTTGAAGTATCCATTTTTATTAAAACTCATTTTCCACTAGTTCACAAATCGCGTGACCAATGCATATATGAGCTTCCTGCACTCGCGCGGTATTTTCGCATTTAACTAAAATACTTATATCAGTCATAGATTTGAGTTTTCCGCCGTCACGTCCGGTCATTGAAACTGTAAGCAAACCTTTGGCTTTAGCTTTTTCAATCGCGCGTATAACATTTTTTGAATTACCGCTGGTAGATAAACCGATAGCCACATCACCTTTAACACCTAAGGCATCAATTTGACGTTCGAATATAGCGTCGAAACCGTAATCATTGCCTATTGCAGTCAGTATGGAAGTATCAGTAGTCAAAGCTATGGCAGGTAAAGCAATCCGTTCTTTTTGAAAACGCCCGACCAGCTCTGCAGCCAGATGTTGACAATCAGCAGCTGAACCGCCATTTCCAAAAAATAAAATTTTATTACCGGTACGCAGAGCTTTAATAATCACCTCAACTAGGCGCAGAATATTTTGCTCGTTATCTGCAAATGCGGCAGTCTTAACTCGAACCGACTCATCACAAATTTTCTTTAATTTTTCTAACATACTATTAATCCTAATATTTATATTTTTTGGAGCAAATTTTTGTAGAAAAGTTTTCGGTATTTCGCGTAACGCTTGTTTACCCCTGCGAGTTAAACTACGCTCGAAGATAATTCTCGCTCTCGTACAATAAAACCGTACGATCCGTGCCCGCTCAAATTATCTACGTCCGCTTAATACCTACAACTTTTCTTTTTAAAATTTGCTTTTTAAACTTTACTTTGCCACTCAGACACTTACAAAATTTATTTTAGTCAGCAAACAACTGCGCGATCTCAAACAAGTCTTTATCAATCGCTTTATGTTTGCTCACAGCTTCAGCAATATTTACTGAATGTATTTTTCCGTCGTGAAAACTTACCATTTTGCCAAAATCATTTGCTTTTACTAATTCTACAGCTTTAACTCCAAATTGCGTACCAATCAAACGGTCATACGCGCTCGGCGTACCTCCCCGCTGAATATGCCCAAGCACGCTTACTCTGGTCTCATATCCAGTCTCATCTTCAACTATTTTACCAATGATCTCCCCAATATGCGGCGCGTGATTATCCCGTTTTTCTTTATCAACTTCAACTTGTCCTTTGATCTTTGCGCCTTCTGAAACAACTATCAAACTAAAATTCTTTCCCCTGCGATGACGGGCACGGACTAACGTACATATCTCATCAATATCAACTGGTATCTCTGGAACTAAAATAATATCCGCGCCTCCTGCAATCCCTGCCTGCAAAGCAATCCATCCAGTATACCGTCCCATAACTTCAATAACGATTATCCGATGATGGCTTTCCGCTGTAGTATGCAAACGGTCAATACATTCGGTAGCTATATTAACTGCAGTATCAAATCCAAAAGCATAATCAGTTCCACACAAAGCATTGTCAATAGATTTAGGAACTCCAATCATAGGTATGGAATGTTTTTTATATAAATCTAAAGCAATCTGCAAAGTGTTTTCCCCGCCTACGGCAATAATAGCGTCCATACCGCTGCGTCTAAAATTCTCAACCACTTTGGCTTCTTTTTCCGGATACAATGGCGGACGTAACCGGCTGGTTCCTAAAACCGTACCACCGCGGTCTAGAATACCTGATGTCATACGAAGATCCAATATCTTCATATCATTATCAATAAGCCCGTTCCACCCATTCTTAATACCAGTCACAACAAAACCTTCTTGCATGGCTTTTCGTACCACCGCCCTGATAACTGAGTTCAAACCAGGACAATCCGCACCACCTGTCAATATACCTATCTTGCGCATAATCTCTCCTTATATCCTGTATCCTCTAAATGGAATATTTGGTTCTGACGCTGGCGTAGTATCGCTTTTATTTTCTTCCACTCGAGTACGATTAACATACGAAGGAAGTATTTTACTCACATACACAGTAACTTCTATTTTCTCTTCCAAACCAATTGCATCTTGGATCTTATCGCGAACTAAAGCTTGAACCCTCGATGTCAATTCAGGAATATTAACTTCTTTACTAAGATTAATTTTCATACGGCAACGCAAACAACATCTAGACGCTTCAATGTTAGCTTTTACTTCTTTGATCTCATCTAAACGTAATATAGCTCGTCTAGCTGATTCTTCCAAAGCCATTAATGAAACACTTACCCGTCCATATGGATTATCAAATGCTATGATCTTGTCCCGTCTGACATTGACTGAACAAAATCGATAAAATAAAAAATTTATAAAAAGCATTACTCCGGCAGTGATAGCTACGATCAAGCGGAACTGATCAAACGCGTAAGCTTTATACAACACTTTAACTATATACCCAAAATCCAGAACCCTACCGACGAACAAAAGCAAAAACGCGCCCAAAAACAGCACGAGCGTGACATAGAACAGAACTGCCAATCTCATAAAAAATTTCATTTAATACTCCCCCTTTCGATACTCCGCACCCGAATATCAATCGATTTTATATTTATAGTTATAAGCTTAAGAATGTCTTCTTTAATTTGATTCTGGACTTGCTTGGCAGTATCGTTAACGTTCAAACCGTAACGCACTTCTAGATTTACTTTTAGACTTAAATTGTTGGGGGGATCAACTCTGATTGTAATTCCTTCAGCTTTGAATTTATCAACCAGGTTTTTGAAATACAAACTTAATCCAGTACTTTGATATAGACGAGCGCCGTCGATTTTAGCTACTGCAAGCCGGATGACTTGAGCTAAAACATTTTTATCCACTTGGACAGTACCGATTTCTTTATTATTTTCTTCCATGACTATTGGGCTTCGTGGCCGTCTTTCATGAACTTTTCTAGAAAATGAGTTGAAACTTTACCCTGCATAAAAGACGGATGATTCATTATCTTCAAATGCAGAGGAATAGTGGTTTTAATCGGACTTATATAAAATTCCTGCAACGCGCGATTCATGATCGCGATCGCCTCACTACGATTGCGACCATAAGTGATCAACTTAGCCACCATCGAATCATAATGAGGACTGATCCGGTATCCCGGATAAATATGTGTATCTAATCTAACGCCATTTCCACCTGGAAGATTCAAATGTTCAATAGTCCCTGGAGACGGCATAAAATTTTTATCAGGGTCTTCAGCATTGATCCGGCATTCAATAGCCGCACCTCTAATAATAACATCTTCCTGAGTTAAACTCAATTTTTCTCCACAAGCGATCTTAATCTGTTCTTTTACCAGATCAATACCAGTCACCATTTCAGTCACCGGATGTTCTACCTGGATACGAGTATTCATTTCCATGAAAAAGAAATCACCATTTTTATCCAGTAAAAATTCTATTGTACCTACGCTTTTATAATTAGCTGCTTTTGCTGCTTTAACCGCAGCATCACCCATCTTTTTACGTAATTCCGGAGTCAATGCCGGCGACGGAGCTTCTTCCAATAATTTTTGATGTCTACGTTGAATACTGCAATCACGCTCTCCCAAGTGTATCACGTTACCATACATGTCTGCCATGATCTGAAACTCAATATGCCGAGGATCCTCAATATATTTTTCAATGTAAACATTTGGATTTCCAAAATTAGCTTCAGCTTCATTTTGAGCCACAATAAATGAACTAACCAAACTTACATCATTATGACAAACCCGCATCCCTTTACCGCCGCCACCAGACGCAGCTTTGATAATAACCGGATATTTAATTTGTTTTGCAATAGCTAAGGCTTGTTCTTTATTTTCAATAATACCTTCACAACCCGGAGTCAATGGCACGCCGGATTTGCGCACAGTTTCACGAGCCATAACTTTATCGCCCATCATCCGGATGCTTTCTGGCGACGGACCAATGAACGTAATTTTACAAGACTCACAAATTTCAGCAAAATGCGCGTTCTCCGACAAAAAACCATAACCCGGATGAATCGCTTCCACGTCAGTAACTTCAGCTGCTGAAATTATCGCCGGGATATTCAAATAACTATCCGAACTTTTAGCTGGACCGATACACACTGCTTCATCCGCTAAACGCACATGCAAAGAATCCCGGTCAGCTTCGGAATAAACCGCAACAGTCTGCACTCCAAGTTCCCGGCACGCGCGGATTATACGTAAAGCAATTTCGCCGCGATTGGCGATCAAAATTTTTGAAAACATATATTTAAGATCTCTTTTCGCTTAAACTGGTTCAATATAAAATAAAACCTGACCAAATTCGACTGGGTGGGCATTTTCTGCAGGGATCTCTACCACCTTACCGCGAACCTCAGACTTGATCTCATTCATAAGTTTCATAGCTTCAACAATACATACCACTTGACCTATTTCAACTACTTGACCAACCTCAACATAAGGCGCCACATCCGGAGACGGAGCTCGATAAAAAGTCCCAACCATTGGAGAAACGATTTTCTTCAAATGATCTTTAGACGCTGCTGCAGGAGCTGCCTCAACCTGAGCTTCAACTGGTTTAGCTACAGCTGCAGGTGCATGAACATATGAAGGCTGCATGGCTACTGTCGCAGGCATTGATGCTGCTAATTTCTTAAGTTTAACTTTTGAACCTTCCTGTTCAACTTCAACTTCACCAAGTTCATTTTCATTCATCAACTTTATCAAATCTTTAATTTCTTTTAAGTTCATTGTTTTACCCTTTCAATATAGGTTCCAGTACGGGTATCCAGCTTGATTTTCTCTCCTACATTTATAAATAAAGGTACCTGAACTGTAGCTCCGGTATCAATAGTTGCGGCTTTAGTGCTTGATTTTGATGAATCCCCTTTTAATCCTGGATCAGATTGAATTATTTCAGTAATGATAAAATTAGGAATGTTTATTTTTAAAACTTTTTCATCATAAACCACACCGATGACTTCAAGATTTTCCTGCAAAAATTTTACACTATCCCCCAATAAACTAACTGGCACAATTTTTTCTTCATATGTAGTCAAATCCATGAAATGGTATTCATCACCGCTGCGGTAAAGACTTTGCATTTTTCGGTCTTCAAGAGGAATGTCCTCTAATTTATCACAAGTCTTGAAAGTTCTTTCCAAAACCTGTTGAGTCTTCATATTACGCATCTTAATCCGCACAAACGCGCTGCCTTTTCCAGGCTTAACGTGGCTATAATCTTCAACCACAAAAATATTACCATCAACCATTAAACCTAACCCGTTACTAACTTCATTAATCGAAATTCCCACTTAACAATTCTCCTTCCCGCTTTTTAACTAAAACCATTTCTTCTAATCTAACCCCAAATTTTCCAGGTATGTATACTGCTGGTTCAACTGTAACCACCATTCCTTCTTTTAAAACTGTACCGCTTTTAGCTGATAAAGAAGGCGCTTCATGAACTTCCAGCCCTACTCCATGACCAGTTGAATGGCAAAAATATCTCGCTAAACCGCATTTTTTCAAGTGATCACGAGCAGCTTGATCTACTTTTGCTGCTTCAACACCATCTTTTATAATGCTTATAGCACTAGCTTGAGCTTCACGAACCTGCTCAATTACTTGCTTTTGAAGTTCGGGTATTCTACCCAAAACAAACATACGTGTCAAGTCAGACTTGTACCCGTTAAAGTCAAATCCGATATCAACCAGAACTGCTTCATTATCAAGAATTTTCCGCTCTGTTACTTTTGCATGCGGCAGGCAAGAATTAGACCCGGAAGCTATAATACTATCAAAAGAAAAATTAGTATTATTAATATCTATAAACCTCTTCAACTTATTTAGAACATCTTGTTCTGTTACTCCAGGCTTGATCCATTGTTTTAATGATTTCAAAGCTTTTTTATGGATCTTGAGTGCCTGAAGAATATTGTCAACTTCAGCTTTTGTCTTTACAGCCCTGAGCTCTTCGACTAGACCATTACAAGCTTTTAACTTGACCTTAGCTTTTTTTGCAAAGCGTTCTAATTGAGAAAATTCAAAAACCGTTATATGCCGGCTATCAAATCCTAAAACCTTAACCCCTTGGCTATGTGCCAGTTTTATGCTTTCTTCAAAACGAGATCCAGTAAATATTTTAACCTGAATTTTACGCGGCAAACCTTTTTTCGCTTCCAAATCATACCTGCCGTCTGTAATATAAAAATCATGGTTTTTAGTTACTAAAAACCATGACTCTGAGGCAGGAAAATCAGCAAGATAACGAATGTTCACATCCCGATTGACAATATACCCGTCAATTTTATGTGAAACGAATTGAGATTTAAGATTAGATAAACGAGTTAGCATATATTTGCCAAAGCTTCTAATCCTAAAATATAACTTTCTGGTCCAAATCCGCTGATCTGCCCCTTAGCAACTG
>JADFYE010000037.1 GCA_015233195.1 Candidatus Omnitrophota bacterium
GTTTGTATTGTTGGTATTCGAGGTGCTGTAGGAAATTGCATGTTTGAAACTTTGAAAGAACGCAACTTTCCAGTCGGAGAATTACGTTTGTTATCACAAAACCCGTCTGCAATATACTTGCGCATTTTTAATCGAACGGCAAAAGCTTGTAACGTTGGAATCATTTCCAAAAATTTTGTCTTTGCCCCTTCATCCATACTTTGCTTTCGAAGCAATTTATAATCTGCACCGCCCGTATGCGACTGCAATTGTCCTGACATCATAGTAGCAAAGGCTTGCGATTTACGAATTTTTTCAGCAATCGTGCGTTGAACCTTTTGAAACCCATTTGCATCTACCGCATTTGGTATGGTCTCAATAGTAGTTAACTTTGTACCATCAAAAAATTTTTGTTCATCTATTGAAACCAATATTTCTTGTAATTCTTCATAAGCTTTTTGCTGAACAATTTTCAAAAACTTAACTGTTGAATGATCTCCATGAGTTTTTTCCAAAGCTTCCAGCCGCTGGGTTGTATCAAAATAGACTTTTAGTGTATTGAAAAATTTAGTTTTATCCGGTAAAGCATCCATCAGTTTCATACGCCATTCAGTGCGAAATACATCTTCCTTCTCACTCTGGACATCAGAACTATGCTCGCTTAACCCAAACAAAATCTCTCCCCGCAGCAATTGTTCCAAAGCCTGAATTTGTTCATCCGAAATATCTGACAATCCAAAAATTTCTAGAAAATTATTATTGGTAGAATCAGCAGCTGCAGTTAATCTTCTTAACTTATCCCTCAATATTGCAAACGCGTAAACCCCTTTTTCATTAACTCTACGCTTTATTAAATTACTTATTGATTGTAAATATAATCTCAATGGTTCATTTATCTTTATAACCGACGCAAACACACTATCAATCAATTCTAATTCTGCTTCCAATTTTTGCTTCTTTTCTGCTTCCACAGCCACTGGCGAATATAAAGGATATAAATCAAGTTCAATAGTATCAGCAGAATCCATGTTAAATATTTTGGAAAGTCCATAAATAACCGCTTTAGGTGTTGAACCTGACGCACCATAAATTAATTTAGACGGTTTTGAAACATTACCTTGTACAGGATAACCTGAGGTTTTTAATAAAAATTCTTTAATTTTTCCGATAATTAAATCTACCCCTCTTTCATGTAAATTGCGTTGAAGCCGATTTAAAAAATTAGTATTCAATTCCACAATTTCTACGCCATCTTGAACGTATAATTCATCAAAAGCCTCATCAATTACCCGCTTCACATTAAATTTCCGTGATCCCACCATACCTGGAATAACCGCTCCTGGATCGCCAGCACCAACTCTTACATTTACCAATTGACCGGATGGTCTAGGCACTGAGCCGGGATTAGGCTTAACAACCATAGCGAAATCCATTACCTCAGTTATACCTCCGGAAAAATATTTACGAGGTATTACTTTTTGACTCGCCGCGTCATAGTCTTCTTTAATAAATTCAAATACTCCTTTTTTAAATTGCGCTAAATATTGGGCATATACTTCGTCTTTAATATTTTTATTTTCCAGATTAATCCCGCTTATTTTATTTTTGTCAACATAGTATTTCTGAATAGCTGAGTTCAAAACATAATCTCGATACCAACGCGCTAATATCAAAGAATTAAAAATCTGCCGGATCAGCACAAAATCTTTTCCTTGATTAATTTCTTGCTCTAACACCGGGATAATAATCTCTTTCATAAGTGCTGTTTGTGCAGATAGTATATGATTATTATTAACCCCGTGATCGCGTAGCGATTTTACGGGGCTACCACCAGCTAAATATTCCTCCCCCATCATTACTTTCAAATGCGCGCCAATCACATACGCTTTGTTACCATCCGCATATATTTCTGCTTTCTCGGGTATAATCCAAACCTTGCTCAATGATTCAGTCGAAATATCAGTTTTACCAAATTTTTCATAAGTTTGTTTATAAACTTTATCCCAAAATTTCTGACCAATTTCATTATTCGGATTTAATAAATCCGCAGTAATCTGTTTTAAAATATAATCCTGTGTCAACATATCCCTGCCTAATTCAGTCTGCCCCAATAACTCAGGAATAATCCTATCTTTTTCAGTTGGAGAAAGGTTTACCCAAAGATCTTTTTTAGGAACTGTTAAACCAGCAAAAAAATAATTAATAAGACGCTGAGCCTCTTGTGTCACCTGCTCTTTATTAAAACCATTGCTCCCCGTATCAACAATAAAATTAAATTTGAAAGGGTCTTGAGGATCTAAAATTAAACCTTTGACTAATAATGGAACAGTGATATTAGACGACACTGTGGGAGCAGACATGACTTGACTGTAACTTATACTAGGCAGTATAAGATTTAATATAAAACAAAATATTACAAATAAACTAATGCATCTTTTAATTGGGTGCCCCCCTTTATTTTTCATATAAAAAGTATGCCATATATAATTAGTATTATGCAATATTTACATATGAGTTTAAACGGACTGTTCAAAAATGTCTTTAATACTCTACTTTTAATAGGGTTAAGCCGTGAGCTTTCGCGTTGGCAGGAGCAGTAGTGCGGTCTTTTTGAGTAAGTACACGTTTAACAATTCCCTTAGGAAGTTTTCCTGATCCTACTTCTAAAAGAATACCTACAATATTACGAACCATCTTGTAAAGAAAACCATCCGCAGTAATATCAATGGTTATTATATCTCCATCTTTTTTTATTGTTAAAGCTTTTACTGTACGGACTGAACTCTCGTCTTTACGACTTATATCCTGGTTTTGGAATGATTTAAAATCATGTTTACCGACCAGGCATTTGGCTTCAGAACGCATAAGCTTAACGTTCAATTTGTAAGGATATAATAAACAGAAATTCCGATTAATAGCGCTGCGGATATCACGGTTTAATATGGTGTAACGGTAGGTCTTGCGTTTCACGCTATACTGAGCGTGAAAATCATTATCTACTTCTTCGAGTTTAGTAATGACAACATCCTGCGGCAAGTTTCCGTTAAGTGCTTTATGAAGTTTTTCAAGCGAGAGTGGCGAATCTATTCTGAAATGAGCGACTTGACCTAAAGCATGAACACCGCTGTCAGTGCGACCTGAACCTAATATCACAATGCGTTTTTTGAATATTTTATTTAAAGCTTCTTCAATCTCGCCTTGAACAGTACGAAACCCTTTAGCTTGCATTTGCCATCCGCTAAATTTAGTACCGTCATATTCAATGGTTATCTTTATAACACGCATTAGTTAGATCAGCTTCATTTCGATCATTTTCTCGGCGATCTGTATAGCGTTTAAAGCTGCACCTTTTCGCAAATTATCTGAAACCACCCACAAATTTAAACCGTTCGGGATGCTTTCGTCTTCACGGATCCGACCTACAAAAGTATCATCTTTTCCCTCGATAAATAAAGGCATTGGATAAATACTCTTTGATACATCATCCATGATTGTAACGCCTGGGGCTTTCGATAAAAGCTCAATCGCTTTAGCACGGGTAATCTTCTTTTCAGTTTCAATATTAACTGCTTCAGAATGCGCTCCAAAAACTGGAACACGCACACAAGTAGCAGTTAATTGAATTGAATTATCACCCATGATCTTCTTGGTCTCATTGACCATTTTCATTTCTTCTTTCGTATAGAAATTCGGAACAAACACGTCAATCTGCGGAATCAAATTCTGAGCGATCTGATATTGGAATTTCTTTACTGTCATATCGCCTTTTATCTGATTACGTAATTCTTCAACAGCTTCAGCGCCAGCGCCTGATACAGCCTGGTAAGTTGAAACCACAATCCGTTTGATCTTGGCATAATCATGCAAAGGTTTCAAAGCTACTACCATTTGTATCGTTGAACAATTCGGGTTAGCAATAATATTTTTATGTTTACGAATATCTTCAGGATTTACTTCAGGCACAACCAATGGAACATCGTCGTGCATACGAAAAAAACTGGTATTATCAATTACCACGCATCCAGCTTTTGCAGCATGCGGAGCGAATTCTGCACTGATATCTGCACCAGGTGAGAATAAACCAATATCCATGCCCTTGAAAGCATCAGGAGTAAGCAGGCTTAATTTAACTTCTTTGCCATTAATCTCGTATTTACGATTAGCTTCAGACGGGTTTTGTGATAACAAACGTAATTCTCCGACTGGAAAGTTGCGTTCTTTCAAAGTTTCAAACATGCAATTTCCTACAGCACCTCGAATACCAACAATACAAACATTATACTTTTTCATTTTTTTCTTTTCCTAAATATATTTGACAACCAGATCTCCCACTTCCGTCGTGGAGTATCCCATTTTCTTTGCTGCCAAATCTGCCATTTTTGTGGTCACAACTGTACGCACTGATTTTTCAATCATATCACCGGCTTTTGCTTCACCGATTTCTTTTAACATCATACCTGCAGCGCAGATCGCTGCTAAAGGATTAATAACATTTAATCCCGTATATTTCGGAGCTGATCCACCAATAGGCTCAAACATTGATACGCCGTTCGGATTAATATTACCGCCTGCAGCAATACCCATACCGCCTTGAATCATAGCCCCTAAATCAGTAATGATGTCACCGAACATATTATCCGTAACAATAACATCAAACCATTCTGGATTCTTTACGAACCACATAGTTGTCGCATCAACGTGAGTATATTCTCTTTTTACGTCTGGATATTCTAATCCAACCTCATTAAAAGTTCTTTCCCATAAATCAAACGCATACGTTAAAACATTAGTCTTACCGCAAAGAGTCAACTGTTTACGTTTTCCATATTTACGAGTGTATTCAAAAGCATAACGGATACAACGTTCCACACCTTTACGGGTGTTATATGAAATTTGAATTGCAACTTCTTCTGGTGTTCCTTTATTCTGAAACTCGCCCATACCTTTATACAAACCTTCAGAATTTTCACGAATTACAGTGAAATTTATATCTTCAGGTTTTTTATTTTTAAGAGGACAAAAACGTTCATCATAAAGCTGTACTGGACGTAAATTTATATATTGATCCAAATCAAAACGTAATTTTAACAAAATGCCTTTTTCCAAAATACCAGGTTTTACATCCGGATGACCGATCGCGCCTAAGAAAATCGAATCGAATTTCTGCAGATCAGACACTGCTGATGCTGGCAAAACTTCTTTAGTACGCAAATAGCGTTCGCCGCCAAAATCAAAAATAGTCTTTTCGTATTTAAACCCGCATTTACTGGCAACAGCGTCCATAACTTTCAGACCTTCATTAACCACTTCCGGACCAGTGCCATCACCTGGAATAACTGCAATCTTATAAGATTTCATAACTTATCCTTTTTAAACGGGCACGAAGTATCGTGCCCCTACACATTTTGCCTCGTATTATTATTCGTATCTCTTAACAACCACAGTCGCATTATGTCCGCCGAAACCTAATGAGTTGGACATCGCAACTTTAACTTCAGCTTTACGCGCCACATTCGGAACATAATCCAAATCGCATTCCGGATCAGGAGTAGTATAATTTATCGTCGGAGGAACAATGCCGTCCCGGATAGCCATAATACAAATAATGAGTTCGATGCCGCCGGCAGCACCCAACAAATGTCCGGTCATAGATTTCGTTGAACTGACCGGAATTTTATATGCCTGCTCACCAAACAATTTTTTGATCGCTAAACTCTCGACTTTGTCATTCATTTGAGTCGATGTCCCGTGCGCGTTAATATAAGAAATATCATTTATAGTCAAACCAGCGTCTTGGATCGCGTTCTTCATTGCTTTTACCGCCCCGGTTCCTTCCGGATGCGGAGCAGTAATATGATACGCGTCTGAGGTCCGACCATAACCTACACATTCAGCCAAAATTTTAGCACCGCGTTTTTGCGCGTGTTCTAACGTTTCCATAACCAAAACCCCGCAGCCTTCACCCATGACAAAACCATCACGGTCTTTATCAAAAGGACGGGATGCTTTTTGCGGATCATCATTACGTTCAGATAAAGCCTTTAAAGCGCAAAACCCGCCTAACCCTAAAATAGTAGTTGCACTTTCAGTTCCTCCGGCAACAATTACATCAGCGTCGCCGTATTGTAAAAACCGCATTGCATCGCCCACCGCATTAGTACCTGTAGCGCAAGCAGTGGTAACACAAGTAGCAAATCCAGTCGCGCCTATATCCATTGAAACTTGACCAGCTGCTTCATTTAAAATAACCCGTGGAATAAAATGCGGAGAGATCCGATCCGGACCCTTCTCTAAATATTTTCCGTACTCGACTTCACAAGAATGAATACTTCCTATACCAGACCCGATTAAAACTGCAGCCCGGTCTGGATCCATACCAGTACGGATATCCAAATTTGCATTTTTTAAAGCTTCCCGTGTAGCAACGATCGCATATTGAACGAACTTGGCTTTATTGCGTGCATCCTTGGGATTAAAATGTTCTTCCGCATTATAATCTTTAACTTCAGCAGCAAATCTGGTCGGATAATGAGTAACATCAAACGTCGTTATCGGTCCCACCCCGCTTTTTCCCTCTAATAAAGCTTGCCAAAATTTCTCCACGCCGCTTCCGACCGGAGAAACCACTCCCATACCTGTAATCACTACGCGTTTTTTAGTCATATTCTTAATATACAGAGACCTCGGCGAATGCCGAGGTCTGAGTTAATAGAGAAGTCGTAACAAAGTTACGCTTTTGGAGACTTTTCCTTAATATATTTCATAGCATCGCCAACAGTGGTCATCTTTTCAGCATCCTCATCTGGAATTTCCACGTTGAATTCTTCTTCTAACGCCATAATCAACTCTACTGTGTCCAAAGAATCAGCGCCCAGATCATCAATAAATGATGCTTCAGGTGTTACTTCTTCAATTTTCACGCCAAGTTGTTCCGCAATAATCGATTTGATTTTTTCTTCAACTGCCATTTAGTAGCCTCCTTCTTTAACCATAAATTGGTTACTTGTTTTCACTTTATTTTATCGTTACATTGCCATCCCCCCATCAACGATAATCACCTGCCCAGTAATGTAATCAGCCATATCTGAGGCTAAAAACAAACAAGCATTGGCTA
>JADFYE010000038.1 GCA_015233195.1 Candidatus Omnitrophota bacterium
CGATTTTAGTTTCAACCACGCCTAAAGTACCAGGCAAGCACGGAACCGGAAGTTCGGCTTCAGTGGTAGGAAACAAACGCATCCTTAAGTAAGTACCTAAAGGCGCTGGATAATAAGTATTTAATTGCACTTGACCAGCCAAAACTGCTCCAGTCAATACATAGAAAATACCAATAGCAATAAAAATACGCTTAAACATATTTCAATCTCCATTATGATTATTATTTGGTGTACTTATTAAATATACATCATAAATGAGGGTTTAGGCAAGAATATAAATAGCATAAATAGGGACGGAGGCTATTTATGCTATTTATTATCCAAAAAAACTGCTGGGCTTACTTTAAATCGCGCGCCTAATTTTTGTATTTGTCCAATATTCAAACGCCGTTTACCGTTTAATATCTCTGACACAACTCCTTGTGAGCCTATCTCAGGAAGGTCATCCTGGTGAAGATTATGTTCCTGCATAAGATATTTAAGCGCATCAACCCCTGAAGCCCCATCCAATTCATAATGTTCCGTTTCATAATTTTCAATGACGATCCCTAAAACCTCCAAAAAACTATATAAAGGATGCTTTTCATTATCCCCTACTTCATCAAGCAATCGGTTTAGCATATTAACCGCTAAATCATAATCCCTTTTATTATGAATAGAAAGATAGTCTTCTACACTTGGCCATGACTTTTTTAAGACGGGCGCATCCATTATATTAACCATTTTTCCATCCTCCTTTATCATATTCCTGATGCGTCAGAACATGACGCACATAAACTCTTCCATAATTAAAATGAATGACTGCGACTAAACGGTACTTGTTGCCGCCGATATTAAATACGATTTTATCTCCAACCTTATCTGCCGTACTAAATGTCGCCTTCAAATGGTTAAAAGACGCATATTTTGATCCCTTAATAATTCTAAACCAAGTTTTCAGCGGGAGCTCACTGTCCGTATGTTTCTCCCAAAAATCTTTCAAAGCTTTTCTAGAAATAATATGCATCCATCACTCTTTCTATTAAAAGTCTATCTCATTTTGAGATATTTGTCAAGGCGAGATTACGTTATTCTGAAAATTGAAGGATTGAAAGGTTATTTATTATACAGAATTTTTTTAATTTACAACATATTTTTATAAGCGCAATTTAATTGGTGCCTGTCACTAATTAACATCCATCATTATTAGTACAAACGCAGGTAAAAAACCATTTATAATCATGATTTGTATCGCCTGAATAAGCTCCACCAGCAATTATAAAATTTGCCGGACAATTAAACGTCCAAATAATATTAGGATTGGATGGACAATGACCCGGTGGATGAGGTATAGACGCAGTTGCAATTGAAGTCCCACGGCACGGCACCATTCCTGTATAATAATCAGGAGGCTGACAACTTGCAGTATCTAGTTCAGAAGCTGATACTTGCCCACAATGCATACCTTTCTGAAACTTTGTGTTAACATATGGTAATGGCTCCCATACATGATTGGGACCATCTGCTACACATACTTCCATTTTATTTCCCGAATATTGTATTGCTCCCAAAGCACAAATGCGGTGTTCATCGTCAACCCAACTAACTTTAATTTCCCCATTAACATCTAACTTGGTTACCGGCTCACCACCTAACCCAACCCCTGCTCTTGCCTCTTCTACCCCATCATCATTTTGTACATATCTTAATTTTAATATAGGATTAGCATCTACTGCAAAATTGATTGCACTATCCCCGATAGAAAACATGCCTGTACCACCTTTATTAGTAAAACCATATCCAACATTAGCATTATTATCCGCAGGCTCTCCTGATTGCCCCCTAATCTCTCCACCAACAGTTAAACGTTCAACAATTTTCGAAGTACCAATACTAACATTACCACTATACGAATCATCGCTACCCCAATTGAATTGCATGATATCAGTATTTGTTGCAGGACTTTTTATAAAATTTTTAAATTTAAAAAACGGAGTATTATCATCCCGTCTCCAAGCAATATACGCATCATTTGTAGAAGTATTTATCCCAGCATAAAATCCTTGATTATCTCCTCCATTTTCTAACCCAAATAACAATCCACCAGAATAATCTGTAAAATTCCCAGACCCTAAATCATTCATTTTTCCAGCATATTGATCATGCAAATGTAAAAGCATTGTAGGAGTATAATTTGGTTTATCATTTTTTCTTCCTATTGAAATTCTTCCCCCTTTTCCAAATACAAATTCCCCGCCAGCACCTAACTCAAATCCGCCTTGTTTTGAATAATCACTAGAAGCACTATACGTTCTACCATTAATACCAACCACATTAGGAATATTACCATCGAAAAGAAGCGAATCATCTCCAACTACATAATTTGTGGCTGCTGTATTTGTTGCAGATCCTACCTGAGTGGTGGAAATAGCACCATCAATTAAAAATTTTATCTTTGTTGAACTTGAATCTGGCGTTGCTCCAATTCCAATTTGCCGCCAAAAAGCATGATCATAATCATTTATCAAACTCAAAGACTTACCAACGTCTGAAGAATATGGATTGGTTACGGCAATAGGATCCTGCCACAAATTCCCGCTGCCTGATATAACACTAGCTGTCCCTGTACCATCACAAATATACAAAGCATAAGTTACTGGTACACCTGCTTGCTGTTTAATGAACAT
This sequence comes from Candidatus Omnitrophota bacterium, assembly GCA_015233195.1. Classification (GTDB taxonomy): domain Bacteria; phylum Omnitrophota; class Gorgyraeia; order Zapsychrales; family Zapsychraceae; genus JADFYE01. Next base: position 2,667 of record JADFYE010000038.1, read on the forward strand.
CATACCTGCAGGACAAGGATTAGGAGTTGAATCAGTAGCGAGGAATGGAACTAAGTTCATTTTTTGATAAAACCCATTAGGAAAAGAAAGTGAAGTATTAAATTTTAAAGTGCCGGCAAAAACATTAAAACTTAACACTTCAAAAATAAAAACCAAAAATATTATAAGTTTTCTATACATATAACCTACCTTTACAAATTACATAAGCTCGTGTCATTACAAATACACATATAAAATTCTTTTCCACTAGGATAGGTACCTCCAGCTCTGAGAAAACCTTTGTCAGTAGGGCAACCATCATTTTTTATATTTGCTTTGTCTTTACAACTAACCACAGCCTTACCAGCCAAAGGATCATCTGTCCAAAAACCACAAGGCATTCCTTTAGACCATGCCATAGCAGGTAAAGCATCCCAACTCACCCCATTACAAATTTGAATTTCTTTAATAGGGTCGAAATCATAATACCGTATAGCCCCTTTAGTATCTTCATTACAAGCTACACCAGTATCCGGATTATAACCTCCGGTTTTACCAACTTTAACACCTCCAGAAACATCAATCGTTGATTGGGGAACAATTGTACCAATACCTATGTTAGGAGCTGAAGAATCGAATAGATTTCCTGTAGAAACTATAGATAATATATCAGAATTATTTATTTTATATAATAACTTACTATTACGAATGGAAGTAGGAAATCCATCAGTTTTTGCAATACCAAACATGCCTGTAGAAGGCGCACCTAAGCCATACCCAGTATTCAAAAAAACAGTAGCAGGTGACAAAACTGCGTTTACACTAATATCACCATTAACATCTAAAGCAGATTTTGGATTTTCAGGTGCAGAAAAACCAATTCCAACTTTTCCATCAGCAGTTAAGGTCATACTATCATCCATTCTCCAGCCAACGTGTGATATATCTTTAGGTTTAGCAAAATGTAATTTTTTACTCTGACCATTTCCCCACATAACAATCGCGTCATGACCGTTAGTTTTACTTCTTGTACCCAAATATAACCCATAACCAGCCTTACCAATCAACAAACCTTTATTATATGCAGCAGCTGTCAGCGGATCTTTCATTAAAGTACTCATATATCTCGCATCAGCATCACCTAAATGTAAAAGTACAGCCGGCTCTGTATTACCTATACCAATCCGTCCAGTCTGCCCGCCATCAGAAATACCATAAATTATTGGTCCATCCTGTCCCAGTTGTAAACCGCCATGAGTGCTGCTATTACGAGAATCATAATCAATTCCATCTGAAACCGTATATCCACGTATACCGATTACCTCTGCAATATTGGTATCCCATAACCCAGCTTTATTACCTACCACATAATTAAGCCCACCATGACCATTTTCAGCATTCTGCGTTGTTGCAACTTTACCGTTAATTTGTAATTTCACTCTATCATCCACGTAAGCATAGCCAAACGCGACTATACGACTCGGTTCTTGTAACTGAACCACATCATTCTGTTGTTTCCAAAATCTCTCACTAGTAATAACGTTTTGCCATACATTAGCAGCATCACAAATTTTTAAAACCAAATCTCCCGGAGTAACAGCAGGTCTTTCTACAGCCATAGTACCTGCCACACAAGTTGTAGGTAAAGCACCATTAGCGTACGGCTCAAGATGGATTTTTTGGTATACCCCAGAAGAAGAAGTGTAATAATTTTTTAATTCTTTGGTTTGTGCATAAACTACTGTTACGCAAAAATATAATACTATAAACAAAATACTATATTGAAATATGTGCTTATATATTTTCATATACCCCCCGACGTAACACAAATAGTGTAATTATAATTATGAGCTGGGGCATCTAAAGATAAATTTCTAACTAGCGGTGGAAACTGTTTTTTACAAAAGGTGCTCTCATCACTTGTTCCCAAATCACAGTAAACATTAACATTCGACGTACTATACGGATTCTGATCATCATAAATATTAACCCCGCATACTGTTCCAGGAAGAACACTATAGTGCTGTCGTACTATAAGCCAGTTAACTCCATTACAATATTCAATCTGTGGTGTATTATGATCTGAATTTGATTTATATCTAACAACCCCCTTATACTGAGAAGCACAATTTGAATGAGGTCCAACTTTCATATCACCACCAATGTCCAATGTTACCACCGGAGTTTCAATTCCAATACCAACTTTATCAGTATTAATCACAAAATATCGTGAAGGATTGAATTTTGATAATGAAAAATCATTATTATGCAGAAACAATTGATTTGAACCTGCATCAAAAGACATCCCCATGTCTTTTATATTATTAAATTTATACTCGCTTAGAACTCTTACCCCGCCATTAACATCTAATTTCACTTGAGGTTCTGATGTACCAATACCTACATTGCCTGCTGAAGTTAAAGTCATAACTTCATTAAGCGTATTAGTATGCGATCCCACAAATTTTAAACTATTTACAGATTCATCCCCCCAAAGAAAAGTTGCGTCATAGGTAGAACCGCTTGGTTTTTGAAATCCAAAGAAAAACCCGTCTCCTCCATTTCCTAGTAAAATCCCGCTATTATAACTCCAATTAGCACTGCTGGCTAAATTACCAATATCTTCATCACCAATATGAAACATCATTTTTGGATTAGTATTTCCTATACTGAAACCTTGATCTTCAAAATCAAACATTAATGGTCCATTTTCTCCAAACTGAAAACCCGCTTTATGTTCAGAAATTCTAATTCCTCTTAGACCAATAATCCCTTTGTATTCACTTTCACTACAAATATCATATATACCTGCTTCATTTCCAACATAATATTGACCGCCAACATCACGGGTAGTCCTAATAATTCCATCTACTGTCATTTTACCTGCTATAATTTTCGTAGTACCAATACCCACTTCCCAGGTCGGGTCTTTTAATGAAACCACCTTTTGTATAGTAGTGCCATGTACATCTTTAATTTCATTCTCTACCCAGATATTTCCTCCGCTTTCTATAGATATCCAAACTGCCTGACTGCACAAATATAGGTTGTAACCAGACGTCTCGTTTAACATGATCAGATCACCATCTAAACATGTTGCAGGAAGAGTGTTTTGAGGATAAAGCCGGACTTTTTGATAAGTAGCTAAAGGAATGGGAAATAATGCATTAGTTTTGGTTTCTTGACTAAAAGAGAAGCCTGGATTGAAGAATATGACACATATCAATAAACCAAAAATTCTTTTCATTATGCAACTCCTCTTGTACTCTAAATATAAAACTTTACGGAAACGAAATCA
>JADFYE010000039.1 GCA_015233195.1 Candidatus Omnitrophota bacterium
AATAAAAAAGGCGAACGCCCGGAGATTTTGGAAACCGGTATTAAATATTTTGATTTATTATTTCCATTGGTAAAGGGAAGTAAAACCGGTATTCTCGGAGGGGCAGGGTGCGGTAAGACCGTTGTTATTCTCGAGTTGATCAATAATATCGTTAAGCGGCACGGAGGTGCTTGCGTTTTCGCTGGGATAGGTGAACGGATTCGTGAAGGGAATGAACTTTATTATGAATTAAAAGAAAGTAAACTTTTGCAGAATGTTATGCTTGCGTTCGGTCAAATGGATCAGCCTCCAGGCGCGCGGGCTGAAGTTGTTTATGTTGGTTTATGTTTAGCGGAATATTTGCAGGCACAAAATAAAGACGTTTTGTTATTTATGGATAATGTTTATCGTTATATTCAAGGTGGTCAGGAAATATCTACGCTTTTAGGTCGTGTTCCTGCGGAAACTGGATATCAGCCGACTTTGGCTTCAGAAGTTAGCGCGGTACAGGAGAGAATTCGGTCAGTTGAAGGAGGGGGTTCTATTACCGCGTTTCAGGCTGTTTATGTTCCGGCTGATGATATGACTGACCCTGCGGTAGTTGCTATATTTAGTTATTTGGACGGATGTATTGTTCTTTCCCGCGATCTGGTACAGCGCGGTATGTATCCGGCTATTGATCCTTTGCAAAGCTCTTGTACCAATCTTGATCCTGATGTGGTTGGAAAAAAGCATTTTGATATTGCACAGCAAGTTTTGGTGCATTTTAATAAACATGAAGCTTTAAAACGTATTGTAGCAGTAATCGGGGTGGAAGAGTTGAGCAGGGAAGATCAAAAGATTTTTACTCGGGCGGAAAAATTATATAATTTTATGACTCAGCCATTTCATGTGTCTGAAGTTTTTACCGGTAAAAAAGGTGAGTATGTCACTATTCCGGAAAATATCGAAGATTGTACGCGTATCATTAATGGGGATTTCGACCATTTGAGTAAAGAAGAATTTTATATGATCGGTAAAGCCCCAAGAATATAACTTTCCTTTTAAAATATCGAGTTGAATATTATGAAGCATTTGGATAAAGTCCTCAAAGACGCATTGACTGCTAACCATATTCTTTCAGAGCAAGATGCTGCTCGTTATCTTACTGAAGCACATTTACAACATGTTGCATTTAAGGATTATCTTTTAAGAAATGATATCGTTAATGAGCGGCAAATTGTTATCGCTTTGTCTCAAACTTTGGATATTCCATTGATAGATTTTCGTAAGTTAAAGGTTTTGGATTCTTTAATAGAAAAAATACCGGTAAAATTTGTTTGGTATTATAAATTTATGCCGGTTGCTATGGAAGGGAACACGCTTTTGATAGCAGCGGCTGATCCGTTGGGAGTGAAGATTCTCGACGAGATTCGTTTGCATTTGGGGTTTCCAATTAAGCAGGGTTTGGTAACTGAATCAGAGTTGATGGATGCTTTGAAAAAATATTATGGTTTAGCCTCTGACACAATAGATCGTATTATTTCTGGGCGGAAAGGGAATTTAGAGGATAAAGCTGAGATAGTTTCATCGTCTAGCTGGGTCGAAGATCTGGAACATAAAACTGAAGATCCCACTGTGGCGCAACTGGTAAACGAAATTATTCTTGAGGCGTATAAGAAACGCGCTACGGATATACATATTGAACCTTACCGGGATAAAGTGCGGTTTCGCTATCGTATAGACGGGGTTTTAGCTGATGCTAATTTGCCTGATAAAGTAAAACATTTTTTACCGCAAATATTATCTCGCATAAAAATTCTGGCGAATTTAAGCATTACTGAAAAGCGTTTGCCGCAAGATGGCAGCGCGGTGGTAAAAACTAAAGAACAACAGTTGGATCTGCGTATTTCGACCATGCCTACTCCTCGCGGTGAAAGTATAGTTGTGCGTATTTTACCGTCTAAGGTTATGTTATTTAGTTTGGAAAAATTGGGCTTTGTTGATGAGGGGGTTAATAAGTTTCGGGAATTGGTAAAAAAACCGCATGGCATCATTTTTATTACTGGTCCGACGGGGAGTGGTAAGACTACAACTTTATATGCTTGTTTAAATGAGATAAATTCCGCGCAGCGCAAGATCATCACTATCGAGGATCCGGTTGAGTATGAAATGGAAGGAATTACTCAAATTCAGGTAAATAATAAAATTAACTTTGATTTCTCAATAGGGTTACGCAGCATTTTACGGCATGATCCTGATATTATTATGGTGGGAGAAGTTCGGGATCTGGAAACTGCTGAAATAGCAGTCAGAACCGCGTTAACCGGTCATTTAGTTTTTTCTACGCTGCATACTAATGACGCTGCTAGTGGCGTTTCACGTTTGATTGATATGGGTATTGAACCTTATTTACTTATATCTAGCGTGGAAGCTTTTATTGCTCAACGTTTAGTCCGTGTTATATGTCCGAAATGCAGGGTTGAAATGGATAACGTGCCTAATGATATTAAAGAAGAAATGATCCATTCGCTTAATCTAGACCCGTCGAAAATGGTATCAGTTTTTCAGGGTAAAGGATGCGAGTATTGTAATAATACCGGTTATTATGGTCGCACTGCTATTCATGAAATTTTGGAAATAAAAGATGCTATGCGTTCCGCGATATTAAACAAAGCCAGAGCTGACCAGCTTAAAACTTTGGCAATGGAAGAAGGTATGGTTACTTTACGGCAAAATGGTTGGAAAGCTGTATTAAACGGTATAACCACGCCGAGTGAAGTACTTAATGTTACGGTTAGAGATAATCAGTTTAATCAGGGTTCTGATAAATTAATGGCGGTAGCACAAAATCCTCCTTCATGGAAAGTTAAGCGTCAGGAATCTTGGGAAGAACAGAATTCATATGATTCTAGAGTTTATCCCCGGATATTTGAAAATGTGGAAGTTAGATATCATTTGCTTAATAAAGATCCTGAAAATCCGCATAAATTGATTTCCGACGGGGTAGAGTATAAAACTTATACTGAAGATATCAGCGCAGGCGGGTTAAGGTTTTGTTCAAAAACTATGCTGCAGTTAGATTCTATTATTGGATTAACTATTTATCTTATCAAAGAAAATCGAACTATAAATTGTCTTGCTAAAGTTTGCCGTATCGAAGAAGACAGCCGCGATCATTTTTATACTGTGGTTAATTATTATCTTGATCTGACTAGTGCTGATCGGGCTGCGTTGAGCCGTTATGTGAAAACTAAATTACAAGAATTATTTGAAAAAGCTTAGAATTTAATTTCCCAATATGCCACTGTATATTTATAAAGCTAAAAAAAATCCGACGGAAACTGTTACTGGTCAGATAGTTGCTTCTGACCAGGAAGAGGCGGTTGATCTAATCACTCAATTAGGTTTTGTACCGATCTCAGTCTTGTTGCATGCTGATGATAAAGAAAAAGATTGGAGCAAGCGTTCGATCCGAGTATCAACAAAAGAGTTATGCGTTTTTTCTCAGCAATTGGCTGCGTTATTAAAATCCGGTGTTACGATTTTAACTGCTCTTGATATCATACGAATTCAAACTAAAAATCTTTATTTTAAATATGTTATAGGTCAGGTAGCTCAAGGAGTAAAGAATGGACGCGCGCTTTCCGATTGTTTGGGTATGTATCCTAAAATATTTTCTGAATTATATGTGATGATGATGTTTGCCGGCGAGAATAGTTCGAATTTACGGGAAATGTTATTGAGTATGGCGAATTATCAGAAACGCCAGGAAGAATTTATGAGCAGGGTCAGGATGGCAATGGTTTATCCTTTGTTCATGGCTGTGGTAGGTACTGGCACTATTATTTTTATATTAACAGTAGTTTTGCCTAAGATGATGGGACTTTTTAAAAATCTTCAAGGTGGTTTACCTTTACCGACCAAAATAGTTTTGGGGGTGAGCGGGTTTTTTATACATTTTTGGTATTTGATAATTATAGCTTTGTTCGGGATATATTGGATTTTTCAGCATATGCTGCGTTCGCGTCAGGGAAAGAAAAATTTTAGTAAGTTTGTATTAATGCTTCCGCTGTTGGGAGATCTTTATGGAAAAGCTCAATTAGCGCGTTTTTGTAGGACTATAAATTTGCTGTTGCGTAATGGTATAGCGTTGACTCAGGCCATAAAAATAGCTGCTCCAGTTTTGGATAATGCATTTCTTAAAGAACAATTAGAAGCTACGCATGAAGCTTTGGCTGTAGGAGGAACGTGGGGTACCGCGCTTAAGCGAATGGAGAATTTGCCGGTGATGATGGGATATATGATATCCGTCGGAGAAGAGACGGGAAATTTGACAGAGGTTTTAGCTGATGTAGCTGATTATTATGAACAGGAAGTAGATGAAAAAATTAAAATGACCACGACTATACTAGAACCTTTGATGATTTTGCTGGTAGGGTTAGTGGTTGGCACAATAGTTTTCGCGATCCTTTTACCTATATTCCAAGTTGATATCTTTACCAGTTAAAATACATTCAAAATTTATTATAAGCTGGATCTGGGTAAGTTTTTATCTTTTGATCCCTTTATTTGCTTTTGCAATTAGCGAATCTGAATGGCATGAGAAAAACAGCGAACATTTTATTGTGCGTTATGTGTCTTTAGATGATGAGTCTTTATCTGGTGAATTTATCCGTGCAGCCGAACATTATTATGATCGGTTGGGAGGTTTAATCGGCTATAAAAGATATGATAGTTTTTGGACTTGGGATGATCGGGCGATCATATTTATTTATCCAGATAAAAAAAAATTCATGAGTGATACTGGTCAGCCAGAGTGGTCGCTAGGCGGTTCTACCAATGATGAAGTGCATTTTAAAAAACGGGTGATTATTACTTACGCGCAAGCTGATGAATTTATCTATGGAGTATTACCTCATGAAATTACTCATCTGGTGTTAAAAGATTTTATAAAGGATGGGAAAAGTATTCCGGTATGGTTTCAGGAAGGGTTGGCGCAACTGCAGGAAACTAAAAAAATGGATGAAGTTTATAAGATATTGCCTCAAAGGGTAAATGCTGGACAATACATACCATTTTCTATTGTTAATAATATTGACATATATAAAGAAAAAGACAAAAATGTGGTCGGGATATTTTATGCGCAAGCTTTAACTATGGTTGATTATATGGTAAAGACTTATGGTGAAGACAAATTTGCGTATTTGTGCAGGGGCATAAGGGATGGAGCAGGATTTGATGAGTCTTTACGACGAGCCTATCCTGAAATTAACAACATGGAAGACTTTGAAAAAAAATGGTTAAGCTATATGAAAACATTTTGATTTATTGTATGATATAAAAAGAGAATATATAAAAGATGCAAGAGGATAGATTAACAGGGGAGGATTTTTATGAGGTTTGATCAAAAAGGTTTTACCTTGATCGAAATTTTATTAGTTGTGATAATTGTGGCTGCACTTTCAGCTATGGTGGTTCCGCGTTTGGTCGGGCGTTCAGAACAGGCAAAAGTTTCACTTGCGAAAGCTGATATTACAACTAATATCCCAACCGCATTGAAACTTTATGAATTAGATAATGGAATTTTTCCTACGGATGATCAGGGTTTGAAAGCTTTATATGAAAAACCTACGGCTCCTCCTGCTCCTTCAGCATGGAATGGTCCATATATCGAAAAAGAACCGCTAGATCCTTGGGGCAATCCTTATGTGTATCATTCTCCGGGTAAACACCGTCCAGACTATGATATTTCTTCTGTAGGAAAAGATCCGAATTCGGATAAAGATGACATTAATAATTGGTAACGAACATAAACATAGATCAGTAAAAAAAATCTTGGATCGTCGGGGTTTATCCTTTGTTGAGGTTATGGTGGCGCGTAAAGGTGACATTGATAAGAGTTTGCGGGAGACGTTCTCAGCTCGTATGATGGTGCACAAATAAAAAGGAGAAGTTTGTGGA
>JADFYE010000003.1 GCA_015233195.1 Candidatus Omnitrophota bacterium
TCCTTTATCAATAATGAAATCAAATTTTAAAGGATTTATTGGATCGAGGTTAACACCTTTAATAATAGTAGGCACATAACTTGCCGGCGCAACGCTCGGCGTAACAAGTTGCGCTTGAGCAAATTGCGGTGGCACAGTAAAAGTTAATGAAATTACGACTAATAAAACACTTGATATAAAACGGGATAATGAAGATTTTCGTAAAAACATATGCTCCTCCGAATTTATAGGATTAAACGCTTTCTTTTGTGAAAAAGTGGTTCAAGTATGCCATATAATTAATAAAAAGCAAGGCAATGGCAGGTAAGACTTTAGGGAAGGTTTATTTAACCAAAATACTGCTTTTGTTTACTATTGTGTTTGGATTATTAGGTATTGATTGAAGAACTTCATCATTTTCTGTGGTTAGTTCATTTTTAGGATCAGAGCTGTTTTTTTGCCCGTGAAAGTTTGGTTTTTCTTGATTATTTGATTTAGCATTTTTTTCTGTGTTAGATGGTTGGTCGCCTTTTTTAAAAATTGACATGAATTTATTATTCCAATTGTTTAACTGCTCAGCATTTAGATATTGCGCTAATTGGGAGCGCATATTATTGAATATAGAATTTATGCTTTTTATCTGAGCATCAGGTTCAAGGTTTTGAGCCCGAATTTCTTGTATCTGCGCCAGGTGGTCGGATAAAACTGGCGTTATTTCAGCTGCTTGATCATCGCTTAATCTAAGATCTTGTTTGAGCTGGGTGATAATATCGTTGATTGATAGAGTAGATTTTGTTTGACCAAAAGCGACTGTAGTTATTAAAAGTGCGCTTAATAATAAAAGTGTAAGTTTTTTCATGTTTTTTAAAATTTCATTTGTTTTATTTCATCTAACATTGCTACCCGTTTTTCGTTTGTAATAGTTGGGACTTCATGAAAATAAATATGCTGATCAACTTTTATGCCGCAAAAACCATAAGTGCCTTTATCAATGGTAGCAGTTATTCCGGCTTTGAATCCAAATTTATTATAATTCTCCTCGCTGCCGCCGGTAGTATTGAAAATAATTACTTTTTTGTCGCTTAACATTCCTTCAATTCCTTTATCTGTAGCTTGGTACGCGAAACCATAGGAAAATACTTTGTCAACATAACCTTTTAAAATTGCCGGCATATTGAACCACCAGATTGGGTGAATAAATATTAGGGTCTTAGCGTTTTGAATATGTGTTTGTTCTTCCGCTATATCTGCTGAAGGTTTTCTGTTATGGAATGCGGCAAAATCTTCAGGTTTTAGCACGGGGTTAAAATTTATACTATAAAGGTCGCGTACTGCAAAAGGTTTTCCAAGTTGCGTTAATCTGGCTTCTACACTTGATAAAATAGCGTGGTTAAAACTTTTTGGATTGGGATGAGCGTAAATTATTAAATTTTCCATATATCTCTCCTTATTTTTGACCCCATTTATTCCAGAATATTTTACTATTATCGATTTTATTTTTTGGTTTTGGCGCGTCTTTGGGGTGACCAATAGCTATAACGCATAAAGGTATTATGTGATCAGGTAGTTCTAAAGTTGTTTTTAGAAATTCAACTCTTTCTGGACGAGGATGTGCAGCTGTCCAGCACGCGCCTAAACCTAATGATTCTGCTGCTAAAAGAATGTTTTCGGCTGTAGCACTGCAATCTTGAATCCAATAAGGAGCTTCTGTTCCGCCATGCGCCAAATTAAGATCAGCTAATACTATTATTGCGTGTTTAGCGGTTTCTAGCATTTTCGCGTACGGTAAACCATTATTTAATTTTTCTATCATAGCAGAATCATCAACTGCAATAAAACTCCAGCAGCATTGACCGCGCGAACACGGAGCTGCCATACCTGCTTGCATAATAGTGGTCAGGATATCTCGTTCTACTGGCTGACCTGTATATTGACGAACACTTTTTCTAGAATGAATGGTTTGTAATGTGGGGTTCATTGGTTGATTTCCTTTAAATTCGAAAGACTTTGAAATATGTTTTTTCTTATATCAAGTTCAGGAAACTTTGCTGAAAATTCATTTACTATATTTTTCATAACTTTTCTTTGCGATGTTGCTCCAAAAGGACATTTGCATACTTTATGGGTAAAATTATTTTCTTTTGCGAAACTTATTATAATTGATTCTTCGACCATACACAACGGTCGGATAATGCTGATATCTCCGCCAAACATTTCCTGGTTGGGAGTCATGGTGGATATCTCGCCTTTAAAAAATAGGTTTAATAAAATGGTTTCAACAATGTCGTCTTTATGATGACCCAAAGCGATTTTATTACAGCCAAGTTCGCGGGCAGTTTCAAATAAACATTTACGTCTGCACCAGGAACACCAGAAACAATTAGTTTGTTTTTTTTCGTCTAATACCACAATATTTTTGAAAACATAAGGCACGTCCCATTTATCGAATATCTCTTTTAATTTTTCTTGGTGGGTACATGCTCCGCAATGGAAATCAGTTTTTATGTTTATGGCAGTTAATTTGAACTGTATCTGACCGCGTTTTTTGATCTCATTTAAAGCGTGAAGCATGGTAATGCTGTCTTTTCCACCTGATATTGCAGCTAAAATGTGGTCGCCATTTTTTAAAATGTGGTATTTATCTATTCCCGCATCTATAAGCTGGAATATATTGAGTGTATTGGTCATGCTGAGGAAAGAGCCTATTCCTAAGATAGATCTTAAAAATAGGCTCCATTAAATTTTCTATTAAAACAGTTTAAACGTTGAAGTTTTTGTTGTTTTTGGGGCGTTTTGTTTTACCCATTTTTCAGCATGAGTCTTGAACCAGTCATTTACTGCTTTATCAATTCCAATATCGCGTCCAGCTTTTTCACTTTCGACCCATTTATATCGGTCAATTTCTGCTTTTACGCGTGGGTCTTTCAGTAGTTCTGCCTTATTAATGTCAGCCATCTTTCCCTCCTAAGATTATTGATGTTAATAACTTATAGGAATTTATTATACGCAAATACGGATTTATGTCAATACTTCTAAGGGGTAGGGCTAAATACAGTCTTTTTGTTGGGCATTAAGCATGGCTTGGTTGTTAGGAAATTTTTGAAGTTGTTCGACCAGGGTTTTGGCTGCTTCTACTGGATTTAACTCAATCAACGCTCGGCGCAGCATTCTTACTGAGTCTAGTTCTTCAGGGCTTAGTAAAAGCTCTTCTTTTCTGGTCGCGCTTTTAGAAATATTTATTGCCGGGTAAATACGATGATTAGCTATCTCTCTTGATAGCACCACTTCCATGTTTCCGGTTCCTTTAAATTCTTCGAATATAACATCATCCATCCTGCTTCCGGTTTCAACTAATATAGTTGCAAGAATGGATAAAGAACCGCCGTTTTCAATTTTACGGGCAGAACCAAAAATTCTACGCGGCACTTCTAAAGCTCTGGCATCCATTCCTCCTGATAATGTACGTCCGCTGTTACGGCTTTCTGCATTATGAACTCTGGAAAGTCTGGTCAATGAATCAATTAAAATCATTACATTTTTTCCTTCGCCTGCTTCAGCAGCAGCTTTACGCATTAATTGATCCGCAACTATAACGTGTTGGTCATAACTTTGATCTGATGAGGAAAAATGTATCTCAGCTGATACTGCGCGTTTAAAATCTGTGACTTCTTCAGGACGCTCATCGATTAACAAACAATATAGTTTGATATCAGGACAACTTTTAGCGACTGCTTGGCATATGTGTTTTAGGAAAGTAGTTTTACCGGATCCAGGCGGTGCTACAATTAATCCGCGCTGTCCCATACCGATTGGACAGATTAAATCCATTGCGCGCATAGTCAGTTCACTTGAACCATTTTCAAGACGAATTCTGGGCGTAGGGTCTATAACTGTACCGCTCATGAATGCTTTTTCAGCTTCGCTTACGTTTCGCGTTTGTGGTCGTGAACCGCGGTGTATAGGTGTTTGATTACGTTGTTGATTATTGTAATTGGCGCTTCTTTTATAATTTGGGCTGTATGGTCTCATTGTTTGAATATCGTGTTCAATATAGTATTGACGATCTCTTTACTTGCGGATTGGTTATCTTGGGGTTGATCAGTTGTTTGTGTTGATCCCTGGGTTTGCTGGTCTGGGTTTTGGGATGTTTTGCCTCCTAGAAATTTATCTAGAACTTTTTCAAGTTGTTTTGCTCCTTCGTTACGGATAGCGCCTTTACCCATTTCTATAGCAGTTTGGGTAACTGCAAACTTTGGAGCTTGTGCTCCTTTGCCGCTTACATGTATCGGTAAACTGATATTACTTTCAGTGTCGTATAAATATTCCATTTCTTTTACACTTTTTGCCATGATTGCGGATAATTCAGCTGGAATTTTGAAAGCCCCATCAACAGTATATTCCTGGGCGAAATTTGCCTGACTTTTACCAGAGAAAATAAATTCATCAGCTTCAACAGCTATCGGGTCGATATTAATATTGCCGTTGGCGATGGCGCAAACCGCCTCAACCTTGTTGATGTCAGTATCAGAACTGTTAAGTTTCTGTTTATATTTCTCCGGAAGGTCAGTCTCGATCCGGTTTGAAACATTTGGAATAAAAGATATTTTATCGAGAATAGTTTTTAAGACATTTAGATCTTTTAATTTTGCTTCTTTAATTTCAAATTTACCGTCGCCAGTTATTGAGTTTAGGTCTGAGCCTTTACCAACAGCTTTGATGTTACCTGAAACTAAACCATTGATTTTAACTGGGGCTTTTTCTTGGCTTAAAATTTCCGCAAGGTCGATTCCCTTTAGTTCAGCTGTTGCATTAAAATTTTGCGCGGTTAGATAATCAGTAATTGAAGCTTGTGCGGTTATTAAGCCTTTACCTATATTAGCATTGATTTGGCTCATATTGAAATTAGTTTGGGTCAGGTCAAAGGTTGTATCTAATTTTTGTATAGGGACATTTAGTTCTTTAAGTTTAACTTCAGCGCCCTGTAAAGAACCTTTACTGTCTAATGTGATTAGCCCTTTAGCCCCTGCTGTAAGATTTTTTATAAAAATTTCAAGCTGACCTTTTAAATTTTCAGGTAAAGGCGCGGTTTTAAGCGGCAGGATCGATTCTTTTAAACGGTCTAAAGAAATTTTCGCCAGATCGGTTTTTATCGTCGAGTTAGTTAATTTAATATTTTGGGTTGCTAAGTCTAAAGCTATACTGCCATTAAAATATATGTTTGGTTCATCTGATTCATATCCGATATTCGCGGTTACATCAAACGGATCGGTGAGAGAAAATTTGGTGACCCCGATATTTATGTTATTAGCATTGATTGATACTCCAGGCGCAACGTCTTTGATCGCAAGTTTGCCCTTTTGCCAAGTTAGGTCGGTTTTTATTTTATCCAGATCTTTGGCAGAAACTGAAATATCGTTTATGTTGGCTTGGATTTTACCAGCTAAAATTTGCGGGAATGGCACATTGTCAGGAATAAATCCTGTGGCTTTCAGTTTATCAAGAGGAAAATTGTCTAAGTCTATACTTGCCGTTAGGTTTTTGATATTCGCGTTTTGGTTTTTAAGGTCTAATGCTATTTTACCGTCGACAAAAATATTTGGCGTATCAGTCAGATAAGCGGTTTTAAGTGTTAATAAGAATGGTTTATTAAGCGTAAAATTTTCAATTGAGAATGATGTGTTGTTTACCGCGATCGTTTTTCCAGGGATAATATTATTAAGTTCTATTGCGGCGTCGTCTAATTTTGCGTTCAGTAATATATCAGTTAAGCCTTTAGGTGAAATTTGCAACAGACTAATATCAGTTTGGAATTTGCCAGACATTTTTTCTGGTAATGGGAGATTATTTAATAGAGTTAGTTCAGACTGGATTTTTTTAATTGGCCATAAATTTAAGTCAGTTTCAAAATGACTTTTTTGTAGTTTTGCGTCTAAGGTTTTAAAGTCGAAAATTACGTTCCCATTAAACGTCACATTAGTCTGGTCTTGATATAATGCGGCGTTTAGATCAATATCAAGATTTATTTGGTCTAGACCCTTATCAGATATTTCAGCCTCTTTTATTTTGGTTTTTAATTTTCCTTTAAGTATTGACGGTATAGGCAGATCTTTTAACATTGGGAATGCTCGAATTTCGTTAATAGCCAAGCGGTCAAGGTCTGCGGATATTATAAAATCGTTTAGTTTAATTTGATTAGCGCCTAAGTTTAATTGAGCTTTTCCGGATATAGCCAAGTCTGGTTCTGCGGAGAATATTGCTCCCTCGATATTCAGATCAAAAGCATTAGTCAAAGAAAAATTTTTAACTGCTATAGAAAGTTTAGTTACAGATAATTCAGGATTTGGTTCTATTGATCGGTCTAGCAAATGTATTTCAGCTTTATCTATCGTAAACGAACGCACAAAAATAGCAGGCAATGCCATGGCTGGGTTAACTGAAGTTTTTTCGGTTATTGTTTTTGTCTGACCAATAGTTTGAACATTTATTGAGCCTTTAGAGTCACGAACAATATTTATCTTAGGCGAGCGGATCAATATATTAGGAATTGATATCTGGCGGAAGAATATATAGGAACGGATATCTACTCCTACATTTATTGTTTCAGCGCTTAAAAAATCAGTAGTTCCAAATTCAGGGTTCTCTTTTATAGTGAGGTCGGATAAATTAAGCCATACTCCTTCGTTAAATGAAACTTTTAGGTCAATATTTTTAAAATCAACTGGTCTGCCTAAAGCCTCACTTGCAGTTTTAATAATTTGTGGTTTATATTTTTTTATGTCGAAATTTTTTAAGAAAATAAATATCCCGACCATTGCGATTATCAGCAAAATAATAATGCTCAAAAATATTACGCCTAAGATTTGTATGAATTTTTTCATGGTAACTTGTGTTTCTGTTTAAACAAAAATTTTTCTCGCGCTGCGGTCGATGATTGCTTCGTTTATACAAAGCCCCTCTTTTACTATATCTGTATATTTTTTTGCATCCGGATGGTAAAAGACAATTGCTTCAGGTTGGGTTCCGTCGCCCCAAAGCATTTTTAACACGATTTTTTGTCCAGTTGATAATTTACGGTTTAGGAAATTCATTGCCCTTGATCCTTTTTTGGGATCTGAAAGAATTGGCATGGTGCCGGCTAGAAATATTTTTTTTCGTAACAGAATGCCAAAACCGCAGTCAATCTCAATTGCCAGCGCACCAGTATCAAGAATTTTTTCAATAGTTGCACCGTAAGTATATAAAAGTTCTTTTTCTAATCCTAACATCCCCTGTAATTGAATTTTGCCATTATCCCACGAAGCACTTGTTATATCCCCATCTTGAACGCTGATATTTTCTGGTACGCGTAAGCGCATATCAAAGCCTAAGTCTATCCAGAATTTAGATGAGGAATGCCGGTCGCGTAATATCTGGTAGGTGTAAAGCCAGCCTAATTTTAATTCAGCTGGATTATTATTGTTATCGGATGAGGTTGGAATTAATTCTTTCTTCTGCACTTTATTTTGTTTCAGCGAATTTTTATAATTCGCGGTTTTAGCTATTAATTGGCGTGAAGTCCAGTGTTCAGTTATAGCTTGCTGCTCCAATTCTTTACGCAAAGTTAGGTCTTTTATAGTCAATAAAATTTTATAATGCGTCCAGGTAAGTTTGGACTTAGCATCTTTAACATGGTATTCGCGAAAAAATTGTAAAGCCCTGATCAATTCCGGACGAGCTAACTTAACATCTTTAGCTAATTTTATAGAAAAATATTTACCGTAGCTGGTCTTCTTTCTGTCTAGTACGTGCTGATAAATACAGCGTCCGATCTGCCAGTACATTTCTATCAAGTGGTCTTCACCATTTTTAGATGCGGAACGTGAGTTGGACTTTTTTACTATTTCCTGGATCTGGGCTACGACCATTAAATAATCATTGCTTCGGACAGGAGAGTTAACGGATGAATTCATATTTTTTTTAATGAAGCGGAAGAGTTAAACTGTTGTTTTTTTATGCCAATGTATTTTTTTGGATAATATTATTGTTACATGTATCAATGCGCACACCAATGTTGCTGCACCAAAAATTGCGTGCCAGTGAAAAGAAAGTTTGGTCACGCCTAGAGTAAAAGTAATTAGTAAACAGGTAAAAGTTGCTATTCCGGAATAATTAACCCATTGAAAGAATTTCATGGTTATGCTCCGCTTATTTAGAAGTGAAATAATATACAGCTGCTGAAATAGCGGCAGAACATGGGATAGTCATTATCCACGCCCAAACAATATGTCCAGCTACTCCCCAGCGTACTGCGCTTAAACGTTTTAATGAGCCAATGCCCATGATAGCGCCGGTTATGGTGTGTGTAGTGCTTACTGGTATACCAAATCTTGATGCCACAAAAAGTGTTACAGCAGCGCCTGATTCAGCGCAAAATCCGTCTACTGGTTTAAGTTTAGCGATTTTTTGCCCCATGGTTTTTACAATTCTCCATCCTCCGAATAATGTTCCGAGCGCGATGGCTGCTTGACAAGCAATTACTACCCAGAAAGGAATGTGGAATTTGGGACCCAATAATCCGGCGCTAAATAATAAACTCGCGATTATACCCATAGTTTTCTGGGCGTCGTTTCCACCATGTCCAAGACTGAAAAGCGCGGCAGAAACTAATTGCCCTTTTCTGAAAAAATTATCGACTTTTAAAGGTATAGTTTTGCGGAATATCCAATATACCGCTATTCCGAAAGTTAATCCTAAACAAAGACCAACTATTGGTGATATAAAAATAAAAGTTACTGTTTTAATAATACCAGAAGCGACTAACGCTTTAGGACCGGCTTTTACTAAAGCGGATCCGATCATCCCTCCGATCAACGCGTGTGAAGAACTGGTTGGTATACCTAAATGCCAGGCAAAAATATCCCATAAACAAGCTCCTACTAAAGCTCCAAGAATAATATGTTGGTCAATAATGGTAAT
The DNA here is from genome assembly GCA_015233195.1 of Candidatus Omnitrophota bacterium. Lineage (GTDB taxonomy): Bacteria > Omnitrophota > Gorgyraeia > Zapsychrales > Zapsychraceae > JADFYE01. Next base: position 8,935 of record JADFYE010000003.1, read on the forward strand.
ATCGATTATTCCTTTTCCGATAGTGTTAGCTACATGCAGACCAAAAAACAAAAATGCGATAAAGTTAAAAAATGATGCCCACATTACTGCGTGTTTAGGGGATAATACTCGGGTTGAAACTACGGTAGCGATAGAATTGGCTGCGTCGTTGAAGCCGTTTAAAAAATCAAATAATAGCGCGAGTAAGATTAAAAAAAGTATGCTGATGGTCATATTATGCCTGCTTTACAAAGATTGATTCAATAACGTGGACGACGTCTTCACAAATATCCAATACTGTTTCTGAATATTGAAATATTTCTTTCCATTTAATTACTGTTATCGGGTCTTTTTCATTTTCAAAAAGTTTTTCTAAGGCGTTATCTCTCATAGTGTCGCCTACATTTTCAAGGCGGTTAACTTCCACACACGCTTCAGTAATGGTTTTAGAGTTTTTCATATTCCTCATAGCTTTTACTGCTACAGCAACACTGGATACGGATTGTTCAATAACATTCGCGAATTCTACTAATTGGTTGTTAACACCGGAAATTTTATATACTTTCATGCGGCTTACTATAGTGTAGAGCATATCAATGATATCGTCTAATTCTTTGGTCAAAGCATGGATATCTTCACGGTCAAATGGAGTTATAAAAGTTTTGTTAAGCCGGTCAATGATCTCATGAGACACGTCATCGCTTTGATGTTCAATGTCATGCATTTTACTTAAAGAATTTTCGTCAATGGAGCCTTTAGTAACTAATTCTTTAAAATATTTTGCGGCGTCTCCGGCAAATCCTACCTGTTTTTCAAATAGGTCGAAGAAATTGAATTCTTTTGGCAGAAATGATGCGAACATAAAAACTCCTTAATATTTAGTGATAGGGATTTTAATTCGAATTTAATAACGCAGTTATTATACACAAAATATCTTTTTTCTCAAATATTTCTGTTATTTAAAAACTGCTCATGACTAAAATTATTTTTGAAGCTGTAAAATTAAAGGACTATTGTCATTTGTATTTAAAAGTTCCACCTCTTGTGAGGAGATTTTTTTAACAATAAAATGCTCGATCTTATCTTCAATTTTTAAAACGTTACCGTTAATGACCGCCATGGATGCTGTCCCTGCGTCAATAATGCCGTCGAGTGTATAAGTCCCTGGAAGATATTTTATTGCAGGGATGGTATTTGCCGCAGGCTTGATTGCTGCTAAGGGTTGGGCGGTTTCAGTTGAGTGTTTTATAGCTTCAGCTTTGACTAAAGCCGCTTTTTTTGCTTTGGCGGAGGTTTGATAACGATAAATATTCCATCCAACCAGTCCTATAAAAATCACCGCTAAAGCTACAGCAAGGTTCCGGAGCGATGATTCTGGTGCTGCTTGAGTTTTTATAGATGGCTTGTTTTCTTTTTTTCGGTCGGTTTCCGCTTTTTTTAACGCTTCATACATTGTGCTCATAAAATTTCCTTTATAGAATCTTTTAAAATATTTTCATCCCAACGGTTTTGTCCTCGCGCATATCCCATTAAAAGCGCACGGTCGCACAGCATATTGATTAATCGCGGCACGCCTCCGGAAAATTCGTAAATGATTTTATAACATGCGCTTTTGATGTCAAAATCATCTTTTCCCGCGTTTTTCAAACGCAGAGTCATGTATTTTTCTACTTCAGTTTCTGCCAGCGGGGATAATTGATATTTAACAAAGATCCGCTGACGGATTTGACGGAGTTTATATTGATTTAATTTTTCTGTCAATTCTGGTTGCCCCATCAGAACTAATTGTAAAAGTTTTTCCTCAGAAGTTTCCAGATTTGATAACAGTCTCACCTGTTCTAATTGACGGGCACTAAGGTGCTGAGCTTCATCAATTATAAGTACCGCGTTACCGCCGGTTGAGTGAAGTTGGATCAAAAAATGGTTCAGCGCTTTGACTAAATCCAGCTTGGTCTTTTTTTCTGTATGGATCCCGAAATCCTCGACAATGGCTTGCAGCAATTGACTATCCGTGAAAAATGGATTAAGGATCAGGGAAATCTTAACATTTTTATCTAAATCCTCTATCACTTTTTTACACAGAGTGGTTTTGCCTGTACCTACCTCACCTGTGACTAAAATAATCCCTTTGCGTTGACCAATACCATACTTGATCGCGGCACAGGCTTCCCTATGCGAAGCGCTGTCAAAAAAGAAATGCGGCTCACTAGTAGAGCTGAAAGGAATTTTATTAAATCCGTAAAATTGTTGGTACATCAGTTAATTACCTATTTTTTTTCAAACTGGGATTGAACGCTCGTCGTATCCATAACACCCACAGGGGCATCGTCTCCTGGGTTGACAATATGTGCTGTGATGAAAATGATCAGGTCAATTTTTTCTGTGTCAATGGTAGTCCGTTTGAACAGATTACCTAAATAAGGAATACTTGATAACAATGGTATTCCGATTACATGATTAGTCTTGATATCTTTCATTAAGCCGCCTAACATCACAGTTCCGCCGTCTTTTACTACCAATTGTGTTTCTGCTTCACGGGTGGAAATGATTGGATATTCGACCAGCGTTGTTCCGCTTTGATTCAGGACTTTTGATGTGGTTGAATAAGAGGAAACAGCTGGATGAATGATCATGTTGATGAATCCGTCATTATCGCCCCATATCTGCGGGACAACGTTTAGTTGAATACCAATATCTTTATATTCCTGTAAAGATCCCCCAATGATCGTTCCAGTATCAGTGCTCACATCAGTTTTAATGATCGGATATTGGGTACCAATAAGTATCGTGGCTTCCTGATTATTAAGGGTCATTACTACTGGTGCTGAAAGCGTATTAGTTTTAACTTTTTCATTGAGTGCGTGAAGAATGAATTCAAAGTCTGTTCCATCAAGTTCTTTGAACATAAGTTGTAGACCGCCGTTAGCAGATGTAAGCCCTGAAGTCAGGGGCTGGAAAGACGAAGGCGTAGGTGCTAAGTTGTGAATCGCTCCAGTATTACCACCGCTTATTGGAACAGCCTGAAGTGTGGATGATTCTGCTCCGGTTGCACCGCTTGCCCAATCAAAACCTATATCTTGAAGGTCATTATGATTTACTTCCATAATTTTTGTTTTTATCAGGATCTGTTTAGGCATCACGTCTAAATCTCTGATAAGAGTTGCCATTTGCTCAAGGCGATCTGGTGAATCAGAAACTACTAATACTTTAGTCCGGATCAATTTTTCTTTTGATCCTCCTGATTTTTTACCTGCTTCTGTACCAAATTCCCAGCCGCTTTGACCAGTAGTTTCCAGTACTGATACTTTACCAGTATCAGACATTATAGGCTGTATAGATTTCATGGCATCATTGGCATCAATATATTTAAGGTGAAAAACCCGGACTTGACGGGCTTTGGATTGGGCTAAATCTTCTGCGGTTAACGGCGATATCATAATAATGTTTTTATCGCGATGTGCAGTTAGATTATATGAACGAAGAATGATATCAAGTGCGGTTTCCCAATTTACCTGGGTTAGTTCTATTGATACTGAACCCTGTACTTCCGGGGAAGGAACAATGTTAAGATCTGGGATTTCAGCAGCGCCAAGTTTTTCAATGGCTTGCAATACGACCTTAATATCCGTATCTTTAAATGCTAGATTTTGGACTATTGCCGCGTTAACGTTAGCTGTAACCGTTATCCCTAAGAAAACGGTCCATAGAATGATTTTTGCCATACTCTTCATGTTTTCGGTCTCCTTTTTATAAAATATTCCGATTATTTTTCCAATACTAAATGTATGCATTTGTCGGATGTGTCTTTATCACAAAGTGTCACATCTCGACCGATAATCCGCATAATTTTATTATTTCCCACTTTATCCCCGACCTTCATCATTCTGCCGTTGATGATGGCAAATGAATTAATATCATTTGTTATAATGCCGCTTAATTGGTAGCTATTTACCTGTAAACTTAAGCCTTGAGCTTTAGCAGAATTGATCCGGTTGAGCGCTTCTTTTGTCAAAATATCTTTTAGGGCTAAAGTTTGCGCATGATAAACATTCCAAATAATTATACATATTGGCAACGCTATTAACAGACCAATCACTCTTCTTTTTAATTCTAAATCTTTGCTGATCGAATACACAAATTTATTTAACATAAACAGCCTCAGCTATTTTAAATTTTTGATAATTATCTACAAGACGAACTACTCCCCAAAGTCCAATAATAACGCATAGTATTAGTCCCCAAGTCATAAAATGGCATAGTTTTGAGCGTTCCGTGAAATTCAACGCGTATTTGTTAAAAAGATTAGGAGCGGTGAATTTTAATGCCGGCTGCCCATTTTTTGTTTCTTCAGTATTTTCAGTGGTTTTCTGTGCGGACAATATTTTAATTTTTATTTTCTGTATCAGCGCGGCTTTACTGTCGTCGGTATTACCGATGCAGATGATGTCTTCAATTTGTTTAATAGTGTTTCGACCGCAGCAATATCTAATAGTATCGGCTACCCCTTCTTCAATTTCATTATCAGTACTAATATACATTTCCCGAAAAAATACTGGTTTTCCGCCTAAAAAAATCACTATGCTCAAACATTTTGGGTTTAAAAAATTGATTATACAATAATCTTTGCAGGCTGCAGTTGAATTATTTAATTTATCCTCTACCATTCCTGCAGCAACTGAGGTAATAGATACTGGGACCAAATGGCTGTCCTTGAACGCGTCCAGATAGTCTGCGAGGTATACACTGGGCATAGCTGTAAAAACGCCTTTGAAATTATCACCTTCTGTATTTAAAAATTGATAAGCTGCTTCCACATCATGCGGAGCCATTGAGAGCGCTTGTGCAGCGTCTATTTTAAGCGCTGCCAATGAATTAGTATTAAATACTTTTGAATGTTCAAAATGACGTGTAAAGACCATAGGACCAAAAACGCGCACTGAGGCAAAACGCGCCTCATTTTTTGGGTTGACTTTTGCGAGGGCTTCCCTTAATTCTCCTGGCGAAGAAACTATAAATTGTGTGATCATTTTTTTCATAAATAATTCCCAGCGTTTTATTGCACTTCAGCCCAATCAGTTAATGCGCCAGACCCTCCGGATGACGGGATACCGTTTGGATTAAATGAACTTAAAGATTCATCCTGATGGATGTTCAATTTAGCGTCAGAAGATGTTAATCCAGCCTGCGCATAAATATTTTTACCAGCAACTGCCCCAAATATTTCTACGCCAAATACTGTTCCTAGAAAATGGATATTGGCATCGGGCGCGTACATAATACCGGTAAATTCGCTTCCTAAATTTACCTCTATTCCATAATCGGAAAAAGACGTGCTATTGTAGGTACTATATATAATGAAATCTCTTGATCGGGTAATATCATTTGGTCCTACCGAACTTCCAGCGTCAATATACACTTTTTTGTCAGCATAAATTTCTAAAGACGCGCCTGGATCAATTATTAAATTTCCATCAAGCCAAACAAACAAACTATATAGTGTATGATTATTTATTATGTCAGCAGTCAGCAGTTGATCTCCGGTTAAATAAACCCGAGTATGTCCAGTAATGTGTAGTGTACTAAATGCAGCTACTTCAATAATTGAAAATTTATGGTTGCCAGTTAAATTTTTGGTTTGTAAAATAACACGATATGCTCCTTCTGACGCTAAATTTTTTAAATCATCAGGCACTACTACTGAAGGCATATTGATATTGGCATTTTGGGTTACATTACTATTCATAGTAGCAACAGTCCAATGCGCAAGGTCTGTAAATGGATCAGCTGAAGACCAGCGCGCAGTATCATTCGACGGATTGGTTGCAGTCCAACTTGAAGAACTAGATGGGGGAACTGGAGTCCAGTATGATGTATTAGTTGGTCTGCGGCTATTTGAAGACGAGTGTGTTAAAGTGCAACGGTATCTTAATGTATTACCGCCGTTAGTATAAGAAACTTCCTGCCCTGCAGTGTATTGCCCATGTGAAGCAGACCATACAGACGCAGCAGCAATCGTAGCATTTGAACGATATTGTGCGCCGCTGTAAGTAACATAGGTATTAGCACTGTACGCGTTGGACGCGTTCCATGCGGCAGTAGCTGGAATGATCATTTTTGAAAAATACGCTGAACTGTTATAGCTGACATAAGAATTTATGCTGTAAGCGCTCGAGATACTCCACGTCGTAGGAGCAGGAACAGCCGCGACGCATTGATATTTGCTCCCATTATATGTAACATAATCACCAACGGCGTAAGCGCTGGTCGGAGACCAAGGATCGCCGTTAGGAAGAACTCCTTGACCGTTCAAAGTTACATTCCCGCTGGTAACAACGCCAGTTGTGTCAGTAATCGCGCTATTGGTTGCTATACTCGCATTACCTTTTGATGAACCAGTATTATTGTAACTATTGATAGTTACTAAACCTGGAGAACCATCTAAATTTATAGTTTCTTTTGCAGTTAATACATGACTGAATATTGAACTACCTACTGTGCAAGTTGCTTGCAGTTTACGATTCCAGTTTGAAACAGTGCCGGTTGAGGTTAATGTAAAAGGACTGCTTGTACCTGTTCGGCTAACACTATAAGACCCGGTACCTAAAGAACCTGAAGTTTCCTGGCAACTGTTCGCGCTTGATCTTTGCAAAGCAGCTTCTGCCAGCCAGAAAGCCTGGGTCGAAGATAATTGTTGGGCAGCAGATTGACCCTGCATTTGGGAGAGCTGAATCGCGCCTAAGCCGAAGGCGGAGAAAAATACCATAAACCCCATTGCTACCGGAAGTATCATACCTTTATTATTTTTCATGGATTATTCCTCCTGTCAGCCTCGATCAAATAATCATAGGCTGTACCAGCTTTTGTATATTGTAACCTCACTGTCACCAAGGACGTTCCGGATACTGTAAAAACCGGTGCAGAAATACCAGTTAAGATTCTGACTGTTTTTGTTGGACTGACAGCTGTATTCTCGTACATTAAATTCGTTCCTGAAAGGTAAAATCTTGAACTGTCTACTATCAAACTCGAGCCGCCACCTGCAATAATTGGTACTGTTTGAGAGCCCCGCACTACCGCTCGGATCGCGTCTTGTGGAAACTGAGTATCACTATTTAATCCTGATTTATTTTCAAGGTCCTTGTATGATTTTAGTGCGATCGTTCCCATAGATACCATCATCAGTATTACTATAGCGCAAACAGCTAAGCCTGCCATAAATTCTACTAATGAAAATCCTTTGTTCCAAATTTTCATCATGACCCCACTGATGTTATCAGATTAACTTCACGATATGTTGTTTCCCCTTGCTCCAACCAATACACCCGTACGCTGACATCATTAGTTGCCGTGCATGTTCCTGGTCTGACTACGTCTCGAAGTCCGTTTATATTTCCGATAATTACCGCAGTACCGGTTTCATTCAAAGTATTATTACAGCCCGCATTTTTTATCTCTTCCATTTTTGTTTCCGCAACGAATGTAGCCTGACGCAAATGCAAATTTCTAAAATATATGTTATTGGCATTAAAATAAAAAGCCATACCTGCCGCAAAAGTAACAGCAAGTACAATGATAGCGATCAGGGATTCTGCAAGAGAGAATCCCTGATCACCCATACCCACGGGAGAACCGTGAGAAATTTTACTACCAATCCGCATATGATGCTCCGCCATCTATTGAATATCTCACAGCACCGCTATTATCCATTTCAACTCGAATGTTGTTAACTTCACCTGCTGCGCGAGCATTAGCATCTGCGCCTGCTTTAAGTACACTGTTAGCGCCATTAGCTATGACTACAAAATCTACTGGATTAGTAATATGAACTCCAGCAGCTGGTACCGCAACTACCGTGTATGAAGCAGGTGAAAAATATTTTGCGTTATCAAGATTAAGTCCTAAACTTGTGTTGCGGTCAGCCGGAACACCAAGAGTGGTTGAAAAATAATTTACTCCAACTGCAATAGGTGATACAAAAGCTCCGCTGTGTTGCATAGCATACACCCGTTCTGCTGAACGAATAGAGCCTACTCCAGCTACTGCTTCAGCTGCTTTAGCTTTGTCAGCGTTTGCCAAAAACATCGGCGCTGCCACTGCTGCTAGAACACCGATGATCAATAAGACCACCAGTAATTCTATCATAGAAAAACCTTGTTGATTTAACCTTTTCATTTAATTCTCCTTTTTTGTTTTATGTGGGTCCCTTGACCCGTTACGTTTATATTTATCGGACAGTTCCGGATAATTGGAAGATCGGCAGATATAAAGCGAGCGCGACCACCGCGACCACAGTACCGATCAGAATAATGAATACAGGTTCTAAAAGCGAATTTAGATTATTAAGGAATATATCAACTTCCTGCTCGTAATATTCACCCATGCGTTTAAACATATCGCCTAACATACCAGCTTTTTCTCCTACTGCTACCATTTTGACCAATATCCGCGGAAAATCCTGGTGTGGTCGCATGGCTTCACTTAAAGAAGCGCCGACTGACACGCTATGGCGCACGTCTTTTATGAGTTGTTTTAGAAAAAGATTTACTACTACCTCAGATGATAAAGATAATGTTGTAAGTAAGCCTACTCCTCCGGTGATTAACATCGCTGAGGTCTGGCACACCCGCGCGAGCATAGCTTTACGGATTACTTTACCGATAATCGGAATATTCAATAAATAATAATCACACATAAATCGTATCTTAAATATTTTTAAAGCCCGCCAAGAAAGAAAAGTTAATATTACTAGCGAGATCAACACAATCACAAAATGGTTTAAACAAAATTCACTTATTCCTACTACTATTCTGGTGAGCAACGGTAGTTTTGCGCCAGCATCCTCAAAGATTGCTTTGAATTTTGGGATAAGAAATAGAACAATTCCGGATACGACAGAAATGACAAAAATCATAAGAAATGTTGGATAGCGGATAGCACTAAGCAGTTTTTGCCGCATTTTTTCGTAGTCTTCCATAAATGTAGCCAGATTTGCCATTGTGGTGTATAGGCTGCCGATCTCTTCTCCGGAACGGACTACTGCAACGTAATAAGCTGAAAAAATTGATGGATGACGTGAGAGAGCCGCCGAAAATGTTTCTCCTGAGCGGATATGAAATAAAACTGAATTTAAGATTTCAGCGAAATATTTATTTTCCATATCTGTGGCAATAGTTTCAATGGATTCTGTTAAAAGTACCCCTGCTCCCAGTACTGCGCCTAATTGGCGGGTGAACACTACCATTTCCATAGAGGTTACAGTTTGTTTTTCAAATAAAGATCCAAAAATGGATTTAGATTTACTTTCTATTTGAACCGGAATAGCAGTTATAGAGGTTGCTCCAGTATTTTTGAGCGTATTTATAATGGAAGGCATAGAGTCTGCTGTCATTATACCTTGTATTGGTCTGCCATTTTTGTCAAAAGCATTGTATTCAAATTCCATATTTATAGCTCCTGAAATTCCCTGGTTACTCTAAGTACCTCATCTATGGTCGTGATTCCTGCTTTCATTTTTTCAATTCCGCTGTCGGAAAGTGTCTGCATGCCGCAGGTTATGGCTTTACGGGCGATCTCTTCGCTCGAATTTCTGGCATTGATTAAATTCCGGATATCATCATTGACCATCATCGTCTCAAAAATAGCTGAACGACCTTTATAGCCGCGGTTCATACATTTCGGACAGCCTTTACCGTGAAATAAAGTCATTCTATCGTCGTTGATGCCCAGACGTTCTAAAACCTTTTTAGTAACTACCTGTTCTTCTTTGCATTCAGGACAAATGCAGCGTACTAATCTTTGTGCTAAAACACCAACTAAAGAAGATGATAATAAGAATGGTTCTACTCCCATATTTATGAGACGAACTGGAGCTCCAGCAGCGTCGTTAGTATGCAAGGTAGCGAAAACCAAGTGTCCGGTAAGCGCGGCATGGATAGCGATCTCAGCAGTTTCTTTATCACGGATTTCTCCGATCATGATTATATCCGGGTCTTGGCGTAAAATTGAACGTAAGCCTCTGGCAAAATTAAATCCTATCACCGGATTGATCTGAGTTTGCTGAATGAATTCAAGACGGTATTCAACTGGATCCTCAAGAGTTACAGTATTCTTTTCCGGTGAATGGATTTCACTAAGTGTGGTGTAAAGCGTAGTGGTTTTTCCGCTGCCGGTTGGACCAGTTACTAAAATAATTCCATAAGGACGACGTATAATTTTGCGGTATTTTTCTAAGTCTATCGGAGAGAATCCTATTTTATCCAGACCAGTCAAAGGGCTTGAAGTATTAAGCAAACGCATTACTATACTTTCACCGTAAATCGTAGGAAAACAGGACACACGAACATCTATTTCTTGGTTTCCGATCAGCATTTTAAAACGACCATCTTGGGGCAAGCGGCGTTCAGCAATATCTAAACCTGAAAGTATTTTGATACGGGTAGTTATAGCAGGTAACATGCTTTTCGGCGGCGCTGGAAAATCAGACAAGATCGAGTCAATACGTAAACGAAGTTCTACTTTATCCTGCTTGGGTTGAATATGAATGTCGCTGGAGTCATTGTTAAAAGCTTGAACTACTAATTGATGTACATATTTTACTACCGGCGGATCGCTGGCTTCTAAGCGGAGTTTGTCGACAACTTCTCCCTGGTGCTGTGGCGCGTCTTGCCCGATAAAATTTTCTACATGTTCTTGCAGTTTGGGTAATTGGGAATAACAGTATTCAATAGCTCCGGTAATATCATGCTCGTATGCGACCATGCGTTTAATTCTGAAACCGGTTTTGATACGGATAGCATCTTCAGCGACGATGTCTAAAGGATCAAACATCGCTAAAGTTAATATATCTTCTGATAAAGACACTGGGAGTACTGTAAATCTGCGGGCGAGATCTTCAGGCACACAAGATATTACTTCAGGAGGTATTTCTTTATAAATATTTTTGATATTAAAAAAAGGCAGGTTAAAATGACCGGCAATAAATGGTGCCATTTGCTCGGGAGCGACAAAGCCCATTTTGATGATGATATCCCCGAGGCGTTCTTTGCTCTTATGCTGTTGTTCTACAGCAATTTCAAGCTGGTCAGGCTTGATTAGACCTTGGGATAAAAGAGCTTCACCTATTCTCATAAATTTTTAATCCGTGAAAAATGTGATTAATGTATAAAATATGATTTTTAAATATAACATAGGATTTATATTTTATCTATATTTTTTATGCTATTTGGTATAACCGTAGTCTGTACTTCATATTTTGATCTGGCACATTTAGCTACCTCAGCCGGGTCTATGAACATAGTACGTATTTTGCTACTCATGGGTGCTGGTATGCCTTTTTATGTTTCCAGACTTCCCAGAATATTGGCAGAAGTGAAATGAAGATTATCAGAAGTACAACTATTGAAAAATGTTCTTTTACAAATTCAAGATTGCCGAAGAAATAACCGCTGAAAACGCAGACTGATACCCATAATATGCCTCCGAGCACGTTATATAATAAAAATTTTCCGTAACTCATTGCGCCCATACCTGCGACAAAAGGTGCGATGGTTCTTACAATTGGTACGAATCGGGTAATTATTATGGTTTTCCCTCCATACTTTTCAAAAAACTGGTGGGTTTTATCTAAGTGTTCTTTTTTTATTAATTTTGAATTTGGATTTTTTACCCATTGTGCTCCAAAAATTTTTCCGATGAAATAATTGACTGTGTTGCCGATTATTGCGGCTGACACCAGAATTAACCAAAGCCATAATATATTGAATGATTTTATGGCTGCTAATGCGCCGGCAGCGAATAATAATGAGTCGCCAGGTAGAAATGGCGTGACGACTAATCCAGTTTCGCAAAAAATGACCACAAATAATATTAGGTATGAATAATTTCCGAATTGGTGAATAACTGCGGCTAAATGTTTGTCCACGTGTAAAAAAATATCAAGCATGGCACCTCTTTTTTAAATGTTTTTATTCGGGCACGAATTATCGTGCCCCTACGAATTGCCCCAGTTCAATTGCTTTCTCCCGTACTCCTTTTAATTTATGTATCTCGCCTGAAGTACCGGCGTTCGGCACTAACAAAGATTTGAAAGCCATTTTAGTATAAGCTGCGGTAAGTTCAAATGGTTTTTCAGTTATATCTAATCCGATATCTTCAAATGCGCTGACTAAAAGCACCAGGGTTTTACCTTTGAGCGGAGTATCCATAGTTCCAGCTTCATTATTCCATTTGTAGAGGGAAAACATGCGGTCCATTATCATTTTAAGCTGGGCACTGGGTCCGAAGAAATATAATGGAGTTCCCATTACTATAACATCAACCTCTGCCATTTTAGCTAGTACTGGTTGAGCGTCGTCATTAATCACGCATTTATATTCACGGATCTTTTGGCAGGCACGGCAGGAATTACAGCCTGCAGTTTTTAGTTTTAAAGAAGCAATGTGTACAATTTCAATATCTGCTTTGTTTTGTTTTGCTCCTTCACAAAACCAATTGATTAGTGTGGTAGTATTTCCCTCGAGCTTAGGGCTACCGTTTAGTATCAGAATTTTTTTACTCATGGAATTTTTCTCCTGCGTAATGATTATTTAAATATCCCTTTAATGATCGAATCAGTATCTATGGTTTTAATAAGATCATCAGTGTGATCGCGTTCAGAAAGTATAGTATAAAAGTCGTTTTTAATTGTAGGCGCTATTGTAAAAGCTTTAATCCATTCATCTTTTAAAAATGGATCTTGACGGATAGCGTCCCAGAAACCAGTTTCACTGAGAAGTTTTGCGATTCGGTCAGTTCCTCTTCCTTGTATTTTACTTATCAGGTAAGTAGCGGTTCCGACTTGCAGACCATGCAAACGCGGCTTTTGACTGATCTGGTCGAGCGCGTGTGAAATCAAATGTTCGCTTCCGCTGGCTGGTCTGGAAGATCCGCATATTGCCATAGCTATACCGTTTAACATTAAAGCCATTCCTAAAAGCCGGATGCTTTCTAAATCGTGGTCGGGTTTTGCCATAAGTTGGAATACTGTAGCGTCGGATAAAAGCGCGGCAAAGTCGTCGATTTGCGTGCCTTTTATTTTATGGGCGAGTTTCCAGTCGTAGATTGCGGTTATTTTTGAAACTAGGTCGCCTATGCCTGACAGCCAAAGTATTTTTGGCGCGTCTAAACATACTTGGGTGTCTATTACTACACCGTAAGGAATTGCTGCAGGGAACGATCGTTTTTTTCCTTTAAATTCAAGACTGGCTTGTGGACTGCAAAATGCGTCATTAGATAAAGCTGTAGGCATGGCTATATATGGTAATTGCCCGAGGAAGGCGACATATTTTGCGATGTCAAGAGCTTTACCTCCTCCAAATCCTATAATTGCGTTGGTGTTGGATGGCATGGCTTGAAAAATTTCCTGGGCTTGATCAAAGGATGAGGATGTTACGGGAAAGCTGGAAGATATTTCAATGCCGTCTTCTAAAATTGAATTGTTTACTCGGTCGACTAATTTTTTATCTAAATCCTGGTTATAACATATTGCGACTTTATAAAGCTGATTGCGTCGGGAGTAAGCACCAATGCGGTCAAGCGCGTTAGGTTTAATACGGACTAAAGTTGGAATCGAAATCGATGTGTTTTTCATAAATATTTTACCTGTCTAATGTTTATATTTTATTGGGCACGATATATCGTGCCCCTACGAACATATTTTTTCAGCCACTTCCCTCCAGTTTTCAAACGGTTGGAAATCTTCACCGATCTCTGTAAGTTTTTTGGCTAACCAGCTTTTTGCGAAACGTCTTTGCGGAGGTACCAGTAAAGCTGGTGCCAAGTCTGGTCGTCCGTCGCCTGCAAACGCGACTTTATCTGCTCTTGATAATGCGTCTCGTACTACTGCAACTTTGTTGATACCTAATTCAGGAGAGAAAAATTTTGAGTTTTGCGGCAAATGCATAAGTAATCCTTTATTTGGATCAAATTCGCCAGGATTAGCGTTTACTATTATTGATACGTTTGCGAGTTTTAAAAGACGTTTTATATACCAATCGCATCCGGCTGATGCAACGACCAGCTCCCATCCATTTTGGTTAAGGTCAGAAACACATTGCTTTAGTTTTGGTTCAATCTTCATTTGTTCAATAATTTTGATAAGATTTGATTCCTGGCAGCGTATACCCGCAAAAATGGAACGTAAAGCTTCAAAATGAGTAAGTTTTCCCGCTTCGTATTGGTGCCAATAGCCTCCGGAAATTTCTGGAAATTTCGCGCAGACTAAGTCATAGAAATCAAATTGAGTTATTGTGCCGTCGAAATCAGATATTAAAATATTTTTCATTTAACCACCATTATATCTCAGCAACGTGGCTGGTATGTATAATATTTTTTGGTGCGCGGATAAAAATAATTATTGGCACGCAAAGTAAAAACATGAACATTAATACAATGGAAATATCATTGTAAGCCATCATTTCTGCTTGTTGGGTTACTAAGCGGTTTATTAACGCGAGTAGACCTTGATCAGTTAAATTAGAAGATGTTTTTTGGTAAAAATTTATAAAATTCTGGTTATATAAACTTATATTTTCAGCTAAATATTCGTGGTGAATGGTCGAGAATCGGTCTAATAAAGTTGCCATTAAAGCGTAGCCAACATTACCTCCTACTTGTTGGATCAGGTTAAATAATCCGGTCGCTGCAGTTGAACTTTCGCGGGCAACTGAATTTAAGGTCATGGTTGATAATGGAATGAATAAAAAAGGCATACCAGCACCCATGAGTAGCAAAATACGTACTATGTTCATAGACCCGGCTGAGGTAGCTAAATGTGCCAGATCAAAATATGAAGTACAGACTACGGTTATACCAAATAGCATCATAGCTCTGGGATCTACGTGGTTATAAAGTTTTCCGACTAGGGGTAAAAATAAAACTAAGGCTATAGCGCGGGGCATTAAAGTTAAACCAGCTTGATATGCAGGATAGTTTAAAAGTCTTTGAGTAAATTGCGGTAATATAAATGTGGTGCCGAATAAAGCAATGCCGAATAAAAAAATCACACAGCATCCGAGGCTGAATTGATGATTTTTAAATACTCTAAAATTTACAATTGGCTCTTTAACTCGGATTTCCCAGAGGACTAAACAGGTTAGTGTGATTACAGTAATGATTGATCCCCAGATGATCAGGTTTGATTCAAACCAATTTTCCTGTTGTCCACGTTCGAGTACGATCTGTAATCCGGTCAGTCCAATAGTGAGAAGTATAATTCCTAGCACATCAACTTTTCGTATTCCTCGAGGTAAATATGCAGGATCGTGGACGTATAACCAGACTAAGAGCATGCCGATCGCGCTGATCGGGATATTAATATAAAATATCCAAGGCCAGCCATAATGATCTGTGAGCCATCCGCCCAGAACTGGACCTACTGCTGGAGCTACGACTACGCCCATGGAAAATACTGCCATTGCTATCCCTTGTTCTTTTTGGGGAAAAGTTTCGCGGATGATGGCTTGTGATATTGGTATAAGGCTTCCTCCTCCAATCCCCTGGATAATACGATAAATGATCATTTCCGGGAATGTATGCGCTATACCGGCTAACATTGAGCCAACTGTAAAAATAACAAATGACATTAAATAAAAATATTTGCGACCTAACAGCATAGACCACCAGTTGGACATGGTGACCATGATGACTGCGGCGATGCTGTACGCGGTTGCAACCCAGGTGATCGAGGAAATGTTTTGACCGAAATTACCCATCATGTGCGGCAAGGCAACGTTGACTACGCTGATATCCATAACTGCCATGAACGCGCCGACCATAACTGCAAGCGCTACCATCCATTTATGGGGATTAACAGGTTCAGTTAGATTTTCTTGTCCTGCAATATTTGCCATTTTTTATTTAATTTTAATTGTTGGAACAACTGACATGCCTATTGCAAGCGGTGTATTTGGATCAATCTGGTCGTCGATTAGTATTTTTACTGGTACTCTTTGCACAACTTTTATGAAATTACCAGTAGCGTTTTCAGCAGGCAATAAACTAAATTTGCTGCCTGTTCCTTTTTGGATACTGTCAACATGACCATGCAAAGTTGTTTTAGGATAAGCATCGATTTTTATCGTAACTTTTTGACCAGGTTTTATATTAGTTAACTGGGTTTCTTTCAAATTTGCAACTACCCATCTTTCATATGGAACTATCGCCATTATAACTTGCCCGGGTTGTAAATATGCGCCTTCTTCTGTAGATTTGCGGGTAACTTGTCCGTCGGATGGTGTAATAATTTTAGTGTAGGCTAAATTTAGTTCAGCTTGTTCGAGCAAAGCTTGTTTAGCTAGGGTCTGCGCATAAGCGATGTTTACGCGCAATACTGCTTTATCTAATTGCTGCTGGGAGACGTCACCAGTTGTAAAAAGATTTTTAAAACGACCAGCATCTTGTTGGGCTTGTTCCAGTTCAGCCTGAGCAGCTTTTAGATCAGCTTGAGCAGCTTTTACTTTAATTGTATAATCTTTGTCATCTATAAGAATTAAATTATCTCCAGCTTTTACTGGCTGGTTTTCACTTACATTTATTTTCATTACATATCCGGGTACTTTAGAGCTGATCGGTATAATGTGTCCTTCAATAAACGCGTCATCAGTTGAAATCTCACCTAAACTTTTTATCAGCAGGAAAATTCCGACGATAAGTATTCCGGCTATTACTAAAAATAGCGGCACGGCATTTTTATGCTTCATTAATCCTTTAATTTTTTCTTTGCTCATTATCGCCCCCATTCAGATTGAATGATTCTAATTTTTCAATAGCAGAATAATAATTTAAACGCGCAGTCTGGTATTGCGCCAAAGCTGCTATGTAATTATCTTGCGATTGCGCTAGGGTTGATTGCGCGGTATCTATTATTAAATTGCTGCTTAGACCGTTAATAGCTTGGTTTTTCGCGTATTCCAATTCTCTGGCTGAAAGTTTCTGGGCGAGATCATTGGCTTCAACTTGTTTAATACTGGTTTCTAATATTTGCACAGATAACCTAACATCTTCTTCAATTTGCTGGTTTATATCATTCTGGATCATTTGTTCCTGTTTGCTTTGGCTCGAGGCTTGTTTTATTTTGGCTTCAGTTTCTCCGCCTTCAAATATCGGAAGCGCGGCATTTATACCGAATTGTCCGACTTCATGGTCGTATTTATTATATTTTTCTCCGCTATTTCCGTATTGTCCTCCGATAGATATTTTAGGCCAGCGGGATTTTTTTGCTTCATCTAATTTAAGTTTTTTATATGTGACTTTTTCCTCTGACAATGCTGTTTCAATGCGGTTAGTCAAAGCTTCATTCAGAGCCTGATCTAAATCTATTTTAAGTTCTTCCACAAAATACAAATTATCAGTGAGTGTAAGTGTACTGCTTAATTGTACTCCTATCATACGTTTAAGCTCGAATTCTGCGGTTTGTAAACTAAGCATTATTTTAGCACGCTGGGCTGTCTCTTTTGCGAGACGAGTTTGAGCTCTGGCTCCGTCGACCAAGGTTGCCATACCTACATCATATTGATGCTGGGCTAAAGCTACGATTTCTTTGGCAACTTTAATATTACTTTCAATAGTTTTCATGGCTTCTTGGGCTTGCAGAACATTTAGATATGCCACAATGGTTTGAGTAATTACCTGACGCTCAGCTAATTTTTCGGTGAGTTGGGCGATGTTTACAGTTAAATTTTCAGCCCGGGCTTTTGCAAAAGCACTTAGATCAAAAATTCTTTGTGAAATTTTTCCTTCCGCATCAAAAGTATCAAATGGTCCTAATAATCCGGGCAGACCTTGTGAGCGTAAGTTGTATCTTTGGACGTGAGTTTGAGAACCGATGAGTTCTATATGGGGTAAAAGATCTGACATCCCTCCCAGTTTTTTACCTTGGGCTTCATTAATGCGTTCTCGGGCTAACTTCATATTTAGGTTATTTTGTAACGCGCTTTTAATGGCTTCGTTTAAACTTAAAGAAATGTTTAAGGGGGTATTTGCAGGTATTTCTGCTTTTGCAGCGCTAATACAAAATAAAAAAATGCAGATGCTAAAAATGTATATTCTAAAATATGATTTATTATTCATAACGTAATGCTTCAATAGGATTTAACTTTGATGCTTGACGAGCAGGCCAGAGTCCGAATACCAGTCCAACCAGCATAGAAAAAATAGTCGCGGAAAATATTGAAACAATAGATACTTTAACTGCCCAGCCTGCTGCTAGGGTGATCAGAGTTGATATTCCTATTCCGATCATTATTCCCAATATTCCTCCAATCAAGGACATCAGGATAGATTCAATTAAAAATTGGGTCATAACATCTTTATTGTTTGCGCCTAAAGCTTTCCGCAAACCGATTTCCCGAGTACGTTCAGTAACAGATACCAGCATGATATTCATGATTCCAATTCCTCCGACTAAAAGCGAAATAGCTGCAATTGAACCAATTAGCATGCCCATAGTTTTGGTGCTTGATTCCAAAGCTTGTTTGATATCGCTCATATTCCGGATCTGAAACGCGGTATCTTCATCTTTGGTAGTTAAATGATGCTGTCTTTCAATTATCCTGGAAATATCATCTTGAGCAGGATCAACAAATTCCGGACCACGAGCCTGAACATAAATGTCGTCAATGTATTGTTTCCCCAGTACCCGATACATTGCGGTAGTTATTGGCATTAAAATCGTGTCGTCCTGATCGCGAAATGTACTCGCACCGTGAGAGGGTAATATACCAATTACTTGAAAATTATTCAAATTAATTTTAATAGTCTTACCAATAGGGTTTTCGGTATCAAATAATTGTTTAACTACGGAAGTTCCGAGCAGCACAACTTTACTTCTGCTTTTGACTTCTTCATCGGTGAAGAATCGACCAGCTATTGGTGTGGCAGCCCGAACTTGTTCATAATTTGTGGAAGATCCTTCGAGAGAAGTGTTCCAGTTTTTATTGCCATATACTAGTTGAACTCTGCCTGAAACTGCTGGGCTGACGCGGTCGATATTCTCAGATCCTTTACTAAGTGCATCAGCGTCTTGAAAGGTTAAATTGGTGGTAGCTCCAGTTTGTAGTGATACCCCATGGGATTTTGATGATCCGGGCATAACTACTAAAAGATTTGAGCCTAAAGAGGACAATTGTTTCTCAATAGATTCTTGAGCTCCGCTTCCTAAGGCTACCATAGCAATAACTGCGGCTACACCGATCAGAATTCCTAAGATGGATAAGAAAGCGCGCATTTTATGAGCGATCATTGCAGTAACAGCTTGATTTGTGTAATCTAAAAATTTCATATTATTGCGTTTGACGTTTGTGATCTGGGTCGGAGGAATTACTAGGTTTTTTTCGTTATTAGATAATGGAGTTGAGGTTTTATCGGAAATTATTTTTCCGTCCCGCATTACAATCACGCGTTTAGCATGGTTAGCAACTTCTTGTTCATGGGTGACGATTATTATGGTTTTGCCTTCCTGGTTTAATTTGTCAAAAAGCCCAAGAATTTCTTCTTTACTTTTAGAGTCCAAATTACCAGTTGGTTCATCAGCTAAAATAACTAAAGGATCATGGATCAAAGCCCGGGCTACAGCTACTCTTTGTTGTTGACCGCCGGATAATTCGTTAGGGTTGTGGTTCATGCGGTCTTCCAAACCAACGTCTTTAAGACGTAAACGGGCATTATCTTTTAAGCGGATGTCGCCACCATAAATTAAAGGCAAAGCCACATTATCTAAAGCGCTCATCCGGGCTAATAAATGAAATTGCTGGAATACAAAACCAATGCTTTGGTTCCGTAAAACTGCCCATTCGTTGTCAGACAATTTACTAACTTCTTGTCCATTTAGAAAATATTCACCGGAACCTGGGCGGTCTAGCAGTCCTAAAACGTGCATGAGCGTGGATTTACCTGACCCAGACGCTCCCATTATTGCTACGAATTCACCTTGCTGAATAGTCACTGATACATCTTGCAAGGCGCGGACTTCGATTTTACCTGTACCATAGGTTTTGTTGATTTTTTTTATTTCTATTATTTTCATTTCTTTTGAGCCGGTCTCCGCGACGGCATAAACGGATTTGATCCGGATGATTTGGGCATAACGAATTTTTTATTTTGTACTATTACAATATCATTAGTTGTGAGTCCGGAGGTGATTTCAATATTGTTGGTATCTGCGAGTCCAGTTTGAATATGGCGTTTTTCAGTTTTACCTGGTCCAGTTTTAACCAATATATCTGCGCTGTCTTTTTGAACCTTAACTGCATCTATAGGAAGAAGCAGTACGTCTTTTTTAAATTTTTCTCGAAAATCAATTGTGGCATTCATCCCAGACCTGCAAAATGCGGGGATGTCTTTTAGTGTTAGATCAACATTGTAAATTGTAACATTATTGACGGTAGTTGATTCATAGTATAAATGTTCTACCATGGCTTTTAATTTTGTATCAGGATATGCGTCTAAGGTGACAGTAGCTTTTTGTCCTAAGGAAATTTTTCCAATATCAGTTTCATCAACTTGGGCACGGGCGATCAGCTGGTCGGATAATACAATTACCGCATCAGATACTGTGACAGTTTGTCCGGGTTGGACAGTTGCTACAATAACCTCACCGTCGATTGGGGCGACTAAGGCTATGGGTTTATAAACATCTTGCCAATATTTTAAGGTATTTTCATCTTTTCCTCGAGCAGCATCCAGCAGCGCGGCGCGGTCAGTTGAACTCATCCAAGCAACGACTTGACCGGTTTTAACTTGATCGCCTTCTTTTACTGTAACGCTTTCAACTCTGCCGTTTACTGGTGGTTTTATTTCTAAACGGTTTTTAGGAAGAATATCTCCGGTGGTTGAGATTATGGTTTGGATTGTACCAATAACCGGAGTAATCTCTTGGTTCTCAATATTTTTACTTTTGTTGTTTGATGATTTTAGCAACCATAATCCTACTGCTATCACGCAGATAACAATTATGAAAATTGGAAATTTATTAATTCGCATATTCTAACACTTCTCCTTTCGCGTTTATCCAAGCCGCTTCAGAAAGTAAAGCGTTGGCTTGCGCGTCTAAATAAGCTTTTTTGGTTTGAACAAGATTATCTTCAATGATGGTCCAGTTATCATAAGTCATGAATCCGACTGAATATTGAGCTTCCGCGATCTTTGCGCGTTCTTCGTCTGCTGCCAGCATTGTTTCTTGGACTTTTACTGCATCCGCGTTATTTTGCAGTGCGTTCCACATTTCTTTTAAATTTATTTTAGTGTCTTCAGTGGTTATTATTTGTTGTACTGTAGATTTTTCAAAAGATGATTTTGCCTGGTCAACTTGGGCTTTTTGTAGACCACCTTCAAATATTGGTATTGAAGCAGTTATGCCGAGGCTTAATTGATTGTCTTCAGGCGGCCATTTGGATTGACTCTTGCGACCGTTACCGGATGCGGATATGGTCGGAAAAAATCCTCCATACGCGCTTTTAAGACCATATTCAGCCGCGTTCTTTTTAGCTATGGATTGTTTTACTGATGGATGGTTTTTTACTAATGTTTCCAAATCAGGCTCGATATTTAGATTTTCTGTTATTGAAAAAATGCCAGTTACTTGTATGGGGTTTAATTCTGGTCGTCCCATTTGCCTGTTTAATTGCATTTGTTTTAGTTCGAGGTTACGTTTGGCTTGTTTTAATTCCGCATACGCCTGTTCCATGCTGGCTTCAGCATTTAGTAATGAGCCTTTATGTTCGAGACCAGATTCATATTTTAAGGAGATAAGATCAAAAGCATTTTTACGAATTTTGGCAATATTTTCGGTAACATTAATAAGTTCTTGAGCGCGCATCAGGTCAATGAACGCGGAACGTAAATTGAAGCGTATGGTAGAGGATGAAAAACTAAAGCCTTCTTTTGCTGCTAACAAATTTTGGGTGGCTTCTTTGTAACTATCAATAGTCTTGGCTCCATCAAAAATCAACTGGGATACGGATGCTCCGTAACTAAAAGAATTTGAAAAAGCAGTAGAATCAGCAATGTTATTTCGTGTCCGGGAAGCGGAAGCGTTAGCGCTAATTTGCGGTAATAAACTGCTTCGGGTAATATTTTTAGACGCGGTGCTTATTTCAACATCTTTTTGGGCGGAAATTAAGTCAGGATTATTTTGTGATGCTTCTCTTATACAATCAGTCCAGGTTAAAGATGTGATTTCAGCTCCAAAACCCGAAGGTGCTAAGATTGCCAGGTATGTAAGTGCGAGTAAAAGATGTTTCATATACAATTAGACAATATAAGATATTTAAAAGTTTCAAAATTTGGGTTTAGAAAAAAATCCCTTTTTAATTAATATCATAAGGGATTTTAAATGAATTAATTTTTAACTTTTATTTTTGAGTGTTTTATCGATTAAAGCTACTAATTCATCCGGCTGATCATAATCTGCGATTTTATTTATTTTAGATTTTTTTACTGTGCCAGACTTTTCGGTTTCATTTTTTGATGAATAAATGACTGTATCAATATGTGAAGTTTTAGCCATTTGTTTTATTTTAGCAGCAACAATATCTCCTGAGATATCTTTTAGTTTTAAATTAAGTAATGCAAAGTCTGGTACTGAGCTAAAAATTCGCTCAATTGCAGCTGCTCCGCTGTCAGCTATCTGCACTATGTAACCAGCTTCCAGAAATACTAAAGCGATTTTTTTAAGTTCTTCTTTTCGGTGATCAGCTATTAGTATGGTTTTTAATTTCAAAGCGCGGCTGGTTGTTATGGTGGTTTCGTCAGTTTTTTGTTCATGCTTTTTAAGTATTATTTCAGTTTCTTTTATAAGGTTAAATACCTCAAATGGTTTAGGCATAAAACCTTCGATATTAAATTTTTTTAACATTTGTTCCATATTGGCGTGGGCAGTAATAATGAATACCGGGTATTGGGGATGATTATTTGAGTCACAAATGCGGGTATAAAATTCAATTCCGC
Organism: Candidatus Omnitrophota bacterium; assembly: GCA_015233195.1. GTDB lineage: Bacteria > Omnitrophota > Gorgyraeia > Zapsychrales > Zapsychraceae > JADFYE01. The sequence goes on from JADFYE010000003.1 coordinate 31,894, forward strand.
CCATCCGCGGCATATTGATATCGAGAATGATTAGATCAGGATTAAAGGTATTAAGTTTTTGCAGGGCTTCCACTCCGTCTGAAGCAGTCTCTACTGAGTAGCCTTTTGATTCGAAAGAATATTTAAGCAGAAGGGTTATATCAGCTTCATCATCAATAATAAAGATCTTCTTTTTCGCCATATATCATCCTCCTAATTACTACTATCATAGCTGATGCTTGACTCAAGTCCAGGTCTTATCACTGATTTTTGATTTTAGTTTTTTGTGTTCTAATGAGTTTAGTTTTTTGTGAGCGGGATAATTGTTTTATAGACCATTCCGCAGCACAAGCTGCAGATTTAGACGCATAGTATTGGGTAAAAATTAATTTTACCGGAGTTCTACCTCGAGTATATTTCGCGCCAGTGCCATTATTATGTTTTTTAATTCTTGAAAGTATATTGTTAGTGGTGCCGGTATAGTAAGTGCCATCTTTACATTTTAGGATATATACGACATAAGGTGCTGGTTTCATAAATTAACTTATTTCAAGTTTGGTTACCTCCCAATTTCCTTTTGGGGAAAGGGTCAGCGTAGCAGTTGCCGAAATGTTTTCGATTGGATAGGTGAATTGCAAGGTGATGGTTTTATCTTTATTAAGTGATATTGCTGATATTAATATGTAATTTGTCGCGTTTATTTTTTTTAAAGCTCCTCGACCTTTTACAGAAATGCTGTGCTCTTCTATCGAAAACCCGTCTATATTTTTAGTACAATCATTCAAATATAGATATATTTGATATCGTTGTTGTTTTTCAAAATGGTAATAGGTTTTAAGGGTTTTATAGTTTAAAACTATCGGGAGTATGGTTTGGATGGTGTCAGTTGTAATATTTTCATCCAAGGCGCATTTGGTATCATCAGCGTCTAAGAATTGGACTTGTTTTGAGGGATCTTCCGGCTTGAAGTGGCTTTTGGGAGAATCATGCGCTGCAACTGCGTAAGCAATAAAATAAGATGAAAACATAATAAATAAAGTGGCGATTGCTATAAGTGGATATTTTACTTTAATCAACATAAAGCGCTCCTAGTTAAGTTGTTGTTTCATGTTAAAAAATAATATTAGTGCGACAAATTCTATTAGTACGACAGTAACCATTGATATTATAGGTTGGAAATGTTGAAACGTAAAACCAAATAATATTCCTCCTACGAGCATGGATAATCCGTAATTAACGTTAAATATGCCGTACCCAGTCCCTCGTTTTTTAAGCGGGGTTAGGTCAGCGATTGCGGATTTCATTATGGTTTCATGACAGCCCATAACAATACCCCAAAGCAAAACTCCGATTACAATGGTCCAAATTTGATTAACAAATATGAAAAATGGGATCAGTGCAGTCAGTATTGGGATAATGATCAGCGTATTCAGTCCAGCTAAAATATTTTGTTTTTTATTTTTGAAGCGGTCGTATAATTTTCCGACGATAAGCGCAGCAACCGCATCTATTCCCATAGCAATAGCATAAAATAGCGGAATAAAACTATCCGGGAGCTGATATGCGGATTTGAAATAAAAACCCAATAGCATAAAATTAATGAAACCTAAAGTTGTGGCGAAAGTGAATATGTTATAACTCCAGAAAACTTTATTTAGTTGGTCGATTGGTATGGTATGGCTGGGTTGGTTTCCAAATTCATTCTCACGAGGGAATTTTTTAAACGCTATATATACGCATAACATTAGTAAAATTAATGGCAGCCATAATAAATTGTATCCAACTTGGTAGTCATGAGCGGATTTTATTTTGGTTCCGGTCCATAAAAATAAACCGGTAAATATTAATGGACCAGTTAAGGCTCCAATCTGGTCAAGTACTTCGTTAATAGCGAAACCAAATCCTGTACCAATTTGTTGAGTAGCTTGGGAAAGTATAGTATCTTTTGCCGGGGAGCGTAAAGCTTTACCTAGTCTTTCTGTTACTATTAGAATTGAAGCAATTTGCCAAATACCAGTAAGTGCTAATAATGGAACTGAAATAAGCATTCCGTAACCGATGAATGTAAAAGTCCAATAGGCTTTGGTTTTGTCAGCAAAATAACCGGATAAGAGTCGGATGCCATAACCGAAAAATTCACCAATTCCTGCGATTATTCCGACCATAAAAGCGTTAGCACCTATTATTTCGAGATATGGTCCGTTTACACTTCTGGCGCCTTCGTAAATTATGTCTCCGAAAAGACTGACTAATCCGAAGAGTATAATAATATTCAGGGCTTTTTTTTGGTTGGGATTAAAACTCATTCTACTAATACTGTAGCAGTATTTTTATAAAATTCAAAGAAACCTTGATTATCAATGTTTAAAGAATTGGTTTTGCCTTCTTTATCGCGATAAGTAAGCAGCCCTTTTCCTAGGGTGGTCAAAGTTGGACAATGGTTTGCCCATATGCCGAAGTAGCCAGACGAGCCGGGAATGGTCAAGGATTCGACCACGCCTTCGTAGATCTTTTTATCCGTGCCTAAAATTTTTAATTTGAAAGTATTCATATTTATTATGCGTGCAAAGTTTTCGCTTTTTCGACTACTTCTTCAATTGGTCCGACCATGTAAAATGCTTGTTCAGGCACATGGTCTAATTCGCCGTTAATTATCATTTGTACGCCGCGGATAGTATCTTCCAATTTTACGTAACGTCCTTTCATGCCGGTGAATGCTTCAGCAACGAAAAATGGCTGTGAAAAGAATTTTTGGATTTTACGCGCGCGGGATACTACTAATTTATCTTCATCTGAAAGTTCGTCGATACCAAGGATTGAAATAATATCGTTCAATTCTTTGTAGCGTTGTAGTATGCGTTGTACGCCTAAAGCTACATTGTAATGAGTCTCTCCTACAATTAGCGGATCTAAAATACGTGAAGTTGAATCCAACGGATCAACTGCTGGATAAATCCCTAGCTCTGCTATTTGACGTGAAAGAACTATTTTCCCGTCTAAGTGTGAGAATATAGTTGCAGGAGCAGGGTCAGTTAAGTCGTCAGCTGGCACATATACTGCTTGAATTGATGTAATTGAACCGTTGCGAGTGGACGCGATACGTTCTTCCAATAAAGCGACTTCTGAAGCGAGATTAGGTTGATAACCTACAGCTGAAGGCATACGACCTAATAAAGTTGATACTTCAGAACCAGCTTGTATATAACGGTAAACATTATCGATAAAGAGTAGAACGTCTTTTCTCTCTTCGTCCCGGAAATATTCTGCCATGGTTAGCGCTGACAAACCAATACGTAGACGAGCACCTGGTGGTTCATTCATTTGTCCGAATACTAGAACGCTGTTTTTAACAACACCGGATTCATTAAGCTCAAGCCAAAGTTCATTACCTTCTCGGGTACGTTCTCCAACACCTGCGAAAACTGAAACTCCACTATGTTCGGTCGCGATAGTACGAATTAATTCCATAACAATAACAGTTTTTCCTACTCCAGCTCCTCCGAATAACCCTACTTTGCTTCCCTTTGGTATTGGAGCTAAAAGATCGATTACTTTAAGTCCGGTTTCAAGAATGGTTGTAACTGGTAATTGTTCTTCAAAATTTGGCGATGAACGATGGATGGGTAGAGTTTTTTCAGGATTGGTAACTGGTCCTTTGCCGTCTACAGGATGACCTAATAAATTAAAAATACGACCTAAGGTTTGCGGTCCTACTGGTACAGTGATCGGGCTTTTAGTATCAATAGCTTCCATGCCTCTGACTAAACCTTCAGTTGCTCCTAAGGCAATACAGCGTACAGTGTTGTTGCCGATATCTTGGGCGACTTCAAGGACGAGGTTGATACCTTTGTCCGGATAGCTAATTGAAATAGCATTTAAAAGTTGCGGTCCTTCATTTTCCGGAAATTTAATGTCCACACTTGGACCAATAACTTGGATAATTTTGCCTACTGCCATAGTTTTAACCTTTCAGTGCTTCGGACGACGAAATAATCTCGATAATATCTTGAGTAATGTTCGCCTGCCGTATTTTATTGCGTCTTAAAATAAGCGCTGCTAACAATTCTTTTGCGTTATCAGTCGCGCTTTTCATTGCGATTGAACGCGCTGAATGTTCAGCAGTAAAAGCTTGAAGTAAAATATTGTTTAATTTAACGTTAATGAACCTGGGGATTAATCTTTCCAATATTTCAGAACCTTCTGGTTCAAGTAAATATGGAATAGTCTCACCTTTAGTAGGTTCAATGTTTAAAAATTTGTCGACTACTGGGCTATATACCATACCAGCAGCTAAGTGGCTGGATACCACGTAAACTTCATCAACTTCTTGTTTGATATAGATTTCAATTAAATAGTCAGATATTTCTTTAAAAATCGCAGGCACAAATCTTCCATTAAATCCAGTGAAGTTATGCAGTACTTCAGCGGATTTTTTTGATTTAAAATAACTTGCGCCGCGTTTTCCGACACAGATTAATTTTACTTTTTCATAACCTTTTTCGTTCATAAAACGTTCGGCGGTACGGATAATGTTAATGTTATAAGCTCCGCAAAGTCCGCTGTCCGAGGTGATAACGCAAACTCCTATTGTTTTGGGGATCCCGCGTTTTTCTAAAAATGGATTGCGTAAAGCTTCAACGCTGGTCAATAAATTTTTTAGTATAGATTCGATGCTTTCAGCGTATGGCTTTATAGATGCGGCAAAATCACTGATCCGGTTAAGTTTAGCAACCGAGATCATTTCCATTGCGCTGGTTATCTTTTTTGTATTCTCAATACTGCGAATACGGTCTTTAAGGGCTTTTAATGATTGACCCATGGTTTTATATTTTATTCTGAATTTTAAATTCTTCTTTAAACTGTGCGATGGCTTGATCCAATTTTGGGATCAATTCATCAGACAGAATATTTTTAGTTTCAATTTCGCTTTTAATTTCCGGTTTTTGTTCATCAATAAATTTAAAAAGTCCGGTTTCAAATCTTTTAATAAAAATAACTGGTATATCGTCTAGATGTCCTTTGGTTCCGCAATAAATTATCAATACTTGTTTGTAAAATGCCAATGGATTGAATTGGTCTTGCTTTAATAATTCGACCATACGTTCACCGCGGTTAAGTTGAGCTTGGGTATTTTTATCAAGTTCAGTACCAAATTGGGTGAAGGCTACTAGTTCGCGGTATTGAGCCAGATCCAGGCGGAGTTTACCAGCTACTTGCCGCATAGCTTTTATCTGTGCTTTACCTCCTACGCGGGATACGGATAAACCAATGCTGATAGCTGGTCTGATACCTGAGTAGAATAAATTGTTTTCCAAAAATATTTGTCCGTCGGTTATAGAGATTACATTGGTCGGGATGTAACTGGTAATATCTCCGGCTTGTGTTTCAACAATCGGGATAGCAGTTATTGAGCCACCGCCTAATTCATTGCATAATTTCATGGCGCGTTCTAATAAACGGGAATGCAAATAAAAAATGTCACCTGGATAAGCTTCGCGACCTGGCGGACGGCGTAACAATAATGATAATTGGCGATAAGCTTGCGCGTGTTTAGAAAGATCATCATAAATTATTAGAACGTCTTTACCTGCATACGCTAATTCTTCAGCAATCGCGCAGCCTGAGTATGGAGCTAAATATTGTAATGAAGCTGATGCTCGGGATGATGCGCTAACAATGGTAGTGTAATCCATTGCTCCATGTTTTTTTAATGTTTCAGCCAAAGTTACCACGCTGGATAATTTTTGACCGATAGCTACATAGATGCAGTATACGTTTTTACCTTTTTGATTAATTATTGTATCTATGGCAATGGCGGTCTTTCCAGTTTGACGGTCGCCGATAACTAGCTCACGTTGACCTCGTCCGATTGGGGTCATAGCGTCAATAGCTTTAATACCAGTTGCCAACGGTTGAGTTACTGGTTGGCGTTGAATAACGTTCGGCGCTTCAGCCTCAATTGGTCTGAATTTTGTGGTTGCAATCGGTCCCTTACCGTCTATGGGATGTCCTAAAGCGTTAACTACTCGTCCAACCATTGCTTCACCAACTGGTACTTGGACGATCTGACCAGTACGCTGGACTGAGTCGCCTTCGCGTATATAGCGGTCAGGATTATCAGTACCGAAAATAACTACGCCCACACTTTCTTCTTCAAGGTTAAGCACCATGCCTTGAATTTTTTCATTGAATTGTACTAATTCGCCCATCATGACATCGTCCAGCCCATAGATTCGGGCAATCGTGTCTCCGATCTGGATTACCGTACCGACTGAATCAATCTTCAAGCGGGTTTGGTATTTTTCAAGTTCTTTTTGAATGATAGACGTGACTTCTTCCGGTTTTAGCTTCATATTAAATCCTCACTGCCGTTAATTGTTGCTTAAGATCGGCAAGCCGTCGACGTACTGAACCGTCGATTACAGTGTTGCCTATAATGATCTTTATGCCCCCTAATAAATTTCCATCGAGCTCAATATAAAATTTAAATTTTTTCTGGTATTTTTTTTCTAGTTTTTGTTGTATCGCCTTAATAGTTTCGGTTTCTAAAAGAAAACTAGTCTTAATTAATGCTTCAGCTTCATTCCCATGCGAATAATTTGTGCGGACAAAATCAAGAATGTCGGGCAGCTTAGTCACACGATTCTTTTGAACTAGTAATTTTAAAAAATTGCGTAAGTCAGTTGAAAAATCCGCGGATAAAACCTTTTCAATCAGGTCGTATTTTTCAGAATAAGTGATCTCCATACTGGAAAGCATTTCCATTAATTGAGGGTTATCACGGATGATAGCTTCTTTTAACTGCATCAACTCTTCCACTGCGTTATTCAAGCCAATGGTTTTTTGCGACGCATGCAGATAAGCATCTGTATATCGTTGGGCGATAAGTTTATTAAACATATTATACTTGCTCGATTTTATTCAAAAAATCTTCGATTATTTTTTTATCTTGTTGTTCAGTTAATTTTTCTTGGATCATAAGCTCGGTAGCGCGCATGGATATATCAATGATCTTGTCTTTGAATTCAGCTTCCGCTTTCATTATTTTTTGATCTACTAAGCGGTTGGCATTTTCAATGATGTCTTGCGCGTCCTGATGAGCTTTTTTACGGATCTGATCAGTTAATTCCCGACCTTGGGCGACTGCTTCAAAGATTTTACCTTGGGCAATATCGTCGATGCGGTTAAGTTTTTCATAAAATTCCGCTTTTAATTGGATCGCTTCTTGTTTATGTTTTTCTACAGTCGCTAATTCATCCGCGATCTTATTTTTCCGGTCTTCTAAGGCTTGTAAGATCTTGGTCCAGAAAAAATGTTTCAAGATAAAAAATATAATCAAGAAACTTATGACCTGTATCGCCAATTCACTAAAATTCAATAATTTTAAGAGTTCCACAGTAATATCCTATGGTTAAGAGAGTTTACCTGACCAAATGAACGCGAATACCAAAACGTAAATTGTAATAGCTTCGATGATGGCGCAGCCGATGATCATGTTGATCATGATCTTGTTTGATGCCTCTGGTTGACGTCCGATAGCTTCCATGGCTGAACCTACAGCGCGACCTAAACCAATACCTGTACCAAGCGCGGCTAAACCTAAACCTACTGGAATTGAAAGTGCTATACCTGTTTGAAGATCCATTTTTTTCTCCTTTTTATTTTTTACTTTTTTTGTTTTTATTATTCATCATGTTCCAACGCTAGAACAAAATAAATGGTGGTTAATAAACTAAAAACCAAAGCTTGTATCACCGCAGTTAATACTGCCATTGCCATGTTCAAAAATAATAAGAAAAATCCGCCGATCAGCGCTACTGTTCCTTTACTTCCGAAACCTGCCATGACTGCAAGCAGTGTTTCATCGCCTGACATAACGCTGCGAAGACGAAGCGAAAGGCTTAGAGGTCGGATCAGTTCTGCTAATAAATGTAAACCAAACATGAATATTGGAAATATAATTGACCATGCCATTGCACCTTTTGGGCTGCCAGCTAAGTGATACATATAACCAAAGAAGCCGTGTTGTTTGATTGCAGTGTATTGCACGCAAACAAAAACAATTAAAGCTAAAGCTAAGGTAGTTGACCAGCTGGTGGTCGATGATTTTAAAAATGGGATTAAACCGGATAAATTCATCATCAATATATAGAGAAACAAAGTTCCAATAAATGGGGTGTATTTTCGTCCTTGAGGTCCCATTATCCCGCAAATGAAATTATCAATCCCTTCTACGATTGCTTCGACCGCGTTTTGTGAATTATGAGGAACTAAAGTCATTTTACGCGTAGCAAAAAAAGTTATAATTAACAAAATGCTTATTATAAATAATGAATATACCAGATTTTCCCATTTGTATAATTGATGCAGTACAGGATTATTAGGGTATAATTCAGCTAATAAGCGAAGTATATCCGGTAGTTCCGGTACACCGCTGGTCGCAGCTGTTGTAGTATGTGTTGTTTCTACAGACATAATATCCTTAAAAGTAAAAAATTCCGATTTACTCAAGCAACATCAATGTCGCGGTTCTTTATCGAACTTTTGAGCTAATCGGACTAGACGGATGACCTCTAAAAGACTTGCTAAAAAACCTGCGCCAATGCAGATAAGCAGAATTGGCCATTTCCAATTAAAATGTTTCATCAAGAAATCGCCTAAGAAAAATCCACTTAATGGACCTGCGGCAATAACTAGTGCTACAAATGTCATTATGCCTGCGATCTTGATAGTTTTATAAAAATCTTGTGTATTATTTGCCATAATTCCTTTGGGCAAATATAGGTTATTCTAGAATTCTGTTTTTATAAAGTCAAGCTTGTCGAAATATATTTTTGATTTCACAGCTGAAACTTTTTAATGTTAAAAGTGTTTTTTACATAATTCCGTAAACACATTGAACGCATTTTTCTTATTGATATCGCTTATCATCCGAACGGTTTCAATAAGTGCCCACGCCCCATATACCCATGTAATCCAAAATCGCGTACCAGGGAAAAGAAATTGGATCAGCCATAATATGAAAAGCGCGGTAGCTTCGAACAGCTGAAAGTCCATGCTTGCTAGAAACAGAAACCCGAGGTATGACTGGAGTATTGTTAATAGGATTTCTGCCTTTTGATGATCATCAAAAATGATCGGGGATATTTTCCCCATGCCGAAAGAATATAGAAAGGGTATCATTGCCACGAGTATAGTCCACTGATTTATAGAAGAAGAAACAAAGTTGATAAGCGCCATTGGCGCTTTATCTACCTTTCTCGCCCAGCAAAAGGCTGATAATTTTTCGGGAAATTCACTTAAAAATGGCGCCACCCATTGCACAAATACAAACTGCGATACGCCAATAGAAACTGCTATGGCAAGCATTGAATTAAGAAAAGGATGCGCGGAAAAATATATTATTATGGCTCCGAGGATAAATATACATAATATCCCAATAATATTGAATGGATGACTCAAGGACATTATATATTTAGGAATCCTGCTGAGGTCCTCGATTTCCTCCTTGTCACGAGGAGGCATTTTGGTAAGTAAATATATATAGGCAAAATAGATTGCTGCCAATATAATTCCGTCAAAGATATTTAATGTGGCTTTAAAATATATTACTAAAAAATACAGGAGTGCTGGCAGGAGAAACAGTATTGCTATCGAATGTTCATCGTCTAGCTTTATAGTCCAAGAACCCTTTTTATCGGTCTTAGTTTTTCTGGAAAGAAGAGAAACAAAATATACCATAGGGAAACCAAGCCCGATAAATAAGCGTAATGATCCAGTGAAATTTGCGGTAATTAGATGCATTTTTGCCGGGTCTTTGGCTGCATCTAGCGTTATGACAGCTTCGACTGCAAATTCGGGAATGGTTTGAACCCAGGCGAGTACTGCAAGTGCCAGTCCTTGGGAGATAAAAAATTGACCACTTTCAGCTGCCCATGCGATAAGTAAAGCCGCTAAAACTATGGCTGGGAATGTCCAAAACGCGTTGAAAATTTCCATCTAATTATTGTCTTTTTTAGGATCTGATTGGCTTAGGGTTTGCATACCATATAATTTAAATAAATCATTCATATTGGTAGTTTTTAAATCAATACCTCCGCCTTCGCCAAACGGTAAAAGATAGATTTTTTTACCGGTTAAAGCTTCAGCCATTTTAATTTTTACCATAGTTGCGCCGCCGGAATTGTTCAAAGCTTCAACCATTTTTTCAATACCTTGAGCTTGGGCAGTCCCTTCTGCTTCAATGGCTTTTGCAATTTTTGACTGTTGGTCGTAATAAGCATCAGCCGCGATTTTGGCTTTGAGGAATTCTCCGTCCACATCAGCGATCATTTTATTTACTTCACCTTGTGCTTGCTGTAAAAGCTGATTATATTCTTCAACAGTGGCTTTAACTTCGGATTTAAAACGTTCGACTTGTTGATCTGCAATTTTTTTGTCTTCAATCGCTTGTTGATAAGCAGCATTGAATCTATAATCTTTTGGTAATACGCTTTCAACGATTACACCCGAGTTATTTAATATTTTATTAAGTTGTTGTTTTGCTAATTCAGCTTTTTCAGTACGCTTATTTGCTATATAAAAATCTTCAGTTTTTAACTCGCCGAATAATTCACGGGTGACATTACGGGTTATGGGTCTAACTAATTTTTCTTCGAGTTCATAATTATTCCAAGCCACAGTTTGGACTATATCCGGAGCTTTTGCAGGATCAATCCGATACGCTATAATAACGTCTAGAGCTATATCATTACCGTCTATAGTTTTAAATATTAAAGCGTCATTACCTTGGCGCGCGCCGCGGGAATGTGTAGCTGTCATCTCCATATTTTGTAGTTTGGTATCAAACGTGTACCAATCGTTTATTACTGGAGGGAAAAAATATGTAGCGCCTGGAGCATAAATTTTTTGAACCACTCCTTGCTTTGCTATCGGCGACCATTTAATTACCCGTATCCCAACTTCAGTAGAACGGGTTTGGTGTGGAAACAAAATGAATATCAATAGTAAAATTAAAATTGCTGGTGCGACTAGATTTGCGTATTTAAAATTTTTCATGGTGTTTCCCTTGGCTTTCATTGTTTTTGAACGTCATTGAATAATTGCATGGTTTTTTGTAGATTCAATGGGTTAATACCGTTCGGTCCGCTCGACGGCAGCATAATCAGGTCGAGACCTTTATAAATATCAGCCAGTTTTAAACCTAAAAGATTTTCTGATCCTTGATTTTGATAAGCTTTGTTTATTTGTTCGGTTTTTTTAGCTTCAGCTAAGTTTATCAATAGATCAGCTTCAGCTTTTTTGGTTCTCACATATTGATCGCGTTCCGCGTTCTTTTTTACCATGTAAGCTTTGCCTTCAGCTAATTTAACTTTTATATTAGCTTCGCCTTCTTGTTGTACTTTTGAAACTACGGCTTTTTCAGCTGAAGCTTTGGTCTTGGATTGATTTGTAAATACTAATTGATCTTTTAATTTTTTTTCTTCAATATTTTTTTGAAGCTCTTCACTATATTTAAAGTAGCGGACTAAGACGTGTTCAACTTGTATACCTTTTGGATTAAGCGCTTCATTAAGCAAATTTTTGGCATCGTCAGTCTTTTTTACTCTTAATGGACTATTATAAAATTCCTCAGTAGTCATTTCACCTAAAGCTTCTTTTAGCTTTGGTTCGACTTTTGGTATTATACCGTTGTCTTCATAAAGTTTGCCCGGTCCGATCGTGGTGAGCACTTTGTATGGATCAACTATTCTATAAAGAGTGCTTACGTCCACATCCACAAAAAAACCGTCGGAAGTTTGGATATGCGCGGCTTTTTCTCTTCGGGCGTTTCTCGAAGCGGTTATTTCAAAATTACTTAATTCAAAAACTTGCATATCCCTGGGAAATCGGTGCATGAATTCAAAACCGAATGGCATAATGAAATGATATCCGGTTGTATAAATTTTTTCATGGATACCTTGCTTGATACCGATATTGACTTGTTTGATTCCAAATTCATTTGGACGGATATAAACAAAGCAGCCAGATAGTATGGTATATAAAAATATTGCGACAATTGCAGCGCTAATAATTTTCCAGATTGGGATATTTTTGGTATTAATAATATCCTCTGGCCGTATATCTTTAAAAGACATTCGTCCATCTCCTTGTTAAATTGTGATAAAAAGTTAACGGATATTCATGACTGGAACAGGTTTTGCGTTTACTTCAGCTACAAATCCAGTTGAAGATTTGCTGCATGGTGTTCCGGAATTGTCGTCTACTGTTACGTTCACATTGTATTTCCCGCTTTTAATAAAGGTGTGTTTGACTGTAGGACCATAAGCTTTGGTGCCGTCGCCAAAATCCCAAACATAAGTTAGATGGTCACCGTCAGGATCGCTGGACGCTGAAGCATTAAAGTCAGTTTCTTTTCCGACACAGCAAGCGTTATTTGGACCTGCATCAGCTATCGGTGGAGTATTGACTCTTACTTGGGCTTCCGCAGTTGCAGTTGAACAATTAGTTCCTTTACTATCATCAACAATTACAGTTGCGCGATACGACCCGCCTTGGGCATATTTATGGGCGATTTTAGATACTCCTTTTGATATTTCTCCATCGCCAAAACTCCAATAATATTCTAAATTACCACCGTCTGCGTCATTAGCTGAAGCTTCAAATTGTGCAGGCGATCCAGAACACACATATTCTTCAGATTTTAAAGATACTGTAGGCGCTGCGTTTACTGTAACAATTTTTGTGGATTTAGATTCAGGACACATTTTATTAAGTTCATCAGCAATGCTTAAAGTGGCCTGATACGTACCGGGTTTTATATAAGTGTGGGTCGCGGTAAATCCGTTAGCAACATCCCCATCCCCAAATACCCAGTTTGCAGAGACTGTGCCTTTTTTATAAATTGTACTTTTATTACCGTCGAATGAAACTGGTTCACCCGGACAGGTTAAGGCTGGTTCTCCGGCTACTGCTACTGGTGCTTTACTTAATTTTACGGAGACAAAACTTACTGCAGTACCGCAGCCGACATTGGTATTATCTTTCACAATCAGTTTTACATCATAGTTACCAATGTCTTTGTATTTATGCGAAACTTCCGCGCCGTCCGCAGAATCTCCGTCGCCAAAATCCCATAAATAGGATAATTTGTCATTATTGATATCAGACGAGTTTGCTCCATTAAACAACACCACATAATCTGATTCTTGGCTTACGCATTTTAAAACTTCTTCTGGTCCTGCGTTGGCTACTGGTGGGTCATTTACTATTATTTCTTTTTCAAAAGATTTTTTGCTGCAAGCAGTTTTTTTATTATCATCGACAGTTAAATTTACTTTATATTTTCCGCCTTTAGCGTAGATTTTTGAAACAGTTGATGCGCCGTTGGCTTTTGTGCTGTCGCCAAAATCCCAATCATAAAATAAGTCTTTGGTTGATTTGTCATAGCTGGAGCTGCCGTCAAATTTTACTGGCTGGTTGGAACAAACCAGATCAGGCGCGGTGAAACTCGAATACGGCGGTATGTTAGCGCGTACGGATTGTTGAACAACTGCAGAAGAAAATTCAGTTCCAATATTTTTTTTAACTGTTAGGGTTGCGGTATAATCGCCGGAGTTTTCATAAGTATGGTCTACTATTGGTTCAGTACTTGTCTGTCCGTCACCAAAATCCCATAATATTGAAATATTTTGGTTATCCGGGTCATAAGATCCAGTTGAGTCAAATGTAAAAATATTACAACGTTGACTGGTTAAAGGTGCTTTGGCGTCTTCCGCGGATATTGATAAAGGAAATAGAAATAATAAAATAACAATACGACATAAACAAGAAAGCAATCTTTTCATATTACTTTTCTCCCCTGGATTTAATAAGTTATATAAATATACAATAGCATGAAATAAAATGTAAGAAATAGATTTTTAAAAAAATATTAATTTGTAAAATTTGCTATTATATTTTGTCCTTCGATTTTTTCTAATTTCACCAGGCAGATTTTATTTCGCAGGTCTTGATCGGATTTCATAAGTACCCGCACATAATGGCTAGTTAATCCTGACCAGAACCCATTTTTTTTCTGTTCGAATAGTACTGGAACAGTTTGACCTAACAAAGATTTGAAAAATTTTTGCCGTTTTAAAATTCCTAATTGGCGGAGTTTTTGACTGCGTTTTTGAATAATGGCTGCACTTATGTGATCGGGTAGGTCTTTACTTCTTGCGAGTTTACGTTTTGAGTAGCTAAATACGTGAAAATAATCTATAGGTAAAGTTTCAAGTTTTTGATAGGTGTCGTTAAACAGCTCTTCGGTTTCTCCTGGGAATCCTACAATTACGTCAGTGCCTATGCAAATATCTGGAACGAGCTTTTTTACGGATAATATAAAATCTTTAAATTCCGCAAATGAATAAATCCGATTCATAGCTTTTAATATTGTATCATTACAGCTTTGTACCGGCGAATGCAGATGCCGGCATACTTTTTTATTTTTTACCATGAATTTAAAAATCTCAAGACCAGTAGTTTTAGGTTCGATCGAGGATATTCGCACTCTTTCAATGCCTGCTAGCTCTGTGATGCTTTTTAATACATTGAGCAGTCTCTTATCTTTAAATTCATATGTTCCGGTATTAACTCCAGTAAGTACAATTTCTTTATATCCGTTTTTAGCGAGGAGTTCTGCTTCTTCGAGAATGTTTCCAAATACTCGACTTCGAGATCTACCTCTAGCAAAAGGCACTTCACAGTAAGAACAAAAATAATCACAGCCGTCTTGGATTTTTAAATTAGCACGGGTATGCGTATTGCTGTGCATAACTATTGGCATTGAAAAATATTTTTTAGGAATAGGATTTACTATTACTGATGTGGTTATGCTTTTTAAAGAATTTTTGATTATATCGACCAGCTCCATTTTATCGGAATTACCTATCACCCATTTAACCTTTGGCAAGGTTAATAGTTCTTGTTTTTGGGTTTGGGCCTGACAACCAATAATCGCGATCTTTGCGTTAGGATTAGCGCGTATTATTTGGTTTATTAATTTACGGGTATCGAGATCCCCATTAGCTGTGACTGTGCAGGTATTGATCAAAAAAATATCAGCCTGTTCTTTTTTTGTAGTTATTTCAAAATCTGCTTGTTTAAACAGACCTTCTAATATAGAAGTCTCGCCTTGATTAAGCCTGCAGCCAAAAGTGTGGAAATATATTTTAGGTAATAACATAATAGCTCACATACTATAATTCTTATTTTGCAAAATGGCAAATGCTTGTATACTATCCCCTATGAAAATTGGTAATTTACAAATTGATAAGCCGCTTATTTTGGCACCTATGGAGAACGTAACTGACGCTCCTTTTCGCGCTATCATGCGCAGATTAGGCGCTGATATGGTATTCACTGAATTCACCAGTTGTGAAGCATTGATCCGGGATATTGAAAAAGCTGATAAAAAAGTGACTATATTAGACGAAGAACGGCCTATTGGGATTCAGATATTCGGAAGCAATCCTGATTCTATGGCTCGTGCTGCTCAAAAAATTGAACAGTTTAAACCAGATTTCATTGATATTAATGCTGGTTGCTGGTCGAGAAGTCATGTCAGCCGCGGCGAATGCGCTGCCTTATTAAAAGATTTGCCTAATTTTGAAAAGATTGTACGAGAGGTTGTAAAAGCAGTATCAGTTCCAGTTACTGTAAAAACTAGATTGGGATGGGACAAAGAAAGTATTGTTATTTTAGATGCTGCTAGCATGCTTGAACAAGCCGGAGCTCAAGCTTTAACTGTGCATTGCCGTACGCGCAATCAAGGATATAAAGGAAAAGCAGATTGGGCGTGGCTTGAAGCTATTCGAAAAAAGATCAGCATCCCTTTGATTGGAAATGGTGATGTTAAAACTCCCAAGGATGCTAAAGCGCTTTTTGATTTAGGCTGCGACGGAGTTATGGTAGGAAGACAAGCGGTTGCTGATCCCTGGATTTTTCAAGAGATCAAAGAATTCATTAATTTAGGTAAAATATTGCCCCATAGATCTTGGGAAGAAAAAGTAAAAATTTGTATGGAACATTTGCTTTTATCAGTAAAATATAAAGGTGATGTTTATGGAATAATAACTTTTCGTAAACATTATGCGGGGTATTTGCATGGTCTTCCATATGCTGCTAAATTACGGAATGATCTGATGCAAATGAAAAATATTGAGGATATAAAAAAGGCTTTAGAAAGTTTTTCTGATAAATTACACCACAAAGGAATAGATTTATGAGAAAAGTTTGGTTATTAATATTTTTTTTAGTTTTGTTTACTTCGTCTTTATCTTTTGCTGAAGTGCTTACCTTATATTCTGGAAAACAAGTTACTGGGACTATTGTTTCAAAGACTGATTCAACTGTGGTTATTGAAAATGAACAAGGTCGTAAAATTACTTATTATTCAGGTGAGATTAAGTCAATTGAGGGCAGTCCAGAACCAATTTCAGAGGAGAAAAAAACTGAAGTCACGGCTGCAGATACTGCACCTATTGAAACTGTGCCTACAGAAGCTGCTGCGCCTGAAGCTGCGCCTGTAGAGGCAGCTGCACCTGCGCCTGCGCCAGCTTCGGGTGATGCTGGCAGTGGCGGCTTAAAAAGTTATGGACAAGATGTGGTCGGGTATTACATGAAAAAAGAAACAGCTGAACCTGCTCCTAGAAAAGTTTATGGCAGCACTCAGGAGTATATCAAGGAACAATTTAAAGAACAGGTTGAGGCTTTTCCAGGGGAATATAATAGAGTAATAGATTTTATTGATTCAAGATTTCCCGGGTTGAGAGAAAAGGTTACCACCCAAACTACGGAATTTATAAAATCTCCAAATTTTAAAAAATTTATAATTTTTTTGATTGTGTACTATGTTCTTTTTACTATTCCATTTGTAATGTTAGCCAAACGGTTTCGTTTTAATTGGTTTTTGGCATTGATACCTGGAATTAATTTATTTATTTTCTTAAAAATGGGCGAACGTTCTTATTTAGAGATAATCATACTTTTGGTGCCAGTGTTTAATATTATTTTGTGGTGGAGGATTTGGGTGCGGATTTCGCGCTTTTTGCAGCGGTCGCATTGGTGGGGATTATTGATGTGTGTACCAGTGTTTAACCTTATCGCAATTTGGACATTAGCTTTTTCTAATACTGAGTGATTAGATTCGTAAGGCGTTTACCAGGGTTTCGTCGATTTTAATCGGAAGTATTGGTTTTTTATCCTGGGGAGTTTTTGCTTTCCAACCTTCCATACTCTGCGGTATATCATTATTGCGTTTTGAAAAAAATTGGATCAAGCCAGCAGCTTTTGCAATTTCATTATTGCTAAGATTATTATTAGTCGTTGAAATTATTAGAGTCGGTCCAATTGCGTCTGTGAATTGAACAATTAAATCTTCTGGATTAGCATGTTTGATAAGATTAAAATTTTCATCTTCATCTCGCCCTAAAATACATTTAGTGTTTTGGTCAATTCGATAATGTCTGCCCCAGCGTAAAGATATAATGTCGTTTAAGTCGCGGTAACCGAATTTGAACAGGTCTTGCATACGGTTGCCAAAATTTTTATCAGTTAATAAACACCCGCCTGCAGGTTGAGGAAATTCTTTAATACCAAATTTTTTGGCTAGTTCCATTTGTTGTTTGCGGGAACGTCCGGATATGGCTAGCATTTTATTACGGTCGATCTTCCCTTCTTTTTCAGGTATAGTTGCAGGCAGTAATTGTCCGCATAAAGGTCTTACTAATCGTCCGGCAACCCCGCATTTTCTATCGATCAGGTCTAATGCATGTTTTACTTGCGACATGGGGCGTTGTCCTAAAACTTCACCAGTAAATACAAAATCAGCGCCGATCTCTCTCATATATTCGCCGGCTTTAGTTATCATATAAATTTTGCAGTCTATACAGGGGTTGATTGCTGTGCCTCGTCCATATTTGGGATTTTTTACGATATCCAGAAAATCTTCACCCATATTTATGACCTTGAGTGGTAATCCGGCATGTTGGCAAGCGCGAGTTGCGTTAACTACATTTCCACATCCAAACGGTAAAGCAAAACATATGCAGTAAACATCGATTTCCATGTTTTTTACAACATGGATAACGACGCTGCTGTCTAGCCCTCCTGAAACCAATCCTATTGCTTTTATTTTATTCATGGCGAGAATATTAAAGAAAAATAATTGATATATCAAGTTATTTTCTTTTCTTGAAAATTTTAATATTTATATGTTATTATATTGCCTCAAAAATTAAAAAATTTAAAAAGGTTTGGTTTATGTCAGCAAAAAAACAAAAAATAAATAAAACTCTCACCGGCGCAGAAGCATTAGTTAAATGTTTGGAAATGCAAGGCGTCGAATATATTTTTGGCTATATTGGCGGAGTCGCTATCCCTATTTTCGATGTCCTTTTGGATTCTAAAATTAAACATATCCAGACTCGGCATGAACAAGGCGCCACACATATGGCAGACGGGTTTGCCCGAGCTACAGGTAAGCCAGGAGTGGTTCTGGTAACCAGCGGTCCTGGAGCTATGAATACAGTTACAGGTATTGAAAATGCTTTTATGGATTCAATACCAATGATTGTTTTAACCGCACAAACTCCGACGAACGCATTAGGTAAAGACGCGTTTCAAGAAGCGGATATTTTTGGTGCTACTCTGCCTATGGTTAAACATAGTTATTTAGTTAAAGATCCTAATGATATACCAAGAATAATTAAAGAAGCGTTTTATATCACGCAAACCGGTCGTCCTGGTCCAGTTTTGATTGATTTGCCCAAAGACGTATCAGTTGGTCAGTGTACATCAGATCTTGATCCTAAAATGGATTTGCCTGGGTATTCAATCCCGACGCAGGGTAATATGGCTGATATTAAAAAAATGGCAAAAATGTTTAAAGGTTGTAAAAAACCTTTGTTATTGGTCGGTCATGGCGCATTAATTTCAGGCGCTGGAAAAGAAGTTCGTGAATTAGCTTTGAAATTAAAAGCACCAGTTATAAATACTTTGCTGGGAAAAGGTGTTTTTCCGGAAACGCATCCGCTATCTTTAGGTATGGTTGGTATGCATGGAACAGCTTACGCGAATAAAGCTTTAATTAATTGCGATTTGATTTGTTCTATTGGAAGCCGTTTTGATGATCGTATTAACGGTAATAATGATGAATTTTGCATTGGGGCTAAAAAGCTGCATATTGATATTGACCCTGCAGAGATTGGTAAGATCGTTAAAGTTGATGCTTATGTTGTAGGCGACGCAAAATTAGTGGTGCGCGAATTGGTTAAATTAGTTCAGCCTTTGGATACAGACGAATGGCTTAAAGAAGTGGCTTTTTATAAAAAAGAGTTTCCTCTCTCTTATGATATTTCTAAAGGCTTGACCCCTCAATTTGTTATTGATGAGGTATATAAATTAACTAAAGGTAAAGCGATTGCAGTTACTGATGTAGGTCAGCATCAAATGTGGTCTGCTCAGTTTTATAAAAGTGATTATGATGATCGGCGTTGGCTTTCATCCGGCGGTTTAGGTACTATGGGATTTGGTTTCCCTGCTGCTATCGGCGCTCAGATTGCCCGTCCTAAAGAACAGGTTGTGGCTTTTGTTGGGGACGGTGGTTTTCAGATGACTATGACTGAGTTAGCAACTGTGGCTATTAATAAATTGCCTTTAAAAGTTTTTGTTATGGAAAATAAATTTTTAGGCATGGTGCGCCAGTGGCAGGATTTATTTTTCTCAAAACGCTATTCAGGCGTGAAATTGGAATGTAATCCGGATTTTTGTAAATTAGCTGGAGCATATGGAATTAAAAGTGTGCATATAAAGACTGTAGCAGAAGCAAAAGCAAAGATCAAAGAAGCGTTGGATTATAATGGTCCAGTACTTATTCATTCTGTAGTTATTCGAGAAGACAATGTGTTCCCGATGATACCGGCAGGTAAATCCGCGTATCATATGATGATAAAATAACATATCGTAGGGGCACAATATTTTGTGCCCATTTAAAATTATTATAAGGATAAATATATGGCTGATAAAAAAAATATTCACACAATAAGTTTATTAGTGGCAAATAAACCCGGCGTTTTGGTACGGGTATCTTTGGTATTTGCCAGACGAGGTTTTAATATTGATGCTCTCTCTGTTTCGCCGACAGTTAATCCGCGTTATTCGCGTATGACTATAACTGCTCAAGGTGATCCTGCGACACTCGACCAAATTATTAAACAAACTGCTAAGCTGATTGATGTTATTCATTCTTCAGAACATACAGATCAGGAATCAATTCATCGTGAACTAGCTTTGTTTAAAATCCGTTCTGCAGGAGCGAATAAACCTATTATTCTAAAATTATTTAAGAAATATGATGCTAATGTGATCAGCTCAGACGATAAAGTGATCATTGTTGAGCAGACTGGTACCACTGAACAAGTTGATGAATTTGAATTTCAGTTAAAAAAATATGGCGTGGTTGAAATGGTGCGTTCCGGAAAATTAGCTCTGGTTAAAGGAGTAGAAGAAACTTAGATTTTTTAGTAGCGTTGCGCCTGGGATATATCCCGGGTGATGCAGGTACCAGCTTATGATCGGCCAGTTCCACCCTGCGGCAAAAATTATCATAAATAAAACCGACAAAATAAATAAAATTTGCCGGTTATTTTTTTGATCATTTTTATATTGCGAGGTTATTTTGGATAATGGCCAGCTTGCAAAGATAAGTAATAGAGAAGAAAATAAAATTTCCGCGTGGTCTTGAATTAATAAATAAATTATTGGAGGAATTAAATATCCGGTATTGGTAAGAAAAGTCGTAAAGCTAAGGTTTGCAAGAGCAAATAAGCTGAAAGGCAGACCGCATATAGGTATTGCATAATTTAATTCATTAGCTTGAAGATAGTAAACCAAACTTATCACTAATGATCCAGTTACGAGAATTCGAATAAAATTTAAAGGTTTGAATAACCAGCTTACCCTCTCCAATTTCATGGTAATTAATGTGATCAGTAAATATAGGCAAATATAAATTGGTATATCAACATTTGCAGAGAATAAAGTCCATAAACATCCGGCTAAGCCGACTAAAGCCATTACAGTATTTATGATTGATTCGTTTTTATCTAAAGCATTGCGGAATTGCTGTAAGGTTGAAGCTAAGCAAATCATGGTTAAGGTTGTTATTATTGCAATAGGCAGACCAGGAAAACCGTCGCCATAAGCAAGCGTAGCGCCTAACATTGCAGGCAGAACCAAAATGGTTAAATCTTCAATGTTAAAAAATGTCGGAGCTGGACTTATGTTCTCTTCGTTTTCTGGATAAATAGATTTTATTTGTGTATCAGTCATTTAAAAATCTATCCGCTTCTAATGCAGCCATGCATCCTGATCCTGCGGCAGTAATAGCTTGCTTATATTTTTTATCTTGAACATCTCCGCAAGCAAATACACCTTCAATGCTGGTTTTGGTAGAGCCAGGTTCGGTGATTATATAACCATCTTCATCAAGTTTTATTTGACCATTCAGAAAAGCGGTATTTGGTGTATGACCAACTGCATAAAAAAGTCCGCGTACTTCTATTTCTAAAGTCTGACTGGTTTTATTGTTTAACACTTTAAGGCTGGTAAGAACTTTTTCACCTATGGCTTCAATTACATTGCTGTTCCATAGAATTTCAATTTTAGGGTTATCGAAACAGCGTTTTTGCATAGCTTTTGAGGCGCGTAAAACATCACGGCGTACTATTAAATATACTTTTGATCCATATTTTGTAAGATGCGTGGCTTCTTCTATTGCTGAATCTCCTCCGCCTATTACAGCCAGGGGTTTATTACGGAATATTGGTAAAGCTCCATCACATACGGCGCAGGCAGATATGCCTTTTTGCCATAATTTATCTTCGCCAGTTACAGCCAGTTTTTTTGCAGTAGCGCCGGTTGCTATGATAATTACTTTGGCAGTATAAATTTTTTCACCGCAAATTACTTTGAATGGTTTTGCGCTAAAATCTACTTTATCTACAGTTACAGTCTCGATACGACAGCCTTGTTTTATGGCTTGTTCTCTCATATTAAACATTAATTCTGGACCAGATATGCTATTTGGAAAACCCGGAAAATTATCGATTTCTGTTGTAGTGGTTAATTGACCGCCTGCAGCTATGCCTCCTGCCATCATGCCTTCAAACATCAGGGGATTTAAATTTGCGCGTGCGGTATATATTGCGGCAGTGTGCGCTGCTGGACCTGAACCGATGATTATTATATTTTCCATATTTGTAATTTTAACGGATTTTATTCAAATTTGGGGAATTTTTACAAAAAAATTGCGCCTAGTATTATGAAGACTCGGGGGGAGTTGCAATCTTCAAATATCGCTTTTCAGCGAAGATACCGGCGCAATTTTTTTAGATTAAATTTATTTAGTTGAATCGTGATGAAATTATGCCATATAATTTTTTAAAAAGCAAGGGGTTTTTTGGTCTTATTTTTTTATCATTTGGCTGATCTTCATTGAGCAAAAATTTGGTCCGCACATAGAACAATGGTCTGATTCGCATTTTGTTTTTGATGAAAATGCTGCATTGCGAGACGCCCTAGCTTTTTCTGGATCAAGGCATAATTTAAATTGGTCATCCCAGCGGAACGCAAATCTGGCGTCGGACATGGCGTTATCATGAGCAATTGCCATAGGATGTCCTTTGGATAAATCAGCGGCATGAGCTGCGATTTTATGGGCGATGATCCCTTCTTTTACATCATTTTTATCCGGCAGACCTAAATGTTCTTTAGGCGTTACATAACAAAGCATAGCTGTTCCCATTGATCCGATTATAGCAGCACCTATGGTTGAAGTTATATGGTCGTAGCCAGCACCGATGTCTGTTACTAAAGGACCTAAAGTATAAAACGGCGCGCCGTGGCAGAGTTTTAATTGTTTATCCATGTTCTCTTTGATTTTATTTATTGGGACATGCCCTGGACCTTCGATCATAGTTTGAACATCATGTTTCCATGCTGTCTTTGCAAGTTCACCTAAAGTTTTTAATTCAGCGAATTGAGCAGGGTCATTGGCATCAGCAATACTACCTGGGCGTAAACCGTCACCTAAAGAGAAAGCTACATCGTATTGTTTCAAAATATCGCAGATATCTTCAAAATGGGTATAACAAAAATTTTCTTCTTTATGGATTTGACACCATTTAGCAAGAATAGCTCCGCCTCTTGAAACTATACCGGTTTTACGTTTCATGGCGTAAGGAATATATTTACGTAAAACTCCAGCGTGGACTGTAAAATAATCCACCCCTTGTTTTGCCTGTTCGATCAAGGTGTCACGATAAATTTCCCAAGTTAAATCAGCAATGTCTCCCCCAGCTTTTTCTAATGCTTGGTATATTGGAACAGTACCGATTGGTACAGGTGAATTACGAATGATCGCTTCTCTGGTCTCATGGATGTTAGCGCCGGTTGATAGATCCATGACAGTATCAGCGCCCCAGCGTATAGACCAAAGCATTTTTTCGATTTCAAGGGAGATGCTGGACGATACTGCAGAATTACCAATATTAGAATTTATTTTAGTAAGGAAATTTTTGCCAATTACCATTGGTTCCAGTTCAACGTGATTAATATTGGCTGGAATAATCGCAATACCCTGGGCGACTTCTTTGCACAAAATTTTTGGGTCATAATTTTCCCGGATAGCTGCATATTCGATTTCAGGGGTAATTATTCCCTTACTCGCGTAATGCATTTGGGTAACATTACCGGATCGGGATTTGGTCCAGGATGAGCGGATGTCAGGCAGACCTTTTTTTATGTCTAATTTAACTTTAGGGTCGGAATAAACTCCGGTTGGGTCGTAAATCGAAATAGTTTTTTTATTTGAAAGAGTAATTTTTCGAAAAGGCACACGGATATTTTTATGGATTTTACCCTTAATGTATATTTTTTCAGCGCCTTCAATTTTAAAATGAGTAAGTGGTTGTGATTGCATAGTTTTCACATTATAGGAGCGACGAGGAAAGTGTCAAGAAAAAAACCAGCTCCGCAGATGCGTCATCTGCGGAGCCGGTTATTATTTGCCGATTAGGCTGTTTAAGTTTTGAGTAAGTCGGATGCTTGTAAGTATAGGAATAAATCCGTCTACGTTTATTAATTCAGATGGCTGTTGGCTTGTAGGTAATGGCATACCGTCTGGACCTTTGTTTACAGTTAAGGTCATCATGGCTGGATCTAAGTCAATACCACCAGTAGTTTTGTTTGTTTCCGGAGCGCGGCTGGTTTCAGCGGTTTGCATGGCTAGATCAGTTGTTTGTGTGGCGGTATCAGTTGTTTTGTTATCTCTTAATTCAATTAAATAATTTTGAAACTTGAGCGGCATATTTTCTTCTTGTGCCATTTGAATTATGCTTGCTAGAGTCTCTTTTCGTTCTTTTCTTATTATGCTTGGTGTTTGTTCGAGCAGGTTTGCGGTTTCTTGTATTGTATATCCTTTGAGTATATAAAAAAGCGCGTCAAGTTGATCAAGAGTTTTACGTTTGTTTATTGCGAATTCTGTTTGAAACCAGGCTATAATTTTCAAGATAATTGTAGGTTCAAAATCAAATTTTTCTTTTAGTACATAGGCTTTTTCACTTAAAATTTTAGCGAGCCAGAAAGTTTTTTCTCTATAAGACAGCGCCCAGGATGTAACTAATTCGCGGGATAATCCGGCATTCTCAATATAAGTTTGTGTCTTTTGGATAGATTCCGGTTTAGCAGGATTTAGTCCAATTGCTTTTGTGATTTTATAAAGAGATCCTTTATAGGTTTTTAGTAATTGGGTAAATTGCGCGCGGATAATATTTACTTGAGCTTGTACATCGAATGCGAGCTGATAAGAATCAATATTATCTGCTGCTCGTCGCTGCATTACAGCTTTGGCTGCTTCAGTTAACATTTTTTTTCTGGCTTCGTTAACTTGTGATTTAGTCATATGTATGCCGCTTTTGGCTTGTTCGGTTTGAAGCCCAGATACAAAAACACCACCAGCATTGGCTAAGGTGTCAGGAACAAGTGTAGTTGTTCTCGGCAATTTGGCTTTTGCGTTTGTACTAACTGCTCCGTTTGCTCCTTCAAATATCCATTTAGCCAATATTTGAACAGCAATTTCTTCGTCAATTTCATTTTCTCTAACTGCTGGGACTAAAATATCAACATTAGCACAGAGTACTGCTTTTTTAATTGCAGCTAATTCTTGTTCAAATTTTGTTTTTGCTTCAGGTGATAGGTCTTTTGCTTCGAATGGATCTATGCTAGTGACTGTCGCGATTACACCTTCTTTTGATATCAATCCATTTTTCCATGCTTCCCAAAATGATATTTTATTTTTTCCGGTTGTTAAAGTCATAATTTCTAGAATTTCTTGTTCTGACCATCCTTGTTTTTTGTATAAAGTAATACCATAATCATTTAGTACTTGGACGTGAGCATTTTTTTGTCGCAATCCAAGAGCAGTATATGATCCAACATTTCCCATGCCTTGAACCGCTGCAGTTTTACTGCTGATGTCGCCTAATATGGCAGTAATAACGTCTACAACACCAAATCCAGTTGCTTCTGTTCTTCCTAAAGCGCCTCCTAGGAAGTTTTCAGGTTTAAAAACACCATTTTCATCTTCTCCATTTGGTAATCCAGTGTACACGCCTAATTCTGGAACTGCGTTACCTTTAAGAAAATAATCAGCAGCCATTTTGAGCGCAGGAGTTTCAGATAGAGGCAAGATTCCATTATTTTCAATAATAATTTTTTTTAGTTTTTCTAAATAAATAGCATTCATCCCTAGTTGTTTTAAGTGATAAAAAAACAAATCAATATTTTGTCCTTGTGTTTGGATGCCTTCATAAAGAGCATTAAGTAGTAAAATTCTACGCTGCAATTCTTTATCTTTAAGTTGGTTGTTATTTGCCAAGTAACGGAAATATTCATCTGCATAAACAGATAGGATGAATCCATCAGTATTAACATCCGGAGCTGGAATATCTATGTCAATTCCAACTTTTTTAGCTTTGGCAAGGTCAGAAGAATGCCTACGAGCAATTTTAGCTATAGTCTCTGTAGAGGTGTTTTTCCATGAGGATTCATCATAATCTTCGATAGTAAATGATCCGTCTGCCAGTTTAACGACTTTTCCATAAAATACAGTTCCTTTTCCTCCGCCAAGATCCAAATTTAATCCTGCAGTTTTTAGAGTCATACCAAGTGCCAAAGATTTTGCTTCTTGGTCTATCCATTTTTTGATGAAAGCATAAACTTCGTCTTCACTCGGGTTAAAAGAATTTAAAATAGCTAATGCTTTTCGAAAATGTTCATCGCGCATAAGTTCAGATCCGTTTAACCAGCGTATACCACCTTTAGGTGGTCCTTTGATGGCATTATTCTGGACGCGGGTATGATAAAATAAAGCTTTATATGGCGTGTGGGATGTTTTAGTAGTCATATCTTCAGTTACCCATTCTCCATAAATACTGTATTCTTTCTGGATAATATTTACTATATTTGGGTGAAATTTTTTAAGATATGGAATAGATGATTTAACTCGGGCACGCATACTGGTCCAGTATGGGTTGTCACTCTTTTTACTATCAATATATTTTTGCGCTTTGGTTTTAGGTGCTTGAGATGCCATTGCAAGATCTGTTCCGATTGTATAGGTATGATCTTGGTTAGGAAGCGCTGCAGTTTCTGTAGGTAATAAAGCTGCAAATTTGGTTTTTGTTTCAAGCGCTGTTGGTGCGATAGCTCCTCCAGAAATATATTTTTTGGGTGTGATCTCGCCTTTGGCTGGGTCGTATTCTTCTTTAATGTAGTTGAATATACCGTTTTCAAAAGTTTTTAAATATTTTTGGTAGATCTTTTCTTTAGCATTTTTATCGTCGCTGTTAACACCGTTGATTTTGTTTTTGTCTGCGTAAACCGCATTAAGTAGATTTTGTTTTAAGTTGGTTTTATACCAGAGTGCTAAGATCATGGAGTTATAGATTTGGCGTAAATTTGCAAAATGCTTTCCGGTGTTAACTTCTTTTTCTATGGCAGGAATGATTATAGTCTTGATAAGTGTCTGAGTGTCTGAGTTTCTGAGTGTCTGAGTGGGTTTAAAATATTCTTCTTCCAGCATCACCTTTAAAGTACTATTCACAACGAATATATTATTTCCATTAACATAAACTGTCGCGTTTTGCGGGACTATCCAGACTTTGTTTAATGTATCTGTTGGAATGTCGTTTACATTGAATTTAGTTTTTGCTTCTGCATACACTCTATCCCAGAATTTTGCGCCTAATTCAGATTCAGGATACATTAATGATGCAGTAAGTTGTTTTAAAATATAATCCTGCGCCAAAAGGTCTTGTCCCATTTCGGTCTGACCAAATTTTTCAGCAATGATGCGGTCATGCTCTTTAGGATTTAAGTTAACCCATAGTTCTTTATTAGGAACAGTCAAAGATGCCAAGAAATATTTAATCATCTTAGTTGATTGTTCTTTTAGTTGTGTTTGAGATAAAGTCTCATCGCCAGTATCGACGATAAAATCGAATTTTAGAGGGTTGTCAGGATAAATCGTTATCCCTTTTATGGTTGCAGGCACAAACGGTAAAGTGGTTTGCATTATAGCAGGCGTGTTTCCTAAAACAGTTTGGCTAAACGCAGCTCCGGGCGCTACAGTCTGGATAATAAATGCGCTGATAAGCGCTACGATTAAAGATTTCTTAAACACGGTCCTTCTCCTTTTTATAATTTTCTTTCATTCCTAAAAGTAATTGCATATTTGGAATTGGTTTTATGTCGATAATGATGGGAGTTAACCAGTCTATGTTTTTAATTTGAATGGATTGCTGGTCTAAAGGTAAAGGAATATTATTACTGTCGCGTTTTATTGTTAAATTTAGTTGGTCGTAATTTAAGTCGATACCACCGACTCTTTTAGTTGTTTTTTGAATAACAGCTTTGTCGCTCTCAGGAACGGTATTACTAAATCCGGTAAATTGATTTATTATATTTTTTAAAGGTTTTAATCTGGGATCGGCTAAAAGTGTATTCATGATATAGTCAAAAATATCGCCGTTATTTGGATGACCATTTGAAAAGTGAAAACCAATAACAAATGCTAAAATATTTTTTTGATGTGTTAGTTTTTTATATGAGGCTAAGAATCCGTGTAATCCTGGAGGCGAAACTTCGTCTGTAACTGGTTCATGTTTCATCCAGGGATCGTGTTTCCAAATAAATCCGTTTCCATTTTGATCAGCATCTTTCAAAGCTTTTTTAATTTCTGGATTTTGGTCAATGAATGTTAATAGTTCAGCAGTGAACTGTTTTTGCTTTATTGCTTCATTCCACAGCATTATGTTTGCCCGCGCTTGGCTTTCGACGATATTTACACGGTAATTATTTTTTAAATTGCTGAAAATTCTCGCGCGTCTTGTTGATTTGTTTTTATGTATATGCGCGCCTAAATCTTTTAGAGCTTTGAATAAGCTTTGAGCGCTAGGGCGGCGTCCTCCACCTTTTTGGTTACTTTTATCTTCTGAATAATACACTAAGTCACCATTTGTAATTATATATCTTCCGGATTTTAGACCTTGGACAAGAGAGTCATAGGTTATGATGGTTTCTAAAACATTTATTGTTGTATTTGTTTCAGTATCCAGTATTTCAAATAATTCCGGCATTGCACCGCCCCATACACCTATTAATGAGGCACCGCTTATTACCCCTTTT
Source organism: Candidatus Omnitrophota bacterium (assembly GCA_015233195.1). Taxonomy (GTDB): domain Bacteria; phylum Omnitrophota; class Gorgyraeia; order Zapsychrales; family Zapsychraceae; genus JADFYE01. Next base: position 60,661 of record JADFYE010000003.1, read on the forward strand.
TCCATGAATGTTGACGCGGCTTCTAAAAGTTCATCTGACAGCATTACACAGCCAGATGCTGCTCTTGCAAAAGTTGGCGCGTCGCGCAGGTTATAATCATCTATAAAAGCGAGTTGATCGAGCAGTTGTAATTCGGTTGCAGTTTTACGTAATTTGTTAAATAGTTTGGTTGAGTCCGGGTCAAAAGATCTCCCTCCTATAGGAAGATGAGTTTGTGAATTACGAAAATGCTCCAATTCGTCTGTATTGTTTAGCATTTCTAAAATTTCTTTATATTTATCCGGTCCTTTGTAGGGTACTTGTCGTCTTAGATTTGTTGCTATAGGGTTCGCCATTAATACGTTTTTAAGTTTAATAAGTTTTTCGCTAAACGTTGGAGCGTTTGAGACTTGAGATATTGCTTGGGTAATTTGTTCCGCGTATTCTTTTCTAAGAGCATTTCCATCATCAGTAAGATCTGCTTTTTTGAACAGATCAGTGCGCCAATTTGATCCACCGGATTCAGATTGAGTCCGTTCAAGTAATAACAGCATATCCAAAATGTATAGTGATTTTATATGTTCGAAAATGTCTAGAAATTTTTCTTTTTCAGTTGGATTTTTTTCAAGAGTTTCATAAAATTCTTTATCAGGAATCCTAGGATCTAAGCCCAAATTTTCTTTAAACGCTGAAATTAACGCGCGACCTTCATAACCTTCCCATTGATCAAATAATGCTCCGTTTGTATTGCGAAGTCCGTTCTGCGCCCAGCCCCATACTTTATGTTTATAAGCAGAAAAAATATCAGTTCTTAGTACTGGGGTATGTTCATATAAGCCAACGCCGCTTATGAAATCCGCGTTGTTGGCTACATATTCAGCGAGATTAATTTCACCGTCGTGAATTATGTAATTATCCGCATCTGTAAAAAGTAATAGTTTGTGCGAGTATGCCGCGGGTTTATACATGCCAGGTTCCCATACCGTATGATTTATATGATGAATTATTGTCCGCTCTCTGGGTAGGTTTGGTAAGGGTAAACTCGCGAATACTTCATTTTGTAATACAACTAAATTTGGATTAATAAGTTTTTGTTTTTGAAGTTCGAGCATTAAACGTTCAGATGCTCGCTGATAAACTGCCATTTGTACAGTGCGCCAGTCACTTTGTTTTTTAGTTTCATGATCAGGGTAAAGTTCATTAAAGATTGATACGCGCTCTCCGCTGGTATTTAAAAAATATGCGTCGATGTAGTACATTGGAACATCAGCAAATTTTGATTTGCCTTCAAGTATATCGCAGGTAATTTTTTTTCCCATTACTTCTTTTGCAAGTTCGGTGTTAGCTGATTCTTTAAATTCGTCATCTTCAAGGGTAAAAGTAAAAGTCATTTCAGTTTTGTCCAATACACTTCTGACTATGTCACCTAAAGCGGATATTTTTTTTTCTTTCACTAACTTTTCTATTGGCTTGGTAGATTTTGTTTGGTCTTGTTTTATGTTATCGGTGTAAAGCGGATTAACAGTAATGGTGTCCATCCCATTTTTTTTTGTAGCTACACCAAGATCGTGCATTAGAGCGCCTAATCCACCGGTCATAGTTAATTGAGCTACTATACGAACAGCTTCTTCGCCATATCTAGCATCTATAGCTTCGATAAGCCGGCGGTCTAATCCTGCTTCAAACTGCAGACTTACTACTGTGAAATTATTTAAGGCTGGCGCGTTTTGGCTTACCCATGAATCTGGATCGGGTTTTGTTTCCGCAGGAAGTAAATCCCAAAATTTTTGCGGGTGATCAGTGTTTTCAACAATAAAATTTAGAAAATCCAAAAGTTTGAGTGTTTTTAAGATTTTTGCGTTTTGTGAATTATTGGTTGATGGTGAATTTATTCCTAATAACTTAAATAATGAGTCTGATAATTCTTGAATTGATTCCGGTGATGAGAGCATGGCAGTATCTTTGGATAAAGATTTTAATCTGTCATCGTCAGGTTCTAGCAATTCCACAGACCATTCGCCGCTTTCGAGATTTTCATTTATAAGAAGACCGCCTTTTTTATAAGAACTTTTAAAATACATTATGCCGTCTATTATTTTCCATATAATACCTGCGGATTTTAATTTATTATAAAGTTCATCGTTTGACATTTGATGAGCGGCAGCGCTGTTTATGGCAATAAATATATCGGCATTACCAAATAATTTTTTTGCATCAGAAGCATTCCAGTGTTTTTCTATGATGTTAAATAAGCGCGTTTTCCAGTAACGCGTTTGATTTGCAAATACTGTAGGATAATCTTCCGGACCTTTTATGGGCATAAAAACATCGTCGCGCTGTGGAAATAGGATATTTGCGCCTACTCGGTTAATTTTTCCGGATGAGTTTTCAAATTTAAGACCAGTAACTGCAGTTCCGTCAACAGTAACATAGGTTTTACCACCGTCAATATTTACTGGTATTTCTGCGGCATGTTGGAGTGAAGCTAAAGTTGCGATACGAAAACTCGGGTCTCCGTTTTGCCATGGGAAGTTTGTTTTTATTTTTGCGGCATCACCGTACTCAATACTTATAGGTAATCCATTTGCGCCAAGGGCAACTCGCCCTAATCGGTCTTCTTGCGATTTTAGAGGTATAAGTCCTAAACTGACATGAGCGTATCCGGCAGGTAGGTTATCCGGATTGCTATGATATGTTTGTTCCCAATCTTTTATGTGTTGTCCTAATAATTGTTTAAAAGCTATAGGGAATAATGGGTCGTCAATTGGAGCGTATATCACGTGTTCTACTCCAAATTGTTTAGCAAATTCTATAACATCAGATCTTTGTAAAATGTCTTGAAAAGCGTCGCCATGCCCAGTTCCCCCTACTTGGATTTCATGATTAGCGTTTACAAATGGCATTAGGGTTGCTTTACTCGTGATAGGTAACGATTTTTGTTGAACGAACATATGTCTTCCCGTAAAAAATTTAAACCACGGTTGTGAATTATAGTATTCTTGTGTAGCAGCATCAGTAATATCACTGGTCATAAAAATTGTTGGGAATGGTTTAGTATGACCGTATAAACGGGCTGTCCCCAATACTGCATCAGCAGCCCAATCAAATAATTTGTCATTGCTTAAGGCTCGTCCAGGGAACATGCCTTTTGGCATATTTGGGTCAAGTGCGCGGAATTTGGTGCCTGTACCACCCATTACAAAAATGACCATTATTTTTGATTTATCATCTTTTTCGCCAAATTTCAAATTATCCTCAGCAGTCTTTAAGTCACTATCTGGGACTTGGTCATAAGATGTGGCTGTTACTTCAGCGTTTATTTCCGGGAGTTTAGTTTCTGCAGGATGTAAAATATAACGATTTCTATAATCAATATATAAATTCCAGTCGATTTTATTTAATATTTGGTCAAGGCGATGATCTTTTTGCTGGTCACTAAGTTGCTCCCAATCATCTAAAAGATGAGTAAAACCTAAGGAGTGTAATTTTGTTATTGCAGCTCTATAACTTTCAACTCGTTTAGCTTGTGCTCCTTCAGATTCTTGCGATAGCTCGACTGATACATTAAAAGCTCTGTTATCATCAGTTGGGTCATCCTGTATCATTGCAGGATCGCCTGGCACTCCTAATTTACCAATTGTTTTAATATTGGTAGGAGCAATTGTGACAGCTCCGCCTGATATATATTTTTTTGCGATAACAGTTTGTTGGGTAGGGTCGTATTCTTCCTTTATATAATTGAACACGCCGTCTTCAAATAATTTTATATATTGCTTATAAATTTTTTGTGCAGCATCGGGGTCGTTTTGGTCAACGCCTTTAATTTTATTTTTATCTGCATAAACGGAATTTAATAAGGCATCTTTTAAGTTGTTTTTGTACCAGGCTGCGAGTATGAGTGAATTATAAATCTGACGGAGGTTTGCAAAATTTTTGCCGGTATTAACTTCTTTTTCAATTTCAGGAATGATAATTTCTTTTATAATTTGTGAGGCGATTGGTGATAGCCCCTCACCTTTTGCCTTTGACTTTTCACCTTTTGCCTGTGATGACATATATTCATTTTCTGTCATCACGCTCAAATGACTCTGAGTTAGAAACACATGATAGCCATTTATATAAATGGTCGCTGATGAAGGCACGATCCAGATTTTATTTAGCGTGTCTATGGGTAGTTCTTTATCGCCGTATTTAGCGTGGATTTTTTCATAGATCGTAGACCAAAATTTTTGACCAATCTCTGATTCAGGAAAAAGTAATGACGCGGTTAATTTTTTGAGTATGTAATCCTGGGCTAATAGATCGCGACCCATTTCAGTCTGACCGAATTTTTGCGGTATGATGCGCTTATCTTCTCTAGGATTTAAGTTTACCCATAATTCTTCTTTAGGAACAGTTAAAGATGCTAAAAAGTATTTAATGAGTTTATTGCTTTCGGTTTTTAGTTCCGGAGTTTGTGCAGTGTAATGGGTATCGCCGACGTTGACGATAAAATCCATTTTAAACGGGTTTTGTGGGTCTAAGGTGATGCCGTTTAATATAACAGGAGAAAATGGTTTTGATGAAACTAATAGATTTGGATTATTGATTATTTGGGCAGAAGTAAAATTTGTAGGTAATACAAAATTAAAAGTAACTATTAATAGAATGATTGAGCGGATCCAACGATTTAGGGAAGAAATCGTTTGTTTTTTCATTGATACGGGATCTTTCTATTTAACCGTAAGTAACCCCTGGGGTTGTCAAATTTATGACAACCCCAGGGGTTACGGATGGTTAGCTTTGCTTATTCATGTTGTCCATGGGTAATTGGCCATACTTTTCAGAATCGTCATTGGTTGTATCTGCCATACCCAATAATTTTGGTAAGTCAGTTACTGGTGTAATGTTAATTATTACCGGCACAAAGCCTTCAATGTTCATGTTAAAAATCGGTTGTTGAAACGCTGGTAATGGCTTGCCATTATTATCGCGTTTGATTTCTAAATTCATCATCGCAGAATCTAAGTCGATACCACCGGTGCTCCTTTTTGTCGGTTCTGTTAAAGCGGCTTTATCGATTTGATCCATTGCTGTTTCATCAATTAGTGAACCATGTAAGATATCATCTAAAATGGCATCTGATAGAATTGAATTTCCTTTAAATGTTTCAAGAGTTAAAGCTAATTCTTCATCAGTAGCTTTTCTACCAAGTGCTTCGCTAAGTGCTTTATGTGCAGCAGTTAATTCTTGGGGTGTTTTGTCCCATGATTTAGTTCCAAGGAAACGTAATTTTGCTCTTTCTTTGCGTTTTTGCTCTGAAGACATGTTTTTGTAATCCCTAATCTTGAAGTTGCGAGCACCATCTACACCAATCATTTTTGTTTTCAAAGGATGTGTAGCAATACCATCGCGCCTAACGCCTGTCGATTGCCACATGTTTGTTTCTCCTTTGCGTATAACTGCTGGTTCATTTGTTGCAGGTTTTGGATCAATTAATGTTGGGAATTTTAAACGTCCACGATTTGCAATGTTTTCAAGATCTGATTGTGAAGCAGTTTCAAGTTCCTTTATAAACTCTTGTTCAGTTTGTCCAGGTAGTTGGTAAATACTAAGAATATATGGAATTGACATTAAAGCAACAGCACTATTTAGCCAAAATGCTTCTAAAGAATTCTTACCAGAAGCCTTAACGTTGGGTTCTTCAGAAAGTTGTTGTGTGCCATCTTCCATTATTATAACAACTCCTCCTTTTTGTGCAGGTGCTCGTGGAGTGACTTCACCTTGAAAATCTAGCTGTTCATCTAAAAATTTGCCTAATATAGTTAGAAAAATGCTATCAAATTTTGCAGCATAGTTATCAACATTTTTAGCAAAAACCCATTTTTTACCAGTTTTTATTATTCTTAACAATTCTCCGCTGATTAGTAATTGATGGAAAAATTCGCCGTGACCTTGTGGTTGACGCTCATTAGGCATAAGGAGATCTTCATATCTGCCTTCTTTATATGCTCGTTCAGCATCCATAGATTTTTTTAGTGCAAGCTGATAGTCAGCATCAGAAAATTTAGAACGTAATGTTTCAACATCTGCAGTCGTTCCTAAAAATCCTGGAGCAAGTGGTTGTAAAAAAATATCAACTTGTTCTTGTGGAAACCCATAGTTATTGTGTTCTTGAATTATAGCTTGTTGTTCAGCTATATAATTTTCATTAGACATTAATCCAATAATATTTTGGTCAAGTCCGGTTACTTTTAATCCGCGTTTTTGTGCTGCACTACGAATTTGTTCAAACAATCTTTGAAGGTTTATTCCGAAAGCGTCAAGGTATGTAACTGCTTTACCATCAACGATACCAATTGGTATTCCTGCTTTAGATTCAATTTCTTTTCCGTCATTTAATTCTTTAATTTTTTCAGGGGCTTCATGTGTATTCATCCGAGTACTTGCGCCTGCTACTAACATGGAAATAAATCCCTCACCATTTAATAGGGATTTTATTGCAATACTTTGCAGACGAAGAGCTTCTTCTGGAGAAATATCCCCGACATATTGAACATCATCTTGTGTACTAAGTTTAAATGGTTTATTAATAGGAGATGTTTGTAGATCACCAGCGTAGTATCTTCTTGCAATTTCTGTTGCATATTTTTTTTCAGCATCTGATAAAATTGCATGATCAGCAGTTAATCTGGTTTCGATCGCTTCAGCTAGTTCACTATCGCTTGCTGTATACGGTAAAGGTAATGATAAATTCTGCAAGCTGTTGCTCTTAGTTTTCCAGGTTTGTGTTCTTGCACTAAAACTAGCTTCAACTTTTTGCCCTAGAACTGTTAGTTCTTTTATTCCTGGTTTGGCAGATTCAGCTAAAAGAGCGCGGTCAGCTGTTAATCTATTTTCTATTTCGGCAGCTAGTTCACTATCGCTTGCTGTAGCTGGTAAAGGTAATGATAAATTCCGCAGACTTTTGCTAACAATTTTCCAGGTTTGGGTTCTGTCATTAAAGCTTGCCTGAACCACATTTCCTAGAACTGTTATTTCTTTTGTTGCTGGTTTGGCAGATTCAGTTAATTGTGCAGCGTCTGGGGTGCTGTCTTCTTCGTCGGATAGAGCTGCCTGGTCTGAAGTTATAGCTGAGTCGCGTATGACTTCTGATAATGCAGCAGCGTCTGTTTGATCTCCTACTTTTAGCTGAGTCATTGCAGTTAAAGCGTCAGTTATAGTGGGGTATTTAGGAAGAATTTTAGCATCTAATTCTTCTCCATTTGTTACGCTGAACATTGTCATTAATTGACTTGTTTCTTTGGGATTAACAGTTGGTAAAGCCAGGTTATTTAATCTTTCAGAAATAATGGTTCGACTACGTCCTAATAATGTAACAGCTATCTCAGTTAATTTTTCTAGATTAATTGGCGAATTACTTTGCACACCGAATGCGATTTTAGGTGATGTATTCGACCAACCCCAGAATATTTCGCCAAATGGAGTGAATATATGGAACACACCGTTTGCGTTAACCATTACATAAGGTTTTGAATTTCGGACTCCTTTGAAGTTTTCCCAGTTATCAACATATTCAAATTGATCAGATAATGTTGGATGAGATTTTAAAAATTCTATTACTTGATCACGCATTTCAATCATAAGTGGTTTTTTTGCTTCTTCCACCATTGGCGTACGTGATTCTTGTAATTGATAGGATTCTGTTATTAATTTTCGGTCTTTAAGGTTTTGAATATATCCAGCTAATGTCATTTCTGGTTGTCCCAGTTTTTCTTTAATTCGTGAAAATACGTCTAACCAATGAAAACCGAATCTTACTGCATCGTCAAAAGGCTCGCCGAGTTCATTAGTTAAAAACATGTGCAAAGAATATTCGGCTTGAGCGAATTTTATACCAGGATGCGCAGCCAAGAATTCTGGAACTGTTTTTCCTTCTTTTTTTGCTAATTTTGCAATAGTGACATCCATAATCATTTTTACGATGGAATGTCCTTTAGGACTTAATTTTGCAATACCGCCTAGATTTTCAACAAGTTGACGGAACGCGGAGTTCATACGTGAATCAAAATAGATGTTGTTAATTATTTCTTTATAGGGATCTTGTGTGAGCATATCCTCTATAATCGGATAGAATTCTGTATCACCTTTATAAAGAACACCATTTTCTAAAATACTAATCCGATCAGTATCTAGATCGAAGTTTAAAACTAATATTTCTGGATGATCTTTTGAATATTGCATGATATTAGCTTGGGGATGCGCTAAAGCTACATCGTCGGTACGTGATGGATCTGCAAGTCCGCCAGTTGTGTTAAAAGGATCACTTTCACCGCGAAGAATATCAACTAAATTATTACCTAGTAATTCTTGGAAAAGATCTTTATATCCTGTTGCTGAACCACCAGAAAGATTTACACTGACTTTGGTTTTTCCTAATTTCTTAGCCAAACCACCAAATTGTTTACGCATCGACTCATAATATGCATCATGTGCTTTTTTCTTTGTTTCATCTGATGTATCAAGCTTACCGGGTGTTTCAGCTTTACGGTAACGTCCATTTATAATTAATGGTTTTAATTCTTGAAGCATGGTGCCGTAGAGAGTAATTCCGCCAATATTTGGTTTTGCACCGTTTGTTCCTATTTCAACGTGGCTTCGAGTTACATAAAGACCACCTTGCGCACCAAGTTTTGAAATACTGCTATATAATTCACCGGAAGTAGTGATATCAAGGTCGATAACATTAACCCCAGTTTCTCGTAAACCTTCGATAAGGGCAGCGCGGACAGCAGGCGTTCTTGGTCCATTATCTCCGGCGATCACAAAAGTATCTCCAGCTTCTAACTTAACGGATTTACCGTGCGCGTCTGATTTGAAAACTGCACTGGCTAATGCCCTGCCAATCCATTTAAGTAATTCAGGATCCATTTGGGTTGGAAAGTTAATATCATCGCCACCGTCGTAACCGCGAATGTCATATTCTTTAATAATTGCATCTAATATTTCTTCCAAAGTTTTTCCATGAGGAGATCTCCAATTTTGTATTGAAAGATCTTCGAAGTAATTTTGATATATTTCAGGAAGGGCTATCATCGCTTTATCACCCGTAGAGTTATCCATTGTTACATCGGTTAATCTGGTGTCAAATATAGTAGTAAAGAAACGTAATGCGTCTAAACGGTTTACTTGTTCAGTCAGATCCGCAAAGTAGAATGTCGCAGTTTCGGTTTGTACATCATTGCGCATGAATACTTTACCGTATTGGGTAGCGTATTCAGAACGGACTTCAGATGGTTTTAAGTTATGGATATATTTTGCTACTGTACCGTCAGCAACTAAAGAATTTTCTTGATCTGCCGCAGTTTTAGTTCTTACTGATTGGATAATGATTTCAATGTCATTATGCTCGCCTCTTACTGTTAATTGACGGGATTTATGCTGTTCTGCAGGACCAAAATCAACCCGGTCAGCGCCTAATTTTTCAAGCGCTTCTTTAAGTTTTTCAGTTTCGGGATTCCGATCTTCATAAATTGTAAAATTAACTGCTTTACCGCGAGCATGACCATCTCTAATGATTGCCATGTAATATTTAATGTTTTTATTTAAGTTTGCGACAAAAGGATTATCAGCTTCTAATTGTTTTACCAATTTATCTAAATGTTTAATGGCATCATAATCTTGCAGGAAATTACCGTCAGCGTCACGTAAAGCAGTTAGTTCAGTGTCTATAGCTGGACCATCTGCAATTTTATTTAGACGTTCCTGGTACCATGCATCGCGTTGTTTTGCGTCACGTATTGGACGGTTAGAAGCATCCTTCTTATTTTCCGAATTGAACATCAAATCTCCAGCGCTTGGAATACCTTTTTCAGGTTTTCCTGCTACCAGTTCTTTAGCCATTTCAACACCAGGTTGACGGAAAGGAGTTATGTCATCAAAAATTTTGTGTAATGCGGTTATTGCTTCTTTTTCAGGGTTATCATTATCAGCGCCCTGCATTATTTGGCGGATTATATCGTGTTGGGTAAGGTTGATGTCAGTTCCAATACCGTTTTCTTGTGCAAGAGATAAAGCGTGAGCTGTGTAAATAGTACCAATGCGTACAGTTAAATCTTCAACAAATTGTATAATTTTGGCAAGTTCAACTTCATTAATCCCGTCCATTTCATAGCGGAAGACAATGTTGTTTGCTTCAATTTCAGGAGAAAGTTCAGTTTTGGGCTGACCTTTTACATCAATGATAAACATGAACTTTCTATTTTTGACAAAATTTAATTTTTTATTGATTTGGTTTGTGCCATAAGCTGCGTAAGTTTGGATACCCATAGGTATGCCATATTCACGACCTTTACCTAAACTTTCTGGAACAGTTTGACCTAGTGCTTCAGCTAAATTTTTAAAATCATTATTTGGTGCTCCGACTACCATTTGTGATATTCCTGCTGCCACAAGTTCTTCAGCAAGCTTCTGGGTCACATATTCTTGATTGCTTGAATTTTTACGTTGCTCTTCAGCGACTTTTCGTCCAGCTTCTAACATTGCGCGTATATCCAAGCCTAATAATGAATTAATTGCTAAACTGTGAGGACTTAAACCTTGATAACGACCTCCCAGATTATTAAGCATTTCGATTGCTATAACACCATTTTCAGGTTCACTTTTAAATAATTCTCCTAAAAATCCTTGTTTGATCATGCGGTCTAAAAGACTGCCGGATTGTTTTTCTTCATTAAATTTTCCAGTAATAAAAAGCGCGTTTTTAAAAACTTGTCTTAAAACTGCTTCTTCATCTGAAGATAAAGTGAGTTTTTTCATTGTTAAATTTGCTAATTCTTCAAAAGATTCAACATTCCATAATTTTTTGATAATAGCGCTTGCCATTAGATTACCAAGTTCGTCGTTATGCATTATCCGTGCCCATACACGTATCATGGTGCGAAGTGTGTCTTGGAAATTAGCCATGGTCTCATCAGTTTTTCCTGATTTTGAACCTGCGATCCAAAGCAGTTTTGCATTTGGATTTCTGCGTAACATATTAACCCAGGTATTTTCTAATTTTTTGTAGTTGGTACCTAAAGAATCTAAAACGATTAATTGACGGTTAGGGTGTTTATTTATCAGACCTTTGGCTTGAGCAACACAAGTTGATTGTCCTCCGATACCTATAGTTGCAGTTACAACTTCATCTTCAAATGCATCCGGATTTTCGCCTAAATGACGGTGCGTAAATGTTTCTATTTTTTCTATTCCGTCTTCCATTGGTGTACCATAACGCGGCGCGCGGTTTGGTCCATCCTGTTCCATAGTTATATATCCATATCCTTCAGGATCATAAAGCATGCCATATGCACGAAGAGCGTACATGGTATCTCTAAGCGCGTTAATTCTATTTTTGGGTATGTTAACTTTTTTTCCGTCGCCTAAAGATAATTGAGCGCCATCTGGAAGCATTGCTGCTTCTGTTCCAGGTTTTTGAAGATCTATTTTTACGTTTGCAATTTCTGCGCCAGGTAATGTGTTACGGTTTGTTCTATGTACTATTGTTGTTACGGCATCAGTTTCAGCAAAAGAATTTCCACCGGAAAAATATTTATGGGCTATAACTTTTTGTTCTGCAGGATCGTAATCTTCCTTTATATAGTTGAACACACCAGTTTTAAATGCTTCTAAATATTGGTTATAGATTTTTTGGTTAGTTTCTGGAGTATTATTGTTAATACCTTTGGTTTTATTTTTATCAGCATAAATCTGACCCAATAAAGATTCTTTTAATGAGCGTTTGAACCAAGTTGCTAAGATGTTGGAATTATAAATTTGACGTAAGTTAGCGAAAGTTTTGCCAGTATTAACTTCTTTTTCGATTTCAGGGATAATAATTTCTTTTACAATTTGTGAAGTAACTCCGCTTACGATTTTGGTGTCTTTTGCAACCAAATTTTCCATGCCGAATTTAGTTTCACCACTATTTTTTTGTAAAGCTACATAATCTTCCTCTAACATAACTTTTAAATGGCTTTCTAAAATATAGGCAGTATTGTCATGTTCATAAACTACAGCTTTGGACGGAACGATCCAAACTTTATTAAAGGTGTTTAATGGAATATCAGTTGTTCCGAACTGTTTTTTAGCTTTTGCGTACACGCGTTGCCAGAATTCAGCACCTAAGGATTTTTCAGGGAACATTAAAGACGAAGTTAATTGTTTCAGCATGTAATCTTGCGCAAGTAAGTCTCGACCCATTTCAGTTTGACCGAATTGGTTTGGAATCATGCGGTCTTTTTCATAAGGAGACAAGTTGACCCAAAGTTCTTTTTCCGGAACTGTTAAAGAGGCTAAGAAATATTTGACCAATTTTAAAGATTCAGTTTTAAATGTTTCACCTTGCATTTTATCTTGACCCCGGTCAACCAAAAAGTCAAATTGTAAAGGATTTTTTGGGTCTACGGTTATACCGCGGACTATTGCCGGGTTATATCCCGCAGAAGGCATAACCATAACACCTGGAGCAGTCAAATTTAATTGCGCGCGTGCAGGTGTTGGTACTATGCTGGTAGCGGTGAAGGTTAATAGAATTAAAACTGAAATGGTTTTGTGAAATAAAGAAAATTTGGATGTTTGGGCAATCATGCCGATCTCCTTTAGGTAAATAATTTGGTGTTTTATATTTTCAATTTTGGAACAATATCCAGTAAAAAAGTAGTGAAAGTATGCCATATTTTCGTTAAAATGCAAGGTCTCTAATAAAAAAATATATATATAAGGGGTTTATTTGATGTCTATATCAAAAGAGTTGATTTTTGAGCAAATTTTAGCTGGTCCAATGGGTAACTTTGTGTATTTAATTGGGGATGCTCAAACTAAAGAAGTTTTAGTTGTGGATGTTGGCTGGGAAGTTGATAAATTGGTAAAAAAAATTCAAGAACGAGATTATAAAGTGGCTGGTTTAATGTTAACTCATGCACATTTTGACCATACTGGTGGGGTAAAAAATTTTTTGCGGGTTTTTAATGTTAATGTGTATATTGCTGAACCTGAAACAGATTTTTTTATGATACCAGTGGATCATTTGGTCATGTTAAATGATGGGGATAAAATCAAAGTTGGTTCGCTTGAAATAGATTGTATTTTAACTCCGGGGCATTCTCCGGGCTGCATGTGTTTTAGGTATAAAAATATTTTGATAACTGGGGATACTTTGTTTGTGGATGCCATTGGTAGGACTGATTTACCGGGCAGTGATCCGAAAGCTATGGACGAAAGTCTGGCAAAACTTTTAAAATTACCAGATGATACGGTTATATATCCTGGGCATGCGTATGGTCACGCGGATTGTGATACGATTGGGAATCAGAGGAAAACTAATCCGTATTTTTAAAACGATTTTTAAAGATTGATTCGATGATAAAGCTAAAAATTTTGAATGGTAGTATTTTGCGTAAGACATATATCGTTTTAACGTTAATTCCGAGGATATTGCGTAATGGCGGATTTTTTTGGTTTATCAATTTTTCGATGAGATACGCTATTGCCATTGGGTCGCGTTTATTGTTTTTGATTGATTGCATGACTAATTCTTTTAGAGATTGCGAGATTTGATAATATGGGCTTTGGGGATTGTTAAAATTTTCCGCGTAACGTCCATTCTCTTCAAATATTTTAGTGCGGTATGAGCCTGGTTCGATTAGGCAAACGTTTATGCCAAACTGTTTGACTTCATAGTATAAGCATTCGCTGAATGCTTCCAGCGCCCATTTACTTGCATTATATCCGCTTAGTCCGGGATAAGTTGTCAGCCCTGAAACGCTGGAAATATTTATGATCTTCCCTTGTTTTTGTTCTCTCATTATCGGTAGCACAGAACGCGTTAGATTTTGTACTCCGAAAAAGTTGGTTTCCATTATTGAGCGGATATCCTGGTCTGATAAATCTTCAAAAAAACCGCCGATGCTATAGCCTGCGTTGTTTATCAGGATGTCAATACGTCCATATTTTTGTTTTATATATTCTATGGTTGTGGTTATAGTTTCGGGTTTATTTACGTCAAGTTGCTGGATATCGATTGTGGTGTTAAATTCTTTAGCGCGGTTTTTTAGGTCAGTATTTTTAGATAAGTCACGCAGGGTCGCAATGACTTTGTGTCCTTTGGTGCTTAAGTGTACAGCAGTAAGCATGCCAAATCCGCTGGAACAACCGGTGATGAGTATAATTTTAGGTGAGGTGTTCATTTATTTTCATTTAACAAAAGTGCGTCGACTAAAACGATGGCTGTCATGGCTTCTACTACCGGCACCATGCGCGGGCACAAACATGGGTCATGGCGACCGGTTACTTCGCAAAAAGAATCTTTACCGTCAGCAGTGACTGTAGCCTGACGTTGAGCAATTGAAGACGTTGGTTTTACAGCAAGACGGAAAATTATATTTTCTCCGGTGGATATGCCGCCTAAAATTCCGCCTGCATGGTTAGTTGAAGTGCGTACTTTTTTTCCATCCATGTAAAATTTGTCATTATGTTCAGAGCCAGTCATTTGCGCTGCGGCAAAACCCTCACCAAATTCAATACCTTTAATGCCGCCTATTGAAAGCATGGCATGACCTAATAGCGCGTTGAGTTTGTTAAAAATCGGTTCGCCTAAGCCTACTGGGCAATGCGAAACAATAGTTTCAATTACTCCTCCAATCGAATCATTTTGCGCTTTTACTTCTTCGATCTTTTTGATCATTGCATCAACAATTTCAGGATCAACAGTGCGGATTGGATTTTTTTCTATAAAAGCAAAATCCTTGGTCTTGGCTACAATATCACCTATAGCTAAAGTGTAAGATGCTATATAAATATTTTTCAGGTCTAATATTTTTTTGGCAACAGCTCCGGCTGCTACTCTGGCTGCAGTTTCACGTCCGGATGCTCTGCCTCCGCCTCTGTGATCGCGTATACCGTATTTTGCAAAGTAAGTGTAATCAGCATGACCGGGACGGAAAATATCTTTGATTTTGTCATAGTCTGCTGACTTGTGATCTGTGTTTCGGATTAATAACGCAATTGGCGTGCCAGTGGTTTTACCTTCAAATACTCCGGATAATATTTCGACTTTATCAGTTTCTTTTCTGGGCGTGGTTACAGAACTTTGTCCGGGTTTTCTGCGGTCAAGATCGTGTTGAATGTCTGATTCTTTAATTGGAATGTTGGGCGGTACGCTATCAATAATAACTCCAATAGCCGGACCATGGCTCTCGCCGAACGTCGTAATTTTAAAGATGTTCCCGAATGAATTATGCATTTAATTTAACCAAGGTTTATCTGTTTTTAATTTGTTTTCAAAAGTTGCGATCTCTTTTTCATACTGCATGGTCCAGCCGATTTGATCCAGACCTTTTAGTAAGCAATCGCGTTTAAATTTATCTATTGTGAATGCAAACTCTTTTTTGTTTGACGCAATTACAATATTTTTTTCCAGATCAACTGTAAATTGCGCGCCTTTATCTTTTTGGACCAGACCAAACAGTTCATTAATTTCAGGACTAGATAATTTTACAAGAAGAATGCCGATCTTGGCACAATTATTATAAAAAATATCAGCAAAGCTTGGAGCGATGATACAACGGAATCCAAAGTCAGCTAATGCCCAGGGCGCGTGTTCACGGCTGGAACCGCAGCCAAAATTTTCTCGCCCTAAAAGTATTGAGGCTTTTCGGTAGGGTTCTTGGTTTAAAATAAAATCCGGATTTTCAATTGTTCCGTCGTAATCTGTATAGCGTAATTCGTGGAACAAATGTTTACCAAATCCTTGACGGTCAACTTTACGCAAAAATTGTTTTGGTATGATGCAGTCAGTATCAACATTAGCCCTATCCAGCGGAACGACAATACCAGTGTGTTTTGTAAATGCGTCCATGTTTTATCCTTTTATAAATATTTTCTACAGTCTGTTAATTTTCCTTCAATCGCCGACGCTGCAGCAACATATGGGCTGACTAAATGTGAACGGCTGCCAGCTCCTTGTCTTCCTTCAAAATTGCGATTGCTGGTCGATGCGCAGCGTTGTCCTGGCGCTAAACGGTCATCATTCATAGCTAGACACATTGAGCATCCTGCGTAACGCCATTGACATCCAGCGTCGATAAATATCTGATGTAAGCCTTCTTTTTCAGCTTGGCGTTTGACTGTTTCAGAACCAGGCACAATCAAAGCAGTAACATTTTTATGAACTTTTTTGCCTTTTAATATTTGAGCAGCTGCGCGTAAATCTTCAATTCGTCCATTCGTACATGATCCGATGAATACATAATCGATTGTGATGTCAGTCATAGGCGTACCAGGTTTTAGATCCATATATTTATTCGCCATGCGTGCGGCATTAGCTGCTACAGGGTCACTGATTTTATCAGGATTAGGAACTACATCGTCTATAGACGTGCCTTGCCCTGGGCTTGTCCCCCAGGTAACCATAGGTTTTATATCTTCAGCTTTAAAATTTAATACCTTATCAAATTTTGCGCCCTGATCACTGGGTAAAGTTTTCCAATAAGCAATTGCTTTGTCCCAATTTTCACCAGTTGGCGCGTAAGGTTTACCTTTTAAATATGTGAATGTGGTTTCATCAGGCGCGATTAGACCAGCCCGAGCGCCAGCTTCAATTGTCATATTTGATATTGTCATACGACCTTCCATGCTTAAGGCGCGAATTGTGCTGCCAGCATATTCGATCGCGTAACCAGTAGCTCCGGCTGTTCCAATTTTACTGATAATATATAAAATTATATCTTTAGCGGTTACGCCTTTGCCTAATTTTCCGTCGACATTTATTTGCATAGTAGGCATGGAATTTTGTTGAATTGTTTGGGTAGCTAAAACATGTTCTACTTCTGATGTTCCAATACCAAAAGCTAAAGCACCGAATGCGCCATGGGTCGCGGTATGTGAATCTCCGCAAACAATAACCATACCGGGTAAAGTCAGACCTAATTCAGGCGCGAAAATATGTATAACGCCGTTGCAAATATCCTGATAATCAAAACAGCGTATACCAAATTGTTTGCAATTGTCTGACAATGCTTGCAATTGTATTTGCGAAGTTTTTTCCATTTCTGCAAAAACTTTAGTGCGGGTAGATGTATTATGGTCCATGGTCGCGAAAGTTTTTTCCGGATGACGGGCTTTACGTCCAGACAGCCGTAAAGCGTCAAATGCTTGCGGACTGGTAACTTCGTGAATTAAGTGCCGGTCAACGTATAGTATATTTGTATCACCCTGGCTTTCTCTGACCAGATGACTTTCCCAGATTTTTTGATACATGGTTTTACTCATAAAAAACCTTTCTAATTTATTTTATATGGGCACGAAGTATCGTGCCCCTACAGTTATTTTACTATTCTCTTCAACACGGTCGGTAAAATCCCGCCATTTCTAAAATAATCAATTTCTACTGGCGTGTCTAACCTTGCGATTGCTGTAAATGTAGTATTGCGTCCGCTAGGAGATTTTGCGTGCACAGTAATAGTTTGCCGTGGTTTTAAATTTTCATCTATTCCTTCAAAATTAAATATTTCATCGCCTTGTAAACCTAAAGTTTGTGCAGTTATTCCGGGATTAAATTGTAAAGGTAAAACACCCATGCCTGCTAAGTTACTGCGGTGAATACGTTCATAACTTTCTGCTAATACTGTGCGTATACCGAGGAGTGCTGTGCCTTTTGCTGCCCAATCACGGCTTGAACCAGTGCCGTATTCTTTGCCAGCTAAGACCAGTAATGGTGTTTGTTTTTTTGCATATTCTCCTGCGGCGTCAAAAATATTCATTATTTCCCATTTAGGAAAATATGTAGTGAATGAGCCTTCTGTACCTGGTGCTAATTTATTACGCAAACGGATATTAGCGAATGTCCCTCGTACCATTACTTTGTCATTTCCTCTACGAGATCCGTAACTGTTAAAGTCAGACGGTTGAACACCTTGTTCTAATAAATATTTTCCTGCCGGACTATTTTGCGCGATTGATCCTGCAGGTGAAATATGATCAGTTGTAATTGAATCTCCGACCATGACTAACACTCTCGCATTTTTAATAGTTTCTATATTCTTATTTTCTAAAGTCAAATTTGTAAAAAACGGTGGTTCTTGAATATAAGTACTTTTTATGTTCCATTCAAATTGATCTGACTTAGTTTCTTTAATTTTTGCCCAGTGTTCATCACCTTGAAAAATATTTTTATAACATTTTTTAAAAGCTGCTGGTTTAAGTCCCTTATCAATATTTTTTAATATGTCACTTTCGCTGGGCCATATATCACGCAAAAACACTTTTTCTCCGTCTTTAGTCACCCCAACTGGTTCAACTGCAAAATCAATGTTCGTGGTTCCTGCTAAAGCATATGCAATTACTAATGGCGGACTTGCCAAATAATTTGCTTTAACATGTGGATTGATACGTCCTTCAAAATTTCGGTTACCGCTCACCACGCCTGAAACAATTAGTTGACCGGTTTTAATAGTTTCAGCTACTTCTTCTGGTAATGCTCCGCTGTTACCGATACAAGTAGCGCAGCCATAACCAACAATATTAAATTTTAATTTTTCAAGATATTCAAGCAATCCTGCATCGCTCAAATACTCTTCTGCGACTTTTGATCCAGGGGTAAAACTGGTTTTTACAAAATCTTTAACTGTTAATCCTTTTTCCACTGCTTTTTTTGCTATTAGCCCTGCAATAATCAGTAACGTTGGGTTTGAGGTATTGGTACAGCTGGTTATCGACGCTAATACAACTGATCCATTACTTATCTCGTCGTTATTTTTATTCGCGACTTTAATTTTTTTATTTAGCTCTTCAGGTTTGATATTAAAACCACCTTCATTTATCGGAGCAGTAAATACATTTTGGAAATGTGTTTTTGCATTCTTTAATAAAACCCGGTCTTGAGGACGTTTTGGTCCGGAAATACAGGGTTCAACAGTAGAAAGATCTAATTCTAAATATGAGCTGTATTGGGATTCAGTCTTATAGTCGTAGAACATGCCTTGAGCTTTCAAATAGCTTTCTAACAGATCAATATCGTGTTTGTCGCGACCAGTGAATTTGTAATAATCTAAGGCGATACGGTCAACTGGGAATATTCCAATTGTAGCGCCGTATTCAGGTCCCATATTTGATATTGTAGCGCGGTCAGGCAAAGATAAATATTTTAAACCATTGCCATAAAATTCAACAAACTTATCAACTACACCATGTTTACGCAGCATTTGGACTATAGTTAATACTAAGTCAGTAGCAGTTACACCGTTAGGTAATCGTCCAGTTAATTTAAAACCGACTACTTCAGGCATAACCATATCGATTGGCTCGCCTAACATTACAGCTTCTGCTTCAATGCCGCCCACTCCCCAGCCGACAATTCCTAAACCATTTATCATGGTAGTGTGGCTGTCTGTACCAACTAAAGAATCCGGATAAATGATAATTTCTTTTTTAACTTTTTTCTTTAAAAGCCCAGTTGCTAGATGCTCAAGGTTGATCTGGTGAATTATACCGGTCGCTGGCGGAACAACATTGAAATTTTTAAACGCGTTCTGTCCCCATTTTAAGAATTCATAACGTTCTTTATTACGTTTAAATTCGAGAATAAGATTTTGCTCAAAAGCTTTTTTATCGCCGAAATAATCAACTTGTAATGAATGGTCAATTATCAAATCGCAGCGTACCTGCGGGTTTATTTTTTTTATATCTCCGCCAATTTTTCCGATAGCTGAACGCATTGCAGCCAGATCAACTACGCAAGGTACACCGGTAAAATCCTGTAAAATAACTCGACCAGGTTTAAAAGCAATTTCTTTTGTAGATTTGGTTTTTGGTGTCCAGCCTAACAAAGTTTTAATGTCTTCTAAGCGTACTTTATAATTATCGCAATTCCGCACCGTACTCTCTAATAAGACTTTAATTGAGAATGGTAATTTTGATGCATCCCCTAAACCAGTTTGCGCGAGTTTTTCAAAACTAAAGTATGAAAAGTTTCCTTTGTCGGTCTTTAATATTTCTTTAGCATCATTCGGATTAAATTTGTTCATATGTGCCCCTTTTAATTATTGATGCGTATTATACGGAAAAGGGGTAAATGTGTAAAGTGCGAATATAGCTTAAAGAATATGGTTATTCACTTTTTGCAAGCATGTCATGAAAATTTTTGATAGGAACTACGTCAATTATAACTGGCAGCATGCCTTGGATTTGGGCAGGATCAATATTTTTTAATTCTGCGGGTATGGAAAAATTTATATTTTCTCCGGAAGTGTTTAATTTTAAGTTAGTTGGGTTTAGGTCTATACCTCCTACTTTTCTTACAGCCATGGCACGGTCGATTATAATTTCAGATAACCCGGAACCAGTAGCTTCTTCTAAAAGTTTTATTTTTGCTATATCAGGAATCTCAGATATATGGATATTAGGAAAATCTGTCGGATGCGATTGGATAAAATTAATTACCGGTGATCCGGTGGCAATATTAATGTGGGGTTGTTTTTGTTTAGCCCAAGGCAATAATTTTTTAAAAAAATTTATTATTGCAGCTTCTGGATCGGGCACATTTTGTTCAACTGTTATACTGTCAATAAATAAAGCATGTCTAGATTCTTTTATGCGTGCAGTACATTCTATTGCGGTAGAGTTTTTATTAGGTAATGAAACCACATAGTCTCCTGAAACATTTGAAATTATCAGACCAGTGTCAGCTTCTATTCGGTGTTTAATTAGTCGTTTAATTCCCGCATCAAGCAGGGTAGTAAATTCGGGAATCGTTTTTTTAATTTCTGGATCAATAAAGATTTCGTTTGGATTATAGTATGGCAAATTATATTTATCAAAACGAATTACTGCTAGCCCTTGGACTATTTCAGGGTGTGAAATAGGGCTTAATGCAACAATAAAATTTTTTGTTGTAACGGTTAATGATTTTTCCATCAGGTCAATAATTGCGGTTGCGTATTGGGGAAATTGTTGTGTTATTGTATCTTTTAGCTGCGGACTTAATTTTTTTAATCGACCTTGATATTCATGTACCCAGCTCCATTCTGCATGGTTTTTCAACCATGAATATATCTCCTCACCTATTTCTGGCGTTGAAATATTTTGTAATTCCCGCATAGATATAGTGCCATCATTTATAGAAATTTCAGTTTTGGTTTTTGCTCTGAAATTATTAATAGCGGCTATGGCTTTTCCATAAGCATGTCCTTCAGGAATGTTATTCGTCCCATCAACAAATAAAAAAAATGATCGCGCGCGGGTAAAATATATTTTTCTTTTTATTTTGTTTGGCATTAAATTAAGAAAAGCATTTTCAGTAGAGCTGTGAGAAAGCCAAGGTTCAAGCTGTACTGGTACCAGCATGGCACGGTCGCGTGTCCGCTTAGGGATTTGTGTTGCATCAGTATGGATATTTGAACGTTCGATTCGTCCGCTAACTCCACCGGCGAAATATTTGCGTGGAATTATTTGCTGGCTGGTTGGGTCATACTCTTCTTTTATAAAATTAAATGCGCCTTGGGCGAAAGTTTTAAGATATTGTTGATATATGTCATTTTTAATATTTGGGTTGCTGTTTTCTATACCAAAAATTTTGTTTTGATTAACATACACCTTACCTAAAAAACTTTTTTGTATTTTTTGTTTGAACCATGCTGCCATTATTAGGGAATTGAATACTTGACGTAAAGGCGCAAAATAAGTGCCGTTGTTAATTTCTGACTCAAGTTCTGGAATTATGATTTGTTTAATAATTTCTGATTCTTTAACCGTTGACTTTTTACCTTTGACCTGTGATAACCCATAGTCCATATCGGTCATCACCTTTAAATGTGAATAAGTTATAATTGCGGTATTTTTATGTTCATAGATATTTGCTTTATCAGCTACGATCCATACTTTATTAAGTGTGTTAGTTGAGATCTCAGAAGTGTTGAATTTTCCTTTTGCCTGCTGATAAATCTTACTCCAAAATTGTTTCCCAACTTCAGTATCAGGTTGTAATAAGCTCGAGGTTAATTTTTTTAATAGATAGTCCTGGGCTAATAAAATCTTTCCCATTTCAGTTCTGCTGAAATTTTCTGGAATAATTCTATCTTTTTCAGTTGGTGATAAATTTACCCATAGATCAGTTTCAGGTATGGTTAAAGCTGCTAAAAAATATTTTATTAGTTCTTGAGCCTGTTCTTTTATTTGAACTGAAGTTGGATTATCATCACCTGGGGTTACGATAAAATCAAAACGCAGCGGGTTTTCTGGATAAAAGGAAACCCCTGAAACGATGGTGGGGGCAAATCCCGGACTATGCGGGACCATCATCCCAGGGGTTAATATTATTGGTTCGGCTGCAAACACTGTGCTTGGTATTATTATACTGTTTACCCCAAGACCGATGCACAGCACACCGACTATTATTATTCGCCGGAGACGATGCAGCAAATTATTATTCAACTTCCGCGTCATCATTTGCCCCCTCTAAGGCAGCCCCCGCTTCCTTTTGGGGACACGTCCCCTTTGAAACCTATTGAAAGTATATCCGATATTTTAAGAAAAAAAAGGGCATTTTAGCACTTTCGAGAAACCCCTTTCTTTTGGCAGTAGATGCGTAATCTGCGTTGTGTTGCGCAGATGACGCATCTGCGGAGCCGGTTTAAAAATATAAATTTAATTTGATTTTCGACGGATTTCGGTTATTTTAAAAGCATGATAATTTCAATTCTTAATCCTTCATTTGGCGAGAATTTTGTACGGGTCGCACGCTGGGCTGCCAAATCGCGCGGTCGGGTGCAGCGTCATCCGGAATATTTGTTGACTGTTGCTCAATTGCTTTTAGACAAAGGTCACATAGTTAATTTTATTGAGGCTGCTGCCCGTAATTTTACGTCCGAACAGTCGTATGCCCTTATTCTTGAACAAAAGCCGCAATTAATCGTAATCCACGCTACTACTCCTTCGATTTATAGTGACATTGAACAAGCTTTAGAAATAAAAAAACGGATTAATTGCAAAGTGGTTTTTGTTGGTCAGCATGTTTCTGCTGAACCGGATAACACATTTGCTATAGCTAAAGGTGCTGTAGATTATATTGCGCGTCGTGAATATGACGAAACTTTGATTGATATAGCGGCAGGGAAAGACCCTAAAAATATTTTAGGTCTCTCACATGTTCAAGATGGTCGAGTAATTCATAATGCTGATCGTCCTTGTTTGGATGTTAATATGCTGCCTTTCCCTGCTTGGCAATTAATTAAGCCTGAATGGTATCCAGATGCAGGAAAAAAATTCCCGTTTTTAACATTAATGACAGGTCGTGGGTGTAATAATGCCTGCACATTTTGCCGTGACCCGGAATTAATGTATGGTCGAGTTATACGTACTCGGACGGCTATGCAAGTTGTAGATGAAATGGAATATGACTTAAAATTATTTCCGCAGCTTCGAGAAATTATGTTTGAGACAGATACTTTCACTGCTGATCCGGTTCATGTTAAAGCAGTTTGTGATGAAATTATTAAACGTGGATTAAATAAAAAAATTTCCTGGTCGTGCAATGTGCGCGTGAATGTTAAACTTGAGCTCCTTCCTTTAATGAAACAAGCAGGATGCAGGATGCTTATGGTCGGATTTGAATTTGGGTATAATGAAGCTTTACAAGCGGTTAAAAAAGGCGGAGTTACTATTGAAATGGCTAGGCAATTCGCTGAATATGCCCACAAGTTAGGGTTTACAGTTCACGGGTGTTTTATGATAGGCGCACCTGGCGAAACTAAAGAAACCGCCCAAAAGACCATAGATTTTGCCAAGTCTCTTCCTCTTGATACAATTCAGATAACTGGCATTGCGGTTTATCCAGGAACGTTTATGTATCAATGGGCAAAACAGAACGGCTATTTATTAGGGAAAGACTGGACTGATTGGCTTACCCCTGAAGGCGAACAAAAAACCATGCTTTCTTATCCGCAGTTGTCTAATATTGATATTGATATGTTAATTGATAAAGGATTAAAAGAATTTTATTTGCGACCAAAACAAATATGGCGGATGCTTATCTCTATCCGCTCAATGGGTGATCTGCTGCGTAAACTCTACGGCTTTAAAGCTTTTCTTGATTATTTTTTGAAAAATAAACTTAATAAGTAACTTTATTTTTTTGAGAAAATATTATTTAGTTCGATAAATGTCTTTGCGATGTCCGATTAAAAGTATATTTACTGATTTATTTTTTTCATCAATTTCATAAACAATACGATACTTGCCTTGGCGGATGCGATAACGTATTGAATATCCTCGGAGTTTTTGAGTATGTTGTGCGCGCGGTTCATGCTTTAACGCGATAATAATATCTTTTATGCGCTCCACATCAGGGATAGGCAAATAGTCTAAATCTTTTAATACACGTTTTTCAATAAAAACGGTATACATTACGCCTGCTTTTTTCGTGAGGATATATATTTTGTTAATTCTTCAGTTCCTATATATTGCGCGTTTTTAAGTCGCGTATCAACTATAGCATTGTCATCTCGCGTTTCTTGTTCTTCTCGAAGTTTTTCTTCCAGCGCCTGTGTTACAAAGAATCTAAGTTTGATCCCATTTCGATCGCAGTAGGTCATAACATTATTTTTAAGTTTAACTGGAACCCGTGCTCCCAAAGCCACCATATCTGATGCAAGCATAAGACCTCCTTTTGGTATCTTTATAAAACAAATGATATCATATGATATCAATACTGTCAATGCAGTTAATATTTAAAATAGTATTAAAAGTCAGTAATAGTTTACTTATCTCTTCCGCGAATTGTTCCGCGTATTTTGGACCCGAAGCTGTAACAATATTTCCGTCTACAAATACCCCTTCTCCCTGATATTTCGCGCCTTTTTGGATGAACTGGTCTTTGGCGTCCGACCAAATAGTAGCGTTTTTGTCTTTTAATACTCCAGCATTGGCGAGTGTCATTGGCGCAAGGCAGATTGCGCCTAAAATTTTCTTTTTTCCTACAGTATTTTTTACAATTGAGTGGGCAATAAGATCGTCCCAATATTGAACTGAACCAGTGCCGCCAATAAAAATAACAGCGTCGTAATTTACCGGATCAATATCTAAATATAGAGTTTCAGTAGTTACTGTTTTTCCAGCCATTCCAGTGTGCTCTCCAATTTTGGATGAAGCAAGAGTAACATTAGCGCCGCGTTTTTTAAAATAAGCTTCTGGTATAAATAACTCGTCTTCTTGAAAATTCATGTCTGGGATTATCATTATAATGTTTTTGTTTTTTAAAGGTTGGGCGGCGTCTTGAGCGCCAGATGATAATGCGAAAATTAATGAAGTTAAAAATGCAAATAAAAATATTTTTTTCATATTTTTTGTAGCTCCTTATTTTCCATGCACAAATACACATTTATGTTTTTTCCATGGGTGTGTATTTGTTTGCTAAGACTTTGATAAAGTTTTTCACGTATGCGATCATTATATCTAAGTTTATTATCAAAGCCATTTATAAATTCTTCGTCTAATATTGTGTTATTTGGGAAACGGGATTCAATAGTTTGTTTCTGTTTTATGGTCATGCGTAAAGTTCCCAGACTTATCCAGGCAATGTTTTCCGGCTTTATATTTTTAAATATTTGATTAATAACACCTGCGTATTTTTGTTCCCAATTTTTAAAATAAATTATAGGGTCAAAATGAAAAGCTATTTTATAGCCATGATCCTGGCATTGTTTAGCGGCACTTAATCTTTCAGTTAACGACGCGGTAAAGTGTTCACAATTATCTATTATAATTTGAGGATTTAAAGACCAGGCTGTGATTATATTCGGAGAAGCTTTGCATTCTAAAAGATTTTGGATATTAACGCTCTTGGTCTTGAATTCGAATTGGATATGGGGTTTGTCAGCTAAAAACGGAATTATAATTTTTGAGTATCCGGTAATGTTATCAAATAATAATGAATCTGTAAATTGACCAGTACCGATTCGTATCGGATGCTTTATTTCGCCTAACTTTTGAAGATAATCGTCGATGTTGGCTGGGATTGCTATTCCAGGTGCGTTGGTGTAGGATTGTAAATAACAGTATTCACATTCAAAACCGCAGCCCATGCCGCAATTTAAAATTTGGTAACCGCAGCATACACAGTCTTTGGTACAGGGGCATGGGGATATAAAATCAAAATTTTCTTTTACAATAAATATTCGGTCTATTCTGCGGTTATATTTTGCTATCGAAAATTCTTCGGTTTTTATATGGTCGTTATATGAATTTATTATTTGTAATGGTGTATGTGGATATAATTTTTTGATTTTTTCGACCAGTGCTGAATTAGCTACTATTTTCTCGACTAAGAATTCTTTTGGGTCGATAAGTAGTTTTTTATAAGTTAGGTCTACTTTGGTTTGCTGGTTGTTTAAAAAAGACGGGAATACTTTAATATTTGCGCGTTCTTCGTTGGTGCAATTGGGAAAACGTTGCTTTAAGAGCAGACTTTTTACTCCTTCAAAATTTGTGTAGGTAATGGGTATATTTTGTAATATTTGTTCAGGGGACGTGTGGTCGCGTTTGGATATTTCATATATTAATCGGGTAACAGTTTGGAGTTTATTAACGCCAAACTTTGGGAAGCGGGATGAAATTAAAATTTTAATATTTTTTAACATATTGTATTTTGTTTTATTATTTTAATTTCATTATCGCTGAGCGTCCAGGTTGTAGCTTCAACATTTTGTTTTACTTGTTCGGCGTTGCGGGCGCCGACCAGGACGCTGGATACACCACTTTGCGCTAAGAGCCAGTTAATTGCGATTTGGTTTAAAGGACGCTTGAATTCGCGTAATTTTTCTAAAAGTTTTGTGACTTGTTCAAATTTTTCACCTTTGTAATATTTATAAAAAAAATTGCGCGCGTCTGATCCCTCTAGTGTTGGTGGTTCAGTGTATTTTCCTGACAATATTCCTCCGGCTAACGGACCGTAGCATAAGACGTTTATATTATGTTTGCGGCAGTATGGTAAAGCATTGGTTTCTATTTCACGGTCGAGAATTGAATAGTGGTTTTGTAAAGTGGTTATTTCCGCGTATTGTTCAGCTTCTTCTAATAATTCATTGTTAAAATTCGATACTCCTATGTAACGGATCTTGCCTTGTTTTTTTAGTTCAGCTAATGCAGTCATGGTTTCTTTTAGCGGTGTGTTTGGATCGGGCCAATGGCATTGGTAAATATCTATATAATCAGTTTTAAGTCGCTGTAATGAGCCCTCGATCTCAGTAAATATAGATTTTGCAGTTAAGTTGTTAGTAATGTTTTTACCTTTGCCTAACAAACCGCATTTATTTGCGAGTATGACTTTTGAACGTTTGTTTTGAATAGCTTTTCCGATTATAGTTTCGGATATTCCTGCTCCGTATATAGGCGCGGTATCAATGAGATTAATACCTAAATCTATTGCAGCATGGACCGCTTTTATGCAATCCGTTTGTTTACTGCCTCCCCAATGAGTCCCGCCAAAAACCCAGGTGCCTAAAGCAATACGGGATATTTGAATATCGCTATTTCTTAATGGAAAATATTTCATTATCTTTTCTCTATTGTGGTGTTGTATAATTTTAATAAATCCGCATTGCAAATATTAACAGCAAATAACAGTCATTAACAAGATTAATTTTATATGAATATTGATACAAAGTTATTATTTGGTCTTGAAAAAAATGAATTTAAGCAGACTTGTATAATTTTACCGGTCGCGTTGAAAGCTCTTCTGAACGCTTTTGACGTTAAAAAAATTCCTGCTCAAGTTCCGTTCCCTGCAATTAATTGTGATGTGGGTACTGTGATAATTGGTAAAACCGGCGCAGCATATATAGGTGATATGATGTTAGCGCTTGAAAAAACCTCTTGTCATAATTTGATCTTATTAGGTTCATGCGGTGTTATTGAGGAGACTTTAGAGTTAAAAATTGGTTCTTTAGTTACACCGGCATCGGCTTATGACCTGGAAAGTTTTTCAATGATGTTAAAAGGTGATTATAATGCGCCGCATGTGGTTAAGCCTTCGACTGATATGTTCCGGTTTTTTAAAGAAGCTAATCGGAATGTTATTGAAGTTAGATGTGCTACGGTTGGTTCAATATTATTAGAGGATAAATTCAGCCGGGTTTTTCGTGATCATAAAATTGATGTAGTTGATATGGAATGTTCAGCGTTTTTTAACGCGGGACGCAAAGCTGGTAAAAATATTTTAGCGTTATTTTTTGTAACGGATTCAGTACGGAAAAACAATGGTTATGTTTTGTGGGAAGTAGAACAAAAACAATTAATTAATGATGCCTGCGTTCGTTCAGTTGAGGTACTTAAAAAATGGCTGTTGTAGTTGTTATTTCTGGAATATATCTTTTTCTTCTGTAACTTGTTCTGCTTTTTGTTTTTCAACTGCGCCTTTAGTGCTTAAAAAAAGTAAAAGGATTAAAATTACTGGCACAATTGCAAATGCGCAGACCGCCCAGATTTTTGGTTTACGTTTTAATGGGTCGTAAAATAAAGTCACGGTAAGCTCCTTTTATATTATTTCTATCTCTATAGGGCAGTGATCTGACCCAACCACATCCTTAAGTATGGTTGCTTTTTTTACTTTATTTATCATATTATCTGAAACAAAAAAATAATCAATACGCCAGCCTATATTTCTTTCACGGGCTTTGGTCTTGTAGTCCCACCATGTAAAATTATTTCCTGCTTGGTTAAAATGGCGGAAAGTATCAACGTAACCGTGATCTATAAATTTTGTTATCCAGGCGCGTTCTTCAGGTAGAAATCCAGTATTCTTTTCATTTTCTTTTGGTCGAGAAAGGTCAATTTCTTTGTGAGCAGTATTAACGTCACCACAAATAATTAAATGTTTTTCAGATTTTTTTAATTTGTCAGCGATAGTTAAGAAATGATCATAAAATGACATTTTAAAAGGTACACGTTTATTGCCTGATCCACCGTTGGGAAAATAAATATTAAATAGTATAAAATCTTTATATTCGAGAATAAGTGTGCGTCCTTCAGCATCGAAATCCTTATGACTAAGACCAATTGTGCATTTTATTGGTTCACTTTTTGTGTATATTGCGACTCCGCTGTAGCCTTTTTTTATGGTTGAATACGCCCAGTAGGATTTGTAGCCTAAAGGATTTAGAATTTCGTCTGATAATTGGCTGGGCGCTGCCTTAGTTTCTTGCAGGCATAAAATATCTGGGGATTCTTTTTTGAACCATTCCCAAAATCTTTTTTTGGAAATAGCTCGGATGCCATTAACATTCCAACTAATAAGTTTCATGTGAGGTACTCATTTATAGATTTTGCTGCGATGCGTCCTTGCCCCATGGCTAAAATTACAGTTGCAGCGCCTGAAACTATATCGCCTCCCGCCCAGACTCCGGGTATTGAGGTTTTGCAATTTTCGTCAGTTATAATGTTGCCATTAGCATTAACATTTAGTTCAGGAGTAGTTTGTTTAATTAAAGGATTGGAGCCATTTCCAATTGCAATTATAACAGTGTTTATTTCCAGGTTAAATTCGCTGCCTTTAATTAAAACTGGACGAGGTCTGCCGGATGCATCAGGTTTGCCTAATTCATAACGCACGCATTCAATTTCTTTAACACATCCAGCTTCATCTGAAATAATTTTTTGAATATTCTGCAGTAAATGGAATTGTATGCCTTCTTCTTTTGCGTGCACAACTTCTTCAATTCTTGCTGGCATTTCTTTTTCAGTCCTACGGTATATTAAGTGCACTTCTTCTGCTCCGATACGCAATGCAGTACGTGCAGCATCCATAGCGACATTTCCGCCGCCTAAAACAGCTACTTTACGTCCAAAATATATTGGAGTTTCTTGTTGATCAGTTTGATAAGCTTTCATTAAATTCACACGGGTTAAATATTCATTGGCAGAAAAAACTCCAATACAATTTTCACCTTCGATGTTTAGAAACTTTGGTAGACCAGCACCGGTTCCGATAAATATAGCGTCAAATCCGTCTTTTTTTATTAGATCCATAAGTTTACGGGTGCGACCTATAATAAAATCAGTTGCGATTTTTACGCCTATAGATTTGAGGGAATTAATTTCTTTTTCTACTATTTTTTTAGGCAGCCGGAATTCGGGTATGCCATAGGTCATTACTCCTCCAGGTTTGTGGAATGCCTCAAATATGGTCACAGCATGACCTTCTCGACATAGATCTGCCGCAACAGTTATACCGGCTGGACCGCTGCCTATGATAGCGATTTTTTTCCCAGTTTGGGGTTGAATATTTAAAGTATTTGAACTTGGTAGCTCTTTATCTGCGACAAAACGCTCTAAGCGTCCGATTGATACTGCATTGGCTTTGTCTTTTAGTATTTTTCCTAGCGTACAAGGAGCTTGGCATTGTTCTTCTTGGGGGCATACCCGTCCGCAGACTGCTGGTAATAAGCTGCTTTGTTTGATTATGCTTATTGATTTGGCGTAGTTATGTTCAGTTATTGCATGAATAAATGCTGGAATATTTATGTTTACAGGGCAGCCTTCAATACATGGTGCAGTTTTGCATTGTAAACAACGGTCAGCTTCTTTAAGTGCTTGTTTTTCGCTGTAGCCAAAAGCAACTTCTTCCATGTTTTTGATCCGCATTTCAGGCGGCTGACATGGCATTTCTTGCAATGGGATTGCTGCTCGTTCTTTAGGCGTTAAATTCATAAATTTTTTAATTTACATTGGTGTAATGCGTTTTTTTCAAATTGTTTATACGAATTCAAACGTTTTATCATGTTGTCAAAATCAACTAAGTGTCCGTCGAATTCTGGTCCGTCAACACAAACGAATTTTGTTTCTTTGCCTACGGTAACTCTGCATCCTCCACACATTCCGGTTCCATCAATCATTATGGTGTTTAAGGAAACTAAGGTTGGGACTTTAAATGGACGGGTAGTTTCTGCACAGAATTTCATCATTACAGCTGGACCTATGGCAACTACTAAGTCAGGTTTAGGGTTAATTTCACAAAGTTGTTTTAATGGTTCAGTGACTAAAGCTTTTTTTCCATAGGATCCGTCGTCTGTACATATGATTAACTCATCCGCGATCTGTCGTAATTCATTTTCTAAAAGTATTAGGTCTTTGTTTCTTGCGCCGATTATGACGGTTAATTTATTGCCTGCGTTCTTCATGCCTTGGGCGATCGGATATAATGGTGCGATACCGATACCTCCTCCTACGCAAATTACGTGTCCAAATTTTTCAATATGAGTAGGCTTGCCTAATGGTCCGGCTAAATGTGCTATTTTGTCCCCTACGTTCATTTTTGACAGTAAGGTGGTAGTTTTTCCTACGGTTTGAAAAATTAAGGTTATTGAACCTTTACTTTGGTCTGCGTCAGCAATGGTT
Organism: Candidatus Omnitrophota bacterium; assembly: GCA_015233195.1. Taxonomy (GTDB): domain Bacteria; phylum Omnitrophota; class Gorgyraeia; order Zapsychrales; family Zapsychraceae; genus JADFYE01. Next base: position 92,041 of record JADFYE010000003.1, read on the forward strand.
AATGGGATACGTTCAGAATCTTCAGATACTTGAAGAATTATGAATTGACCAGGAAGCCGTTCTTCTGCGATTAAAGGAGCGTTTATTTTTATTTTGTAGACTTGCTCGGATAATTGTTGTTTTTCTATGATTAAATTTCGCATGTTTATATATCAGGAAGATATTAGGATTTCTCTATTGAACAAATAAATTCTTTTGATGCTTTTTGATATATGAATCCTAAACAAATACAGTAAATAACAATAGATATTACTGAGCTTCCCCACAAAAGTTTCGGACGGTTAAAATGCGAATTCAAAATAAAAGTGCTTACTATGACGGCTAGGGGAACTATAGCTGCGCAAAGAAATGCGGATATTCCAATCACAGGTTTCATAATTACCTGCAGGGTGTCTCCGATTTTGAATTGTTTGGTATTACATTCAATTTCGATTTGTATGGTCGAGCATTCCGATTTTGTTTCACAGCCGCAGGAACACGACGAACATGAAGATGGATTTTGCACATTTACAATAACTGTATTTGATAAAATTTGAGCTATGGTTCCAGCGTGTTTAATAACTTGCATAATATGATCCGGATTTAGATACGGCGTTTTTTTATTGGTTTTATTTTTTTAGTTACGTTACGTTTCTTGGTTTGGCTTTTGTTTATTAGTTCGAGCCCGACTAGAAAACAAGCTCCGGTGCGTTTTTTTGCAACACGTTTTACTTGAGCTAAACCTTTGTATATTTCTAAGACGCCTGACATGGTTACATTTACGTCTAAAATATCATTTTTGTGGTATTCATTTTCTGAAAAAAAAGCTAAACCATTAACACTCATGTCATAAGTAGTGGATAAACACCATTTATTTTCCGTAGAACGGGGCGTGTTTTTATGCAGGCGGTATTCAATGCTTAATATTCTTTTGGCTCTGGTGTAGGCTCTGCGTTCTGCTTCAATAGTTACCATAATTTATGACCTTTTTTGATAATTTATTCTGATTTTATCATTTTACGCGGATCAACTATTTTATCAAATTCTTCCGCAGTTAAAAAATTAAGTTTAAGTGCTGCATCTTTTAAGGTTAAATTTTTATCAAAAGCGGTTTTGGCAATTTGCGCGGCTTTATCATAACCAATGCTTTGATTAAGTGCTGTTACTAGCATTAATGAATTATTAAGATGTTGTTCTATTCGTTGGGTATTGGCTTTAATCCCGTCGATACAATTATCTTTGAAACTAACGCAAGCATCAGCTAATAGTCGGATCGATTGTAATATATTGTAAATTATTACTGGTTTGTAAACATTGAGTTCGAAATTGCCGCTTGCTCCTGCCATGGTTATAGTAGTGTCATTACCTATTACTTGGCAGCAGACCATGGTCATGGCTTCGCATTGGGTTGGATTGACTTTTCCCGGCATGATCGAACTACCAGGTTCGTTCGCAGGCAGTATTAATTCTCCAATAGCGCAGCGTGGACCAGAACCTAACCAGCGTATGTCATTCGCGATCTTGTTTAAAGAAACTGCTATGGTTTTTAAAACTCCGCTTACTTCTACCATTGTATCGTTGCTGGCTAAAGCTTCAAATTTATTTTCTGCAGTTTCAAAAGGTAAATTAGTATATTCCGCAATTTTTGATGCAACGCGGATTGCGTATTGCGGGTGAGTGTTTAAACCTGTTCCTACGGCTGTTCCTCCAAGCGCGATTTTATATAAACGCGGCATTACACTATTTATCCGTTCAATACTGTATTTTAGCTGCTGTGCATAGCCGGAGAATTCATCACCTAAAGTTAAAGGTGTAGCATCCATTAAATGGGTTCTGCCAATTTTTATGATGTGGCGGAATTCATTTTGTTTTTTGGCTAATGATGTTTGGAGTGATTTTAATGCGGGCATTAGTTTATTAATTATTTGATCTGTGGATGCAATATGCATGGCTGTCGGGAATACGTCATTTGAAGACTGTGATTTATTCACGTCGTCATTAGGGTGAATTGGTTTTTTACTGCCTATGTCCCCTCCCATGATTTCAATAGCTCGGTTAGCTATAACTTCATTAGCGTTCATGTTGGTCTGGGTACCGCTGCCGGTTTGCCAAATCACCAAAGGAAATTGATCGTTGAATTTTCCGTTTATAACTTCATCCGCAGCTTGCATGATTGCTTTAGTTTTATTTTGTTCTAACAGGGATAATTCATTGTTTACACTGGCTGAGGCTTTTTTAATTATTCCTAAAGCCATAATGAATTCAGACGAGAAAGTTTCTACCCCGATTTTAAAATTTTCAATTGATCGTACAGTTTGCGCGCCATAGTATTTGTTGTTTGGCACACGTACTTCGCCCATGGTGTCAGATTCCATACGAAAAGTACCGGACGCAGGAATGGGTTGTTGAACTGTAGTTTTTTTCTTTGATATAAAATTTAAAAATCCCATTATGCTAATCCTTTTTAGAATTTAGAATTCCTTTTAAGAAATCGATCGGCAACGGGAATATAGTTGTAGTATTTTTATCTCCGCCTATCTCTACCAGTGTTTGTAAATATCTTAACTGGATCGCGACTGGATATTTTTCCATCATTTCCGCAGCTTGACAGATCTTGGCTGCTGCGACGAATTCGCCGTCTGCTGCAATAATTTTAGCGCGTTTTTCCCGTTCTGCTTGAGCTTGGCGAGCCATAGCTTTGCGCAGATCTTCTGAAATATCTACATCTTTGATTTCCACGTGGGTAACTTTAATGCCCCAGGGGTCAGTCTGACGGTCTAAAAGAGTTTGCAGTTTTTCATTGATCATTTCCCGTTTAGCTAAAAGTTCATCAAATTCCATTTCACCTAAAATCGTCCGTAAAGTAGTTTGCGCCATTTGTGAAGTTGCATAATTATAATTTTCTACTTCAACTGTAGCACGGATCGGATCGATGACCCGGTAAAAAACTACCGCGTTAACTTTTACTGAAACGTTGTCTTTAGTGATCACGTCTTGCGGCGGCACATCAAAAGCAATTAAACGGGTGGTTATCATGGTTGCCAGATCAATTGGCCATAAAATAAAACAAAAACCTGGACCACGCGGTTCTGGTAAGGCTCGACCTAAACGAAAAACTACTAATCTTTCATATTCTTTTGGAAAACGTACTGAATTGACTAACCAAATAACGAATAAAAATAGTATTACAAACATCGGGGTCATAATTTAACTCCTTTTTGATTTGTTATTTTTTTCTTATTGAAAGTGTTAGTCCTTCGACTTTAGTGACTATTACCGTGTCACCTTTTTTAATTTCATTTTCAGACATTGCGTTCCAAAGTTCGCCATGCACGAATATTTTTCCAGGTTTATCTTTTGAAATATCTGAATTGGATTCTCCAGTTTCTCCGACCAATCCTTCTTGTCCTCCCCTGACTTTATGCGTTTTAGCTTTGATTGCCAAGATCAGCATGATTATAAGAAGAACTGCAAGAGAGAATGTTATAGAAAAAACATATATTCTTATGTCTTGGATCATTGGGTCGTTTGAGTCGAACATTATTTTTGATCCAGCAATAAATGAGATCACCCCACCCACGCCGCTTACCATATGTCCGGGAATATGCAGTTCAATGCTCAGTAATATTAACCCCAGTAGGATAAAGGATAAGCCATTTGAATTTGCAGTACGGAAAAGGTCAAAAATTGAATCGTTCGACATATTTGATGACATTGGCATTTGCGAATACGCGTACGCAAGTGTGGTCAGGCATATTAGAGCAATTATTGCGGTTATAAAAATTGATAAGTATTTTTTCATATTATTTCCTGGTTAATTATTTATTAAATAGTGTGTAAGTAATCTCACCCCTGCCCCTGTTCCGCCATAGCCGTAATACATGCGGCTTGTGCCTTCTACAAATGCTGATCCGGCTATGTCTAAATGTGCCCAGGATTTTGTGTCACCGATAAAATTACGTAAAAACTCAGCGCCGGTTATTGCTCCGCCACCTTTGATATTGCTTGAATTTCGTAGATCCGCGTAATTTGATTTTATTGCGTCACGGATTTCTACATATAACGGCAATTGCCAAATACGGTCATCAGTTTCTTGCGAAGATTTTAACAAGGCATCTGCCAATTTTTGGTCATTGCTTAATAGTCCTGAAAAATCAAAACCCAATCCTACTGCAACTGCTCCAGTTAAAGTTGCAATATCAATTAATGTGGCGGGTTTATAATTTTTAACAGTATATGCGATAGTGTCAGCTAATACTAATCTGCCTTCAGCGTCGGTATTACCAATTTCTACACTTTTTCCAGCATAACCTACAAATACGTCGCCAGGCTTGTATGAACAAGATCCGATCGCGTTCTCTGCCATGCCGCAAACAAACACTAAATTCTTTTTGATATTGAGTTTCAATACATTTTTTAAAGTTCCAACAACTGCAGCAGCTCCGCTCATATCGCAGCGCATGGTTTCCATATGACCGGTTGGTTTTAAATTAAGCCCGCCGGAATCAAAAGTCAAACCTTTGCCGACTAAAGCAGTGTATGGTTCAGATTTTTTTCCACCTGCATATTTTACAATTATTAGTTTGGGTTCTTTATCGCTCCCTTTATTAACTGCTAAATGTAGTCCGCAGCCTTGGGCAGAAAGCTCTTTTGTATTTAAAATTTTTAAAGCTATATTTTTTTTACCTTTGATAAGAGATTTAATAGTTTTTTCAAAATATTCAGAAGTTATAACATCTGCATTATCATTGACTAAGTCCCTGGTGAAATTAACTCCATCGCATATTTCAATTGTCTTTTGATATGCGGGCTTATTGGGTGTTGCAATAATAATCTGTTTGAGTTTGATTTCTTTTTCATCTGCTTTTATATATTTTTTCCATTTATATGCGCCGATCATTATACCTTCAATTAAAGCTTGAATTGATGGCTCGTCGTTGACTTGTGGAATAAGTTCAATGGTCTTAGCATTTTTTAAATAAGAAGAGGATAAAGCTTTTTTGATTGTGATACGTAGTGAGGTTAAGTTTGCGTCTTTACTTTCATCTACGCCGACTAGTAATACCAGTTTTTTTTCATTGGTTAGCGGGAATATAGAGTCTTTGTCTCCGCAAAAAGTTTTATTTTTTGCCAAGTCTAAGACTGCGTTTTGGATTTTTGCGTTAGAAAAATTAAATTTCTTTTTTTCTATCTGTGACTTGGTCAGTAAAATTACAGCCGCGTCTTTATTAAATTGAGCCTTTGTTTGAAAAGATATCATAGTACTACCTCTCTACTTAGCTGGGTTGAATCGTTTTTGCGGATCCACAGACGCGCGTTTTTCAATAGGAATATATTCTTGAGTTTTATTACCAACATAAATTTGGCGCGGTCGTCCGATTTTAGCATTTGGGCTTTCAATCATTTCTTTCCATTGAGCTATCCATCCTGGTAATCGACCAATAGCAAACATGCTCGGATACATATTAACCGGTATGCCTATAGCTTTGTACATAATGCCGCTGTAAAAATCTACGTTTGGATAAAGTTTACGTTCAATAAAGTATTCATCTTTTAGCGCTGCTTCTTCCATTTTTTTTGCCAGATCCAATAATGGATCAGTAATGTGTAATTTTTCAAATAATTCATCAGCTCTGGCTTTGATTATACGTGATCTAGGGTCAAAGTTTTTATATACCCTATGACCAAAACCCATTAAACGGAATGGGTCGTTTTTATCTTTGGCTTTTTCCAGATATTTTTTATAATTGCCACCGTCAGCCTGAATAATTTTTAGCATTTCAATGACTGCTTGGTTTGCTCCGCCATGCAGCGGTCCCCATAGAGCGTTAATACCCGCGGAAATAGAAGCGAACAAATTTGCTCTAGAGCTACCTACCATCCTTACAGTAGAAGTACTGCAATTTTGTTCATGGTCAGCATGCAGAATAAACAAAGTTTGCAGGGCGCGGACAATTACATCGTCCATCTCATACGGTCGGGTATGTGACGAAAACATCATGTTCAAAAAATTTGGGATATATTTAAGATCATGACTTGGATAAATGAACGGTTCGCCTATTGATTTTTTATATGCGAACGCGGTAATAGTGCGTATTTTAGAAAGCAGCTCTACTGTAATTTTATCTATTTCAGGTTTTGAGGGATTAGGATTCACTAATTCCGGGTAATATGCTGCCAAAGCTCCCACCATTGCTGATAAGATACCCATAGGATGTCCATTAGACGGATACCCATTGAAGAACTGTTTCATGTCTTCATGGATCATTGAATGCCGGGTAAATGCTGCTGAAAAAGAATCAAATTCCGCCTGATCCGGCAGATGACCGTATATTAATAGATAGGCGACTTCTAAAAAAGATGAGTGTTCAGCTAAAGTTTCAATGGGAAAGCCACGATAATGGAGAATACCTTTTTCTCCGTCTAGAAAAGTAATCGCGCTTGTACATGATCCAGTGTTCATATAACCCTGATCTAAAGTTATATAACCAGTCTGGGTGCGCAGGTTACTTATATCAACTGCTTTTTCACCTTCAGTGCCTTCTATTATCGGTAATTCATAAGTTTTATCATCGATAATTAATTTAGCAAATTTTCCCATTATCTCCTCCGAATTTTAATTCAAATTTTGATAATTATATTATGAAGGGTAACTAAAATCAATATTAAGTATATATATTAGACTAAAAAGTCAGGTGATGTAAGTGTTTTTTTATAAAGCTGATCTCAGCTGAATTAAGGTTTGAATATATTGGTATTGATATTGCAGTTCTAGCTAATCTTTCTGTATGCGGGCAATAAAAGCCAGGTAGATATTTGTGGAGCGGTTTAAATATGGGGTTACGGCAAGTAATTCCGTTTTTTTGCATTTGTTCCATAAAATTTTGTTTTATTGATTCCGGTATTTTAAGTATGTAGCGGAAATATATCTGACCCGGATCATTTTTAGGGATAAATTCTTTATTTTGTACTGCTTGATCAAAAATTTTTGCAATTGCCCGTCTATGTTTGATATTAGCGTTAAGTTGTTTTAGCTGTGATATTCCTAATGCGGCTTGGAAATCTGTCATTTTATAGTTGAATCGGGTTACGGTATCTTCTTTATCATCATACTCTCTCAAGTCGTGAATTTTTTTAATGATTTTGCGGTCATTTGAACATATCATACCACCTTCACCAGTAGTTATTACTTTTGTAGCATAGAATGAAAAAACACTTATATGTCCGAATGTGCCGACTTTTCTACCCTCAATATTTGCTCCAATAGCTTGAGCACAGTCTTCAATAACTGGAATACCCAATTTAATAATTGCTTTTATATTTGCAGTACGTCCAAACATATGTGGAACAATAATGGCTTTGGTTTTGGAGGTAATATGACTTTTAGTATGTATTGGGCAAATGTTTAAAGTGTAAGGATCAATATCAACTAGCACTGGTGACGCGCCAACATATTTTATCGGATTTAGCAAAGCAGAACAAGTGTACGACGGAATTATAACTTCGTCGCCGGCTTTTATGTTTAAGCTTAAAAGGGCTAAATGGATAGCTGAAGTGCCGCTGTTAACTGCGACTGCGTATTTTAGCCCATGGTATTTTGCAATTTGGGTTTCAAACGCTGTTACATTTTTACCTTGTGCGATCATACCAGAAGATAAAATCGATTTTACAGCAGTTAAATCGGAAGAAGTTAATTTTACGCGTGAGTGAGTGATCTTCATATTGTTTTGTTTATTATAATTTTTTTTGCCTCTGATCCACAATTAAATATTATATCAAGAGCTGATAAATGGGATATAAATTTTTCAGTCTTCTCCCATTGCTGCGGGTATATGGGATGTTGATACTTTTGTACTTCAACTCGGATATTGTTTTCTGCAAAAAGCGCAAAATCCATATATGCGGCACAACCTTCTCCCGCTATATAAGTATCAGCTTCGACTTTTTTGCATATATCAATCAAACGCTGAGTTTGGTTAGTGGCAATATTGTAAGCAGACGCTAGTACAATTTTTGTCTTGATATCTAATATGTTTAAAAATGATTCGATAATAGTACAGTTTAAATTGGATAATTTTTCCCATTCTTGGTCATAGATTTTTTTAAATTGGTCGAAGTATTGGTTAAAGTATGGAGCATTACGGTAATTCATTTCTAATGCTTTTATATGATCAATCCGCCAGTTTTCATTATTATTAATTTGTACTTGATTGATCGGTTGACCAAAATCATGCAGTATTGGAACGGTAAGCCATTGCCAGCCTTGTGAGGTCTTAATGCGGTTACGGTTTTGCCATTCATTTTTTTTAAACTGCGCGTCGTCTAAAAAAACAAAAATATCCGCACGGCTGATCTTGTCAAGATAGCCGAGCCAGGGTAAATATTGAGGCTGATGTATCGCCACTCTCATATTAACTTTTGACCTTTTTTATTAAACGTTGGTATTCTTTGCTGATTTGGTCGACCATATAGTTGATGTCGTAGTCTTCAGTAATAGTTTCAAACGCGTTCTCAATAAATTTTTGCCGTATCAATGGCGCGCGGTAAAGTTCTACAATCGCATGCTGTAATGCTTTGATATCTTGAGGAGGCATAAGCAATCCGTTCACTCCGTCTTTTATTATTACTGGGATACTACCTACATCAGTAGCGATTATGGGGATCCTGCAAGCCATAGCCTCTATTAATACTCGTCCCATTCCTTCATTCAAAGAGGGTAAAATGAAAAGATCCATACAATTGAAAAATTCAACTACTTGGGTCTGGTGTCCGACAAAATGAATACGGTCATTTATGTTCAAACGGTCAGCCAATTTTTCAAGTTTTGGTTTTTCGGATCCATCTCCGACGATAAGTAAATGTGCGTCAGGTATTTGGCTTAGCACTTCGTTGAATGCGTTAATTAAAGTACTGATATTTTTTATTGGATCAAGTCTTCCTACAAAACCGATAATAAAAGCGTTTTGGGGGAAGTTTAATCGTTCTCGAATTTCAAAAATATTAATAGAACCTTTTTTATTTTTAAAAAATGCAAGATCTATTCCGCTGGGTATGACGACCAATTTTTCCTTAGGGGCGAAATTGATCTTTAGATAATCATCACGTTCTTGGCGGGTTAAGCAAATGATTAGATTAGTTATTTCAGCAGTTATCTCTTCTGCCATAGCAAAACACCAGGAAAAAAATTTATTAAAATATCCGTAAAATATATGTCCGTGTGGAGTGTGAACAATGATTGGGATTTTAGCTTTTTTGGCTGCCCAGCGTCCAATTATTCCAGCCTTGGAGGAATGTGTATGTACTATGTCAAATTTGCTCGCAGTAAGGAATTTGGTTAATTCTCTATAAGCTTTAAAATCTTTACTAAAATTAACATCTCGGACTAAGTAATCAATAAAATTTAGATTAATATTGTTTGATTTTGCAAATAACGCGATTTGCGGTAAATGCTGAGGATCAGTTTTACCGCTGATAAGGGTTACGTCATATAATTTGCGGTCTAAGCGCGCGACTGTCTCCAGCGTATTAGTAGCTGAACCGCCATGGTCTAAACGGGTAATTATGTGGCAAATTTTGATTTTATTCATAAATTAGTATTTTAAAGCTTCTTTCAATTAAACAACTCTCTTATTATTTCTACATTCGACGTCCAGTTGAATTTTTGCACTACCCGGTCATGTCCATTCTGCCCTAACAGTTGAGCAAAAGTCTTATCACTCAATATTTTTTTGACTGCTTGCGTGAATTCAGTAATACTGCTGGAATCGATTAATAATCCATTAATATTATGTTCAATGGCTTCAGCAGCTCCGCCATTATTACCGCCTATGACCGGTTTATATAATGCCCCAGCCTCAAGAAATACTATTCCAAAACCTTCAGCATCCCCATGTTTTTCAAGTTTACGATTAAGCATCACGAAAATATCAGAAATATTGTAAAGATTTTTTAATTCAGATACTGGTACTTTATTTAAAAATTTTACATGGTTGGCTAAGTTTAATTTATCGACTAATCCTTCAAGTATCGGATGGCAAGGTCCGTCGCCAACAATGATGTACAAAAGATTTGGAAATTCCCTTAGCAAAGCGGGTAAACTTTTAATTACTGTGTCATTGCCTTTTCTTTCGATCAAACGGTTTACGCTTAAAATTATGGTGCGGTCATTAGGTATGCGGTATTTTTCTTTTGTGACAGATCCGGATTCAGGGTTTTTAAATTTATCAACATTTATAGTTGGATATATGACCCGAACTTTTGTGTCCGGGATACCAAGGTTTTTTACGATTTGTTTAGTGAATTGGCTATTACTTATGACTAAATACGCTTTATTGCATATTTGCTTTAGTATAAATTTAAAAAACGAATATCTTTGGTATTGAAGTATATCGGCTGAATGGGTATATACAATATATTTTAATCCTAATAAGTAACCAACGATACCCGTCGAGAGTACATGTCCGCAATGTAGATATGTTATGTTTTCTTTTTTTATTATCTGGTGGATGATTATTGTGTGATAAAAAATTGCTATAATTTTTCCTAAAATCGGTATGTGCCGAAAAAAATCAATGCGGATAATTTTGAAGGGTAATTTCTTATCTACTTTTTCGGAATTTTCAATTATCGGAGCGCATATTACTAGATCTGCAGGATCAAAACCTTTTGCTAAATTGAAATAATAAGTGGATTGTCCGCCTAATATGGGTGGAAAATCGTGAACAAACAATAGAGATTTTTTAGACATAGTTTTTGAGTAAAATTTATTATTTTTTTGCAGCGCTAATTATGTTGATAAATATTTGGTACGTTTTTTCGAAAATAGTTTTTGGATCATATTCCGGCAGATAACTAATGCCGTTCGCGATTATTTTTTCTCGCAATTTATCATCTGATAATAATTTTCGCATGGCTTCTGCAAATCCCTGGATATCGTAAGGCTCGACTAATATACCAGCTTGTTTTACAACTTCCGGGATCGAAGTGCACTTAGCCGCAATTATAGGCGTGTGGCATGCCATAGCTTCAATTAAAGGAAGCCCAAAACCTTCATAATAACTTGGAAACACTAGAATTTTTGCTGCACTATATAACAAGTGCGGTTCACTATTTTCGAAAACCGTACCATAGAAATATACTTTATCACTTATTTGTAATTCTTCAGCAAGATCTTTAAGCATTTTATATTGATGGGTTTGTGGTCCAGCCAGTATAAGTTTAAGTTTTGGGAATGATTTGGTTATTAAATTAAAAGCTTTAATAAGGGTTATTATGTTTTTATGGGGTTTAAAATTCCCGATGTAAAAGATATACCCATCAGGAGCATTTAATTTTTCCCGAATTTGATTTATTTTATTTAGATCGGATTCGGGTCTATATATTGGACTTAAACTTAAAGGAATTTTTGAGATTTTATCAGAAGATATATTGTAGATTTTTTGAATATCATTTTTTGAATAGTTTGAGCAAGTTAATATGTGTTTTGCTTTATGTACAAATAATCTGCCCAAGGTATTAAAATAGATTTTGTTAAGTACGGAGGATTGATTTTTATAATATGGAAAGGTTAAATACATTAGATCCAGAATTGAACTTACTGTAGGACATTGAGCAAATATTGGTATTTTGTAATATGGCGAAAAAAATAAGTCCACTTTTTCTCTTATTAATTGTGAGGGTAAATGTATTTGATCCCAGATAAAAGTATTACCAGGTTTTATAATAACATTTTTTAGACGGGGATCTTGATATGATATAGGTAATTCAGAAAATAAAACAATTGAATCAGTGTGCGTAGAGTTTATAAATTCTGTAATAAAATTATCTAAGTAACGTCCAATACCGGTGTAAACGCCTTTTTGGATTTCTCGAGCATCAATTCCTATTTTCATGTTTTAGTTTGTTTTCTTTACTTTTTCTAGCAGTTGTTCATATAAGAATTCGGTTTGCCGGGTGTTTTTGGTAATATCAAAAAATTTCCCGGCGTGCATACGGGCATGCTGACCCAGTGCATGCCGTAGGTCATCATTGCGCAATAATTCGTAAATATTATTCGTAAAATTTTCAACAGTGTCTTGACTAATTAATATGCCAGTTATGGCGTTTTTGATTAGCTCAGGATTACCACCATCGGCTAATGCAATTACGGGTTTTCCGCAAGCCTGAGCTTCGATTATACTCCGCCCGCAAGCTTCTTTTTTTGCTACGTGCACTATTAGATCGCAAGCGTTAATGTAGTCGATTACATTTTCAACAAAACCAGTAAATATGATATTATTTTCGAGGTGCATAGATTTTGTAAGATTTTTTAATTGTTGTATACGTTCTCCATTATCTTGTGGAAATTGATCACCAACGATTAAAAATTTGGTTTTTGGGATTTTCTTTATAACTGATTCGGCTATCGACAATAAATATTCAGGTCGTTTTCGAATGTTAAGATTTCCAAATGAACCTACAATTTTATATTCTTCTAAATTATTTTCGTATTTGATTTTTAAGGTATGCGCAAGATTAGAACGGAATATATTAATATCAACCCCGTTTATTATAACTTGGACTTTAGCGGGAATTATTCCGTTTTGTTTAAAACGTTCAGCTACAGCATTAGAATTGCATATTATCGCGCTTGGTAAAGTGATAAATTGTTTTGACTGGTCTGGCTCTTTATCATTCAGTAGATTACGCTCATGCCATATTACGGGAATGTTTAGTGGTTTGCAGGAAAAAGCGGCAATTAAATTATTACGGGGAGAATAACTGTGTACAATATTTATATCATGTTCTTTTATAAAATTTTTTAGGAAAGTTATGGTTTTTTGTATTTTAAAAAAATTCAATAAAGATAATTTGGGAAAAGCATTTATCGTTACGTCTACGTCAATATTTTTAGCTTGGGTTGCTAACGGACCTTCATCTGGAAGGATGACGAATTTTTTAAATGTTGGGTTTAGATGTTGCCATAGGTTTAAAAGGCTTCTCTCTCCACCGCTTATGTCAGAATGGTTATGTAGGTATAAAATATTTGGCATATTATGTCCGGTTAACAATATTTATTAAATTTTGCATTCTTATTTTATATGTATGTTCGCTTTGTGTAAATTGCATTCCTTGTTGAGCTATAAGATTACGTTCGCGATCATTATTTAAATAATATTTAATTTTGTTTTTGAGGTCAGCAATATTTGAGAATAATTTTAGGTGGATATTATCAGTAAAAAGAGTTTTTACGTCTTTTTGTTCATCACATATAACAAAACTTCCGCAGGATAAAGCTTCGAATAATTTTGGGCTGGCTTGATACGACGGGGTTTTTCCGTCTTGGTAGTGTATTACCAGAATTATTTTTGACGCGCTGTATATTTTACGCCATTGGTCTACAGTAATTGGTTTGCTGTTTATTTTTATGCGTAATTTAGAGCCCAAGGGTATTTTATTCCAGTTGGGTCCCCAAATTTTTATATTAAAATCTGATAATTCTTCAAATATTTGTTCCCGGTTAGGATAATATGCTCCGACAAAAGTTATGTCCGCCTCGTATAAAGCTTTGTCAGTTTTACTAAGTTCGACTTTTTTATGATGTTCAGGTGAGCAAGCAAAGGGTATCCATTGGGGATTTTTTATTCCAGCATTATGTAAAGGTTCGATGGCTTCAGTACCTGAATAAAAAATATGATCATAGAATGCTGCACTTTTTAATATATGAAAAAAATCACTTGGTACATCGGTAGTTAATAATGCAATTTTAGATCCTAGAGTTTTAAGAGTTTTTAAAGTTTTTATTGAAGTGCGGTATCCGCCGCACATTAGGCAAAGTTCAGGTCTGAAAACTGTGGCTTGCTTGATTAATTTGTAGTTTAAGTATGCGTTATCTATCGAGTATAAAAAGGGAAAAGTTTTATGGATGCGTCCGGGCAGAATAAAATTACGGTCGTTGAAGAAAATAACTTCATGACCTAATTGGCGCAAGGCTTCTACTCTGTAAACATTGGTATTCGTATAATTAGGATTTAAGTTGCTGACTAAAATTATTTTCATTTTGAGTAATTTCTATACTTGACCCACTTTATTAGGGGAAATTCAAAAATTAGCCAAATAAATATTTTTATGGTTTGAAGCGAATCCAATTTTATAGCACGATGAAACCATTGCCATGCTTCTTTCCATTGTCCGGCAAAGCAACGTAATTTACCTAATCTTTTCAGGTGCTGTATTAAAAGCTCTGGTACTTCTTGGAATTTTGAGTAATGTTTATTTATCATGCGTTCACGTCCAGCTATCAATAATGGAAGATTTTTTGATATTTGGATATCATGCTCGAATATTTTAACTAAAATTTCAGGAATTGCGGCGAATTCGTAATGTTCTGATATTCGTAACCACATGTCCCAATCTTGGCAGCTTTTTAACTCTTCGTCGAATAATCCAGTTTTTTCAAAACATTCTTTTTTTACCATGACTCGGGAAACGCTCCCTATTATTGAGCCTTTTAGTAATTGTTTATAAAGATTGCCGCTTAAATTTATGTTGCAGGTTTTATTTACATGATTATTTGAAGATTTTATATATATGCTTCCAGTATAAACTATTCCGATATTTAAAGCTGAAGTATTAAACAGCTTTACTTGTTTAGCGATTTTTTCCGGAAGCCATTCATCATCATCATCTAAAAAAGCGATCAAAAAACCTTGTGCGTTTTTAATTCCAATGTTACGGGCGGCTGGACCACCCAGGTTTGAATTCAGACGGATATATTTTATGCGTTTATCAGTGAATTGTTCAATTATGTTTTGCGTATGGTCAGAGGAGCCATTATCGACTATTATTAATTCGAATTTTGAATAGGTTTGTTTAAGAACACTTTGGATGGCTCGGGTTAACAGATAGCCTCTATTGTATGTGGTAATTATTGCGGTAATTAAAGGTTCCATAATTAATTATTTAAGAGTTTTAAAAATAGTTTATTAAGTCTAAAATTTAATTCATCAATATCAAATTTTTTAATATTTTTTAACGCGTTTTTTTTCATATCTGCTCGTAATTTAGGGTTAAGGATCAACATTTTAATTTTTTCCGCATAAACTGAAGGATTATTACTTTTAATTAGAAAACCGCTGTTTTCATTAATAACGATATCACTTATTGATCCTATTTCCGGTGCAATTACTGGTAATCCAGCTGCTTGGGCTTCCATCAAGGCAACGGGTAAAACTTCGGCTTCGCTGGTTGAAATAAATATATCAGCCTCAGCTAATTGGGTATAAACATCATCTTGGGGCAATGCGCCGAGACATTTTACGATATTGCTTAATTGTAATCGGGTAATTTTTAGATCAATATCCGGTCGCATTGGTCCTTCGCCTATTAGACGATATTCTATATCAAAATGTTCAGGCATTTCTGTAATTTTTTTAATTACATCAAGAGCGAATATAATGTTTTTTTCTTTAACTAATCGAGCTACAGTAATAATAATAATTTTCTTTTCATGACCATAACTTTGGATAATATTTTTCTGATCAATCCCAACCGGGTGATGGATTATTTTTTCAATTGGGCAGCCTAATTTTATCAAGGCATCAGTATTTGAAAAAGCGATACTTAAGAATAGACTCCCATGCTCAAATAATTTAGAGTAATCAGTATGATTTGCTATGGCTTGTCTGATGTCGTAACCATGAAACATGGTTACGATTTTACCTTTTATACCGAGTTCGTTTAAGGTAACGGCGAGATTACCGTTATGTCCAAAATGACAGAAAAAAATATCAACGGGAGTTTTTATGAAATAACTGCTTTTAATCAATAAGTTTAATGATAAAGCTTCTTTTCCGTATTTTAAAAAATTTAAGGAATTCAGAATGATTTTGGGGCTAATAAAAATATTTTTTATAAATATGAATATGCCTAGGATTATTTTAAGGATAAAAAAGTGCGGTCGGTCATTGTGGTAATATGTTTTATTCAATAGATTATAAGTACGCACGTCGGGATGAACAATAATATCATTCGAGTGGGCAGCGGAAAATATGGTAATTTCATGACCTTGTTTTATCAGCCCAGTGATCTGGTTTAAAATAAAAGTTTCAGATATGGACGGAAAAACATCAATTAAAAAAGCTATTCGCATAATTTAACTTCACCTTATTTTTTGCGTAACTGTATATCTATACCATATGATAACTGATAGAACTCTCCACAAAAGTACTGGATCATATTGCAAAAGTTTTTCATAATTGTTCCAGTATTTTAAAGATGGATCAAGCCGGGTAATATCTTCCAGCAGCGGTTTAAATACATTGCGGTATTTTAGAAAATAATTTTTGTATGGGAATTTAAAGCCCATTTTGTCTCTGCGCCAGGTTATTTCTTTAGGTAGATATTTTTCCATTGATTTACGGATAATATATTTGGTCCAACCGTTTTTAAAAAGATAGGTTATAGGCAGTCGTAATCCAAATTCAATAATCCGATAATCAAGCAGCGGGAATCTATGCTCGATTGGAATGCCCATAGTAAAATGGTCGCTGCTGCGCATATAAAACGGTAATAAAGCAGTTTGAAAATGATATAAAGTTCGTTGATGGAAATTGAGCTTTGGGTATTCTAAACTAAGTTGTTTTGCTTTGGTATCATTTGACAGTTGGAATTCTTTGTCTGTTTTATTTTTGATATTTAATGGGTTCAACAAAATGTTAAGATAGTTTTTAAATGTAGCAGTGGTATTTTTAATATTACGATATCTACGGCAAAATTCATGCCAATCCGCGTGAAAGCGTTGTTTGCTGTTACCATTATTTAATTCACGGTATGCTGCAGACCAAAAACTGCTCTCATATCCAGCAAATACTTCATCACCTCCAGCTCCAGTTATGACTACGTCAGTATGCTGATGTTTCATTTGATTAAGCATCTGGTAATGGGTATACGCGTTTGGATTATCGAATGGTTCTTCCATTAATTGGTTGAACATGGGGTAATCATATGAAAATTGATTTTCTATGCCTTGAATCACATTAAAATCTAGGTCATATTTTTTAGTCATTTTACGGGCTAAAGGCTCTTCATTTGCGTCAGATATTTTGGCAGTAAAAGTTTTTATCTTTTTTTTAGAAATTAGGGCTGCGGCAGCTACGATCGATGAACTGTCTAATCCTCCGCTAAGTTCGAACGCTATTGGAACGTCAGAACGCATGCGTATTTCTACAGCATTGAATAATAATTCTTGAAAAATTTTTACTGCGCGGTCCGTATCAATATCTTTTTCTTTCCATCTGTTTTGCGGTAGATACCAATAATGTTGGATTTGACTTGGTTGAAGTTGATGTTCATTGGGACGGATTACAACCATGGATGCTGGAGGAATGCTGTGAATTTGGCTGTAAAAAGTTGAACAATTATGGTCTTTAATTCCAGTTTGAATAAATCCTATAATTGTATCATCATTCAAATCAAGATCATTAGGGGATATATCGATTAAGGATTCTAAATAACTGGAGAAGTAAAGTCCTTGGGGTGTGTTGCGGTAATATAGCGGTGCTACTCCTATTCGATCTCTGCAAAGCAGTATCTCGTTGGTGCGTTTATCGTATAAAGCGATTGCCCAAAAACCATTAGCTTTGTTCCAAAATTCATGTCCCCATATTCTGTATCCCTCAACCATAACTTCAGTATCAGATCTGGTACGGAACACAACACCAGCTTGTTGCAGTTTCTCTTTCAATTCCAAATAATTGTAGATCTCGCCGTGAAATATCGCGATTATATTTTGATCTGCCGATATAAATGGTTGATGAGCTTTTTCAGATAGATCAATGATGGAATAACGAGTGTGAATAAAAGCAACGTCATGCATTATCGCGTTTTTTTTGGTTATTAATGGTAAATATCGGGGTAATTCCGGTGAACTTTTTACGGTAGAATAAGGATAGTTAGTAGTATTAAAACGATTTATTAGATGTATACCTTCGTCATCCGGACCACGTTTACGGATCGGAAAAAGAAGTTTTTCCAATATTTCTTCATTTAAATTTTGAGGTTGCTTTAATATATATCCTGCTATGCCACACATATTAGTGGGTTCTTCCTTTTAATAATATTGCTAGATGTGGATTTTTAATTTTTAATTTCAAAGGATTTGGTGGATGTGGTCTTGCTGGCGTGTTGGATTCGTTTGTGTTCTGTATAGGTTGCAAATCCGGATCTACGTATGGAATTGACATGACTATAGCGGCTAATAACCAATAGGGCTCCATAATACGGATTATTATAAAAGTATTAGCGGTTATCGCATGAACTAATAGCCCAATGTTTCCTGCTATAAATCCTAACGCAATACCTTTTAATAAGTTATTTTTAGTCATACGATAATATTTAAAACTTAGGCGGATTATATGGTATATAAGCAGCAAAAATGCAGTGAGTCCAAGTAAGCCTAGTTCGCCTAAAATTCTAAAATATTGACCATCGAGGAAACCGATTGAAGTTACTCCATGTCCCCAAAAAGGTTTTTCTTTCCATTTTTCAATAACAATTTTCCAACTGCGGATACGTTCTGAAGCTGACCCTCCTAACTTTATGTCTCCAATTGTTTCTGCCTGGGTCCATCGGTCTGGAGTAAAAGCATCTGTAATACGGCTTTTGATATTTTGTGGGAAAAAAAACATTGAGACTATAATTAGTAATATAAGAATTCCTAAAAGAAAATTTCTGGCTTTACTTTTTATGAGCCAAATGAACGAAAGATACATTGGTATTATTGCAGAATATGAAGCTCTAGATAAAGTATATGTGAAAGGTATTAAAGAAAATATCGTTAAACCCAGGAGAATATATTTATAGTTTAGAAAATTTTTATATATGATTAAACCTATAGTTAAAGCGATTATTAACACCTGATAACCCCCTAAAGTATTAGGCTCTCCGCGAAGTCCTTCGAATGGAGCTGAAACTCGTATGCCATGCCCGATTTGTACAGCAGCGCAGATGTTAACTATAAAGAAAGTTAACAATATTGCAAAAATGTAAAATTTAATTTGTTTGATGGTTTTTATGTGGGCTAGGGCTATAAAAAATACAAAGAAATATTCGAGATATTTGAGTATATAAAAAGTTCCGTTCATCCACTTTAATTGTCCGCCGATTACTCCTTTCATTGTAGAAAAAATGAATACGGCAGAATAAAAAAGTATAAATATATTTAATGGACATTTTGGTATAACGCGGGTAGATGGCTGCAATACTAATTTTAGAAACCACCCCATTATGAACGATATGATCAAAAGATCATCAAGTCGTATCATTATAGGTCGGGCTGCTTTGGGATCGCCTATGATATATTCCGGAGATAATAACATTGCTGCGATAAGTAAAAATATGGCGATATCAGGACGTAGGACTACTAATAAAAATCCGCATATTACCGCAAAAATTATAATTGTGATAGTGGGTGTTGAGATTGCAATAGAATAACTTACCAGCATACTAATCAATATGACCAGCAAGGCTGATATTACGATCGAAGTCTGACGGTTGTCATTCAACGGCATAGTATGTGTATTTAGAGGTTGAAAGTTTGACCGGTATTTTTATTTGGCTCAGGTTTATTACCGGTTTCACTGTAATAACGGTAATAATAAGCAGAATATCCGACTTGGGCTTCAGTTTTCATATTGTTAAGAATTACGCCTAGCAGGTTGGCTCCGGCATTTAATAAATTGGTCTTTGCCATATTAAGGACATCTTTACTGGTATGACCGACTTTATATACTAACATAACAGCGTCGACACGGTCGGCTAATGTAACCGCGTCTGGAACTGCCATAACTGGCGAACAATCAACGATGATTATTTCATAATAGTTTTTTAATTCGTTAAGCAGTTTGTCATATTGAGGTGAAGTTAATATTTCAGAAACATTATCTACAGCACGTCCGCTGGTTAATATATTTAAATTATTCAAACCAGGCATACGGAGCAGATCATCAACATTCACTCCACCAACTAAAATATCAGTAGCAGTATTTACAGCCTCTTTCCAAGTAATGTTACCAATCAGGACATCAGTTAGTCCAGGTGAGCGGTGTAACCCGAAAGTTTTATATATTGTAGGACGGCGTAAGTTATTACCTAAAAGCAGAGTTTTTTTGCCTAATTGGGCTAATGATAAGGCAAGGTTCATCACTAGAGTGGATTTACCCTCTTGTTTGTCTGAACTGGTAAATAAAAAGGTTTTATATCCATGGATTTTATTATATTGGATGATTTTTGTGCGGAGCATTTTTATGGTTTCTGCTGGCCAAGATTTAGGCGAGGTTATAGCTACTAATCGCGCTTGTTGTAATAGTATTTTTTGTTCTTTCTCATTTAAATGTAGCCCCAGTTCTTTATCTGACCAGATTTCTTCTTTTTTAATATGTGGGATAATTCCTAGAATATTCAGGTTCAGAACTTTCTCGATGTCGCTTATGGATGAGATTGATGAATCAAGACTCTCTCCGATAAAAGCAAAGAATAGTCCTAACAAAAATCCCAAAGCTATACCCATAAGGTAATTCATGCGTATATTGGGTCTAAATGGTATCTTTGGCACATCAGCTGGGGAAACTACGGTTACTACATCATCGATAACTTTGGCTTGTTCGAGTTTGGCGTCGGACTGTTTATTTAGAAGTTCATCGTATGAGGTGACTAAGCGATCGACATTTCGTTTTAATCTTACATATTCTAATTGATTTGAAGATAAAGAACCGCTATCCCCATAGAACCGGTTTACTATCCGGTAGAGAACTTCTCTCTGGGTATCTAAAAATAATTTTTTTAGAGATAAAGATAATTGGGCTTCTTGTTCCGGGGTTATTTTGACATTTGAAAAATTTTTGATCATATCGACTATTTTTTGTTTCACGCCTGAAATTATTTTATCTTTGGCTATAACTTCAGGATGTTTTTCAGTGTAATCGATTAATAGTAAAAACCGGTCAAATTCCAGCTCAAGCAATCGACGTTTTAAACCAACAAAAATATAATTTTCAGATAGAGCTTTATCGATAGTAGTCTCAAATAATGTGGCATTTTGTGATTTTAGTTGGTCATCAATCTTTTTAAGATTGGTTTCAATTTCTAACATTTGGGTTTCAAATTCAAATGTGCCTTGGATAGTCATACGGTCAAGTACTTCTTTAATTTTGGGTGTTACTTCAAAAACTTTTTCATTTTGACTAAATTTTTGCAGTTTGACTTCTTCTTTTTCCAGTTCATCTTTGTATTTATCAAGCTGCATATTTATGTAGGATAATACTGATTCAGATTGTTTTTTACGTCCAGATACGTTTTCTACGATGTAAACATCAGCGATGGCTTTTGCCATTAAAGCGGCTTTTTGCGGGTCATTAGATTCAGTGGTGATTCGGACAATATTGGTGTTAGGGATTTGCTCAATGATTAAATTTTTTTGGTATTGCATTGATAATGCATGCAATGCAGTATCGCGCTCTTCAGACTCAGGAGGGAGTACCTCTATTTTTTCTGCTACTTTTCGTAGGATCGGAAGACTTTTTAACATCAATATCTCAGTTGCTAAATTTTGAGAATCTTCTTGTTTTATAACTCCGCCTTGACCTGCGATTAATCCGACCTGTGGACGTTCGATACGCAGCTCTAAGCTAGCTTGATAAATTGGTTTTTGTAATTTAGTGAATACAATTACGGACAAGAATACAATTATAAAAACCCGGACTATTGTCCATTTCTGTTTTCTAATTATGCGCCAGTATTCTGATAAAGTTACTTCATATTCCTGCATTGAACGTCTTTCTTTTTTTATTTGTTACTTTTTACTCTCTTCTCTCCTATGGTGCGTCTTTAAGTACATTTCCGCCACCCAAAGTGTAGTAATCCAGTACGTATTTTAATACGGCATCTTTAAATATATTAAAGTTATGTATAAATGAAGTTGGAACATGGATAAGATCCCCTGGTTTTAAAACTATATTATCGGTGCGATCTCCGCGTTTTATCATTTTGTGAATATCTAAGCGCATGATAGTTGGTTTAGTGTTTTGACCGCGGATAACAATAACACTGTTTAGATTTGCTCTTGATCGGTCGTAATGTCCGTCTAATAATGCTTCCATTAGTGTAAGACCAGGCTTTATTTTATACATTCCTGGAGCACCCACAGCTCCGATAAGCATGTATTTCCCTTCGGCATTTATATCTAATTCTAATTCCGGGTTACGAATATATTCTTGTAACATGCTGTTAAGCATTTCCCGGGCTTGTTTGCGGTTTAAATCAGTAATTTTGGTTGATCCTAAAAGCGGCATGAATATTTCTCCCTTTTCGGATACGCGGTAGATCGCTTTTTCTTTTTTGCTTCGATCGTTGTAAGATATTCGTAGTTCATCGCCAGGTACTATTTTATTAGTAGTGTCTTCATTTTCAGTTATTACCTTGAGTTGCCCAATTACTGAATCTTTTTCTTGTCCATAATCAGTTTTATCGTCGATAGGCGGTGGTGATTGAGTTTCGTTTAATATTGCTCGTTGGTGTTCAAGAGTATAGAAATCAAATCCTCCCCCTTGCTGACCGTAAGAATTCGCGCAAAATAATAGTGAAAGTATGATAACAAAGTTTTGTAGTTTATTTTTCATTCAAAAAAATACCTTTTAAATTTGCTAATTGAACCACTTGTTCTTTTTTGGTTTGGTTTAAAGCTTCAGTTACATAAATTAAGGTTTCTTCACGGAAACTTACTATTTTATGCATAGGATCAACTTTATTATTCGGTAATAGTAATATTCGTATAATGCAATGAGTTGGTGAAGGTGGATCATTCGCGATAACTAGCGCGGTTTGTCCGGTGTTTAAAAGTAAAAAACTTCCGATCGGATATATAGATGTATATTCAATAAATTTTTTTAATAAACGTTCATCAAACATCAGGTTCTTTTTATTTATGATCATTTTAATGGCTTCATAAGGTGAAAAGCTCGCACGAAAGTTCCGGGCGTGGGTAAGTGACGCGAAAACATCACAGATTGAAACTATTTTTGCAAAGATGGATATTTCTAACGCGCTTTTTTTAAGAGGATAGCCTCTACCATCTACAGTTTCATGGATCTCCATAATCGCGTTCATTATTTTTTCACTAAACACGTTTTGGAATTTATCTACAGATTTAAGCGGATGTTTTTGTACTAAGTTGCGTTCATCTTTGCTTAATTGGTTTGGCGCTTGAACTATATTTGAATATTCCATCATGCCAAAGTCGTGGCAGAAAGCTACTAATCCAAGATCAAGCAAATCCTCATCGGATAAGCGCAAATAATTGCCAAAAGCTATTGAAAATATTACGTTATTAGCGATATGTATAGGGATGTAGTTGTCTTCAGTTATCGCGTAAGTGTAAAGTAAAAGGTCATTATATGCAGAATTTTTAAATTCATTAATTATGATTTTAAGCGAGTTTTTTATATTTTCTGGTTCGATGGTATTGAAAGTGGTTTTAACAGTATTCAACAAAGTTAAAAAGACTTGTTTAAGTCGGGGGTTTGCGTGTGGACAGGTTAATGCCTCTAGCTTAAAAGGAAGCTTGCTGGGATATTCATTTAACGGTTCACGATTGTCGGTTTGCATAGTTATGTTCGGGACTCTTCAAGTTGAGAATCACGGATAACTTTTTTCATTATCTCGTCATTAAGTGGTATTTTTACTTTTTGAATGAACCCTTCTAAAAGCGCCATATCACATATACCATTTATAACTCGCGGAATGCCTTTTGAATACTGATAAATGATTTTTTTAGCATTTTCGCTGAATAAGGATTTTTTTGAACCGGCTATTGCTAACCGATGTTCAATATAACTGTTAGTATCATTTTCATCCAATGGGTCTAAGTGATATTCAATCAATAGACGCTGTCTAAGCTGTGGAAGTTGTTTTAATCTCCTCCTGAGTTCAGTTTGACCTATCAGTATTAGCGAAAGCAGGAACCGGTCATTTTGTTGGTAATTTAATAATAAGCGCAATTCTTCAAAAGTGCCAAGATCTTCTATGGATTGAGCTTCATCAATAACTATCAGAGTCTCTTTATTCATATTAAGATTTGATATTAATATATCATTAAAAATTCGTAAAAGCTCACCTTTTGTTTTATTTGGATGGAGCTCGTTGCTTAATTGGTATATTATTTCGCTTAATAATTCATTGGAATTTAATCGGGGATTTGTTATCAAAGCAATTTCATATTTTGATCCGGTTAATTCGTTTAAAAATACCCGACTTATAACTGTTTTTCCACATCCGTACAAGCCGGTTAGTAACATTGCTCCTTTATTATCTATTACAGTATAAAAAAGACGCAGTAATGCTTCTTCATGTGCTTTAGAATAATACACATATCTAGGGTCGGGTGTAAGATCAAAAGGTTTTTCAGTAAGATGAAAATATTCAGTGTACATGGTTATTTTTGTGCTCTTAGTTCCTGGATAATCTTTTTTAAGGTAGTAGATTTGATGCCTTTTACGTCAAGGGTTAGGTCAGGTTCTTTTTGTTTAATTTGTATAATAGGTTTTTCCTGAATTTCTGGCTCAATCGGTATAGTTGGTTTTATATTTGGAATTATTTGATTAGTTGGGGAATTATCATGTAGGGTTGTTTTAAAATAAAATGTATCATCGTTAATATTAGAAGGTGTGAAAGGCGCAGTTTCCTCATTCCCGACTGAATGGTTTAATTTAACAATGCCTGATTCGATAGCGTCAGATATAATTTTTTTGAATATCTTCAGTACATATTTAAAACACATGAACGAAAAAACAGTAGCTAGTCCGATTACAAAAATAATGAAAATCACATTTGATAATGAAAACAGGTTTTTAAGCATTACCTTGGAACGATCTAATTCTGACTCCACCGCTACGATCCAATCAAGTTTTTTAATATAGTCATAGCGAATAGCTTTTTGTTTTGAGAAAAAATCAAGTCCGTTATGCTCAGGGTAAAAAATTATACCTTGTTTGTTTTGTTGCATTTGGTATAGAATTTTCGAGCGGTAACTCTCCCATAAAACCTCATCATTGATATTTTTTAGCTTACGTTTAAAAATAAATTCTTCAGATTCGGGTTTTATTGCGAATACATTTAGTTGTTCTGGATATTGATCATGATCAATATTTTCAGTTTGAGTGACTAACAGAATTACCTGTTCAGTTTCTTTGGAAAAATTATTGAGCCAATCAGTAAGGTTATCGCCGGCTCTTTGGATGATTAACATCCCGGATATAAAAGCTATGGCACATCCCCAGATAAGTATTTGCGAAATAAATAAGGTATTTATTATGCTGCGCAAACTTTTTTTCATGATTTTAAGATCTTTTCCGTCCGACAAGCATTAATATTGTAATCATGATAAACGTTAGTACTGAATGGACTAAATTACTTGATACCGTAAAAATATTTTTGGAGCTATCAAGTTCCAACGCGTTTAGTCCTAAAATTATGCATACCAGATAAATAAAGCCTACAGCATGACGTTCAGCAAAGTTCATGTTCATAAGCCGATGATGGAAATGGTCGCGACCGCGGTAATCTAGCCATTCACGGAACGAATGCACTTTGCCGTTAATTATCCGGCTGGCAGTTATGTATATCATATCAAAAATCAGCACACCTAAAATTATTACTGGTATGCTTAAGGCAATAACTGGACCTTTATTTGACCATCCTCCAAAAATTGCTATAGCGGCTAAAATGAAACCTAATAAAGTACTTCCTCCGTCGCCAAGATATATTTTAGCTGGATAAAAATTGTAACAAAGGAATCCTAAGGCTGTTCCCATGGTTATGGCGGATAAAAATGCGATTTCAGGTTGGTTTTGATGCAAGGCTATTAAAAAGAAAAATAATGCAGATATGGCAGTCATTCCAGTTGCTAGGCCATCCGCTCCGTCTGCAAAATTCATGGTGTTAATAATGCCAATTATCCAAATTAATGATAAACATATGCTTAGCAGGTGACCGATTAGCGTTGTACCTGGGAAAGATAAAAGTATGCCGGTAGACATTATAATTACTGCTGCACCGATTTGACCGAATATTCTGAATACTGAGCTTAATGGACGTAAGTCATCGATTGTACCCATTATATAAATTATCGTACAGGCTACTATAATGCTATAGAATTGGTGAGAAAAAGTAATTTTATGTCGGAGTTGGTATAATATTAATGTTGCAATCAGACCAATAATTATTGCGCTCCCTCCTAAAAGTGGAATATTCTTTTTTTCGGTAGGAGTACTTGGTTTGGTGTTACGGTCTCGGATATTTAATTTTTTTGCGATTAAAATTATAATTGGTGTTGAGAGAATAACAATACAAAACGCGACTATCGCCCAAAGCAAGTTGTGCAAAAGATTAGCTTTTAAGTGCTGGTAATATGTATTTATATATTGACTGATACCTATCCCACATAAAACCAAAACTATTAATCCGATAAATTTCGAAAATGTTTTAGAATATGTTTGTGATAGTTTGGTCATTGTTATCCTGCTATTTAATATTATTTAAAAGATCTATTGCGCTGTCTAACTCTTGTTTAATTTTTTCATCATGGTTATTATTTTGAGTAATTGGTTTTTCAATTACTTTGGTATCGACCTTTTGTTGACGAACTTGGTCGAGCTGATCAGTCAGCGCATATAATGCTTTTTGTAATTGACCACGTTCTTTTTGGATCTGCATTATCTCGCTGTTTAGTAAAGTGTTTTTTTCTTCTATTTGTTTAAGCGCGGTTTGTTTTTCATCGATGATCGTATTATTGGCATTTATGGTATTTTCTAATTCTTTTATTTTTGTTTGTAATGGTTTCTTGGTTTCTTCAATACGAGTTTTATTAATTTGGTCTAGTTCGTTTATTTTATTTTGAAGATTTCGAATTTTTTCTTCCATGGTAGTCATGTTTTGAATTTGTGATTGCAGTTGTTGTATTGAATTTTCTTTTTCTTCAAGTTGGCTTTTTACGTTTTGAATTAATTTTGAATTTTTATCTGCTTCGTCTGTCTTGGTTGATTTTAGTTGTTCAAGTTGGGCTTCTAAAGGTTTTTTAGCTTCAGTAATTTTATCCTGCCATTTTTTTTCTGAATCATTGAATTGTTGCATTAATTTTCCCAAAGCCTCTTGAATAGTACGTTTTTCATTCTTTAAATCATTTAATTGATTAATAAGACTGGCATTTTCAGATAAATTTTTTGATAATTGTTGTTCTTTATTTTTAACTTCAGTTTGATTTGTGGTTATTTGTTTGGTGAAATCATTATTCATTGATGATATTTCATCTTTTAAAGCTTTAACTTGTTTTTCCAGATCAGAACGTGCGGTTATGATTTCTTGTGCCTGTTGAGATTTAATATTTTTTAGTTTGGTTTCAAGCGTGTCATAGGCGGCTTTTAATTCATCAGCTTTCTTTTGGGCTAAATTCAACTCTGCATTGCGGATATCCCGTTCGCTTTGCATATCTTGCAATTCAAACTTTTTTTCATCCATTTGCTTTGTAAGCGTAACTATTTGTTTATCTTGATCAACAATTTTATTATTTGCTTCTTGACGGGCTTGATCTATTGCTTGAGTTTTATTGGTGTTTAGAATTGCGAGTTGAGTTTTTAGCTCATCTATATTTTTTTGTAGGGCAGAAGTCGAATTGTTTAATTGCTGATTTTGTTGCTTAAGATCTTCTAAAGTTGTTTGAAGCTGTTGTTTTTTAACTTTTATATCTTCTAATTCTGTATTTTTTAACTGCGAGTTGTTTTGTTCGGAAGTTAGTGTTTTTTTCATTGTAACTAACTGTTGTTCAAGACCTAAACGATCTTGCTGCATAGTCTCAATTTGTTTGTTAAGCGTTTGTTCCGCAGCTAATTGAGTTTTGATATCATTATCTTTCGTGATTAATTGGTTATTTAAATCAGCAATTTTTTGATTTATCAATGATATCTCTTGTGTTTTTGCCAGATTATTTTGTTTTAGTTGTTCATCAAATTCAATTTTTTGTTGTAGGAGTTTGTCATCAAAGGTTTTTAACTTTGATAATAGCGGTTGTTTAGCTTCTTCTAATTTGGCTTGATAAGTGTTTTTAATTTTTGATGATTCGATATTTATGGTTTCAATTTGAGTTTGTAATTTAAGTTTTTCATTGTTAAGTTGTTCAACATTTTTGGTTGTTGTTTCAAGTTGGCGTTGTATTGATTTTAATTTTTCTTCTAATGATTGTGCGCGGGCAGACTCATTTTTTATTTTGTTATTCGAAACAGTATTCGTTTCTACTAATTCTTTCTGTAACTTATAAAGTTCAGTCTGAACTGTGGTCTTTGAGGATTGTTCTTTTGATAATAAATTTTCTAAATTATTTTTTTGGTGAGATAAATCGTTTATGCTTTCTTGGGTTAATTTTAATTGTGTTTCAAAGCTGTTAATTTTTGCTTGCATTGATTTAGAGTCTGCGTCTGAGTTTTGTTTAGTTGTATTTAATTCTGTAAGTTTACTTTCGTATTCAGATTTAGTTTTATTTAGTAAGTCATTTAATTTCGCGACTTCTGATTTGTTGTTCTCTTGTAATTGAGCAAGTTGCTTTTGTAGTTGGTCTTTAACTGATTGCTCATTGTTCAGAGCTGTCTCAGTATTGGTTTTTTGTTTTGATAGTTCATTCAGAGCTTGTTGGGTTGTTTTTAGTTCGTTCTCGTATTGTTTGATTTTTGTGTTAAGTACTTCTTTCTCTCCTAATAATGCTTTTGCATTTTCAGATTGAGACAAAGTGGATTGTTTTGCAGATTCAAGGTTTTTGTTTAATTCAGTCAGTTTATTCTCGTAGTCAGATTTAGTTTTATTTAGTAAATCAGTTAATTTAGCGACTTCTGATTTGTTGTTCTCTTGTAATGGGGCGAGTTGTTTTAGTAAAGGCGCTTTGGCGGTTTCGATTAATTCAGGAGTTTTCTTTTGCAGGTCTTCAATGTTCTTAGTTGAGGTTAGTTTGGTTGTTTCTAGCCTATCGTTTAATTCGTTTAGTTTATTTTCGTAGTCAGATTTAGTTTTATTTAGTAAATCAGTTAATTTAGCGACTTCTGATTTGTTGTTCTCTTGTAATTGGGTGATTTGTTTAAGTAAAGGCGCTTTGGCTGTATCGACCTGTGCTGGGATTTGTTTTTGTAGATCTTCGATTTGCTTTTGAACCTGAACCAGTTGTTTTTGTAATTGTTCTTTAGTTAATATTTCGTTGTTTAAAGCAGTTTCAGTTGAGTTTTTTTGCTTTGATAGTTCACTAATAGTTTGTTGAGTGGATTTTAGTTCTGTTTCGTATTGTTTAATTTTTATGTTTAGAGTTTCTTTTTCATTCGCTAATGATTTACTATTTTGAGCTTGCAGCTCAGCTAGTTTGTTTTCGTAGTCAGATTTAGTTTTATCGAACTTTTGTTGGTATTCTTTAATTAAAGTATCTAATTGTTTATTGGTTGCGGTTAATTGAAATTTTTGCTGGGTTAAGTTTTTCAGTTCTGTGGTTTTTTGGTCAATATTAACTTTGGCTGTTGAGTATTGCTGAGAAAGTTCTTTAATTTGATTTAATAACGGTGTCTTAGCAGTTTCGATTAAAGTAGGAGTTTGTTTTTTTAGCTCGTCTATTGTTGTTTTTGCTGAAGTTAATTCACCATGTTGATTATTTAGTGAGGCATTTAATTGTTTGATATTTTTGGATAATTCGGCTTTAGTATTATTTAAAGCAATTATCTCTTTAGCTTTTGTGGAATCCGCACTTTTAATCGAGTTTAATTGGTTAGTTAATTCGTCAAGTTGTTTCAATAAAGGTGCTTTAGTATTTTCAATTGCAATCGGAAATTCATTTTGTAATTTATTGTTTTGATCCTGTGCAGAGGTTAATTTTTGTTGATGTTCTTTAATTAAATTTTCTAATTGTCCAATTTTTTCAGTTAATTGTAATTTCTGATCTGAAATATTTTTTAATTTATTATTTTTGCTGTCGAGTTCAGTAGTTAATGAGGCTATATTTTTTTCAGAACTCTGCGACTCTTTATTAAGGGAAATAATTTTATCGTTTAAAGCGTTGTTTTTATCGGAAAAAGTTAAGATTTCTTCAGTTTTTTGTTTTAGCAAAAAATCGCGGTCTTTTATTCCGTTTTCAAGTTCATTAACTTTTTGGGTCAATAATTTTTGGGCATCGTTGTTTTGTATTTCATTTTTTTTAAGTTGTTCAATCAGAGACAGCTTATCTGCGTTAATATTTGTTATTTCGCTTTTTTGTACAGCCAATGCTGCTGAAGTTTGTTTAAGTTCGGAATTTGACTTGGATATTTGATCTTGAAGTTGTTTTAATTGGTCAGCATATGTTTTTTGAATATTTTTTGAGTCTTGTTCGACGCTAGTTAATTTTTCTTGATATTGTTGTTTTAATTGTTGCGCAGCTTGCGTTGATTCAATTTTGATTTGTTCTATTTGTGATTTATAGTTTTTTAATTGTGAATTTAGTTCTGAAATTTTGTTATTAGAGGAGTTTTCTTTCTCTTGCAGCTGGTCCTTAATTTTTATTTTATTAGCTGCGAGTTCATTTTTTGTATTGTTAAGTTCTTCATATAATTCTTTTTGCTGATCTTGAATTTTAATCCGTTCAGTATCCCAGGAGGTTTTTTTTTCGTTTAAAGATCCGAGTTCGTTATCTTTTTTTGAAATATTTTGTTGAAGTTCGTGAATTTGGCGTTCAAGTGTGGATATTTGATTCGTAAGTGCGTCTGAAGTTTCTTTTAATTTTTTATCAGCGGCTTGTTGGACTTGAGTAATTTGAATTTTAAGTTGGTCAGCATTTTTAGCTTGGGTATTAAGATTATCAATTTGTAGCTGCCGTTCTTTGAAAGCTGCCTCATAACCTTCAATGGTCTTTTTCATGGCAAAAATTTCATTTTGCAAAGGCAGGCGGACCTCTTCAACACGTTTTAATAATGCTTCTTCATTTGCGGCAGTATTATTTGTCAATTCATTAAGTTTGTTTTTAAGCCTGCTATTTTCTTCTTGTAATGCAAAAGTTTCAGCACTTGCTTCTTTATATTTTTCGATTTGAATTTTTAATGATGCGATTTCTCCGCTAGTTTGCGTGTTATCTTTAATTTGATTTTGCAGGTCAACGTTCTTCTTTTCTATTTCGGATAGCTTGGTAGTTAGACCATCTTCTTTTTGCGCGAGAATTTCTTTAAATTTACGGTTATCACGTTTATATTGCTCTAATTCGGATGATAAGGTTTGTTTTATATTGTTAAGTTGTTGAAGCTGATCTTGTTGTTGGGTCAGAGTTTGTTTTTTTTGGTTTAACTCAGTTTCCAGTGTTTGGAGTTTTTTTTGCAATAAGGAATCATCAGTGGTCTTTTTAATTGCGTTTTTTAAACCTTCATTTTCCTCTGCTAATCCCAGATTTTCTTGACGTAAACTCATAAGTTGGTTCAAAAGCGATTGTTTTTGCAGTAACAGATCCTGTAAATTATTGGTTTGTGCAAAAACCGGAGAATAAAAACTCGCAGAAACAAAAATGGCAGCTACGAGTATTTTGTTTAGCTTACTGTTCATTGTTATCTAACTTCCTCTCTACAATTGCGACTAAATTGCGCAATTTGTTTTTTAATGTCTCTATGTTTTCTTTTAAATGTAAAATTTCTTGGTTTTCTTGTGCGCAGTTTTCAGGCGCAGTTTTTTGTGAAAGTAAAGTATTTTTAGTGCGTAATTCATCATTTTCATTTTGTAAATTTTTATTTTGCTTCTCATATTCTGAAAGTTTCGCATTCATCTCCGTCCATTGGTCTTGGAGTTTTCGTTTGTCTGCGATTAGTTCATTCAAAGTTTTAGTTATTTGATTATAATTTTCTGAATATTTTTTGAAATAATTATCAAAATTTTTAAGTTCTGTCGGTGTATTGCCTTCAGATACGGGCGGGTTGTCACTATTCGGTGTTTCAGTATTTATTATGGTCAGATTTTTTTCTGGAGTATGGTCGATGTTTTCAATAGGCTTTATAGGATTAGCTTGCTGTAGAGGTGCAGATTTTAGTGATACTTGGGTTGGTTCTTTTGGGATGGGATTAGTGTCATTTTTTTTAACTGTATCACCGATAGCAATGTTGCTAAAATCGGTAATTGTTACAAGAGTGGGATCATTATCGACTGGTCCCAATTTTGAGATTGCTGAAGTCGAATCTAAAACTTTAAGATTACCGATCATTTGACCATTTTTATATAATTGGACAATATCACCTTCTTTTAAATATGCGCTACCCAGATCAGAGAATGCAATTTTAAATTTTGAATTAACGTTTATAATCTCTCCCGAAATAGTTTCCGCAGGAGAAAAATGAGGATAAAGGCAAAATATAAGGTTTGCAACACAAAGTAAAAAAATTTTGTGGCAACTATGCATAATTTCCCCCGTTAATAGTATTATTGAAAGTTATAATAATATTAGCATATTAGCATTTTGGAATACAAAATCAACTTTTTTATCGAAAGATTATGCGGTTATTGAAGATAGGAGTGAAAAAAATTGAAATTAAATGTCGAGATACTTATCTTTTATCTTGACTATATGTGGCATTATTTCTAGAAATTTATCAATTAAAACCGGATCAAAATGTATGCCTTTTCCTTTTTTAAGCTCTTCAATAGTTTTTTCAATAGACCAGGGTTCTTTGTAAGGGCGTTTACTGGTAAGCGCGTCAAAAACATCTGCGATACAACAAATTCGTCCTGATAAAGGAATTTGAATGCCATTTGATTTTTGCGGATATCCTGATCCATCCCATTTTTCATGATGGCTCAGCGCGATGTCGTGGGCAACTTGTAATAAATGTGATTTGCTTCCGGCAAGAAGGTTTCCTCCAATAGTAGCGTGTCCCTTCATTATTTCAAATTCTTCTGGAGTTAGTTTTGCTGGTTTTAAAAGTATGTTATCCGGGATTCCAATTTTTCCAATATCATGCAGCGGACTTGCGCTCAATATTGTATCGCACTCCTCAGGAGATAAACCAATGGCTTTTGCCAGAGCATAAGAATAATGGCTCATCCGGAGAATATGCATACCAGTTTCAGTGTCACGGAATTCCATTGCTTTGGATAATCGGTCGATAAGATCCATTTGAGTCTCGGATAATTCATGAGTTCGCTCTTTGACCTTTTGTTCAAGGATAACGTTGGTGTTTTTTATTTGCTGGTTTAATAAGCGCACTTCAATTATATTGCGCGATCTGGATATGACTTCATTATTGTCGTATGGTTTATTAACAAAATCTTTCGCTCCGGAGTCTAGAGAAATTTGACGAAGTTTTTTGTCATCATCACTGGTAAGTATAAGGATAGGCAAATAATCATCAGCATAGGTTAGCTTAAGTTTTTTTATTATGTCCAATCCGCTGATCTCTGGCATATTGAGGTCGAGAATCAGTAGTTCTGGTTTAATTTTTTCATAAAGTTCTTCAGCTTTACGCGGATCAGTTATAGCGTGTATATTGGCAAATCCATTTTTTTTGAGTATTTGGCGGATAAGGGTAATACTGACCGGATCATCGTCAACAAGCATAATGTTTGATTGTATAATCTGGTCTTGAGATATCATTTAGATTTTCCAATTTTGCATCTGTTCGAGAAACTTGTAATCAGTTGAATCGCAATGGATCGGAGTAACAGTTACATATCCTGAGTTTAAAGCATAGGTATCATAAGTCAAGTCAGTCTTTTTTTCCGGGATTTTACCGCTCATCCAGAAATAGTCTCTGCCGTGCGGATCTTTATTTTTTGTGAAAATTCCATGTATTGGAGTAACGCCTTGTTTGGTTATTTTTATGCCTTTTATTTTTTTTACTTCGATGGCTGGCACATTGACATTTAAAAATGTACCTTTAGGCATAGCGTGTTTTTTAAACATTTTTACTAAGTTAGCGCCGCATTGTGCAGAATATGAAAAATCAGGATCTGAAAAAGTGTCTAATGATATGGCAAGAGCAGGAATACCCATAAGTGCGCCTTCCCTTGCTCCGGCTACAGTGCCTGAATAAAAAACGCTGCATCCGTCATTACATCCCCAGTTGATGCCAGAGACTACGATATCGGGTTTAGCTTTTTTCATTAATACATCAACTGCGAATTTCACGCAATCTGCTGGGGTTCCGCTTATTCCATAACCAAAAAATTTATTATTTTTATAAAATTTTTTATACCAGATCGGATAAGATAAAGTTATCCCATGACCAACTGAGCTGCGTTCTGAATCAGGCGCCACCACAAAAACATCACCAACAGTTTTTAAAGTTTTATACAAAGCATAGATGCCGTCAGCGTTTATCCCATCGTCATTTGTCAGTAGTATTTTCATAATAATTATTCTAACATTAGAGTTTCATGTCTAAAAATTTATTCTTATTTTTTTATAACTACTGCTAATTGTTCTTTAGAAGGTGATATTTGCACTTTTGAACCGATTGGGAATTTAATTTTTTGGTGAGCCCCATCAATAAAGATCATGCCGTTACGCATGCAGGATATTATTTGTATGGTTTTTTTTGCGGATAATATGCCGCCCTTTAGGGAATAATTTTTTTTAAATCCATAAAATAATTCACGGGGTTGATATTGAAATCTGGTATCAGTTAAGGGTAATATTTTACCGCCTGCAGAATGTATGGCTCCGCTGCTTCCTGCTGCGGTGGATATCCATATGCCTGAATTCCGGTGTTCCTCGCTGGTTTTATCGATTGTAATGTGGTATCGAGTCATGGCTGCGGGATTAGAATGTGTAATTAATATATCATTTGTAAAATTTATAGGTTCTTTATGGTCAGGGAAAATCAGTTGTAATCTGGGTAACATCAAAACTGAATATTTATTCAGCAAAATATCATGCAAAATTTGATCAAGTATTTTTAAGGTAACTGTGCATAATCTGCCGTGACTGTGTTCCGGGTTAGAATTAATACCAAAAATTAATTGGTTTTTTACACTGCGGGCTGCTTCCAAAAAAGTGCCATCCCCTCCGACTGTTATAACAATTTGATATTTATTATAATCGATTTTTGAACCGCGGCATCGACTCGAATAAGGTATTTTAAATTTTTTTAACGCTGACAATGTTTGGTCAAGACAACTATAATGACAGTCATGGGTGTACTTTAGAATTTTAAGTTGTTGGGGTGAGACAAAACCTTTAAAATTTTTTGCTTTTTTTATATACAGTTGAAACAGACTGCGTTTGTATAAAACTAATATTTTAGGCATCATGATTGAAATTCTCAAATTTAATTTTAAGCAGCATTTGTTTTATTGAGGGAAATATCATATCCGCGTTATTGATATATTTTTTAGGTAAAGATGTTTCTAAAGCCAAGCATAATAATTTTGCGCGTTTGGCAGCAGTTATACCAAAGGGCGCGTTTTCAATTACAACAGAGTCGGATTTTTTAAGTCTTAGTTTTTTTATGGCTTTTAAATATGGTTCTGGATGTGGCTTACCTTTCTTGACATCGTTTCCTGTGATAACAACCGAAAATAAGTTGAATATATTATCTGGTAGTATTCGATGTAATTCAGGGCGGGATGTTCCGGTTACTAATGCTAATTTAAAATTTTGTTTATGCAGTTTTTTTAAAAAGCTACGCGCTCCAGGGATAAATTTGGTCTTTGCTAATGTTTTGAAATACGCTTCTTTATCGTTTAAACATTTACGGGCTATAGTTTCATTATAAGGCTTATGATATTTTTTAAAAATATCATATAAGCAGTCTATACCCGGCGATCCTTCTTTCAAATATATGTCAAGTTTGGTGGGATGGATCCCGGCATTTTCTTTAAGAATTTTTACCCATGCTCGGTAATGATCCGGCATAGTATTAGTTATAACACCGTCCATATCAAAAATAACGGCTTTAAGATTTAATATTTTCATTTAGCATCTTTCTTTTTTAACCACTCACTGATTTCAGGCGAAAAACGTTGAGGTATATTGTTGCGTTTAATTATAGCTTCGTCAATTTGATCAAGATTTTTATTATCAATTATGATTTTCATATTTTGTTCAGTTTCAAGGATGGTGTATGGTTCGGTTTTTTTGATTTTTTCAAGAATACTTATGAATTCGTTAAAGGATTTAAAAGTTTTACCGTTTACGATATTAATAATTTCGTTACCGTTCTGATGATATCCAATATTTATATCATCGGGCAATACATGAAGGAATACTACTAAATCAGTTTTTCTTTCTGTATTAAGAGTGCCGCTACCCATAAGGTAATACATGAAATCTAGCGGCGGAGGTTCACCATTTTTTTGATTCCAGGAATTTAGAAGGTCAGTACTCAATACTGTGAATACAAAACCACCATAAATGTAATATAATGGTCTATTAAAATATTTTATATTCGGCACTAACGGTTTAAAATTTTTGAGTGTCAATTCGATATCTAAAAGTTTTTTATTGCGGATTATTTTAAGTTTGACTTTTTCACCGATTTGTTTTTTGGTGATTAAATAGTCTAAGGATAACCGTTCAGTGTTGCGAAAAACAAAAGTTCCGTCTTCTCCTATATTTATTCCGTCAATTTCTAAAATTATATCATCAGTTTTTAAAATTCCGTCTGCTGGTGAGAATGGCGCAATTTCCGATATAACCACCCCTCCAGAAAAATTTTCAATACCATAAAATTTTCGTAAAGTCGGGTTTTCGGTATTGTGGTGGAATATGCCTAATATTGGAAAGCCGTCATATTTATTATTGGTTTTGAGGTCATTTAAAAAATGTTCAATCACTGGGTTGGGAATTATATATCCTATATTCTGACCTGATGAAAGGACTTGCATGGCTACTCCAACCACCTGATCGTTTATCAAAGCTGGTCCGCCGCTGTTACCTGGATTTATAGCCGCATCAATTTGAACACCAAGCAAATTACGACCAGTTTGGGCGTAGGATATAACTTCAATGCGGGAAATAACTCCTTCGGTGATAGATAATTTTTCCCCTCCCTCAGGGTATCCAAGAACTGTTACACTATCCTGTAAATTTGGCAAATCTCCGAATTGCAGTGGTTTAATATCTTTAAAAAAGGTTTTATCTTTGATTGATAATAACGCGAGATCGCAATCATTACTTATGGCTTCTAATTTTGCGGTATAAGTTTTAGGGTCTCCGGATTTTTTTACTTGAATGAACGTTTGGTCAGAAACTACATGAGCGTTAGTAAGGATCCGCTCATTATCTATGACAAATCCTGAACCGGAGATTGATTCAACGCCTAATGATTGCCAGGGCTGGTAAAAATCATTGTGGTTAGCCGTAACAAATATTTTTACTACTGCATTAGAAAGATTGCTGCTCGGCTGGCAAAGCCCGGGTAAGGCTAAGGTTAAAATGTAAACGGTAATAAAAGCAACAGATCGGATATTCATAGGTGTACCTTGCAATAAATTGGTTAATCAATTTTTACAAGTATAGTAAAAAAAACGCTATGTGTCCTTATAATTTTTATTTTACTGCGATAGCTTTTGAAGAAACTTTTAGATCATTGACATTATCTTTAATCAGATTTTGGATATCAGTGATGCGGTTGTTAAGTGAAGTTAGCTGTTCGCGGTTTGCGATTTGCTCGGGGTTATTTGTAGTGGAGGAAATTTTAATTTGTTCAAGTTCACTTTTTACCACTTTTAATTGGTCGTTTATATTATCTAAATTTGCTTGGGCGCGTTTTATAATTTTATCGCGTTCAAATAATATTTTTTGGCTAAGTTCTAATTGTTCGTTAAGTGTACTGACATCCGCGTCTTTTTTCTTTAAACGGATGTACGCGTCTTTAAATTTTTGTTGGTAAATAGCTAATACTTGTTGAGATTCTAAAAGATCCGAGTGTTCAGTTTCAAGTTTTTTTATAACTTCGCTATATTTTTGTACTTTTAAATTAGTAAGACTTTCAACTTTTTGCACGTCGCGGTTTTTAGTTTTAATATTGTCTTGTGCTTCAAGGAATTTTTCTTTATATATATTTAAAATGCCATTTGCTTCAATAAGGTTTTCTTCTCTTTGTAATAATGCCGCACTTAATTCTTCAGTGCTAGATTTGAGTTGGGTTGTGATCTGCAGTAATTGTTGCTGTAATGTATCCATTGAAGATTGTTTTTGCTCGAGTAGTTGCTGACCTAGATCAAAGCGCGCTTGCAGTTCTTTTAATTCATTTTTTATTTGGGCGAAACGTTCTTCATTTTTATTTATTTGGAGGTCTTTTTCAGTTAAACGTAGGCTCATGTCAATAATTTTGCCGTTATCCGCAGAATTTATCTTTGGATTGGTTCTAGGAATATTTGACATGCGAGTTTCTGAAGTGTAAATATTTTGCGGCGTATAAAAATTTGATATAGCTAATTTATTTTGTTCTTTAAGCTGGTCATATTTTTCGATAGTTTGGTTTAATTTTAAGGTCAAATGATCTCGCTGTACGCGTAACATATCATTCAATATTTCAAGGAAATTACGATTATCGAGCGAAATATCGTTTGAATATTCAGGTTTAGCAAAGTTTCGATCTTGTTTGATAGCGTTATTTTCGGCAATTTGATTTTTGGATATTTGATTGATCTTTAATTCGAAATATTGGATTTGTTTGACCACATTATTGATGCCGGTTATCAAATCACGAAAATATACTAATTGGATTTTATTGAAACTTGTAAGTTTAGTTTCATTACTTAGACGTATAAGTTGTTCTTGGGTTAAAGCATTGGACGGATCAATGAGCAATACTCGACAAAAGTCATTTATTGCGCCTTCAATATTATTAGTTTTTAATTGCTGAATACCATGATTATAAAGCGAATTAGTTAGACGTGCTTCACTTTCATAGGGTGATTCATCCATAGAAAATGAAAGGTTAGGATTTTGAATTAAACAACATCCAATGAGTAGAATAAATAACTGTTTTGAGAATAAATTTGACATATTATTAATTTTGGTTATAGCACAATATATAAGAATTGCCAATAATGATGACGCATCAACAAAGTGATAAAGTATGCCATATAAATTATTGATTTGGCAAGGGGAACTGGAAAAACCTGGAAGGATCGTTTAAGATTTGAATGGAAACAATTATGGAATCTAAACCAGTCATATTTTTTAGGGAAGCCAGAAGCGCTTGATCGAAATTTTTCTGATCTAGGCTTGATACTGCGCCTGTTTCCACTGCGATATCCATTTTATCCGTATTCAAATCAATCCCGCCGTTGGCAAGCTGGGCCTGGTCCTGATCCGGATATAATTGCTTAAATGTTTCAAAACGTTTGAGCTCGTTAAAATCCGAACGCTCTTTTAATAGCTCAAGAAGATTTTCTTTTATTTCCCGCTCGTTCCGAGACCCTTTATATTCCTCCATTAACCAGCTGATATGCTTAAGATCCAATGTTTGAATAAACGCTTTCCGCACCTTTGCTTTTCTATTCTGATTTCCCACTCCCCAGCCAGTTAAAAACATATGAAACGCCATCAATTCACTTTGAGGAAAATCATTATCCCGCGAATTTTTTACTTCTTCTGGCATGGAATACACAAAATGCGGCGCTAGAATTGCAAACAGATCAGGACGATGTTCCACAAGATAATCCATCCACTGATACATATATTGATGACCATGACGGCAAAAACACGCAAGCAAAAACATCATGGGTTTTCGAATATCCTGAAATTCATTATTTTGCAAAGCCTCAAAAATATCCGTAGCAGTTTCATTAAAATGCTCCATTCCTCCGCAAAGAGCGACTAACAGAACTAAAAACATGTGGCCGTACATATCTTCCGCAACAGGATCGCCTGAATGCCTAGCAACATCATAAAGCCCGCCAAGAATTTTCGAAATTTCATCGCTTAAAACATGTTCAGGAACAAAATCTATTCCCGAATACTTTTCAAAAAACTCATTTAATTTTTTATTTTCCCGTAATTTAGCGATGGCTGTTCTGAGCCGTTGAACTTTCTCATCAACAGCAGGAGC
The DNA here is from genome assembly GCA_015233195.1 of Candidatus Omnitrophota bacterium. GTDB lineage: Bacteria > Omnitrophota > Gorgyraeia > Zapsychrales > Zapsychraceae > JADFYE01. The sequence continues at coordinate 132,078 of JADFYE010000003.1, forward strand.
CATAGATTCTTCTTCAGGGAATAATTTCCTGAAACTTTCCAACTGACGAATTTGCTCAAAATCCGAACGCTGCTGCAGCAAGGGCAAAACATCTTCAGCACCTGGTTTCTTTAATAACACATACGCGTGAAGCAGACGATCAATATCCTGAATATTTAACCGCTGAATAAAAGCCGCCCCAGCTGTACGATTTATTGGCATTGAATCCTCATCCTCTTCACCAAAAAATCTAAAAACTAAGGCCCCATCCTCTTTAAATCCTAAAATGTATCTTGCTCCCAAAGAATAAACATTTTCGGATACCGCTAATATTAAATACGGCGCAAAAATTTCGAATAAATCAGGCCGCGCATGCGATAAATATTCCAACCAATTCGCCATATATTGATGTGACCCGATACAATAATACGCTATCAAAAACATCAGAGATTTTTGAATCTCCTGAAATTCCTCTTGCTGGAGCGAATCCAGAATATCAGTCGCTGTTTCATTGAACGAATCCACTGATCCTCCTATGGCATAGACTAAAGACATTAAAAATGAGTAGTTCATACTGCTAAGAACTTCTTCACCTAAAGTCCTTGTAAAACGGCTTAACCGAACTGAAAATTCCATGTAATCTTGTTCGGAAATATTCTCAGGATCAAACCCGTCTCCTGCATATTTTGTCAGAAAATCATTTATCGCTGGCGTCTCCCGTAATTTGGCGATGGCGGTTCTTAGACGTTGAACTTTCTCATCAACAGCAGGGGCTTCAGGACGCTGCTGAATCAGCTCTGTAACAATTCCTAAACACTCCACAGATCCTATCCTGATAAACACATCCCGCAAAAGATCAAGATTCTCAATACTGAGACTTGCAATAAATTTTTGTCTGAGTTTCTGCCTTTCAGGCTTTTTACGAAAATCGTCTTTAAATAAACGGATCAGCATAAGCTCTTGGGAAGAATACATCTCCATTTTATCGGATATTTCAATCGCAGTTTTTGTGACAGCTGAAATAAGATGCGGCGCAAAAATAGCAAACAAATCAGGCTTTTCTTCTGATAAATATTCCAGCCACTGATACATATATTCATGACCGCCGAAACAAAAATATGACATTAAAAACATCAAAGGTCCTGCAATATCTTTGAATTTTTCATTCTGCAATGCTTCTAAAATGCTAGTCGCTGTTCGATTAAAATCCTGCGCATGCCCGCCATTCATATATACCAATAAAAACAGGAAAGAATATCCTACCCCTTTAACAACCGGATCATTGAATTTTTCAATAACTTCTCTAAGCCCTTGCTGTAAATTTAAAAAATCTTGAGATGAAAAATTCTTTGGATCAAAGCGCTCTCCTGAATATCGCGTAAAAAAATCATTTAATTCTTTATTCTGTCTTAATTCCGCGATAGCCGCTTCCATTCGACGCACACTTTTTCCTTCACCTGTTTCCTGACTCTCAAACGCGCCTGATACGCCTTTCATTCTCCGATTTTGATGCACAGAAAAATTCTCACCCAAAGTAGCTTCAATCTCCCTCGGAGATTTCCAATCCCCTTCTATGGCTGTACAACGACTGGCTGCATGTTCCAATGCTTCTCTAAGATTTCCAGTAAAAGATTTAGTGTCAAAAATTTTCTGCAGCTGAGGATAATTTTTAATATTAAAACTCTGCGGTTCTTGTTCTGTGAATGACGCGTAATAGGCTTTCTGCGCCCGCACAGGATGAAATTGTGTCCTAGGGTCATCCCAACCGATCAATTTTCCCTGCTTTTTATCATAATAAAAAATAAACGGCTCATTGCCGTATCGACGATCTTGGGATGAAATAGACCGCGCAGCACCTGGCATCAGCATGATTTTTAAAAGCTCTGGATGTCCTTCTACTTGCGTTTCAATATGCATGGAATATGTTGCGTCTAAACTATATTCCTGAATCTCAATCGCTCCTTTCACAGCATGCTCTGGAATGCCATGTTTCTGACGATGACGGTACGCTTCATACGAATACAAAGATGCATATACTTTCTGTAAATACTGATTTAATTCTTTGACTGATCTCACACGCACATTTTCAATCGAAAGATATGTGCCTGCGCCGACACCTGGATATTGTTCAAGGTCTTGGTCATTGGTCACAAGCCGGATCACTAAAGGTGTCTCAAAAATCCATTTATTCATATGAGCCAGCTGTCGCATTTCTTTCCAACGATCAGGATCATCGTCCATTTGTTTAGTCGATTTTTCAATTTCTTCCACAGAGGGAATAATCTCATCTAGCTCTCCCAGAGAACTGGAAAAAATATATTCCCGCATCTCATTTAAAGCCGCTTCCACTTGTGCTTGCGGCGCGTCAGGGGGCAAATTTGATATTTTGTCGTTTATCTCGTAATATTCGTCGGATAACTTAAACAACCGATTGGTTAAACGATACGTTAAAACTAAAAATTGCGGCACATTGGCTCTCAATTCTTGTCCAAGAATGTATTGATTCAACGCTTTCCTGCTCATCCAAGGCAGTAATTTTTCATAATCATCCGCATATCCATCCATTTCAGAACTGATTGTGTCTGGTCCGCCCACCTCATCCACAGGATCTACTTGTACTGGCTCAAGTTTTTCATCTGCCTGATGTTCAGCAGGAATTTCTACAGGACGATCAACAGATTCCAGGGATCCCCTGCCTTCTTCTCCTACGTCCATACGCATGAGAATATCCGCTGATTTTCCTTTTCTTTTAAATTCTTGAATGACCCGTCCTAAAAACACATCCACATTGGGTAAAAATAACAGCGGGATCTTAGACACACGGGCTTGCGTTACAATATGCTGTCCTCCTGATCGCGCGAAAATGATACCTGCAGCCTTGCTTTTCCCAACTGTAATCCACGAATAATCCTGGGGCACCACAACAAGATCCCCTTCTTTAACAGCCTTTCTAAAAATATCTTCCGCTTGATCATCATCCTGTAACACCACGATCCTGCCTTTGGCTGTTCCATGCAAATCACCTTTAAGATTTCGTATTCCAAACGTCATCAAATACTGGCCGAAAAATAAATTTAAGCGATCAGCAAATGATTTTAAAAACGCGTTTTGAGATGAGCTTAATTGCTGCCCAAAGACTTCATTCATGCCTTCTTCAACAGCCTGATATTCCTTATACAAAATTCCCCATGCGATCAAAGCAGGTTCTAAATTCTGTCGTCTGAATTCATCTCCTGCTGTGTTTAAATGACCGAGCGCTTGGGCGATCCCCTCATCAGGGTCAAACTCAGAAGACTGCCTGCCTTCATAATCCCGCTGATACGCGACAACTGCTGAACGCAAAAGCGGATCCATAACCTCGATATGCTGTAAACGATCGCAATAGATCAACATCCGGTAAATCCAATCAATATACTCGAAATAGGAAATGATCTTTTGATGAATGTGAGTTAAATTCTCTATTTTTTCAATTTTATGGCCTAATGCTGCAATAATATTTTTATGATCATGCAGGCTTTGACGGAACGCGTAAAAATCAATGGTGCCGTTATTAAATCCTCGTCTCACTTTGGAGAAAGAAATTTGATCCCTGATCTCTGCAGGCACATCCGCATGTTCAAGCTCTCGTCCCAAACTCGCTTCCATGTCATTAATGCGGCTTAAGAAAAATCCAAGATTGGAATTTTTGTCTACACGGACATCACCTTGAGTAGATTTTATTTCAGGCAAAGGTGTGAGATCAGCAGGTTTTTGATAGGAGACTCGCTCAGTCTGATCCAACTCATGCTTGATTGCTCCTAGCAATGCATCCCCAAATCCTGATGGCTGTTTCTTTACATATCCAAGACCGTATTGACTCTTAATCTCAGGTGATAGATCCTGACGAGCCTCGTCATAACCCGGAATATTCAATTCAGACACCATACTTCCCGAGACGACCATGATCGCGCCTGTAAATCCTTTTTCCAGACGCAGACGATTAATTAAAGCGAACGCATTCTCTCCATCCGCAAACTGAAAATCCGTGAGGATCAATATCTCATCATCTTTTTTTCCTTTTTCTTTCAACTTCTCATACTGAGCCATTACTTCTTCCGGAGATGTTGCCGCATAAATATGATGAAAACATGGTCCTAAAATATCCTGCATGGTTGAACGAAAATCCGCGTTGTCATCTGCTACGATAATATGAGTGTACTGATGTTTTGCCAATCTGGAACGCCATGATGAATCTGCCACAGTCTGCCATGCAGGAGTCCATACAGGATCGTCTGCTTCAACAGTTAGTGTCATATCTAAAGGCTCTGCGTCTGCTTTCACCATGACCGCACGCAATCCATTGGAGAACACTTTGACTTTTGGGCGGCTGACTAATAAAGAGGCTTTCTCCTTTTCCCAACCTTTGCTTTGATATTGCGTTTCACGTCTGTCCCATTCTAATTTGGGGAACCTGTTATATAGCCCAGGCATCCCTAACACCACTGTGCCGGTTTGAACAAAAAAATCATACCCATTATGATACATCCAGCGGGAAGTTGTTGAGTCTATGACGAACTGGCGGTTTCTTATGTCACGAGGGTCTTTAGCAGCGACCAGCATGTCATTATTTTCCAGCCCCAAAGCATTAAAAAATTGCGGATAATCAGGCTTCATGCGTACATAGCCTGGCTGATCAGGAGCTGGCCCTGCTTCAACAAATTCCAACATTCTACTCTCTATATTACCAATGATATTCCCTTCGAATCCTTCCTGCGGCGTTTCACCTATGACTATAGGGATTTCCGCAATAATATCTTCAGGTTTAAATTGCGGTAATGGCTTGATTGTTTTCCCTCGAGATCTGGTGGGCTGGACTTGCAAAAGCATTAGTTCATTTCCGGCAAACACCACATCCGCATCAATGTTTAATCCTAGAGCTTTTCGAATGTTCAATACGATCTGCCTGATCTGACGCGTCTGATCTTCGCTTAAAGGCGACCGGAGGGATTCTCCATTAGCCGTTAAAATGTCGTGCGTCTGGCTTCGCCATAATTGCGCATACGGAGATTCATTAGCCTCGCTGGAAACTCCAGAATAAGGATTTTGTAATTCTCTGCCTTGCCAAACAATTTTCCAAGGATATCTTTCAAATGCATATTGGATATTTGCGATATGGTCGGTTCCTGGAATAAAATTTATCACTGTGGCGCCTGAAACATATTCCAGAGTTTTTGCACCACCCACGACTGTCTCAATCGCAGGGAAGCCTCCCACATCGGAAAACGCTCTAGCGGATTTTTCCGGAGCGATCTCATCCTGCAAAAAAACACCATAACTTTCATTTAAATATCCTGATGAATAATGGTTAAATCCTGCCAATGGTTGACCCGACATATACGCGCCGACTTGCTTAAGCGCGGTAAAATGATCGATCGCGACAGTTCCGTCAAACTCGAGTTGACGCTGTTCAAAACTATCTTCTCCGGAAACAGAGATCCGCTGAACGATGCGAGGTGATAACATCGCCATCCGCTCATCCCAATACTGACGCATATCCTGAGGTAAATACTGACTCAACAAAAACGATTCAATAGCTGACTCAAACTCGCGAAATACATCAGAAGCATATTCATTAGCATGCATGCGTTGAATTGACGGCATCAAAAGCAAAGACTTGAAAAATTTATTCCATTCTTGTATCGAAGCGAATTCCGAAAATTCCTTTTCAAATTCTTTTAAGAATTTATCCAAGCCGCGCTCAAAATCCGGTTCATTTATTTTGCTACGATAAAGATCCTGGAAGCATTGTGCAAAACCTCTGCCATCTGATAAAGAATTCCTTAAGTCACGGAATTTTTTGCCAATATCATTCGTTCGATAAATCGCACCAAGTGTATTTAAAAATTTTCTGTTAAACACAACAAAATGCGGAATCTTAAACCCTAACTGCTGAGGCAAATCTAACTCTTCTAAGACGATAAGCCACGCGATCTTTGAGCCAAAATTCTGCATCAAATATTCATAACGGTTACGGATCTCTTGATAAGGCACGCCGGGATAAATAGGCGAGCCATATTGTTCTTGAGAAATAAAGTGATGATCTTCGGGATTATACGTGGACTGCCGCGGTTCAATGCTTAATGAGGCGTAGTCGACAGATGGATTAATAGGCGATAAATTTACTTTAACTTCAAAAGGCTTGGACATAGCAAAATCTGTGCCTGATTGGAGCGGCTCCACAACCATAGCAGTGTCGATGTGTTCAAACCCAGCCCCGCCTGTAAAATATTTGCGGGGGATCACCTGTTGGGCAACAGGATCATATTCTTCTTTGATGTAATTGGTAACGCCTTTTTTGAATGCATCGACGTACTGCGACCAGATTTTTTGTTTTTCGGTTTTGTCTGCAATGTCAACGCCGGCAATTTTGTTTTGATTAACAAAATAAACCATAGGCGATAATTCCCCCCCTACCCTGCCCTTCCCCACCCCCGTAATTTTGTCGGGGGGAAGGTGTAAAATTTTTCGTTTATACCATGCAGCGAGGATAAGCGAGTTATAGATCTGACGAAGCTGGGCGAAGCTTTTGCCTTCATTGACTTCTTTTTCCAGCGCAGGAATGATTATCGATCTTATTGTTTTAGTAATATTGTCATCCTGACCCTGAGCTTGCGAAGGGTAAGGATCTGCTTTGAGATTCTTTGTCTCTTCGTTCCTCAGAATGACATGATAATCGCGCTCCGTCATTACTTTTAACCGTGCAGATTTGACAAACGCGGATGATCCGTTTTCAACCACAACGGCTTTCTCCGGGACGATCCAAATTTTATTTAAGAACCCCTCACCCTGTCCCTCTCCCCAGAGGCTGGAGAGGGGATTTCTGGTTTCTCCTTTAACCTTTAACCTTTCACCTTTGACCTCGTCATATACCTTCGTGTATATCCCATCCCAAAACTTCCGTCCTGTTTCATTCTCCGGGCTGAGCAAGGACGCGCTTAATTGCTTTAACACATAATCCTGAGCAAGCAAATCCCGCCCTGTTTCCGTTTGACCGAATTTTTCAGTTGTAATACGGTTAGGTTCTTTAGGATTAAGATTAACCCACATTTCGTTTGGGGGAACAGTCAGACCTGCAAGAAAATATTTAATCAATGTTTTGGTTTGTTGTTTAAAAGTTTTTTCATTTTCCCGTCCATAAAAATCAACAATAAAATCTAAACTTAACGGATTGGTAGGATTGATCTTCACAGCTTTTAATAATATTTCAGGTGATGACACAGACATCAATTCAGGCACAGTAAGCGGCACAGACCCTATCGGCTCTATCGCAGACGTATAGGGTGCCATATTTGTAAGCAAAAAGCTCACGCAAAGAATGAAGCAGAGTATTCTTTTAAACATAATGTTTCTATAATTAATATTAATTAAATTGGTAAGTTGAGTATGCCATATAAATTATTGATTTGGCAAGGCGGCTTTAGGGGCGATTTTGATGCTTTTTTCGAGCGAGTTTGCGTTTAAGTTTTGGCCAGTGCTCTTCTGCAACAATATAACCTACGCAGATATCAGTGCCGCACAGGCAGGGGTGGTCTTCGTGTACTTCGTAATCATAACTATAGTTGTAAGACAGCTCCTCGCTATTTTTTATATTTGCTAAAGCAATGACCCATATGTGCCCTTTAATTATTTTAACTTCACAGTTAGGTTTGCAGGAATGGTTTATAAATCGGGCAGGGTTATATGGAACGTTACCATCAATATCATAACGGCTATTAAGATGAAACAGATATACTGCTCCATGTTCTTCGCTATTTTGAGCTTTTTTAAAAGTTTCGTTAAAGCGGCGTTCTGCTTCTTTTTTGGTTATTTTTTCTCCGACATACTCAATAATTTTGGTGCCTGCCGGAATATTTTTTTTGGCAAAAACGCCGTTGTTGTGAATCGAAGATGATTTTACAGTTATATATTCATTTTTAATATTTTTGGTCATACTTTAATATGAAGCAATCAAATTTCGTTCTATTGATTCTACCAGATCCTCCATACGAGTTGGTTTTGCTATAAAAGTATTTCCGCCGATACGTCCGCCATAGGTATTTACTTCATCTTCGGTTACGGTAGCAGTAAGAAAAATTACTGGGGTTTCGCGTAATTGATCATTTTCTTTAATTTCAGTAAATACGTCGGGTCCTTCTTTATGCGGCATGATAACATCCAGAAGTATAAGATCTGGCTTTACTTGTAATGCCGCATCTAGAGCGTGCAAAGAGTCATTTTCTACCACTACGTCGTAGTCACCGGTAGCGCTTAGGTTTAAACGCAACATGTTAGTAAAACCTTTTTCGTCATCGATAAGCAAGATTTTTTTTCGCATGTTCCGACCCTCTTTTCAGTTTAAGAGTTATTTATTTTTAATATTAAATTTGCCCTGACCCCTTTATCATCCAGATTGCGGATTATTAATTGACCGCCGTGAGTTTCAATAATACTTTTTGAAACTGAAAGACCTAATCCTACGCCGCCTTTGGCGCGTTTGGAGGTAAAGAATGGGTCAAAAATTTTATCTAAATTTTCCGGAGGAATACCTGAGCCTTCATCATCGATTTGGATAACTGCGATTTTATCGGACGAGTGATAGTTTTTATTTAATTGTAAATAAGCAGCTTCAGGGTGATCTCCGACTTTTTGTGAAAATGAGCGTATAGTTAGGGCGCGTTCTGGTTCCATGGCTTGAATAGAATTTAAAATTATATTTATCAGAACTTGAGTTATGCGGTTTGCATCAAGCTGAAATTCTTCAATGTCTGAAAAAAGATCCTTAATGATTTTTATGCGGTGTTTGTCGATATCATATTTGATAAGTCCAAGCGCGCGTTCGATTACGGTATTGATACTTAGTGATTCGGTTTTTATTCGAGATAGGTTTGAAAAATCCAGCAAGTCATTAATTATGTTAGTAGCACGGTCGATAGCTTCTTTTATGTTGGTCAACACAAATTGGTAATCTTTATTATCGATTTTAATATTTTCACTAAGAAAAGTTACCCCGTATAGTATGGTAGCTAAAGGGTTTTTAACTTCATGGGCTACGCCGCTAGCTAATCCTCCTACGACCTTCATTTTTTCTGCTTGAATAAGATAGTTTTGCGCGTCTTCTAACCTTTGTGAAGTTTGTTTTAATTCGGATTCCAGTTTTTTTCGCTCCACAGCATAGTGTAGGACTTTATTTAAGGTGTATGAATTATATTTGCCTTTTACTAAAAAATCTTGAGCGCCATAATGTAAGGTTTTTAATCCTAGGTCGTCTTCATATGCCCCAGTGTTTATTACAATGGCCATTTCTGGGAAACGAGTATTTATGGTATGTAAAGAATCTTCGCCGTGTGAATCCGGTAAGTTAAGATCAAGTACGATTACGTGAAAAAATTGATTTTCAAGAATTTTTAATGCTTTGGATAAAGAATCTGTAGTTATAAGGTCAGAATTTGTGTCAGTAGATTCTTTTAGCATAGCTTCAAGGATGCGGCGATCTACGTTATTATCTTCGACGACTAATACTTTTAGAGGTGCTGAAATTTTTTTTTCAATTGTCTGTGTCATTTTTTTTGCCCCAAAAAAATAAACCGCGGACGCAATTATTAAATTAACGATCCGTGGCTTTATCGTTTGTTAGTTTTAGTATATGTGTTACGAAACAAGTGTATTCCATAATATTTTCAATGTCAATGCGTTGACATAAAAAAGATGATTATTTAGCATTTAAGCGTATGGTTTCCGCTAGTTCTTTCAGCTCCTTTTCATCCATAGGTTTTGCCAAAGAAAAATCAATATCAGCCACTTGGTCTATTGGTATTAGATGTATATGCGCGTGAGGCACTTCCAACCCACAGACTACAACACCGATTTTTTTACAAGTAACTGATTTTTTTATCATTTTTGCGGCTTTTTTAGCGAATACCATAATTTCACCCAGCAAGGTGTCGTCCATGTCAAAGATATAATCAACTTCTTTTTTGGGTATAACCAGCGCATGTCCAGGACGAATTGGTCGGATATCTAAAAATGCCAGGAATTTATCATTTTCAAGAATTTTATGGGCTGGTATTTCACCGTTTATAATCTTGTTAAATAGTGTTGCCATACTTATCCTTTCAGATTTTTTTTAAAGCTTCAAACCCTCGTCTGCAAATTTCTTTTGCGTATTCGGTCCATATACCTGCACCCCAGTAACGGAAACAACTGGTCTGGGATAAAAGCAAGTACAACAATGCTTCCCGATAAGTATGGGAATTGGGATCTATAGTAATGTTGTCACATTTTTCATGGAATGCCGCGCTTAATTGGTTTATTGGGTCTAATACGTGTTCATAACCTTTGGTCCAGCTTCGATCACTGGTCCAGGAACCTTTGTCCAGATTATATCCATGATCTTTGGTTTTTATCTGGTCAATTGCTTTATCTGCGGCACCTTGGGCATATTTACCATTAATCTCTTTCCAGATTCTATTTTGTGAAACTGGTTGGACTTTAATGAATTTTGATTCGTCGATCCCATTATCTTGAAGGAATTCTAGATATTCAGATCCATTTAGACCAACGGTTCCTTCGTAGCCAATTTGATTATATGCCTGATCATATCCAGGAGGGAACTCGTTCATCATTACCCCGCCGTTTTCTCCGTCGCCTATTTGGCATACGAAAGGTGGAATATTTTTATCCGCGTAATCTTGGCGTGCTAATCCTTTGGCTTCATAATAAGGCTGCATTTGCGCGACTAATTTTGTATCTGAGCCTTGAGTCTTTATTAAAACTGTGATCTCTTCAACTTTACCTTCTGAATTTTTGGCTACTAAAGTATGAGGAAAATGTTGTCTGCGTATTCCAGATCCGTCCATATTTTCGATAGAATGTTCCTGCACCATCAACCATTCATAACCGCATTCTTTTAAAGCTTTGATATATTCGTAACAAACATCAGGATGAATCGGTAAATGCATTTCAGGAGGTGAAAATCCTTTTACTCGTCTAACTTCTTCTTCGCCAAAAATTGAAGCGAAATGATTACGCCAAGCTAATATGTGTAATTTTATATCAGGAACAGGGGTTGATGAAGCTACTGCATGCGACCACATAGTTCCAAGCCATTCAAAATTTTTTCGGAAATTTTGGTCACAGGTCACGCGTTTCATATCTTCGAGGGCAGAACCGTTTTCCATTTGGCGTAAACCCCAGAATAAATTTCCGGAATAATCTAACATCACCCTTGGATTTTTACCGTTGCTTACTAAATTTGGCACTATCCATGACAAGCGTTTATAACATTGCATAAATACACCGGCATTGTGATTGTCGCCAATGCCTTGATGTTCGAACATGTGTTGTAAATTGGATATGATCGAGGAATTCCAAATGTCATCACTCGACGCTGGAATTGATGGCTGGTGCATATGTAAAGCTATTCCGAATGAGGAATTAATATTTGAAAATTTTAAGTTAGAAATATTGGAGTAATATTTCTTTTTTCGTTGAACCGCGGTTGGTATAATTTGTTTTTCTAGTCCGCAAATATTTGGTAAACCATTTATAATATCAGACATTTTTTCTCCTTTTTTCTTCATTGACATAGTATTTAAAGCAATCCATATCTAAGAATATAGTATCCCTCTCCTCCACTTCTTTCAACCAATTTTCGTCTATGCGGTCGTTAATTAAGTCTTCATATAACTTAGTGAATCGTCCGATGTGAGTGGTTATGCGTTTGTTAGCATAAGGCACCATAGTACCGGCTTTCATGATGAAAGGCCAGTCGCTGGATTCTGCCAATAATAATTCCCGCGCAGCTTGATTCAACGCTCGTTTTTTTAATGTTTTAGTCTTGGTTTTTAATACTGATGAAAATTTTTCTGCAAGTTCACCCATTCTTTCACTGGCTTTATGTATATGCCGGTATATCCAGTCATTACTTTTATCTAACCAGAATTCACTATATCCTTTATATCCCCAACTGGAACAGGACGGTGTGCTCACCTGATTTACCGGATTAGCATCCAGATATTCAGACGGGGTTATAGTTTTTATATTGTTTTGATCAAAATGTATTTTACGCATCAGCATATCTATAAAAATAGGGCCTTCGTACCACCAATGTCCATAGAGTTCAGCGTCGTAAGGCGCGATTATAATTGGTTTGCGATCCATATGGTGGCTTAAATTTTCGACTAATTTTTCGCGGTTGTGCATAAAATTACCGGCATGCGATGCGGCTTTCTCTCTTGCCCAGTCTGGACGATAAGCTTCTTTATAAGCGGTTTTACCAGTAATGCGCCAATATTTAATGCCGGTATTTATTCTTAGCCCCATTGGATGGATATATGGTTTTATGTAATCGTGGTCTAATTCAAATCCTATATCTTTGTAATATTCTCGGTAATCAAAATCTCCAGGATATCCTTCGTCCGCGCTCCAAACTTGTTTTGAAGAATCAGCGTCACGTCCAAAAGCTGCCACACCTGAAGGACAATATATCGGAGCATATACTCCGTAACGCGGGGTTGGATCAGAATTAATAATGCCGTGAGTATCTACAAAAAAATAACGGATTTTCTCTTTAGCTAATATCTCGTCTATACCGGGTGTATATCCGCATTCAGCCAGCCATATGCCTTTGGGGTCGCGGTCAAATACTTTGCGGTAATGGTCTGCGCCAATCTGGATTTGGGCTTTACTCGACTGATGATTCACGTCTAGAATGGGTAAGAATCCATGCGTAGCACAGCAAGTAATAATTTCTAAATAACCCGCATCTTGAATTTTTTTAAAAGCTTGTACAATATCCTGGCTATATACTTCTTTGAATAATCGCCGGCATTCTTTAAATTTTTCGTGGTACATAATTGCCAGATGATGAAAATGCGGTTCAAATTGGGTACGGGATATTTCTTTATCAGATAATTCAATTAAGCGGTCGATATGCCTTAAATAACGGGATTGCAGAAATGGATCTTGAAGCATTGATATTAAAGGTGGAGTTAACGACATCGTGATACGGAAATTAACATTGTCTTTTATCAACCCGTCAAAAACTTGTATTAAGGGGATATAGGTCTCGGTTATTGCTTCATATAACCAGTTCTCCTCTAAAAAATATTCTTCTTCTGGATGGCGTACGAAAGGCAAATGTGCGTGCAGCACCATAGCTAAGAATCCAAAAGGATTGCTTTTGGGTTGGTACTGTTCCAAAATTTTTGGAATGGCTGGTTCTTTTTTACTACGGACCATAGACTGTTTTACTTCGTTCTACGCGGGTTGTGATATTTTTGCTATCAACACCGTCGAAAGACCGGGCAATAAAATCAAGCGGGATGTTCCCGTCAGGTAATGCAAAACGCAGGGTAAAAGTACCATCAGGTTTAAGTTCAACTGGTTTTCCACCCAGAGTAACCTTTGCATCAGGCTCAGTTCGCCCGTAAACAATTAATTCTGTACCTATCTCAAAGAAAAATTTTCTACGCAGTTCTTTTGGGATTAATTCCTGGCTGGCAAGCGGATTTACCATTAAATCTTGACGATTTTCACTTGCACCTTCAGGAAGCATGTCTGCTGACGAGCCAATCATTATTTTTGCCCGGGAGCGGTCTATAAACATTCTTTTTCTTGCTTCTCTGTCCATATCCATTTGATTGCCAAAAGGATCAGCAGCGTATAAAGCATCGAGATCAGAATCGTCTAAGCCCCATTTGCCTTTACGTTTTTTACGACGTAGTTTTATACGGCATAATAATGGGAACATTTTGGAATAATATTCACGGATATCGTCTTCAGTCAAAGTTTGACGGAGACGGGCTTTTCTTAATAATGCCGGAGATAATTGTTTTTGCGGGTCAATTTCTTTATAAATAATTCTGCGGTTTTCTTGTTTGATCTTATTGGCAGCGTATACATACGCGTCATTTGGGTCTCCGTTTTCAACGTTCATCCAGATAGCTTCATCTCGTCCAGATAATCCGGCACGCTGGGTAGTTACACAATTTGAACGGGATAATAAAAAGAAATTACCAGAGTCATTTTTAAGACCAATATCTACGCAATAACTTGCTCCGTCAGCCCAGAGATTTATATACCAATCTTTGGCGTCACGTCCGACCTCAATATCAAAAGAATTGTTGGCATTATATCCGTTAAAATTTATTAAAGAAACATCGTATACTCTTAATGTATAACGCGCTTTTTCAAATTGGTCATTTCCCATGCAGGTACGCATATTATCTAGCGATGATTGAGAGATGTTCCAATAAGCGAAAAGCCAAAAAGGATCCCGCACGATCAATGTCAGCGATGTTTGATCGTATTGTCCTGGCAAACAATAATTTTCAACAAACTGTGTTTTACTCAATCTCTTTAACCTTTTTCTAACACTCATAAATAGCCAAAGTTTCTTCAGCTATGGTATCCCATGAAAATACGCTTTCAGCTGCGATTCTGCCGTTGCGTCCCATCCATTTAGCATGTTCAAAATCTTCAAAAGTAGTGCCTATTCCCCAGGCAATTGATTCTGGGTTAGGGTATATTTTGTATCCATTAACCTCATGCCAAACGATCTCAGACGGACCGCCATTAATAGTCGCTACTACTGGTTTGCCTGCGCTCCAGGCCTCTAAAACCACAATACCGAATGGTTCATTCCTACTCGGTACACAAACACAATCACAGGCTTTGAAAAGGTTTTTTAAATTTTCTCCGCCTTGATAACCAAGAAAACGGCAAGCATCAGCCACGCCTAAATTATTTGCTAAATTTTCAACAAAAGGTTTCATTTCTCCGTCGCCAGCAAATACAAATTTAGCGTTATTATAGAATTTTAATATGCTGGAAATTGATTGCACCAGAAGATCCGGACCTTTTTGATCGACCATACGACCAGCAAATAATACCATAGGATCCATTGGACCAATACCATACTTTGCCCTGATTGGTGCCGGATCAACATATCCGTCCATATGCCTGCTATTTATGCCATTATAAATGACGTCAATTTTCCAATCCGGCACGCCATAAATTTTTTGATACTCATTTTGCAATGTTCTGGAAACCGCGATTATATGATCAGCATGGTTACCGGCGTTCCATTCAACTTGGCGGATACGTTCGGAATTACCGCCATAGAAATTATTACCGCACCTGCCATATTCAGTTGAGTGTATGGTAAAAACAGTTTTGTGGCCTCTGGCTTCTTTTATCCAGATAACTGCATTGGCAGCAAGCCAATCATGGGCGTGAATAATATCGAATTTACCAGTGAGATCTTCGGCTGCAAGGAATGCGTTGACAAAAGCACGGCACATTTCATTAATTTCTTCGATGAAATCCGGCTTAGATTCGAATGGACAACGGTGGTAATGAACACCAAAAATACGTTCGTATTGAAGGTGGTTAGGTCTGCCCATACGGGTAAATATATGGACTTCGTGACCTTTTCTTTCGAGAGCTGATGCAAGCTCAGTTACATGGTTGGAAACCCCTCCCACATATACTGAATGAACAGTTTCCCAGGAAAATATTGCAATGCGCATACTCCCGCCCTTTTAAATTGCATTGAAATATGTTAATCTTTGATACTACACAATTTACAATGATATATAATACATAATAATAATTTATTGTCAACAAATACTTGTTGAGGTATACTTCTGAAGCTGTTAGATCACGGGCTTTGCTTGTATTTAGTAAACGCTTATCTTTCAACACTTTATATAATTTAAGGAAATTTTACTATGTTGCATGCTTTTTCAAGGACTGAGCTACTTATTGGAAAAGAAGCTCTAAAGAAACTTAACCAGTCCAAAGTTGCTATTTTTGGGGTTGGTGGAGTTGGAAGTTTTACAGTTGAAGCTTTGGCAAGGTCAGGAATTGGTAAGTTTTTATTAGTGGACAATGATAAGGTGTGTATTACCAACATTAATCGCCAGCTTCCAGCTACTGTAAAAAGTATTGGGAAATTAAAGGTAGAATTAATGAAAAATCGTATTTTTGACATAAATCCGGAAGCTGAAGTTGAAACCCTATCCATATTTTACTTGCCTGAGCACCGGGAAATTATAACTAAGGATATTGATTATATTGTTGATGCAGTTGATACTGTTACTGCAAAGATTGATATTGTATGCCGCGCAAATGAGCTGGGTATTCCGGTTATAAGTTGTATGGGTGCAGGCAATAAACTTGATCCTACAAAATTTATGGTGGAGGATTTGTTTTCTACTTCAGTCTGTCCGCTTTGTAAAGTTATGCGAAAAGAATTAAATACTCGAGGTATAAAATCATTAAAAGTGGTTTATTCAAAAGAAACGCCGATTAAAATTTCGGGTAGCACTGAAGTAAAAGGATCGACTAAGCGCAGCGTCCCGGGAAGCATAGCTTTTGTGCCGTCAGTAGCTGGTTTAATAGCTGCTGGTGAAGTTATTAAAGATCTTATAAAAAACAGTTAACTATTTTTATCTTGGTATTTGGGAAATTGACCGTTTAAAGCGTTAGATACTAATTCTTTAACATCTGGTCCAAAGTTGGCTGAAAGTATCCATTCCAAATATTTCGGATCACGTTTTACCATTTCATCAAGGCTGTATTTGTGCGCGTATTTTCCGAACATCATATACAACTTCCCATTCCACCAGCGGAAACGTTTTTCCGTATCATAAAATTCACTTGAGGTTTGATAATTAAAACGTAGTAATGAAGTTATCCGATCGTCACCCTCTCCATATTTTTCTGCTTGTGCTAATAGTATTTTATACGTGGCGTCCGTGTCTACTAAAGCGGAATGCGCGCCGACCAGATCTTGCCCGCAATAAAATTTAAAAGCAGCAGATAAATCTCTTTTTTCATTCATGTGGTAAATTTTTTGGGTGTCAAAAATATTTCGTTCTCTCCATAGAAAGCGGGTGCCGCATTCGATAAGTTCTCTTTCTAAAAGCGGCATATCAAAACGTTCAAGATTAAAACCGGCAAGATCAGCTTCGGAAATAAAATCCATAATTTCTTTAGCGACATCTTTAAAAAGCGGCGCGGTTTTAATCATATCATTAGTAATGCCGGTAAGTTCTTCGATAAAAGTTGGTATGGGGATTCCCGGATTAATACGTTTGCAATATTCTGTGCGTTCACCTGATTTTGATATTTTTATAAGGGCAATTTCAATTATTTTATCCCGTTCAATCCAGGTACCGGTAGTTTCAATATCTAAAATTACTAAATCATTTTTTAATAACAAAGTTTCTCCTATATTTTTGTTACATTAGCCGCGTGCTCGCCTTTAGGACCATTAACTGCTTCAAAATCTACATCCTGCCCTTCTTCTAAAGATTTATAACCATCGCCTTGAATCGCTGAGAAATGCACGAAAATATCATTACCATCTTCAGGAGTGATAAACCCGTAGCCTTTTTTATTACTAAACCATTTAACTTTTCCCTTAGCCATTGTTTAACTCCTCCTTTCTTTAATTCTTGGTTAAGTATGGATTAATAAAAATTGCTTGTCAATAAAAGATAAAAAAATTTATGAATTTTATGGCATATTTAGTAGATGCTTGTTACTATATCGACGCAACCATGAAAGGTGTATATGCAACCAACTAAAGCGATAATTTTTGATTTTGACGGCACTATTGCTGATACTTTTTCCGCGCTTATTCAGATCAGTAATCAATTAGCAAAAGTATTTAAATTCAAGGAGATAAATCTCGCGGAGATTGACGATCTTAAACATCAGAATGTTCATTTTATCATACAGCATTTGCGTATATCCCGGCTGCGTTTGCCGCAAATAATTTCCCGGGCTCAAAAAGAGTTGAATAAACAGATTGAGTTGATCAAGCCAATTGATGGTTTAGCTGAAATATTACAGTATCTTCATTCGCGCGATTATAAATTAGGAATTTTAACTACTAATTCACTGGATAATGTGCATAAATTTCTTAAGCATCATGATCTTAATTATTTTGATTTTGTACAGTCTTGTCCACGTATATTAGGTAAACACCGCGCATTGGCTAAGATTTTAAAAAAATATAAACTTGCTAAAACTAATGTTTGGTATGTAGGCGATGAGATTCGGGATATTGAAGCTGCCAGTAGAATCGGTATACCGATAATAGCAGTGGGCTGGGGGTATAATTCTCCGCAAGCTTTGGGTTTACTCGAACCTGAAAAACTTATCTATAATCCGCAGGAAATCAAAGAAATATTTTAAATTTATTTTGGTAAAGTGCCGCTTGCCTTGCGTAAAGAAAATTCGACATATCCGGAAAGTATTTCTTGCACTTTGGGTGGTGGTGGAACTGAAAAATATTGGGTCATAATCGCGTGTGCCATTTCATGGGCGAGCATGCCGAGTGTGATATCTTCGCTTGATATATGTATGGTATTGGTTGACGCGTCAAAAAAAGAACGCTCCGGGAATTGAGTGCCATATTTTTTTTGAAAAAATTCAGCGAGTTCTGCCTGGTTTTGGTATATATAAATTGAACCGTGAAAAGAAAAAACATTTATCTCCAGCACGTCGGAGACATGTCTGTAAATAGAATCAAATGTCAGCGACAGTATGTCTTCAGATTTTTGATCTAAATTATGAACGTTGTTGTAATTCAGAAAATAATTAAAATCAATTCTACTTAAAAGACGGCTGGTATCAAAACGGTTGGAGGAATAAATATCAAAATATTGTCCTTTGCCTATCCATATCATTTCATTTGCAAAAGTTAAATGACCTGGCATCAACAAATATAATATTAAAGCTATAAATAATTTTTTAGTTAAAAATTTCATTAGGATTTAAAATACTCAACAGGGTTTTTTATGGATTTTATAAGTTCCATAAGTTTTTCATCATTTTTTAATTCGAGATTACGATAAGCGTATTGTTCAAGAGCTTCTACACCCTGTTTTATATCTTTATGTTTCTGATTAAAAGTTGTTGCCAAGCCTTTTAAACTTTGGGCTAAACTTTGAAATTCATCTTTAGTTCGTATTGAAAAATCACACCTTAAGTTGCCAGT